>NZ_BQIJ01000001.1:0-612685 GCF_021602465.1 Pseudomonas urethralis
AACCACCTACGCGCGCTTTACGCCCAGTAATTCCGATTAACGCTTGCACCCTCTGTATTACCGCGGCTGCTGGCACAGAGTTAGCCGGTGCTTATTCTGTCGGTAACGTCAAAACAGCAAGGTATTAGCTTACTGCCCTTCCTCCCAACTTAAAGTGCTTTACAATCCGAAGACCTTCTTCACACACGCGGCATGGCTGGATCAGGCTTTCGCCCATTGTCCAATATTCCCCACTGCTGCCTCCCGTAGGAGTCTGGACCGTGTCTCAGTTCCAGTGTGACTGATCATCCTCTCAGACCAGTTACGGATCGTCGCCTTGGTGAGCCATTACCCCACCAACTAGCTAATCCGACCTAGGCTCATCTGATAGCGCAAGGCCCGAAGGTCCCCTGCTTTCTCCCGTAGGACGTATGCGGTATTAGCGTTCCTTTCGAAACGTTGTCCCCCACTACCAGGCAGATTCCTAGGCATTACTCACCCGTCCGCCGCTGAATCAAGGAGCAAGCTCCCGTCATCCGCTCGACTTGCATGTGTTAGGCCTGCCGCCAGCGTTCAATCTGAGCCATGATCAAACTCTTCAGTTCAATACTGCTTGGGTTTTTAAGAAACCCTAAACTTGGCTCAGCAATCTCAAATGACTATGTGATTTCTCGCATGGCCACTTGTGATGCTGATAATCTTTGTGACTATCAGTCCGTACTCACAAGCACCCACACGAATTGCTTGATTCGATTTGTTAAAGAGCGTTTGGCCAAGAGCGTTTCGTCTCAACCGAGGCGCGCATTCTACGCTTTCCTCATTTGCTGTCAAGCGTTTATTTTGAAGTTTTTTGCGAGAAACTCGTTTAGCTTCAAACACTTGACTCGCTGCGATCTCTCGTAGCGGGAGGCGAATAATACAGCGTTTAAAACCGCTGTCAACCTTCATCTCAACCGCCATCGATCATTCGATCGAAGCGCTCCCAACCTCGCCGCAACTACCTAACTCGTTGAATTTCAAGGAGTTTGTCGTTCCGATGTCGCTGGAAGTGGGGCGCATTATAAGGGGATTCGAGACCCCGTCAACCTTTAATTTCAAGAAATTGAAATAATGGAGGAGACACCGTGTCAGGGCCAGCAGGTGCTCGCCACAACGCATTCATCGCCTGGGAGACCGAGTGCCGCCCGCGCGGCGCATCGCGGATAAATCCGCTCCTACGATTTGTTGCAACGTGCCGAACCTGTCACGCCAGTGTTGCCTGCCCAGGGCATGACTAGGGGAGCGTATTTATCCGCGATGCGCCTTGCACCCCACCCAAGCAATTGCGCACTATATTGCACACCCCCGCATACCTCCCAAGGATAGCCGCGCAGAAATGAACACCCAGCCCCGCAGCCTGGCCGCCACCCTCTTCCCGATCGGCCTGCTGCTGATTGCCATGGCCTCGATCCAGTCCGGCGCCTCATTGGCCAAAAGCATGTTCCCTATCATTGGCGCTCAAGGCACCACCACCCTGCGCCTGATCTTCGCCAGCATCATCATGCTGCTGATCCTGCGGCCATGGCGGGTACGCCTGACCGCCAGCACCCTGCGCAACGTGGTGATCTACGGCATGTCACTGGGCGGCATGAACTTCCTCTTCTATATGTCCCTGCAGACCACACCGCTGGGCATCGCTGTCGCCCTGGAGTTCACCGGCCCCCTGGCAGTAGCGCTGTTTGCCTCGCGCCGTGCGCTGGACTTCGTGTGGATTGCCCTGGCCGTCGCGGGCCTGTTGTTGCTGCTGCCGGTCGGGCACGCTGGTCAGCCGTTGGACCTGCAGGGTGCGGCCTATGCACTGGGCGCGGGTGTGTGCTGGGCACTGTACATTCTGTTTGGCCAACGTGCCGGCGCCGAGCATGGCATCCAGAGTGCGGCCCTCGGCGTAGTGGTCGCGGCGCTGTTTGTCGCGCCTGTCGGCATCGTACATGCCGGTAGTGCGCTGCTCACCCCTGCCGTTATCCCTCTAGCACTGGGTGTCGCCGTGCTTTCGACCGCCCTGCCCTACAGCCTGGAAATGGTCGCCCTGACCCGCATGCCAGCCCGGACCTTCGGCACGCTGATGAGTATCGAACCGGCGATTGGCGCGCTGTCAGGCCTGCTATTCCTCGGCGAGGTACTCAGCACCACCCAGTGGCTGGCCATTCTTGCGATCATCGCAGCCTCCGCAGGCGCGACATTGTCCATGCGCCGTGAGGCAAGCCCTGCAGTTGCAGCAGACTGATTTGAGAAGTATTTTCATTTGAGACAAGATTAATGATTGTCCCCGCTCGCCTCGCTGATTAAGCTGTCACAAAATCATAATCTTTACGCTATCTACTTGAGCGGACACGGAAGCCGAGGAAGATTCAGGAAGACCGAAGCGATAACGACTGGGCCCGACAGCTGTTCGGCCCAAGCATTTAAGGACAGGAATGAAACGTATTTTGCTCATCCTGGCCGTCTTGGCCATGGCCGGATGCGCCGCAACGGCCAAGACTGAGGTCAAAAAGGGGAAGAAAGGCCTGCATATCAATTGCTCTGGCCTGTCTTCGTCGTGGGACAAGTGCTACAGCAAAGCGGCCACTTCCTGCAGCACGCGCGGTTACAAGGTGATCGCCCGCTCCGGAGACACCGACGAGGAGCCCGGGGACTACCTGTTCGGCATCAACCCGGCCGGCTACACCAGCCGCAGCATGATCGTCATCTGTAAATAAAAGAAGGGCAGCCTGCGAGCTGCCCTTCTTTTATTTACCGATTGCCAGCATCCGTCAAAGCGGCGCCGTGCGCGCCTTCAGCCAATCCAGCGCAGCACCTTGCAGCAAGGGAGCCAAGCGCTCGTGTACCGTGGCGTGATACTGGTTCAACCAATCCCGCTCTTCATTGGTCAGCATTTCGGGAAGCAAGCAGCGCGTGTCGATAGGGCAGAGCGTCAGCGTCTCGAAGCATAGGAACTCACCGAACGCGCTCTTGCCCGCCTCGCGGTTCGCCACCAGGTTCTCGATGCGCACACCCCAGGCGCCCGGCCGGTAGGTCCCCGGCTCGATCGAGCTGATCATGCCCACCTGCATTGCCGTCTGAGGCGAGGTTGCCGCCTGGTAGGCAATCACCTGGGGACCTTCGTGCACGTTCATGAAGTAGCCAACGCCATGCCCGGTACCGTGACCATAGTCCACCTGGTCTGCCCAGATCGGCGCCCGTGCAATGGCATCGAGCAAAGGTGACAGGATGCCCCGCGGAAAGCTGGCACGCGACAAGGCGATCATGCCTTTGAGAACGCGCGTGCAATCCTGCTTCTGCTCCACGCTCGGCGTGCCCACCGGAACCATCCGGGTGATGTCGGTGGTGCCGCCCAGATACTGCCCCCCGGAATCGATCAGCAGCAGGCCATCACCTTCGATGACCGCGTGGGATTCCTCGGTAGCGCGGTAATGCGGCATCGCGCCATTGCCGTTGAACGCCGCAATGGTCGAAAAGCTCAGCGAGACGAAACCTGGTCGACGAGCACGCGCAGCGCTCAACTGCTCATCGACCGTCAGTTCGGTGATGGCCTCCTGGCCCTGATGCGCCTCAAACCAGGCGAAGAATTCGCACAAGGCCGCGCCATCCTGCTCCATGACCTGGCGGATGTGCACCAGCTCCTCTTCACCTTTGCGTGATTTGCTCAGGGTGGTCGGGTTCAGCCCTTCGATCAGCTGAACCTGGGCATCCAGATGCTTCAGCAAGCCACAGGTCACGCGAGCCGGGTCGACCAGCAGTCGGCTATGCGGGGCCAGTTCAGCCAACGCCTGCGCAACCTTGCTGTAATCGCGCACCTCGATGCCGTCGACCTCAAGTACATGGCGCAAGTGCTCATCGAGCTTTCCGGCGCCGACGAACAGCATCGCCTGGTCCTTGCCGACCAATGCAAAGGACACGAAGACCGGGTTGTAGGACACATCACTGCCGCGCAGGTTGAACAGCCAGGCGATGTCGTCCAGCGTCGCGATGAAGTGCCAATCAGCGCCCTTTTCCTGCAGCGTTGCCCGCAGCTGGCGAAGCTTCTCGGCCCGGCTGACCGTGGCGTAGGGCGGCAGGTGCTGATAGATCGGGTTGGCAGGCAGCGCCGGGCGGCCTTCCCACACCTCGGCGAGCAAGTCCCGATCGGTTGCCAGGTGCGCCTCGCGGGCCTTGAGCCGCTCTTCGAGCTGGCGGGCCGAAGCCAGCGCCATGACTGCACCATCTACGGCTACAGTACCTTTGAACCGAACATTGTCACCCAGCCATTCCAGCGCACCCGGCTTGCCCGGCAGAAGCTTCATCAAGACGATGCCGCTACCGGCCAGCTCTTTCTCGGCTTGTTCCCAGTAACGGCTGTCAGCCCACACACCGGCAAAGTCGGCGGTAACCACCAGCGTGCCTACCGAACCATCAAAACCCGACAGCCACCGACGCCCCTGCCAGTAGCCGGGCAAATACTCGGAAAGGTGCGGGTCGGCCGACGGCACCAGCAGGGCATCGACCCCCTCCCGGGCCATCACTGCACGCACACGCGCCAAGCGCTCCGGCACACTTTGCTCAATCGTGGTCTGAAGGTTCATGCGCACTCCTGCGGTCACATCGGGGTTATTCCAGGTTGAGAATAATGGAACAGCTGCCACGGTGCCGCAATCGCCGCGGCCGACTCACGGCAGGCTATGCCCATCCAACCACCTGCAGACCAGACGCTTTCTGCAACCAGGCCGGGACCATCAGTCACTTCCAGCTGAACTTACCGCTGACTGGGGCTTCACAACCTGTACATTCATTGCACACAGGCAGGTGCCCATGCCCAGTGCCCGTCACCCGAAGACCGCCGTGGTATTGCTAGACACCCGCCAGCACACCCCGGAACACGAACATGCCGTGCACCTGAACCTGGCTGACCGGTTGGCCCGGTTGCTGGGTTGTCATGCCGTGCTGCCCGACGTACCGGCCAACAAAGACACGCACTACTATTACTTGCCTACCGAAACCCTGGTCGGCCCCGAACGTTATGCCGCCATGGGCATTCGCAGCGAGCAGGACCTGTTCGGCGGACTGGTCAGCCACCCTTACATGGCTACCAAGGCCATTTCCCACCCGCTACCGGCCAATGCCCAATTCCCGCCGGGCTGGACCGATGCCTTCGCTCGTCAGGCAAGCGACGCACTGCTCCGCGGCTACACCGTTTTCAGCAAGGCCGATGCCCGGCGCGCCGCCCAGTTGCTGCTGCTTGATGGCCCGGTGCGCATCAAGCCGGTGCTGGCCAGTGCGGGCCGGGGCCAGCACGTCATCACCGATGCGGATCAACTGGACCCGCTCCTGACCAACGTCGATGAACGGGACCTGGCCCTCTGGGGCCTGGTGCTGGAAGAAGATCTGGCCAATGTCGAGACCTTCAGCGTTGGCCAGGTCCGCGTCGGCGGCCTGACCTGCAGCTATCACGGCACCCAGCAACTGACCCGTGACCACCAAGGTACCGAGGTCTACGGTGGCTCCGAACTGGTCGTGGTGCGGGGTGACTACCCTGCCCTGCTGCAGCTGGCTCTGGAAGATCACCTGCGCCTTGCGATCAACCAGGCCATGGCCTACGAACAAGCCGCCGAGCAGCACTTCCCAGGTTTCATCGCATCGCGGCGCAACTACGACATCGCTCGCGGCACTACGGCCGACGGCCATCTGCGCAGTGGCGTGCTCGAACAATCCTGGCGTCTGGGGGGAGCCAGCAGCGCAGAGCTCCTGGCACTGCAGGCATTTGCCGACGACCCGGCACTGCAGCGGGTATGCGCCTCCACCCATGAAGTGTTCGGCACGCCCGACTTGCCCGCTGACGCCACCCTCTTCTATCAAGGAAACGACAGTGAACTCGGACAACTCAGCAAATACGCGCGGATTCGCCGGCATGAGCATTCAGAGTGAAACCGTGGAACTGCAGGTCGAGGATGACAGCATCGTCGGCACGCTGGTCAGCCCCGGCAGCAAGATGCCCGGCATTCTCTTCGTCCACGGCTGGGGCGGCAGCCAGCAGCGCGACCTGGCACGCGCTCGGCACATCACTGGCCTGGGCTGCGTGTGCATGACCTTCGACCTGCGCGGCCACGCGAAAACCGAAAGCCAGCGCCTGACCGTCACCCGCGAGCAGAATCTCCAGGACCTGCTGGCTGCCTACGATCGGCTGGTCAGTCACCCGGCGGTGGACAGCAGTGCCATCGCCATCATTGGCAGCAGCTACGGTGGCTATCTGGCCACCTTGCTGACCTTGCAGCGGCCGGTGAAATGGCTGGCGTTGCGCGTGCCAGCGATGTACTGGGATGACGAATGGAACATGCCCAAACAGGCGCTCGATCGCCAGCGCCTGAACGATTACCGCATGCGCCTGCTCGGCCCTTCCGACAACCGTGCGCTGGCGGCCTGTGCCGAGTTTTCCGGAGATGTGCTGCTGGTCGAATCGGAGCAGGATGACTACGTGCCCCACGCCACACTGATGAGCTACCGCTCGGCATTCGTCAGCGCTCATTCGCTGACCCATCGCATCGTCGACGGTGCCGATCACGCCCTATCGAGTGAGCAAAGCCAGAAGGCCTACAGCTCGATCCTGGCCGCGTGGGTCAGCGAGATGGTGATCGGCGCACGCCTGGACCGCTACCCGCACTACGCCCCCTGGTACGCCTGAAGGTCGCCAACCTGGCAATGCAGCCCGCCATCAGCCCCGCGTATCAGGCTGCGCATCGCCTGATACGCGGAAAAGTTGACACCACGCGCCTGATGGCGGCTAAGCAGTTCGAAAAAGGGCTCCTCGGCAAAACACTCCGCCGCCACCTTCCAGGCCTGGCGTGATTGCCATTGCAGGTATTGCAAGACCCGGCTGCCATCGTCACTGGCCTGGATGCTGACGCTTTGCAAACCTTGGCATCGCGCAGCCAACTCCTCGCTGCGCGCAACCAGTGCCTCCGCCAGTGCCACCTGGCGGGAAACGGGCACTTCATATTCGATCATCTGGGTGAACCATAGGGAATGCGGGGTGGCAGTCATCGCGTGTCTCCTTGCTGCGAGTGCTTGATTCGGAATCGCCAGCAGGGTAAAACCTCCAGTTAACTCAAGGTCAAGCGTTTTTCCCATGCCCAAGCCATCTCCCACTGCCGCGGAAAAACTGCTCAGCGTTGGCCAGTTGGCCGCGCGCAGCGGCGTGGCGGTGACTGCATTGCATTTCTACGAAACCAAGGGCCTGATCCAGAGCACCCGTAATGCGGGTAACCAAAGGCGCTACCCAAGGGCAATGCTGCGCCGGGTCGCGGTGATCAAGATGGCCCAGCGCCTGGGCATTGCGCTGGCCGAGATTGCCTCGGCGCTGGCCACCCTGCCCAACGACCACACCCCGACCGCCGAAGACTGGCGGCGCCTATCGGCACGCTGGCGTGAGGATCTGAACCACCGGATCGATGAAATGGTCAGGCTGCGCGACCAGCTCGACGGCTGCATCGGCTGCGGTTGCATGTCGCTGAAGGAATGCCCGCTGCGCAATCGCCAGGATCATCTGGCTGATGAGGGGCCGGGGCCGCATCTACCCTGAGCCAGGCAAGGCCAGGCGCTGCCGATACTCGCTGGGCGTCAGCCCGGTAATGCGCTGGAACACCTTGCGAAACGCCCCCGGGTCCTGATAACCGACCCCCCAGGCAATCTGCTCGACCGTGCGCCGGGTCAACTCCAGCATTCGGCAGGCGCGCCCCACCTTTACTTGCTGGCAGTACTCGGTAGGCTTCAGGCCGGTGGCCGCACGAAAGCGCCGGAGGAATGTGCGCACCTCTAGCCCGGCACAAGTGGCCATGCCGGCGAGGTCGGCGTCTTGCGCACCCGCTGCCTGCAACCAGTGCTGAACTTTCAGCACCGCCTCGTCGCCATGATCCAGGCGCGGGCTGAACAGCGACCCCGGCAATGGCCTGCTGACCGGCTCGACGGACAGGTAGCGCGCAGTCTCCCAGGCCACCGACGCGCCGAGATAGCGCTCCAGCAGGCGCAACCCCAGTTCGGTCCATGCCATCAGCCCAGCGGAGGTGATGATGTCGCCGTCATCCAGCAGCGGCAGATTGGCCTCCACATGGACCTTGGGGTAACGCTCGGCAAGGGTTTGTGCGTAATTCCAGTGAGAACTGGCTGCCCGCCCATCGAGCAGGCCACTGGCGGCGATGAAGAACACGCCGATACACACCGACGCCATCACCGTGCCTTGGCCATGCCATTGGCACAACGGCTGCCGGTGACGTTCGAGCAGGTCCGGGGGTGGGGTCGCCTCCAGGCTCGGCGGGATGATCAACACACGCAGCGGCTGGCTCGCCGCGCCCAGGCCGTCCTCAATACGCTGCAACAGCCCTGCCTCATCGAGCTGCCAGTGGCTGACCCGGATCTGCGGCAGCCCGACGGCGCCCAGCTCGGCGACCATGCGATTGGCCACGCTGAACACGTCGCCCAGGCCATGCAACGCCGCGCGCTGCGCGCCCGGGTAGTGCAGCAGGCCGATCTCCAGGATGCCGGGGCTGTCAGTTTTTGCCGTCATTGTGTCGATCGCGCCAATCCTCAAGTCGATGCCCACAGCCTATAACTATCGTCATCCAACGACTACTGCCACAGGAGGCAGCATGAGCAAGCAGGCCCTGATCATCATCGACATCCAGAACGACTATTTCCCCGGCGGCAAATGGGCCCTCGAGGGGGCCGACCAGGCAGCTGACAACGCCGCACGCCTGCTCGCTGCAGCGCGCGCCAAGGGTGATCTGGTGGTGCATGTGAAGCATGAGTTCGAGAGCGCCGATGCGCCGTTCTTCGCGCCTGGCTCCGAGGGCGCAGCCATCCACGACAAGGTGGCCCCTGCAGCAGGCGAGCCGGTCGTGCTCAAGCACAAGGTCAACGCGTTCCTCGGTACCGATCTCAAGCAGACGCTGGACCGGCATCAGGTCAAGGCTGTGACCATCGTCGGCAGCATGAGCCACATGTGCATCGATGCCGCCTCCCGCGCCGCCGCCGACTTCGGCTTCGACGTCACCGTGGCCCACGATGCCTGCGCCACCTTGCCGCTGGAGTTCGAGGGCAAGCAGGTACCGGCCGCCCATGTGCACGACTCGGCCATGGCGGCGTTGGCGTTCGCCTATGCCAAGGTGGTGAAGACCGACGAATTGCTCAACGGTTGACCTTCAAAGGCATCAGATCACCACATTACGCACAAAGCGCACGGGCACTGTCCCATCATTGCGATAGGCATAGCGGCAGTTGCTGGGGAACACATGGAACTGCCCGGCCTGCAGACAGTGCTCGGCGCCTTCGATAATCAGCGTCAACTGGCCTTCGGCCACATAGATCTGCTCACTCCAGCCCTCGGCATCGGCTTCGCTGGTGTAGCACTCGCCAGGCGCGAGGGTCCATTCCCAGATTTCCACTTCGCGCCGGGCACTGCTGCTGGCCAGCAGCACGGCCTTGCTCTGCGGGTGCCTGCCCGTCCAGGCCAGTTCGTCGATGCGGCTGGGGTCGCGCTGACCGGGAGCCTGGATCAGGGTGCTGAAGGCGACACCCAGGGCTTCGGCAATCAGGTCGAGGGTCGTCAGGCTCACATTCTTCTCGCCCGCCTCGATCGCCACGAGCATTCGCCGGCTGACCCCTGAGCGTTCGGCCAGGGCGCTCTGGCTCAGCCCGGTCGCATTGCGCAGGCTGCGGACATTAAGGCTGACATGCTGCAGCACCGAGGCACGGTGCGTGGAATCTTTGTGCACTATATTGCTCACTTGTACGAATTTGCGCAGTATACTGCCCACTTTGCGGCGATTGTGCGCCGCTCCCTCCGAGTGCGCAAGACCATGAGCCGACCGACCAGCAGCCCACAAACCGCAGTCTCTTTTCGCCTGAGTAAGGCCGAAATGGTGCTGGTGTTCATCACCATGCTGTGGGGCGGTACCTTCCTGCTGGTGCACAACGTCATGACCGTGAGCGGCCCGATGTTCTTCGTCGGCCTGCGCTTCGCCGCAGCGGCGCTGTTCGTCGGCCTGGCATCGGCGCGTGCATTGTCCGGCCTGACCTTCACCGAATTGAAAGCCGGCGTGCTGATCGGCGTCTCCATCATGCTGGGCTACGGCCTGCAGACCATGGGCTTGCAAACCATCAGCAGCAGCCAGTCGGCCTTCATCACGGCGCTTTATGTGCCGTTCGTGCCATTGCTCCAATGGCTGGTGCTGGGCCGCCGCCCAGGGCTGATGCCGAGCATCGGCATCTGCCTGGCGTTCGTCGGCCTGATGCTGCTGGCCGGCCCGGAAGGCGGCGCGCTGCACTTCAGCGAAGGAGAAGTGGTGACCCTGGTGAGCGCCGTGGCCATCGCCGCCGAGATCATCCTGATCAGCCGCTTCGCCGGCCAGGTCGATGTGCGCCGGGTCACCGTGGTGCAGTTGGCGACCGCTTCGCTGCTGGCGTTTCTGATGATCGTGCCGACCCAGGAGCGTCTGCCCGACTTTTCCTGGTTGCTGTTGCTCAGCGCGTTGGGCCTTGGCGCCATGAGCGCGGTGATCCAGGTGGCGATGAACTGGGCACAGAAGTCGGTTTCACCCACCCGCGCCACGCTGATCTACGCGGGCGAGCCGGTGTGGGCCGGCATCGTTGGGCGCATCGCTGGCGAGCGCTTGCCAGGCATCGCACTGATCGGCGGGTTGCTGATCGTCATTGCCGTGGTGGTGAGCGAACTGAAGATCCGGCGCAGCCGTGAAAGCAGCGATGCCCTCGAGGCGCCAGCCCCGCGCGAAACTGAAGCCGGCCTGTGAAGCGCCCGGCAGCGTCTATGCTGTGTAAAAAACTGTTATAAAAAAACAGCTTGTCACAGCGCTTTTGTAGGATTCTGCGACAGCTTGCGTGTTGGTGATCAACGGCCCGGCACGTATGATCCTTGCAAACCTTTCCAGAATAGAACGCTATGTCATTGATAGTGCTACTGCTTCTGCCGTTCCTGGGCAGTTGCCTGGCAGCTGCGCTGCCGCACAACGCACGTAACGCCGAGTCCATCCTGGCTGGGCTCGTGGCCCTGGTCGGCACCGTCCAGGTAGCACTGCTGTACCCTCAGGTTGTCGATGGCGGGGTTATCCGCGAAGAACTGCTGTGGCTGCCCAGCCTGGGCCTGAACCTGGTCCTGCGCATGGACGGTTTCGCCTGGCTGTTCTCTCTGCTGGTACTGGGTATCGGCGCGCTGGTGTCGCTGTATGCGCGGTACTACATGTCGCCGCAAGATCCGGTGCCGCGCTTCTTCGCCTTCTTCCTGGCATTCATGGGTGCCATGCTCGGCCTGGTGATCTCCGGCAACCTGATCCAGCTGGTGTTCTTCTGGGAACTGACCAGCCTGTTCTCGTTCCTGCTGATCGGTTACTGGCATCACCGCGCCGACGCCCGCCGTGGCGCCTACATGGCCTTGATGGTCACCGGGGCCGGTGGCCTGTGCCTGCTGGTCGGGGCCCTGCTGCTTGGCCATGTGGTCGGCAGCTACGACCTGGACAAGGTCCTGGCTGCCGGCGAAACCATCCGCCAGCACGCCCTGTACCCGGTGTTGCTGCCCCTTGTCCTGATCGGCGCATTGAGCAAGAGTGCGCAATTCCCCTTCCAGTTCTGGCTGCCCCATGCCATGGCAGCACCCACTCCGGTTTCCGCCTACCTGCACTCGGCGACCATGGTCAAGGCCGGCGTGTTCCTGCTGGCACGCCTCTGGCCAGTGCTGTCGGGCACCGAAGAATGGTTCTGGATAGTGGGCGGCGCGGGTGCCATTACCCTGTTGCTCGGCGCCTTCGCCGCGATGTTCCAGAACGACCTCAAGGGCCTGCTGGCCTATTCGACCATCAGCCACCTGGGCCTGATCACCCTGCTGCTGGGCCTCAACAGCCCGCTGGCAGCGGTCGCCGCCGTGTTCCACATTCTCAACCACGCCACCTTCAAGGCCTCGTTGTTCATGGCCGCCGGCATCATCGACCATGAAAGCGGCACCCGTGACATCCGCCGCCTGAGCGGCCTGGTCCGCCTGGTGCCCTATACCGCGACCCTGGCCATGGTGGCCAGCGCCTCGATGGCCGGCGTGCCGCTGATGAACGGCTTCCTGTCCAAGGAAATGTTCTTCGCCGAAACCGTGTTCATCAGCTCCACCGCCTGGGTCGAAGCGATCCTGCCGGTGATCGCCACCCTCGCCGGGACCTTCAGCGTCGCCTATGCCCTGCGCTTCACTGTCGATGTATTTTTCGGGCCTACGGCAGAGGACCTGCCACACACGCCGCACGAACCACCTCGCTGGATGCGCGCACCGGTCGAACTGCTGGTACTCACCTGCCTGGTAGTGGGCATCTTCCCGGCCCAGTCGGTCGGCCCGCTGCTGGCCGCCGCTGCACTGCCGGTGGTGGGTGGCACGCTGCCGGAATACAGCCTGGCCATCTGGCACGGCTGGAATGCCCCGCTGATCATGAGCCTGATGGCCATGTGCGGCGGTATCGTGCTCTACCTGCTGTTGCGCAACCAGCTGCGTCTCGGGCGCTTCCCCTATCCACCGCTGATCGAGCGCTTCAATGGCAAGCGCCTGTTCGAACACGGTCAGGTCCGGCTGATGCTGCTGGCGCGGCGCATCGAGCGGTTGCTGACCAGCCGCCGCCTGCAGTCGCAACTGTTCATGCTGGTACTGGCCGCCTTCATCGCCGGCCTCTCGCCGATGCTGTACAGCGGCCTGAGCTGGGGTGACCGGCCGAAGATCCCGGGCTCCGGGGTGTTCGTCGCGCTGTGGCTGATCGCTATCGCCTGTGCCATCGGGGCTGCCTATCAGGCCAAGTACCATCGCCTGGCCGCGCTGATCATGGTCGGTGTCTGCGGCCTGATGACCTGCATCACCTTCGTCTGGTTCTCCGCCCCTGACCTGGCCCTGACCCAACTCGTGGTCGAAGTGGTCACCACGGTGCTGATCCTGCTTGGCCTGCGCTGGTTGCCACGGCGGATCGAAGGTGTGTCGCCGCTACCTGGCAGCCTCGACCGTGCCCGTGTTCGCCGCCTGCGCGACCTGCTGCTGGCGATACTGGTCGGCGGCGGCATGGCCGTGCTGTCCTACTCCATGCTGACCCGGCCGACACCCAACGACATCTCTTCGTTCTACCTCAGCCGCGCCCTGCCACAAGGCGGTGGCACCAACGTGGTCAACGTGATGCTGGTGGATTTCCGCGGCTTCGACACCCTCGGCGAGATCACCGTGCTGGTGGCCGTGGCGCTGACGGTGTTCGCCCTGCTGCGGCGCTTCCGCCCGCCGAAAGAGAGCATGCAGTTACCCGCGCAGCAGCGTCAGCTGGCGCCGGACGTGGTCACCGACCTGATCAACCCGCGGCATGCCACCGACACCGCTCTGGGCTTCATGATGGTGCCGGCGGTGCTGGTGCGCCTGCTGCTGCCGATCGCCCTGCTGGTATCGATGTACCTGTTCATGCGTGGCCATAACCAACCGGGCGGCGGTTTCGTCGCTGGCCTGGTGATGTCGGTGGCGTTCATCCTTCAGTACATGGTGGCCGGCACCCAGTGGGTCGAGGCGCAAATGAGCCTGCGGCCGCTGCGCTGGATGGGCACCGGGCTACTCTGTGCAACCCTGACCGGGGCTGGCGCCATGCTGCTCGGCTATCCGTTCCTCACCACCCATACCGCCCACCTGCACCTGCCCCTGCTCGGCGATGTGCACGTGGCCAGCGCGCTGTTCTTCGACATCGGCGTGTTCACCGTGGTGGTCGGCTCGACCCTGCTGATCCTCACCGCCCTCGCGCACCAGTCGGTGCGCGCCTACCGCCCGGGCAGCCCGTCGAAATCCAGCCAAGCAGGAGCCGCCTGATGGAAGAAGTCATCGCAGTCGCCATCGGTGTACTGGCCGCCTCGGGGGTGTGGTTGATCCTGCGCCCTCGGACCTACCAGGTGATCATGGGCCTGTGCCTGCTGTCGTATGGGGTCAACCTGTTCATCTTCAGCATGGGCAGCCTGTTCATCGGCAAGGAGCCGATCATCAAGCAAGGCGTGACTCAGGACCTGCTGCACTACACCGATCCGCTGCCACAGGCGCTGGTGCTCACCGCCATTGTCATCAGCTTTGCCATGACCGCACTGTTCCTGGTAGTGCTGCTGGCATCCCGTGGCCTGACCGGCACCGACCATGTGGATGGCCGGGAGCGTGACGAATGAGTGGCATGAGTCAACTGATCGTCGCGCCTATCCTGCTACCGCTGCTGACTGCCGCAGTGATGCTGCTGCTTGGCGAAAAGCATCGGCGGATCAAGGCGCGCCTGAACCTGCTTTCGACCTTCACCGGCCTGGCCATCGCCGTGAGCCTGCTGCTATGGGTACGCACCCAGGGGCAGGCCGAATCGATCGGCGTCTACCTCCCAGGCAACTGGCCCGCGCCCTTTGGCATCGTGCTGGTGGTGGATCATCTTTCCGCACTGCTGCTGACCCTGACGGGTGTCATCGGCATCAGCGCCCTGCTGTTCGCCCGCGCCCGCTGGGACGGCGCCGGCGCCAGCTTCCACGCGTTGTTCCAGATTCAGCTGATGGGCCTGTATGGCGCCTTCCTCACCGCCGACCTGTTCAATCTGTTCGTGTTCTTCGAAGTCTTGCTGGCCGCCTCCTACGGCCTGCTACTGCATGGTTCGGGCCGTGCTAGGGTGCGTGCCGGGCTGCACTACATCGCCATAAACCTGTTCGCCTCCTCGCTGTTCCTGGTCGGGGCAGCGATGCTGTATGGCGTCACCGGCACCCTCAACATGGCCGACCTCGCCCTGAAAATCCCTCTGGTGCCGGAAGCCGACCGTGGCCTGCTGCATGCAGGTGCAGCGATCCTGGCCATGGCCTTCCTGGCCAAGGCCGGCATCTGGCCGCTGAATTTCTGGCTGGTGCCCGCCTACGCCTCGGCCAGTGCGCCAGTCGCGGCGCTGTTTGCGATCATGACCAAGGTCGGCCTGTACGCCGTGCTGCGCCTGTGGACCCTGCTGTTCTCCGGGCAGGCAGGGGCCTCGGCGCACTTTGGCGGGCAATGGCTGATCTACGGCGGCCTGGCGACCCTCGCCGTGGCAGCGGTGTCGATACTGGCCGCGCAGCGCCTGGAGCGCATGGCCGCACTGAGCATCCTGGTTTCCGCCGGCACCTTGCTCGGCGCGGTCGGTTTCGCCCAGCCGGCGCTTACGGGCGCCGCGCTGTTCTACCTGGTCAACTCGACCCTGGCGCTGTGCGCGCTGTTCCTGCTGGCCGAACTGGTCGAGCGCTCGCGCTCGGCCAACGAAGCGCCACTGGATGAAGAAGAAGACGCCATGCCTTCACCGCTCGAGTCGCTGCACCCACCCAAGGGCATCAACCTCGACGACGAGCAGAAGGTGGTCATCGGCCAGATCATTCCCTGGACCATGGCGTTCCTTGGCCTGAGCTTCATCGCCTGCGCCCTGCTGATCATCGGCATGCCGCCGCTATCCGGGTTCGTTGGCAAGCTCAACCTGATCAGCGCGCTGTTCAATCCACAAGGCCTGGGCATGCCCGCCGAACAACCGCTATCGGTGGCAGGCTGGGTGCTGGTGGCCTTGCTCATTGTCTCGGGCATGGCCTCGCTGATCGCCTTTGGCCGGGTCGGCATCCAGCGTTTCTGGAAGCCCGAAGAGCGCCCATCGCCGGTACTGCGCGGCTACGAGTGCCTGCCGATCGTGATCCTGCTCGGCCTGTGTATCATCCTCAGTTTCAGGGCCGAACCGCTGCTGCGCTATACCCAGGACACGGCGGCCAGCCTCCAGGCACCGGAAGCCTACATCGAAGCGGTGATGGCGGCCCGGCCCATTCCCGGCCCGACCACACTCGACGTACAGGTGCAGCCATGAGCCGACTGTTCCCCGCACCTCTGCTGTCCATGGCCTTGTTCGTGCTGTGGCTGCTGTTGAACCTGTCGGTCAGCCCCGGCAACCTGTTGCTGGGCGCAGCGCTTGGCGTGCTGGCCCCGCTGCTGATGGCACCGTTGCGCCCGCAGCACGCGCATGTGCGCAAACCCTGGGTGGTGGCAAGGCTGATTGGCCGGGTCGGCATCGATGTCATCCAATCCAACTTGCTGGTGGCCATTGGCGTGCTACGCGCCGGGCAACGCCCACCTCGCTCGGCATTCGTGCACATCCCACTGGACCTGCGCGACGCCCACGGCCTCGCGGCACTGTCGATGATCACCACGGTGGTACCCGGCACCGTATGGTCGGAGCTGGCCCTGGACCGCAGCGTACTGCTGCTGCATGTGTTCGACCTCGACGACGAAGCCGCCTTCATCGAGCACTTCAAGCTCACCTACGAACGCCCGCTGATGGAGATTTTCGAATGACAGGCCTGCTCGCCAACGCAGTCCTCGCCAGCCTGTTCATCTTTGCCCTGGCCATGGGCCTGGCGTTGATCCGGCTGTTCCGCGGCCCCTCCGCACAGGACCGGGTGCTGGCACTGGACTACCTGTACATCCTGGGCATGCTGACGATGCTGGTACTGGGGATCCGCTATGCCAGCGACACCTATTTCGAAGGTGCACTGCTGATTGCCCTGTTCGGCTTTGTCGGGTCGTTCGCCTTGGCCAAGTTCCTGTTGCGCGGTGAGGTGATCGAATGACCGAAACCCTTGAACTGCCGTTCTGGCTGGAGCTGGTGACTGCAGTCCTGCTGCTGATCGGTAGCCTCTTCGCGCTGATCGGCGCCATTGGCCTGCTGCGCCTGAAAGACTACTTCCAGCGCATGCACCCACCGGCCCTGGCATCGACCATCGGCGCCTGGTGCGTGGCCCTGGCATCGATCATCTACTTTTCCTGGCTAAAGGACAGCCCGGTGCTGCACGCCTGGCTGATTCCGATCCTGCTGTCGATCACCGTGCCGGTCACTACCCTGTTGCTGGCCAGGGCGGCGCTGTTCCGCAAACGCATGGCGAACGAAGCCGTACCGGAAGAAGTCAGCAGCGGCCGGGATCGCGGCAACTGAAGCGGCTGTGCTCAGCCTTGGGTCAGGCGCTGCAACTCGCGACGTACCATGGCGGCATACGGCGGAGGGCTCAGCTGATACAGCTGGGCCGCCACCCAGGTCAGCCAGCCCAAGCCCATCGCCTCTCGTTGCGCAAGCAGGCGCCGGGCCTCGGCCATGGCTTGGGCCTGGTATTGCCGATGAAACCCGGCACGGGTTCCTGGCGCTTCGTCACCTTCGTTCATTCACTGGCCTTGAAGGTGGTCAGCTCGCCTTTGCGCCACTTCGCGACCTTGCCGGTCACTGCCTTGAGCAGCTTGCCCAGGCCTTCCTGAACCTGTTGTTGCGCGGCGAACACCAGCATCACGCCGTGGCCCTCGCGGAATACGATGCCCTCACCTTCCGGCACCGAAACAAATGCGTAGTCGCCTACACCGTAGACATTCAGCTTGATGTCGCGAAAGCGCATTTCCAGTTTGCCGCCTTCGCGGCTAGGCAACACTGCGGCACGGAAGTGATCGCCGACCTTCAGTTCCAGGCGTTGCTTGTCATCGACTACCAAGGCGCTCTCGGTATCGATCTCGGCCATGTAAAGGCCTTCGGGGTTCTGTTCGGTGACATAGATGAAACGGCCCTGAAACAGCTTGGCCAATTTGCCGCGCAAATCGCCCAGGGCAAACAAGGCGTGGGTATCCAGTGTACTGACTGCCAATGAAGTAATCCTCAAACCGGTGACATCCGCCCTCACTCGGAGTCGGTGAGGCGCGGCCATTTCAATTCGATAGGCGAAAAGAATAATAAAGTGATGCGCGAAACGTCTGTGCCTGCTGGCGATGTAGCTCGCAGGAAACTTTACTCTGGCTTGCCAGACGTGGCCTCAAAACAGGCTTTCGGCATATTCCCTGTCAGGGAAGCGTAATGTCTGACAACAAACCCGCCAGAAAAGGTGCAATAGATAACTGCAAGCCCCTTGGCACAACGGGCTCAGTTATCCAATCAACGCATTACCGGGGAATGAATATGCACGAAAACACCGAAATCCGTCGAGAGGTAAAGAGCATTTCTTACCACGCATACGTCAGCAACAGGCCACGCTACGTCGTCATACCCGCCGGTATCGAATTCTTCCACGTCACCGAAAGTGCCACTGGCAGGGTCAAGGGTTTTCGCCGACTGCACCGCGATGCCTGCGCACTGGCCCGCAGCCTGGAAGCCTGAATGACCTCAGGCGGCGTGGCCATCCTGCAGGATCTGCAACCAGGCGGCTTGGCATTCCATGGCCTCGCGACGGGTGGCGAACGCCGTACCACGGCGCTCGCCATTGACCAGGACCACCCAGCACACCCGCTTGCCCAGTGCCTGCAAGCCTGCTGGCACACCTGAACCGATCATCACGGCGACATCGACTCGGCTGTTCATCATTCCCTCCGGCACTTTGATAGCACCCTAACGATGAGGTCATGATACGCCCGCCGACTGCCCTGAAACAGCACATCCCGGTACAGCAGTGTTACGTTCCGAGCAACAAAACCTGCCAGCGCCTTCGACGCAAAAACGCAAAAAGCCCCAGGGATTACTCCATGGGGCTGGCGCAAGCCGGCCGGTCAGACCTGACGCTGGTGGCGGTCGAGCTGCTCGTGGCGCTCCTGGGCTTCGATGCAATACTTGGTGGTCGGACTGATGAGCAGGCGCTTCAGGCCAATCGGCTCACCGCTATCATCACACCAGCCAAAGCTTTCCTCGGCGATGCGGTCCAGCGCCATTTCCAGCTGCGGCAGCAAGCGCTGATCGCGGTCGATGGCATTCACCAGCCAGCTGCGCTCTTCCTCGACCGATGCCACGTCGGCAGGGTCTGACGGGGTGTCCAGGCCTTCGATGGTGGCACGGCTCAGCTCGATGCGCTCATGGGTTTCGACTTTCATCGCCTGCAGCAGGCCAGCAAAGAAAGCCAGCTGGTCAGCGTTCATGTAGTCATCGGCCGACATGGCCAGCAACTGTTCCTTGGTCATCGAATTCTCTATGAAAAAATGTGCATTTGGGCGATTCGGGTGCCGCCGACGCCTTCGCATCGGCAGCGGAATTCTTCAAGCGCCAACCGGCACTCTTTTACAGGGGGCGGCAGTCTAAGGCGCCAAGCCGTCATGAGCAACAGCAATCAGGGGAGAAATTGCCCGAAATGGCTTGGAATCCGCCCGCTGGCACCCTTGCCCGCCATAAATGCGAACGCGCCACGGTATCCCGAGGGATGCCGTGGCGACATTAAGCTCAACCTTGCAGCAGGACGGTGCCCTGCCCCTGTCAACGGTCT
The DNA here is from genome assembly GCF_021602465.1 of Pseudomonas urethralis. Taxonomy (NCBI): domain Bacteria; kingdom Pseudomonadati; phylum Pseudomonadota; class Gammaproteobacteria; order Pseudomonadales; family Pseudomonadaceae; genus Pseudomonas; species Pseudomonas urethralis. The sequence goes on from NZ_BQIJ01000001.1 coordinate 19,285, forward strand.
TTGAACTGTGCCTCGCGTTTGGCGATGAAAGCCGCCATCCCTTCCTTCTGGTCCTCGGTGGCAAACGCAGCATGGAATACTCGACGTTCGAAGCGCACGCCTTCACTGAGGGTGACCTCGAACGCTCGGTTGACGCTTTCCTTGACCATCATGCTGACCGGCACCGACTTGCTGGCGATGGTCGCTGCCACCTTCAATGCCTCTTCCACCAGCTCTGCCTGCGGCACGATACGCGCCACCAAGCCGGCACGCTCGGCTTCCTCAGCCCCCATCAGGCGGCCGGTCAGGCACAGTTCCATGGCCTTGGCCTTGCCCACGGCCCGCGTCAGGCGCTGGGTGCCACCCATGCCTGGCAGTACGCCGAGGTTGATTTCCGGCTGGCCGAACTTGGCGTTGTCGGCTGCCAGGATGAAGTCACACATCATCGCCAGCTCACAACCACCGCCCAGGGCAAAACCGGACACGGCAGCAATGATCGGCTTGCGACGGTTGGCGATGCGGTCCGAATCGCTGAACAGGTCCTCGACGTAGATCTGCGGATACTGCAGCTCGGCCATTTCCTTGATGTCGGCGCCAGCGGCAAAGGCCTTGGCGGAACCTGTCAGCACCACGCAGCCGATGTTCGGGTCGCGCTCGAGCTGGTCCAAGGCCTGGTTGATCTCGCTGACGATCTGCGCGTTGAGTGCGTTCAGCGCCTGCGGGCGGTTGAGGGTGATCAGGCCGACCTTGCCGTGGATGTCCAACAGGATGGTTTCGAATGCCATGCAGTCTGCTCCTTCAAAGATTGCGCGCAATGACCATGCGCTGAATGTCGCTGGTGCCTTCGTAGATCTGGCAGACCCGAACGTCGCGGTAGATCCGCTCCAGCGGGAAGTCACTCAGATAGCCATATCCGCCCAGGGTCTGCAAGGCATCCGAACAGACCTTTTCGGCCATTTCCGAGGCAAAAAGCTTGGCCATCGACGCTTCCACCAGCGCCAGGCGCCCGGCATCGCGCAGTGCGGCGGCATGCAGCACCATCTGCCGGGCCACGGCAATCCTGGTCGCCATGTCGGCCAGGCGAAAGGCCACCGCCTGGTGTTCGATCAGCGGTTTGCCGAAGCTCTGACGCTCATGGGCGTAGTCGCGTGCCACTTCGAAGGCCGCACGGGCCATGCCCACTGCCTGCGAAGCGATACCGATCCGGCCACCTTCGAGGTTGGCCAGCGCGATCTTGTAGCCCTCGCCTTCCGCGCCCAGGCGGTTGGCCACCGGCACGCGCACATTGTCGAAGACGATCTGGCAGGTGTCGGAGGCGTGCTGGCCGAGCTTGTCTTCGACCCTCGCCACCTGGTAGCCCGGCGAATCGGTAGGCACGATGAAGGCACTGATGCCGCGCTTGCCGGCATCCGGGTCAGTCACGGCGAAGACAATCACGACACCGGCATTCTGCCCAGAGGTAATGAACTGCTTGCTGCCATTGAGCACATAGTGCTCCCCCTCAAGCCTTGCCCGGGCCTTCAGGCTGCTGGCGTCGGAACCGGCTTGCGGTTCGGTCAGGGCGAATGCGCCGAGCATCGAACCCATGGCCAGGGGCCTGAGGAACTGCTCCTTCTGCTGTTCGTTGCCAAAGCGCAGGATCGGCACGCAACCTACCGAGTTGTGCACGCTCATGATGGTCGAGCAGGCGCCATCACCCGCAGCGATCTCTTCCAGCGCCATGGCATACGCCACGTAACCGGTGTCACTGCCGCCCCACTGCTCCGGCACCAGCATGCCGAACAGACCGAGCCCGGCCATTTCCTCGATGGCCTCTTTCGGGAACCGGTGTTCCTTGTCCCATTGCTCGGCGAACGGCTTGAGGCGCTCCTGGGCAAAGGCGCGCACCGCATCGGCGATCTGTTGTTGCTCGTCAGTTACCAGCATGGTTCACCTCAGTACAGGCATTCAATGGCCATGGCCGTGGCCTCACCACCGCCGATGCAGATGGCCGCCACGCCACGGCGCAGGTTGTTCTGGCGCAAGGCCGACAGCAGGGTCACCAGGATGCGCGCGCCCGAAGCACCGATCGGGTGGCCCAGGGCGCAGGCGCCGCCGTGGATGTTGACCTTGTCGTGCGCCAGGTCGAGGTGCTTCATGGCCGCCAGGGTAACCACGGCAAATGCTTCGTTGATCTCGAACAGGTCGACATCAGCAAGGTTCCAGCCCGTACGCTTCATCAGCTTGTCGATGGCACCGATCGGCGCCGTCGGGAACAGCGCGGGAGCATCGGCGAAGGCAGCATGGCCGTGGATCACCGCCAGCGGCTTGAGGCCCCGCTTTTCAGCTTCGGAGCGGCGCATCAACACCAGGGCTGCGGCACCGTCGGAGATGGAACTGGAGTTGGCGGCTGTCACCGTGCCGCCTTCGCGGAAGGCCGGCTTGAGCTGCGGGATCTTGTCCAGACGCGCCTTGGGCGGCTGCTCATCGTCCTTGATGACGCGCTTCTCCTTGCCCTCGGTGACCTCCACCGGCACGATCTCGGCGGCGAAACGGCCGCGCTTGATCGCGTCCTGGGCGCGGGTCAACGAGGCGATGGCGAACTGGTCCTGCGCTTCGCGACTGAAGGCGTTGGCCTGGGCACAATCTTCGGCGAAGGTACCCATCAGACGCCCCTTGTCGTAAGCGTCCTCCAGGCCATCCATGAACATATGGTCGATGATCTTGCCGTGGCCCATGCGGTAGCCGCCACGGGCCTTGTCCAGCAGGTAAGGCGCGTTGGTCATGCTTTCCATGCCGCCGGCCACTACCACGTCGGCAGTACCTGCCAGCAGCAGGTCATGGGCCATGATCGCCGCCTGCATGCCCGAGCCGCACATCTTGTTCACGGTGGTGCAGGTGATGTGCTTGTCCAGCCCGGCACCCAGTGCCGCCTGGCGGGCCGGGGCCTGGCCGAGGCCTGCGGGCAACACGCAGCCGAACAGCACCTGCTCGACACTGGCGGCATCGATCCCGGCACGCTCGACGGCACCACGGATCGCGGCGCTGCCCAGTTGTGGCGCGGTCAGGCTCTTGAGGTCGCCCTGCAGGCCGCCCATGGGCGTGCGCACAGCGCTTACGATAACGATCGGGTCATTGGCGAAGGTCATGATCGGTCTCCTTACTTGGCAGCCATGCGCAGTGCGCCGTCGAGGCGGATCACCTCGCCGTTGAGCATGCTGTTCTCGATAATGTGGCGGGCCAGAGCGGCGTATTCCTGCGGGCGGCCCAGGCGCGGCGGGAACGGTACGCCAGCCGACAGCGATGCACGCACTTCCTCGGTCATGCCGGCCATCATCGGCGTTTCGAAAATGCCTGGGGCAATGGTCATCACGCGAATACCGAACCGCGCCAGTTCGCGCGCGGCTGGCAAGGTCAGGCTGGCAATCGCGCCCTTGGATGCCGCGTAGGCGGCCTGGCCAATCTGGCCGTCATAGGCGGCGATGGACGCGGTATTGATGATGACCCCACGCTCCCCGCCCTCATCGGCCGGCCCTTCAGCCATGGCTGCCGCTGCCAGGCGCAACAGGTTGAAGCTGCCGACCAGATTCACGTTTATAACCTTGGCGAAGCTGGCCAGCCCGTGCGGACCTTGCTTGCCCAACACTTTCTCGGCGCCGACGATGCCGGCGCAGTTGACCAGCCCGTGAAGGCTGCCGAAGGCCGTAACAGCCGCATCGACCGCCGCCTGGGCGGCCTGCTCGTCGCTGATGTCGGCCACCGCGAAGCGGGCGTTGTCACCCAGTTCGCGGGCCTTGGCCTCGACCGCCTGGGCATTGAGATCGACCAGCATGACCTTGGCGCCGGCCTCGATCAGCATCTGCGCGGTGGCAGCTCCCAGCCCGGAGGCAGCGCCGCTGACGATGAAGTGTTTGTTGGCTATCTGCATGATCTGCTTCCTTTTCAGGCGCTGACAGGGGTGGCCTGTTGCGCTTGTTGTTTGGCGACTTCCTGATTACGCAGGATGAAGCGTTGCAGCTTGCCGCTCGGGGTCTTGGGCAGCTCGCTGACAAATTCGATTTCTCGGGGGTAGGCATGCGCGTAGAGGCGCTGGCGTACGTGCTGACGCAGGGCTTCCTCCAGTTCGGCGCTGCCCTGGTATCCGTCGGCCAGTACGACGAAGGCCTTGATCAGCTCGGTGCGCTCGGGGTCCGGCTTGCCGACAACTGCCGCTTCGATCACCGCTGGGTGCTCGATCAACGCGCTTTCCACATCGAATGGCCCCACGCGGTAACCTGACGTGGTGATCACGTCATCGCTGCGGCCAACGAAGCTGATACTGCCGTCCTGGTTCAGTTCGACGGTGTCGCCACTGAGGTAGTACTTGCCGACGAAGGCCTTGGTCGGCGCGCCAAGGTAGCCGCCAAACCAGCACAGCGGTGACTGCTCGCGGTCCACCGCCAGGATGCCCGGCTGGCCAGCCGGCAATTCGTTGCCCTGCTCACCCAGTACGACGATGCGATGACCGGGGATGGCGAAGCCGGCCGAACCCGGGTGCACCGGGTGTCGCAGGCCATGATGGTTGCACAGCACCATGCCCAGTTCGGTCTGGCCGTAATGGTCGTGGATGGTCACGCCCAGTTCGTCGGCGAACCAGCGGATCACTTCGGGATTGAGTGGTTCGCCGGCGCTGCTGACGACCCGCAGACGGCCTTTGATCGGTGCCGAGAAGCCTTTGCCAGCGGCGATCAGCAAACGGTACGCCGTAGGTGAACCCGCGAGGTTGGTGATTCCCAGCTTGTCGATCACCCGCGCGCAGCTGTCGACGCTGAACGGGCCATCGTAGAAGGTGGTAGCGTGGCCCAACGCCAGCGGCCCGGTGACCGCGTAGTACAGGCCATAGGCCCAACCCGGATCGGCCAGGTTCCAGAAGTGATCATCGGGACGCAGGTCGATGGCGTCGCGCATGTAACCCTGGAACGCAACGATGGCGCGCAGCGGCACTTCCAGCGGCTTGGCGGGGCCTGTGGTACCGGAGGTGAACATCAGCAGGAAAGGGTCGTCGCCGCAGCGCATCACGGGCTCACACCCATCAGCCGCCGCATCCAGGCACTGCTGGAAATCCAGTTCGCCCTCGCGCGCCTTGACCGTGATGATCGTCGGGCAGCCGTGCACGTCGTCGAGCTTGGCGCGGTTCGGCGCGTCGGTGACGACCACGCGGGCGCCGGACTGCTCCAGGCGATGCTCGATGGCCTTGGGACCGAAGGCGGTGAACAGCGGCTGGTACACCGCCCCCAGGCGCCAGGTGGCGAGAATCGTCACCAGCAATTCGGCGGTGCGTGGCATCAGGCCGGCCACCCGGTCACCCGGTTGCACACCCTGCGCCCTGAGTACATTGGCGAAGCGGGCGGCCTGAGTTTTAAGCTGGTCGAAACTGTAGTGGGCACTGTTGCCGTCACGGTCTTCGCAGACCAACGCCAACTTGCCGGCTCCGGCATGGCGGTCACAGCATTCGACACAGGCATTGAGGGCGGTGAGCTCGCCATGCAGCGCCGCAGCGGCGGCCTGGGCATGGTCGAACGCACGAACGGCCTCGGCGTAATCGCGCATCGTCGGATTCCTGGTTTCTTGTTTTTGGAGTTGAACCATCGGTCCGACGATGTTCGCGCCGCTAAAGCACGGCGGCAATGGCCTAAGTCGTCAATCTGGATGACTGGTTTGGCCGGTTCCCAGCACTTGTGTGGTCAGCAGTATCTTCAGGCGCGACAGACGGGCAGCCCGGTCAGCTGCCAACGCGTCCCATCTGTCCTTGTACTCCCCGTCACTGAGCGTTTCCCGAGCCTCATCCAGTTCGACCCCAAGCGTGTCGAGTTCATCGGTTACGGCCGCGAACTCGTCGGGATAGTGTGACTGCAGCCAGGTGGTCCAGAATGCCTGCTCACTGAGGAAACGTGCCTTGGCTTCGACGGTTTCGGCGGCGTTTACATAGGCGAGCGCTTTGGCGAGCTGGTACGCGTTACCGCCACTGATATTCGAAAACCTCATCGACGCCGGCTGGCCAGGGAGTTGCAGCTCCGCTGCGAGGTTGACGATGTAGTACAGCCTGGCTTCGATCTGATCCAGGTCGGGCGTTGCTTGCAGGCGTTGCTCGATATCCTCGTGAATGAAGGCCTCGAGCGTCTGCAGGCGAAACATGCCTGAACCAAGCTTCAGCAGCTCATCACGCTGACCTGGCGCCGCACGTTCAGCGTTCGCCACCAGCACCCGTAGTTGTAAGTCGGCGAAACGCTCGGCAACACTGTCTGCGCAGGTGACAGGATCGTCGGCAATCGAATGCAGCTCCTGCGCCAGCTGCGCATCAGCATCCATGGCATCGAGAACGCTCCATACCTGGCGGGTCAGCACCTCTCGGTAAGCCATGTTGCGGAAGTCGGCACTTTCCCGCAGATCGCTCAGAATGCGCAGAACGCTGTCTTGTTGCTCAGCGTCTGCGTGGCCTGGAAACAAACGGTCCCAACGAGCTCCGCGCGCTTCAGCCTGCTCCCCCGTCACCCACAGTGCCCTGGCAGAGGGTACCAAGCCTTCCGCCACGTACGGGTCATGCATCGGATGTGCCGGGCGCGCGTAAAGAAGCTCCAGGCGCCTACGCTGAATGGCATTGCGTTCCAGCTGGATGGACGCGCGAAATTCATACGGCATCTGCATGATCGCATCGGGAATGTCGCTCAGCACATTGGAATTCAGGTTGACGATGCGAAGCTGGCTGCACTGCTGCAACCCTTCAGGCCACTCTAGCAGTCCACAATGCATCAACTGCAGCCGCCGCAACGCAGGCACCCGGGCAAAGCGCAGCGCCATTGTGCGCAGTGGGTTGAAGCTCAGGTCCAGCGAGACGAGGTTGTGAAGCTCCCCAAGAATACTGGTCGCTGCATCATTCCACCGGATGCGGTTGTAGGACAGTTGCAGGCGCCTTAGCTGACCCAGCTGCCGGATGCCTGCAGGTAACGCCTGAAGACCGTTCCTCGAAAGATTCAGCCGTTGCAGCTCGGCAAAGCAGCTGAAGAACGATTCCGGCACCACCTGCAGCGGTGTGTTGACCATCACCATTGAAGTCACGAAATGGAAGTCAAGCTCCCGGGTCAGTTCAGGCAATGTACTGACCGGGCAACCACTCAGATCCAGGATGCGCCCATGGAAAGCCTGATGCTCCATGTCGATATCCAGTTGCCTGCGCCAAGCCGCTCGCAGCCGCTCTGACACTTGGCGGCGCGCAGCCAGCTCAGGCTCTGGTGCAGCAGAAACCCACTGGCTCAGGCGGCTCTCGAGCATTTGCAAGTTCTGCTCTTCGTAGACCAGTTGCTCGAAAGGGTCCTCGGTATCCAGCACTCTCTCCATGTGATCCTGGATCCGTTCAGGCGAGTCGCCGTGGTAAAGCGCCGCCAGTCGACGCCTCAGTTGCCGATATGCCCCGCTCTGGTTCGAAGTGCCACCCCCGAGCGGATAGCCGACACGGCCATCGGGCAGACGTTGGCCAGGATTGAACCAGCCTTTGCGCTCAACCTGCCCCAGCAGGGCCACGAGCCGCTGACGCTCGCCTGGCAGTTTGCTCAATACCCGTTGCCGCAAGGCATCGACAGGATGCGCCTGGTCAAGCTCAAGACGATCACGCTGCGAGGGTGTCAGCAGGTGATGGATGGCCTGGAAGAAATCGTCAGGCTCTGCCGGTTGCGCCTCAAGCTCCAGGCCACGGTGGTCATAAAGGCGAAACTGACCGTCGAGATGCACCAGGATGTGCTGAGTCGCTTCAGGCGATTGCGGGTTGAGCACCGCCAGCAATCGCCCCGACGAAGAGCCCTTGCGCAGTTCCAGGCGCGTATTCAACGGCCAATGATCGACCCGCGCAAACAGGTTGAATGCCAGCTCACCCGCCCCGTCGACGTAGGCATTGCGCAACATCAGGCCTTGCTGGGCTCGGTTTAGCCTGGCCAACTGCAACAATGAGCGGGCTCTTTGCGACACGCTCAATGGCAGCCGCCGCCGTATCTCGATCACCTCCCGTTCGGAGGCGCTCAGTGTATTCACCAAATCGCTGACATAGTCATGGGGCAAACCGGCAAACTCACGCCGGATCACCTGCGCAGCCTGATCGGTGGATGGCTGGGTCTCGGTCAGATGCCTAAACAGCGCCGAACGCAGGTGGCTTGCGTTTTCTTCAAGCGCAACATGCAAAGGCTCGCCGTCCATCCCCGCGAACTCCGGGCGCTGTTTGCACCACTCAAGCAGTACCTGATCTTCGAAAGGCGCCCCAGCGGGAAGCTTGCCGAAGAAGCGCTCGATACGCTCGTCAGCCTCGAAACGGCGCAACGTATCACGCAAGTTGGCTGGCAGGGCACGGTTTTCCACGGCAATGCCACGCAATTCATCGACATCACTGCAGGCCGCTTGCAGCACTCGCCGCGCTTGCTGAGGATCGAGCGGACGCTCCTGGGGCCAGAGCCGATCGAGCAACTTTGCTTCATCGTTCCAGGCTTGCGGGAGCTCGCCACGCACTCGCCAGAATCGCTCACCATTACCTTCGACCACGGGGCCATAGGCGGTCGGGCGCAACGGATGCTGGAGGCGCCAGGGCCCCTGCTCCTCAGCCTGATGAACCTCGTAATAGTGCTCGTCAATACGCAACAGGCGCCGTGCCCCGCTGTGGTAGAGGCCATCATCCTCCAGCGTGGCCCCCTCCCCCGAGGTCTGATAGGGCGTCAAGTCATCGCTCCACAAACGCTGGGTGTCAGGCCCGACACCAACAGGCTCAAGGCCATCGACAAAAGCACTGCGCACGAATGCGCTGGCAGCAGCGCCTGCTCCTGCCGCTACTGCAGTGGTGACTGCAGCCGCCGCCACTGTCTCGGCAACGTTCAGGACATGCTGCAACGCTTCGTGATCGTGCCCCTGCGCCCAGTCCTCGACACCCTCGAACACGTCTTTGCACACATGCGTGACCAGGTGGGCGAGCAACAGCGCCCCAACCACCGGTATGAAGAACCCGGCCAAGCTGGCCAAGCCCCATCCCAGCGAAGCCCAGGCTTCCAGACGTTCACGGCTGGCCTTGGCATCGGCATCGGCGGTGGGCACCAGAAGTAACCTGGCATCCGCCTTGACGCGCTCGATCTGCTCGTCGACCCAACGTTTGAAAACTGGCTCGTGGTGCGTATCACCCTCCACTTCCAGGTCTGGTTCGTCATCCTTGAGCCGCAATTGCAATGTAGCGAAGAAGGCCGCACGGTCCTCCAGGGCGATCAACTGAATGAAGGCTGCGAGCTGGTCATCGTGCTTGAGTGAACCGGCCATTTCCTTGACCCAGTCCAGCTTTGAGGCGAACCAGCGCAGCGGTTCTGGCTGGCCGGGCAAGTAGACGACAATGCCGTCATCCTGGTCATCGACGCCGCGGAGCTGGGCAAACAATGCTTCATGCACGCGGACGCCCAACATCGACATCAGCCCAGGATAGGCCGTGAGCACTGGCGCATCGCCTGGCCGAGCGGGCACGGCTGTGGCGGCAGTTGTGGTCTCGCCATTGGCTTGTGCAGAGTCGCTGACACTCGCAAGCAAGGCATCCCTGACGTCAGCCTTGATGGCACCTTTGAGGAACGCGATCTGCACAGCCAGCTTGAAGCCCGCCAGCTTGTCTTCCATGAGCAGAGCAGCGTTTTTTTCAAAGATGCTGTCCTGCTCGGTCTGATAGCGGGCCCCCACATCCAGCCGGCGGCAGGTTGCGATAAAGGTCCCCACGTCGCCCGACAATACCGTGTTGCTACCCACAGCGACCAGGCCACTGCCATCCAGCGGCGTGGCATTTTCGGCAAAGTTCTGCATCAGACGCGCCAGCGCAGGCTGTGTTTTGTCTTCGGGCTCCAGACGAGGCACCGAGAAGCCTTCCAGCTTGTACACCTTGTCCTGCCACAACAACTGCTTCAACGGCTGATCGTCTGGCAGAAGATTGGCAAAGGCTTCAGAAAACGCAGTGTCTGCAAACGCATGGGGGGTCACGGCGGCCGCCGTCGCGGCACTCACCTGTTGCTGGGTGGTCTTGTGCTGGAGGTACAGCTTTCGCAACGTGCGGATATCTGCCACAGAGGCCGCCTTGATCCATTGCGGCGTCCGCTGATGGATGAAGGTATCGGTTATCTTCTGGCTGAGTGCAGATTCGCTGACAGGCGGGTCGGCCGCGACTTCATGCGGGTCTTGAACGTCGGGAAATTTACGATTGAGCACGGGCGTCTCCTATGCAATGGAAGCGCACACTGTTTCATTGCCTGCCTGCCCGATTCAGAAGGAACTGACCTACCCCTGTTCGCGTGCATGAGCCAGCGCGCGATAATGCCCAGGGTTGCAACCGAACCATTTGCGAAACGCCTTGTAGAAGGAGCTGCTGTCGGCAAAGCCCAGCCGCGCCGCAATTTCGCCCATGCCAGGCTCTGCCTGGCTCAGCCAGGCGATTGCCAGCTCCCGCCGCACGCTGTCCTTGAGCCCTTGATAGGTCTGCCCCTCTTCTGCCAGGCGCCGACGCAGGGTGGAAGGCGACAGGCATAATTGCCGCGCCAACGCATCGCCATCAGGCCAGTGATTGGGGTCCTGATGGAGCAAGTCGTGGCGGATGCGCCGCCCCAGGCTGGCGGCATCACGGTATTTGACCAGGATGTTACCAGGTGCCTCGGCCAGAAAGCGCTGCAGTTCCTCCGGTGTGCGCCGCAGTGGCAGGTCGAGGCTATCAGCACTGATGATCATGCGTGTACGCGGGCGCTCGAACTGCAGGTTTTGCGAAAACATCACCCGGTAGTCGTCGCAAAACAAGGGTTCGGCGCAGCGCAGCTCGATGGCCAGGATCGGGATGCGCCGCCCTGCCAGCCAGCAGGCCAGGCCATGGACGATCATCCAGAAGGTGAAATAGGTGAAGGCGCGACGCGGTTGGTCGCGAGGTTCGTTGATGACGATTTCGGCCAGCTCGTACTGGCGCACCAGGCTCGGTTGCAGGTCTTCAAGCATCAGCGACAGGAACTCCAGGGCCGTGTCCAGCCCTGCCCCCAGGGTCGGCTGGGCCATGCTCGCCCGGCACATGAAGGCCAGGCTGCCGCTGCGCAGGCCGCGCGGGTCCATGGCGAAGAACTCGTCGTTGCAGCGACGCGCCAACAGCCGCCACAGCCGTGCATAGGCCCCGGCGCTGACCCGCGCGGCAGGCGCCTGCAATTGCCCGGCATCGATCCCGGCAAGGGCCAGCAGTGCGGCATCCGGCTCGCCCGCCGGGCAGGTCTGCAACAGGGCTTCGCGCACCAGTTGCATGGAGATGGTGTCTTTCTCGCTCATTGCCGATCCATTCGCTGATGCAGGCATCTTAGGCTGGCTCAAAGGCTCGACGCCAGGCCGAGGAATGCCTGGATCAAGCGCAGCTCGCGGCGCCGTTCCAGGCAGCCAACCATATGCTGGTTGCGCAGGCCCTGGCCAGCCAGGGGCCGCGCCACCACTCGTGGGTCGTTGGCCACCTCGGTCGACGACACCACGCCAATGCCCAGCTCGGACGCCACCGCCTCGGTCACCGCTTCGCGGCTGTCCAGCTCCAGCAACACCCGCGGCTGCACGCCGGCCATGCTGCAGGCCTTGTCGAAGGTGCGCCGGGTGGTGGAGCTGGGCTCGCGCAGCACCATGATCTGCTGGTGCAACTCGGCCAACGGCAGGTCTTGCCCAGCCTGCGCCCAGGCGTGGCCCGCTGGCAGCAGCGCGCACAGGCGTGGCCCGCTGGCAGCAGCGCGCACAGGCGCGACTCGCAGAGGCTCTGCAGGTGCAGCCCTTTGCGCGGCGCGATCTCGGTCAGCACGGCGACGTCGGCGTGCTCGCTGAGCAACGCCGCCAGGGTTTCCTGGGCATTGCCCAGGCGCAGGTTGACGGTGATGCCCGGGTAGCGCTCGCGCAGCAGCGCCAGCATCGGCATGACCCGGTGCGGGCCATCGGCCGCCACCTCCAGGCGCCCGGTCAGCAACTGCCGATTGGCCTCGAGCATGGTCTGCGCCTCTTCGGCCAGGCTGAACATGGCCCGCGTGATCGCCGCCAGGCGGGTGCCCTCTTCGGTCAGCTCCACCCGCCGTGCGGTGCGCCGCAGCAACGTGATCTGGTAATGCTCCTCCAGTGCCTTGACGTGCCCGGTCACTGCCGGCTGGCTGATGAACAGCCGCGCGGCGGCACGGGTGAAGCTGCCTTCACGGGCAACGGCATCGAAGGCGCGCAGTTGAAATAGGTTCATGAGTATCGGCCTGACTTATAGCTCGGATAACAACAAACAATTTGATTGATGGCAGCGCCAATTGCAACCTAGGCCCGGTAGTTTCAGCCCACTGCTTGTGAGGAATAACGGAATGAGCAATGCCCCGATCTTGCTGACCCCTGGCCCACTGACCACTTCAATCCGCACCCGCCAAGCCATGCTGGTGGACTGGGGCTCGTGGGACCGCGACTTCAACCAGCTGACCGCCAGTGTCTGCGAACAACTGCTGGCGATCATCGACGGCAGCGCCAGCCACCACTGCGTGCCCCTGCAAGGCAGCGGCACCTTCGCCGTGGAGGCAGCCATTGGCACCCTCGTGCCGCGTGACGGCAAGGTCCTGGTATTGATCAATGGCGCTTATGGTCAGCGCCTGGCGAAGATCTGCAAAGTGCTGGGCCGCACCTACAGCACCTTCGAGACCGCCGAAGACCAACCGACCACCGCCGCCGATGTCGACCGCCTGCTGGCCGCCGACCCGGCCGTCACCCACGTGGCGCTGATCCACTGTGAAACCAGCACCGGCATCCTCAACCCCCTGGCGGAAATCGCCCAGGTGGTCAAAGGCCACGGCAAGCGCCTGATCATCGATGCCATGAGTTCGTTCGGCGCACTGCCCATCGATGCCCGCGAGATTCCTTTCGAAGCGCTGATCGCTGCGTCCGGCAAATGCCTCGAAGGCGTGCCCGGCATGGGCTTCGTGTTTGCCGAGAAACGCGCCCTGGCCGCCGCCGAAGGCAACGCCCACTCGCTGGCCATGGACCTGCACGACCAGCACGCCTACATGGCCAAGACCGGCCAGTGGCGCTTCACCCCGCCGACCCACGTGGTCGCCGCCCTGCACGAAGCGCTGCAACAGTACGGCGAGGAAGGCGGCCTGCCCGCCCGCCACCAGCGCTACGCCGACAACTGCAAGACCCTGCTCGCCGGCATGGCCGCCATCGGCCTGCGCAGCTTCCTGCCGGCCGACATCCAGGCGCCGATCATCGTCACTTTCCATGCGCCGAACGATGCCCGCTACCAGTTCAAGGACTTCTACGAGCGGGTCAAGGCCAAGGGCTTCATCCTTTACCCGGGCAAACTGACCCAGGTCGAAACGTTCCGCGTCGGCTGCATCGGCGTGGTCGGTGCCGACGGCATGCAGGCTGCCGTCAATGCCGTGGCCGAAGTGCTGCGGGAAATGGAAGTGCTGGACATCTAACCCTTTGCCCACCCAATTTCAGGAACCCGCTCACATGAACTACAGCAATCCTACCCAGCTGCAAGCCGCCATCCTCGACTGGGCTGGCACCGTGGTCGACTTCGGCTCCTTCGCCCCGACCCAGATCTTCGTCGAAGCCTTCGCCGAGTTCGATGTGCAGGTCTCCATCGAGGAAGCCCGGGGCCCGATGGGGATGGGCAAGTGGGACCACATCCGCACCCTGTGCGATGTGCCAGCAATCGCCGAGCGCTACCGCAAGGTGTTCGGCCGCACCCCGACCGACGATGACGTTACCGCCATCTACAACCGCTTCATGCCACTGCAGATCGAGAAAATCGCCGTGCACTCGGCATTGATCCCCGGCGCCCTGGACACCCTCACCGGCCTGCGCCAGGGCGGCCTGAAGATCGGTTCGTGCTCGGGCTACCCGAAGGTGGTGATGGACAAAGTGGTGGAACTGGCGGCGCAGAACGGCTACGTCGCCGACCACGTGGTGGCCACCGACGAAACCCCGAATGGCCGCCCGTGGCCGGCCCAGGCCCTGGCCAACGTGATTGCCCTGGGGATCGATGATGTGGCGGCGTGCGTGAAGGTCGACGACACCGTGCCGGGCATTCTCGAAGGCCGCCGCGCCGGGATGTGGACCGTGGCCCTGGTGTGCTCGGGCAACGCTCTGGGGCTGACCTGGGAGGGTTATCAGGCGTTGAGCTCAGAAAAACTGGAAAGCGAGCGCAAGCGCATTCACCAATTGTTTGCCGGCTCGCGGCCGCACTACCTGATCGACACCATCAACCAACTGCCGGAGGTGGTAGCCGACATCAACCGCCGCCTGGCCAAGGGTGAGATGCCGCAGGCCTTCTGACAGATCGGTGCCTGGCCATTCGCGGGTAAACCCGCTTCCACAGGTTTATGCATTCCCCTGTAGGAGCGGGTTTATCCGCGAATGCGTCATACATCAGGCAACAGCAATGGATCAGACCGCGCGGTTCAACTTCACCCAGGAAGCGAACTTGTCGATGAAGCCCTGCAGGAATGGCCGGGTCTTGTCACTGAGCTTGCCCGCCTCATCGAACAGGCTCGCCGCCCCGCCGATATACGCCTCGGGCATCTGCATGCATGGCATGTCGAGGAACACCAGCGACTGGCGCACCGCATGATTGGCACCAAACCCGCCAATGGCCCCGGGCGACACACTGGCCACCGCCGTCGGCTTGCCGCTCCACGCGCTTTGCCCATACGGCCGAGAACCCACGTCGATGGCATTCTTCAAACAGCCTGGCACCGAACGGTTGTATTCCGGGGTGACGAACAGCACCGCATCGCTGCGGCGGATCTCATCGCGAAACCGCTTCCACGCCTCGGGCACGCCCTCGGCCTCGACGTCCTCGTTGTACAGCGGCAGGTCGCCGATCTCGACAATCTTAAGGGCAAGGCTGGACGGTGCCAGCTCCGAAAGTGCGCGGGCAACCTTGCGGTTGTAGGAGTCCTTGCGCAAGCTGCCGACGACAACCGCTACCGAATACACCTGGCTCATGGCGTTATCCATCCGTTGCTGGAGAAAGGGACGTCTGTAGTTATAGATGACCGTTCCTCGGCGGCCCGGATTTTTTTCCAGGCTGTGAAAACTTCCAGGTACCTTTTACGGTCTATCCCTGCAGACATTTCCTACGTAATTCAGAGGTTTTCACCCAAATGGCAGCAGTAATGGTCGGCCAGTTCCACGCCCGTGACGCCGAAGGCCGTATCTACCCCGTGCACGAGTTCCAGGAGTCCACCCTCCAGGCGGACGGCAGCGCACTGGGTGCCCCGATCACCACCTACCGCCTGGCGATCGGCGATCGCGTCAACCACTTGGGTGAAAACCGCTTCGAACTGGCACAGACCGGCGTCGAGATCATTCGCATTCCTTGATGCAGTCGACCGTGTATTGGCCGCTCTCATTCTGCAGGCCATGCACATCAGCGACGAAGCCCGGGAAACCGCTGTTGAACGCCCGGGCAAACGCCAGATAGTCGAGGATCGAGCGGGTTGCTTCGGTGAACCGCTCACCCGGCATGATCAGCGCGATTCCCGGTGGGTACGGCACCAGCATCACTGCTGCCACACGACCCAGCAGGGCCTCTATCGGCACTGCCTCTACCTCCCCGCGCACCATCTGGTCATAAGCTCGCGCCGGGCTCACGGCCACCTCCGGCAACCGCGTGAACAACCGCTTGAGCTGCTTGGCCGTGGCATTGGCGCGGTAGCAGTCATGCAGCTGGTCGCACAAGTCGCGCAGGCCCAGCCCCTGGTAACGAGCGGCATCGACCGCAACGATGCTCGGCAGGCAGCGACTCAGCGCTGTGTTGCCGTCGTAATGGCGTTTGAACTCCAGCAGCTCGGTGAGCAACGTGCTCCACTTGCCCTTGGTGATTCCCATCGAGAACAGCACCAGGAAGCTGTACAGGCCGGTCTTCTCCACCACCAGCCCGCGCTCCCAAAGAAACTTGCTGACCACCGCCGCCGGAATACCGTGCTCGCCCAATACGCCGTCCGCGCTCAGCCCGGGCATCACCAAGGTCACCTTCAGCGGGTCGAGCAGGACATAGTCGTCCGCCACGTCGCCAAAACCATGCCACTCGGCGCCGGGTTGCAGCAGCCAGTCCTGCGCCGACAGGCGCTGGATACCCTCCGCCGCTGGCGGCTGCCAGATGCTGAACCACCAGTCTTCGGCGGCGATGTGCTCGCGCAGATTGGCCAGCGCACGGCGGAAACTCAAGGCTTCGTCGAACATCTCCTGCAGCAGCGAATGGCCAGCCGGGCCCTCCATCATGGCCGAAGCCACATCCAGCGAGGCGAGCATGCTGTATTGCGGCGAGGTGGAGATATGCATCATGAACGCTTCATTGAAGCGGTCGCGATCCAGCTGACGCTGGGCACCATCCTGCACGTGAATCATCGAGGCCTGGCTGAAGGCGGCCAGCAGCTTGTGAGTGGAATGGGTACTGAACACCAGCGGGCTGCCCTCGCTGCACACGGTACCCATGGCGTAGCGGCCCTCGAAGAATGCGTGGAACGCCGCATAGGCGAACCAGGCCTCGTCGAAATGCAGCACCTCGACGCTGGCGCCCAGTGCCAGCTTGATCAACCCGGCGTTGTAACACAGCCCGTCGTAGGTGGAGTTGGTCACCACCGCCAGCTTGATCCGCGGCTCACGCCCCTTGGCCAGGGGATTGGCCAGCACCTTGGCCTTGATCGACTCGGGGCTGAACTCGCTGAGCGGTATCGGGCCAATGATGCCCAGCTCATTGCGTTCGGGGCACAGGTAGAGGGGGATGGCGCCGGTCATGATGATGGCGTGGACCACCGACTTGTGGCAGTTGCGGTCCACCAGCACAAGGTCATCGCGGCCGACCATCGCGTGCCAGACAATCTTGTTGGCGGTGGAAGTGCCATTGATGACGAAGAACGTGTGGTCGGCGCCAAAGTTGCGCGCGGCCCGTGCCTCGGCCTCGGCCAAGGGGCCGGTGTGGTCGAGCAGCGAGCCTAGCTCCGGCACCGACACGGACAAGTCCGAGCGCAGGGTATTTTCGCCGAAGAACTGGTGGAATGCCTGGCCAACCGGGCTCTTGCGGTAGGCCACCCCGCCGCCGTGGCCGGGGGTGTGCCAGGAATAGTTGGATTGTGCAGTGTGCTGCACCAGGGCCTTGAAGAACGGCGGCAGCAGGCCATCAAGGTAGTTGTGCGCAGCACGCGCCACCTGGCGGGCGAGAAACGGCACGGTGTCCTCGAACAGGTAGAGAATGCCGCGCAGCTGGTTGAGTTCGCCCATGGCCTCGGCCGGCGCGTTTTCCAGGGTGACCTGTTCGCCCAGGGCGAAGATCGGCAAGTTGGGCGCACGCAACCGGGCCAGGCGTATCAGCTCGGCCATGTTCTGCAGCAAGTGGGTGTTGTCGCCGACGCCCTCGGCGGCGATCAGCATGCAGGCCAGCCCATGGTGGGTGGTGGCGACTAGCCGCGCTTCGGTGTGATCGGCAGCCTTGATGATGGCGAAACCGTCCTGGCTCAGTTCCTCGGCGATGCCGCGGATGCGCTCGCCGGCGACGCTGTCGGCCTTGATCGCACGGTGGACGATGAGGATCGGGAACTTGAGGTCCTTGTACATCCGGCAACTACCTCCGCTGGACTTGTTGTCCTATTGAGGGTAGTAGGCCTTGTGCTGCCTGTGCCGGCCTGTTAGCTGGCAGGTGCCTCGGTCAGCGTCTGCCACAGCGAAGGCCCGCCCGCCGATTTGGCCACCGCCGCCAGTCGTTCGGCGTGGGCTTCCAGTTCTGCGGCATTGGCCATGATCACCCGCCCCGGTGCACGCCCGACGATGCGGCGGATCTCGCTGCCGCCAGCGCCCTGTCCATCACCGTCACTGTCGGCGCCGTGCCCGGCCAGCGACAGGCTGGTCTGGCCGCCGGTCATCGCCAGGTAGACGTCGGCCAGCAATTCGGCGTCGAGCAATGCGCCGTGCAATTCACGGCCGGAGTTGTCGATGTCGTAGCGTTTACACAACGCATCGAGGCTGTTGCGCTGCCCCGGGTGGCGGGCACGGGCCAACAGCAGGGTGTCGAGGACGGTGCAATGGTTGGCGATGTCGGCGCGGTCGCTCTGCCCCAGCAGCGCGAACTCGTTGTTGATGAAACCGACGTCGAACGCGGCGTTGTGGATGACCAGGGTGGCGCCCTGGATGAATTCGAAGAACTCTTCGGCCACATCGGCGAAGCGCGGTTTGCCGACCAGGAACGCATCGGTGATGCCGTGGACGTTGATCGCGCCCTCGTCACTCTCGCGGTCGGGCTGCAGGTAGACGTGGAAGTGCCGCCCGGTCAGGCGCCGGCCAATGACCTCGACACAGCCGATCTCGATGATGCGGTGGCCTTCAGTGACCGGCATACCGGTGGTTTCGGTATCGAGAATTACCAGGCGTTTATCTTGCTGCTGCTCCACGCGGGGCGCTCCAACTTGCATCAGTGACAAAGGCGGCGATTGTACCGCAGCTCAACGCGTGGCGCGCACTTCCTCGACGCCACGGTTGGCCAGCTGGTCGGCGCGTTCGTTGCCGGGGTGGCCGATATGCCCGCGCACCCACTTCCAGGTGACCTTGTGGCGGTTGACCTGCTCGTCGAGCAGTTGCCACAGGTCGGCGTTCTTCACCGGTTCCTTGGCCGCCGTCTTCCAGCCGCGTTTCTTCCAGTTGGCCATCCACTCGTTGATGCCCTTCATCACATACTGCGAGTCGGTGGTCAGCACCACTTCGCACTCACGCTTGAGCGCCATCAGCCCCTGGATCGCGGCCATCAGTTCCATGCGGTTGTTGGTGGTTTCGCGCTCGCCGCCCCACAGTTCCTTTTCGACGCCCTTGAAGACCAGCAGGACGCCCCAGCCACCGGGGCCAGGGTTGCCCTTGCAGGCGCCATCGGTATACATCTCGACGCTATCGCTCATGTACCACTCATGTTCAGTGCTTTTCGGTATTTGGCCTGACGGCGGTGCGGTTGACCTTGGCCAGTGGCAGCGGCAGCAGCTTGCCCATCGGTTCGCGGCGCACCTGGCGCAACGGCCTCAGGCCAACCACCATCTTGCGCGCCACCAGCAGGTAGACCCCGCCGCCGGCACTCTGCCAGCCACCCGCCATCCGTTCCCAGCCTGCCAGGCGTTGCTGCCAGGCCGGCGAAGTGAGCGGCGGACGATAGCACCCGAAGCGGCGTTTCTCCAGCGCAAAGCCCAGCAGGTTGAGCCAGTCGCCGACCCGTGACGGCGAGATGCAGCGGGCCTTGCGCAGGGCACCCTGGCTGAAGAAATGGCGCAGGCCCCAACCGCTCCAGGGGTTGATGCCGACAATGAGCAGGTGCCCACCGGGGCGCACCGCGCTGGCCGCCTCACGCAGCAGGCCGTGTGGCGAAAGGCTGAAGTCCAGCCCATGTTGCAGCACCACCACGTCGGCGGCGTGCTCGCCCAATGGCCAGGCCTGCTCCTCGCAGACGATCTCCACCCCCGGCAACGGCGCGCCAAGGCGCACGTTGCGCTGCACCTGCGGCGCGCTGGGCGGCGCCTCGGCACAAGGGCCATAGTGCACGAGGTAGCCACCGAAGAAGCGCCCGAGCTCTTCTTCCAGCAGTTTTTCCTCTTCCTTCAGCATCAGCTGGCCGAGTGGGCCGTTGAACCACTCACGGGCCAGGCTGATCAGTTCGACCCATTCCGGATCGGCCTGGGCAAAGGCTTGGTCGGTCATTGCGCTCTCCCTCGAAGGTTCCCGCACCGCGCCATCGTGGCTAAGATGCCCTCATGTGCCACCCATGGCGATACGGATCCGCACCATGATACAGATCGACGCTCTCCCCGCTTTCTCCGACAACTACATCTGGTTGTTACAGGATACTGCCAAACGCCGCTGCGCGGTGGTCGACCCGGGTGATGCCGGCCCGGTGGAAGCCTGGCTGGCTGCCAACCCCGGCTGGGCGCTGGACACCATCATGGTGACCCACCACCACCACGACCATGTCGGGGGTGTCGAACGGCTCAAGCAACAGACCGGTGCCCGCGTCTGCGGCCCGGCCCACGAGCAGATCCCGGGCCGCGACCTGGCGCTGGACGAGGGCGATCAGGTCAGCGTCCTGGGCGTGGCCTTCCAGGTTCTGGCCGTGCCTGGCCACACCCTGGGGCATATCGCCTACTTCAGTGACCAGCCAGCGACACCCCTACTGTTCTGTGGCGACACCTTGTTCGCCGCCGGTTGCGGGCGCATGTTCGAAGGCACTCCAGAGCAGATGCAGCCTGCCCTCGCCCGCCTGGCAGCGCTGCCGGAGCAGACCGAAGTCTACTGTGCCCACGAATACACCCTCAGCAACCTGCGCTTCGCCAAGGCGGTGGAGCCTGCAAACCCCCACGTTCTGCAGCGTTTCGAAGACGTTACCCGGTTGCGCGCCGAAAATCGCATCAGCCTGCCTTCAACGATCGGCCTCGAGCGCCTGACCAACCCATTCCTGCGTACCGCTGAAACATTAGTTAAACAAAAAGCAGACGAATGGAAGGGACATTCAAACGACTCGCAGGTCACTGTTTTTGCTGCCTTGAGGTCTTGGAAGGACCGCTTCTGATAACCTCAAGATATATCGCAGAGGGTTCGCAACGGTTGACCCAGGCGGGAGCGGTTTCTAGAATCGCCGAAATTTTTCGCTCGGAAACCCGTGTCAGCCGATGTCTTCCCGTAGCCGCAGAACCGCTCATTCAGTCGCCCTGACGCGCCTGGCCCAAATCAGTGCGCTGGCGCTGGCCGCCACACTGGTGGGTTGCCAGAGCACCCGTCAGCTCGATGAAACCGACAGCGTTCGCGCGCACAACTACCAGGCCCGGATCAAGCACAAGCCCTCGCCGCTGGCGGTCAAGCCTGCCGAACCGCCGCAGGATGTGTGGGAGCGCATGCGTCAGGGTTTCGCCCTGCAGGACAACATCGACGTCAACCCGCGCATCGAGCAGCAACGCCTGTGGTTCGCCAGCAACCCGACGTTCCTCGAAAGCGCCGGCGAGCGCGGCAGCCTGTACCTGCACTACATCGTCGAACGCCTCGAAGAACGCGACATGCCGCTGGAGCTCGCTCTGCTGCCGGCGATCGAGAGCGCCTACAACCCCATGGCCTACTCGCGCGCCAGTGCAGCGGGCATGTGGCAGTTCATGCCCGCCACCGGTCGTCATTTCAACCTGCGCCAGACCAACTTCTATGACGGCCGTCGCGACATCACCGCGTCGACCAACGCCGCGCTGGACTACCTGACCCGTCTGCACGACATGTTCAACGGTGACTGGCTGCTGGCACTGGCGGCCTACAACGCCGGCGAAGGCACCGTCAGCCGCGCCATCGAGCGCAACGAGAAGCTTGGCCTGCCCACCGATTACTGGAACCTGCCATTGCCGCAGGAAACCCGTGACTACGTGCCCAAGCTGCTGGCGCTGTCGCAGGTGGTCTCCACACCTGAAGCCTATGGCGTGAACCTTACGCCGATCGCCAACGAACCCTACTTCGAAGCCGTGGCGATCAACGACCGCCTCGATCTGTCGCGGGTCGCCGCCTTCGCCAACATCGACGAAGACGAACTGATCCAGCTCAACCCGGCCTTCAAGAAACGCATGACCGTCGATGGCCCCAAGCAGCTGCTGGTTCCGACCGCCAAGGCGCAACTGCTCAGCGACAGCCTGTCCAACCTCAAGCCCGAGCAACTGGTCAGCCTGCAACCGAACAAGGCCGTGTTCGCCGCCGCCGTGGCCGAAGCCAACGCACCTGCCGCGCGCAGCTACCGGGTCAAGCGTGGCGACAGCCTGAGCAGCATCGCCAAGGCCAATCGCGTTGCGGTCAAGGACATCCAGCGCTGGAACAAACTGCCGGGCAACCGTGTGAAAGCGGGCCAGGTCCTGGCCCTGCGCGGCGGCAGCGCACCGAGCGCTGCGGGCAACCGCGTGGCAGCCTCGGGGCAGCGCTCCACCCAGTACAAGGTACGCAAGGGTGATTCGCTGTATCTTGTAGCCAAACGTTTCAATGTCGAGATGCAGCACCTCAAGCGCTGGAACCCACGCAGCGGGCATGCACTCAAGCCAGGCCAGACGCTGACCGTCTACCTGTCCCACTGAGGTGAGGCTGGGGCTGCCTTGCAGCCCCATCGCGGGTAAACCCGCTGCCACAGGTGCAGCGCACGATTCGAAGCCAGTGCAATATCTGCAGGACCGGGTCTACTCGCGAATGGACCTGAAAAAAGGCCCACGGTAATTCCCCTGCTCCTTCTCTTTTTCCATACCCGGCAAGCTGTTACTGTACCCCGACCAAAGCCCAACGCCTCTGGATCGGATGCCGACTTGATACGTCCCCTCCTGCTGTCACTCAGCCTGGCCTTGAGCTTCCCCGCCGTCGCGATGGTGAGCGAAAGCCACGGATACGCGCAGTTCGGCACGCTCAAGTACCCAGCCACATTCACCCACTTCGACTGGGTCAACCCGCAAGCGCCCAAGGGCGGCACGTTGCGGGCCATGGCATTCGGCACCTTCGATACGCTCAACCCCTATACCTTCAAGGGCACCAGCCCGGTCACCACGCCGAACTTCCTGCAATACGGCGTCAGCGAGCTGAACGAAACGCTGATGGTCGGCACCGGCCAGTACGACCCGTCCGGTGACGAGCCCACCTCCAGCTATGGCCTGATCGCCCGCTCGGTGGAGTACAGCGAAGACCGCAGCTGGGTAGTGTTCAATCTGCGCCCGGAGGCGCGCTGGCACGACGGCGTGCCGATCACCGCAGCCGATGTGGCCTTCTCGTACCGCACCCTGCTCAAGCAAGGCCACCCGATCTACCGCACCAACCTGCAGGAAGTGCAGCGGGTCGATATCCTCGGCCCGCTGCGCATCCGCTTCGTCTTCAAGCGTGCCGGCAACCCGCTGTTGATCCTGCGCCTGGGTGAGATGCCGGTGTTGCCCAAGCACTACTGGCAACAGCGTGACTTCGAGGCCACCACCTTTGAGCCGCCGCTGGGCAGCGGGCCGTATCGCATCACCCAGGTCGAGCCTGGCCGCCGCCTGGTGTTCGAGCGGGTGAAGCACTACTGGGGCAAGGACTTGGCGGTAAACCGCGGCAAGTACAACTTCAACCGCGTCGAATTCGAGTTCTACCGCGATGCCACCGTGGCCTTCGAAGCGTTCAAGGCCGGTGAGTTCGACATCTATATCGAGCACCAGGCCAAGAACTGGGCCAACGGTTACAACTTCCCGGCTGTGCGCCGTGGCGAAGTGATCAAGGCGCAGATCCCGCACCGCATCCCCACCCAGACCCAAGGCCTGTTCATGAACAGCCGCCGGGCTACCTTCAGCGACCCAAGGGTGCGCCAGGCGCTGGGCCTGATGCTCGACTTCGAGTGGACCAACCGTGCGCTGTTCAGCAGCGCCTACCGCCGCGCCAGCAGCTACTATCCCAATAGCGAGTTCGCGGCCAGCGGCGTCCCCACCGGCAAGGAATGGCTGCTGCTGGCGCCGTTCCGCGACCAGTTGCCCGACAAGCTGTTCACCCAGCCCTTTCAGGTCAGCCACACCGATGGGCGCGGCATCGGCCGCCAGACATTGCGCCAGGCCTTGGGCCTGCTGAACCAGGCCGGCTGGAAGCTCGACGGCCAGCGCCTGGTCAACGCCAAGGGCCAGCCATTGCGCATGGAACTGCTGCTGGTGAACCCGAGCCTCGAACGCATCCTGCAACCCTATGTCGAAAACCTGGCCAGCATCGGCATCGAGGCGCGCTTGCGCACCGTGGACCGTGCCCAGTACAAACAACGCCTGGACCAGTTCGACTTCGACATGATCCTGATGACCCTGAACCAGACCTTGAGCCCGGGCCTGGAACAGTGGCTGTACTTCCATTCCAGCCAGGCCTCGACCAAGGGCAGCAAGAACTATGCGGGGGTCAAGGACCCGGTGGTCGACCACCTGCTCGATACCCTGCTGGCAGCGCGCACCCGTGATGACCAGGTCGCCGCCGCCCGCGCCTTGGACCGCGTGCTCTCATGGCAGTACTACATGATTCCCAACTGGTACCTCGACAATCACCGCCTGGCCTACCGTAACCGGTTCGCCTTCGTCACCACACCGCCCTATACCCTCGGGCTGAATACCTGGTGGCTAAAGCCTTCGGAGAAAGCCCAATGAAGCCGACGCATCGCCTGGCCTGCAGCCTGCTGTTCGCCTGCCTGAGCCTGCCCGCGCTGGCGGCGCCGCAACACGCGCTGACCCTGTATGACGAGCCGCCGAAATACCCGGCCGACTTCAAGCACTTCGACTACGTCAACCCCGACGCGCCCAAAGGTGGTACCTTCCGCCAGTCCAGCTTCGGTGGTTTCGACAGCCTCAACCCGTTCATCAACAAAGGCGTGTCAGCCGAAAACATCAGCATCATCTACGACACCCTGATGCGTCAGAGCCAGGACGAGCCGTTCACCGAGTACGGCCTGGTCGCCGGCAAGATCGAGAAAGCCCCGGACAATAGCTGGGTGCGTTTCTACCTGCGCCCCGAAGCGCGCTTCCACGATGGCCACCCGATGCGCGCCGAGGATGTGGTGTTCACCTTCAACGCCCTGATCAAGGATGGCGCCCCGCTCTACCGCCAATACTACGGCGACGTCGCCGAAGTGGTTGCCGAAGACCCGCTGCGGGTGCTGTTCAGGTTCAAGCACAAGAACAACCGCGAGCTGCCGCTGATTCTCGGCCAGCTGCCAGTGCTGCCCAAGCACTGGTACGAAAACCGCGAATTCAACCGCGGCAACATGGAAATCCCGCTGGGCAGCGGGCCTTACAAGGTCGCCGAGGTCAAGGCCGGGCGCAGCATCCGTTACGAGCGGGTCAAGGACTACTGGGCCAAGGACCTGCCGATCAACCGCGGTTTCTATAACTTCGACGCCATGACTTTCGACGCCTACCGCGACACCGCCGTCGCCCTGGAAGCCTTGAAGGCCGGTGCCTTCGACTATGCCCTTGAAGTCAGCGCAAAGAACTGGGCCAGCGCCTACAACGTGCCGGCCGTTCGTGAAGGCCGCCTGATCAAGGAAGAGCTGCCCAACGGTAACCCCACCGGGATGCAGGGCTTCGTCTTCAACATCCGCCGCCCGCTGTTCCAGGACGTGCGCGTGCGCGAGGCGCTGAGCCAGTTGCTGGACTACGAATGGACCAACAAGCAGTTGTTCAACGGCGCCTACACCCGCACCGGCAGCTTCTTCGAGAACTCGGAAATGGCTGCCCGCGGCCTGCCCAGCGCCAATGAGCTGAAGATCCTCGAGCCGCTGCGCGGCAAGGTTCCTGATCAGGTCTTCAGCGAGGCCTTCCACAACCCGGTCAGCGATGGCAGCGGCATGATCCGCGAGCAACAGCGCAAGGCCTACAAGCTGTTGCAGGAAGCCGGCTGGAAGATCGTCGACGACAAGATGGTCGACGCCCAGGGCAAGCCGGTGGTGATCGAGTTCCTGCTCGCGCAGACCGAGTTCGAGCGCATCCTGCTGCCATTCAAGCGGAACCTTGCCGACCTGGGCATCGACCTCAACATTCGCCGCGTCGATGTCTCGCAGTACATCACCCGCCTGCGCTCGCGTGATTACGACATGATCGTCAGCGGCTTCGCGCAGTCCAACTCGCCGGGCAACGAGCAGCGCGAGTACTGGAGCAGCAGCGCCGCCGACAACCCGGGCAGCCGCAACTTCATCGGCCTGCGCGACCCGGCCATCGACCAGCTGGTGGAGCAGCTGATCAACGCCGATTCGCGCCAGAGCCTGATCGACCACTGCCGGGCGCTGGACCGCGTGTTGCTGTGGGGTTACTACGTGATTCCCAACTGGCACATCAAGACCTGGCGCGTGGCCTACTGGAACCACATCGGCCATCCCAAGGTTTCGCCCAAGTACGACGTCGGCATCGACACCTGGTGGATCAAGCCCAACGTCACCCCTGCCGTGAGCGAAACCCCTGCAGACGAGGCCAACTGACATGCTGGCCTACATCCTGCGTCGCCTGCTGCTGATCATTCCGACCCTGTTCGGCATCCTCATCATCAACTTCATCATCGTCCAGGCTGCCCCCGGCGGCCCGGTGGAACAGATGATCGCCAAGCTCGAAGGCTTCGAGGGCGCCACCAGCCGCATTGCCGGCGGCGGCGCCGAGGTCTCGGTGGCCGGTTCCAACTACCGCGGCGCCCAGGGCCTGGACCCGGCGCTGATCGCCGAAATCGAGCACATGTATGGCTTCGACAAGTCGGCGCCCGAACGCTTGTGGATCATGATCAAGAACTACGCCACGCTGGACTTCGGTGACAGCTTCTTCCGCGACGCCAAGGTCATCGACCTGATCGCCGAGAAGATGCCGGTGTCGATTTCGCTGGGGCTGTGGAGCACGCTGATCATGTACCTGGTGTCGATTCCGCTGGGCATCGCCAAGGCGGTACGCCACGGCAGCCACTTCGACGTCTGGACCAGCTCGGCGATCATCGTCGGCTACGCCATCCCTGCGTTCCTGTTCGCCATCCTGCTGATCGTGCTGTTCGCCGGCGGCAGCTATTTCGACTGGTTCCCGCTGCGCGGCCTGACCTCCAACAATTTCGACGAGCTGTCCACCACCGGCAAGGTGCTCGACTACTTCTGGCACCTGGTGTTGCCGATCACCGCCCTGGTGATCGGCAACTTCGCCACCATGACCTTGCTGACCAAGAACAGCTTCCTCGACGAGATCAACAAGCAGTACGTGGTCACCGCCAAGGCCAAGGGCCTGAGTCTGCCACGCGTGCTGTACGGGCATGTGTTCCGCAACGCCATGCTGCTGGTGATCGCCGGCTTCCCGTCGGCATTCATAGGCATTTTCTTCACCGGCTCCCTGCTGATCGAGGTGATCTTCAGCCTCGATGGCCTGGGCCTGATGAGTTTCGAAGCGGCGATCAACCGCGACTACCCGGTGGTCTTCGGCACCCTGTTCATCTTCACCCTGCTCGGGTTGGTGGTGAAACTGATCGGCGACCTGACCTATACCCTGGTCGATCCACGCATCGACTTTGCCAGCCGGGAGCACTGACATGGCCCTGTCCCCCCTCAACCGCCGGCGCTTCGAGCGTTTCAAGGCCAACCGCCGAGGCTGGTGGTCGCTGTGGCTGTTCCTGATCCTGTTCGGCCTGAGCCTGGGCGCCGAGCTGATCGCCAACGACAAACCGATTGCCGTGCGCTACGAAGGCTCGTGGTACTTCCCGGCGTTCAAGCGCTACCCGGAAACCACCTTCGGCGGTGAATTCCCGCTGGAGGCCAACTACAAGAGCCCGTACATCCGCGACCTGCTGCAGAAGAAGGACAGCCTGGTGGTCTGGGCGCCGATCCCGTTCAGTTACCAGAGCATCAACTACGACCTGCGCGTACCGGCCCCGGCGCCACCCTCGGCCGACAACTGGCTGGGCACCGACGACCAGGGCCGCGACGTGCTGGCACGGGTGATCTACGGTTTCCGTGTGTCGGTGCTGTTCGCCATCACCCTGACGGTGTTGAGTTCAATCGTCGGCGTCATTGCCGGCGCCCTGCAAGGCTTCTACGGCGGCTGGGTCGACCTGGCCGGGCAGCGCTTCCTGGAAATCTGGTCCGGCCTGCCAGTGCTGTACCTGTTGATCATCCTCGCCAGCTTCGTGCAGCCCAACTTCTGGTGGTTGCTGGGCATCATGCTGTTGTTCTCGTGGATGAGCCTGGTGGACGTGGTACGTGCCGAGTTCCTGCGTGGGCGCAACCTGGAATACGTTCGCGCGGCCCGCGCCCTGGGGATGCGCAACGGCGCGATCATGTATCGGCACATCCTGCCCAACGCGATGATCTCGACCATGACCTTCATGCCGTTCATCCTCACCGGTGCCATCGGCACCCTGACCGCGCTGGACTTCCTCGGCTTCGGCCTGCCCCCTGGCGCGCCGTCGCTGGGTGAACTGGTGGCGCAAGGCAAGTCCAACCTGCAAGCCCCGTGGCTGGGCATCAGCGCCTTTGCCGTGCTGGCGATCATGCTAAGCCTGCTGGTGTTCATCGGCGAATCCGCCCGCGATGCCTTCGACCCGAGGAAGTGAAATGAGCGAACAGAACCTGATCGAAGTGCGTGACCTGGCCGTGGAGTTCGTCACCGGCGAACAAGTCAACCGAGTGGTCGACGGCATCAGCTTCGACATCCGCAAGGGCGAAACCCTGGCCCTGGTCGGCGAAAGCGGCTCGGGCAAATCCGTCACCGCTCACTCGATACTGCGGCTGCTGCCCTACCCACTGGCGCGCCACCCCAGTGGCAGCATCCGCTACGAGGGCAAGGACCTGCTGCAGCAGAACGAAAAGGCCCTGCAGCGCATTCGCGGCAACCGCATCGCGATGATCTTCCAGGAACCGATGACCTCGCTGAACCCGTTGCACTGCATCGAGAAACAGATCAATGAAATCCTCCTGCTGCACAAGGGCCTGACTGGCAAGCAAGCCACTGCGCGAACGCTGGAGCTGCTGGAAATGGTCGGCATCCCCGAACCGCGCAAGCGCCTGAAGGCCCTGCCCCATGAGCTGTCCGGCGGCCAGCGCCAGCGGGTGATGATCGCCATGGCGCTGGCCAACGAGCCCGAGCTGTTGATCGCCGATGAGCCGACCACGGCGCTGGATGTGACCGTGCAGTTGAAGATCCTCGACCTGCTGAAAAAACTGCAGGCGAAGCTGGGCATGGCCCTGCTGCTGATCAGTCACGACCTCAACCTGGTGCGCCGCATCGCCCATCGTGTGTGCGTGATGCAGCGCGGGCAGATCGTCGAACAGGCCGAGTGCACCACGCTGTTCAGCGCACCGCAGCATCACTACACGCAGATGCTGATCAACGCCGAGCCCAGCGGGCTGCCGGCGCATAACCCGGTAGGGGCGCCGCTGCTGGAGGTGAATGACCTGAAGGTGTGGTTCCCGATCAAGAAGGGGCTGCTGCGCAAGACGGTGGACCATGTGAAGGCGGTGGACGGCATCAACTTCAGCCTGCCCCAGGGGCAGACGCTGGGCATCGTCGGCGAGTCCGGGTCGGGCAAATCGACACTGGGCCTGGCGATTCTGCGGTTGATCTCCAGCCAGGGTGGGATCCGCTTTCATGGGCAACAGCTCGAAGGGATGAACCAGAAGCAAGTGCGGCCGCTGCGGCGGGAAATGCAGGTGGTGTTTCAGGACCCTTTCGGCAGCCTGAGCCCGCGCATGTGCGTGGCGGATATCGTTGGCGAGGGGTTGCGGATACACAAGATCGGCACGCCGGCGGAACAAGAGGCAGCGATCATTGCGGCGCTGGAGGAAGTGGGGCTGGACCCGCGCACCCGCCATCGCTACCCGCATGAGTTTTCCGGTGGCCAGCGCCAGCGCATCGCCATTGCCCGGGCGCTGGTGTTGAAGCCGGCACTGATTCTGCTGGATGAACCGACCTCGGCGCTGGACCGTACGGTGCAGCGGCAGGTGGTGGAGTTGCTGCGCAACCTGCAGGCCAAGTACAACCTGACGTACCTGTTCATCAGCCATGACCTGGCGGTGGTGAAAGCGCTGAGTCACCAGTTGATGGTGATCAAGCATGGGCATGTGGTGGAGCAAGGGGATGCGCGGGAGATCTTTAATGCGCCGCAACATGTTTATACGAAACAATTGTTGGAGGCGGCGTTTTTGACGGCGTGATTGCCGGGGCGGGGCCAGCAGGTGCCTGCCAAGAGATTTGCAGCGCCTGTCAGATCGAGCGCCGCCCGCGCGGCGCATCGCGGATAAATCCGCTCCTACGTCTGTTTCGGGCCAGTCCGTCCTGTGCCGCCAACAGGATACGCCTATGCGCATGACTGAAGACCGATGCAGCAGCATCAGCGCCCCGTTTCGCCACTGCCTGAGGACATCGACGTGATCTGGTTCGACCCTGCGCGGCTAGAGGCGCAGGTGGACTTTGCGCTGGAGGTGGATGGCACCGGCAAAGCCGGTGCCATCCCATCGCGTCGCCTGCTTCGCGGGCATGCCCGCTCCCACAGGGAACTGCGTAGACCTGGGTTATCAGAAATCGATGGTGCCAGAGAACTTCACCAGACGCGGATCACCCTGGGTCAGGTAGCCGCCGTTGGCCGAAGCCCAGTAGTTCTTGTCGGTCAGGTTCTCGACGTTGACCCGCAGGGTCAGGTCCTTCTCCGCCACTTTCAGCTTGTAGCGGGCGCCGGCATCGAAGCGGTTCCAGGTCGGCAGGCTGACGTTGTTCGCCGCATCGACGAATTGGCCACCGGTGCGCAGCATCCGCGCGTTGAGCGCCAGCCCCGGCACGCCCGGCACATCCCAGTCGACGCTGGCATTGAGCTGGAAGGTCGGCACACCGATGGCGTGGTTGCCGTCGTTGGTGCCGTTGGCGGTGTTCTTCTGCTCCGACGTCATGCGCGTGCCACCGGCCATCAGGCGCAGGCCTTCAACGGGCTCGCCGAACAGGCTCAGCTCCAGGCCTTTGTTGACCTGCTCGCCATCGCGGATGAAGACGTCGTTCAAGGTGTAGCCGTCCGACGGTTTTTCGATGCGGAACACAGCCAGGTTCGCGCCATAGGTCTGGCGGTCGAACTTGATACCGGCCTCGAGTTGCTTGGTGCGGCCAGGCGGGAACAGGGTACCGGCGTTTAACGTACCTGCTGCCGCCGTCGGGCCCTGCGCCAGGCCTTCGATGCGGTTGGCGTACAACGAGATGCTGTCGGTGGCCTTGAACACGATGCCGTACACCGGTGTGGTGATCGACTTGTCGTACGGGTCGCCGTTACGGCTGCCATCCGCGCTCGGGAGCTTGGAGGTGCCGTCGTAGAAGTAGTTTTCCACGCGCAACTGCTGGCGACGCAAGCCGTAGGTCAGCAGCAGGCGGTCGTCGAACAGGCCGAACGTGTCGGACACCGCGATGCTGCGGGCGCGGGTCTTGCCGGTCACGCCCGGGTCGCCCATATCACCGCCCCAGCTGGTAACGTTGGTGGGTTTTGGCTGCTGCACCGTGCCGTAGATGTTGGTGCTGATCGGCGAATAGAACGTATAGGCGTTCTCGGCCTGGGTCCACATCGTGTTGGCACCCACGGCGACCTGGTGGCTGATGGGGCCGGTCTGAAAACGGCCGTTCAGGCCTGCACTGAAACTGCTGTTGTCTTCCCCGTGAACGATGTCGGATGGGGTCATGGTCGCGGCGCCGCTGTTGCCGTTCAGTACCGGTGTGCCGTATGTGCCGTGCTCGCGGGTATGCCGGGCGCCGCCAGCGAGGTAGGCAGTCCAGCTGTCGTTCAGATCCCACTCGCCACGCATCATGCCGAAGGTGTCCTCCGACTCGCTGTAGCTCCAGCTCTGGCCGTAGTTGTGGTTCGCGTCCGGCGCGGTGGGAGCCTTGGTGGTCGCGTTGGCGGGATTGGCTGCTGTTGCAACCCCTAGGCGCACCGAGTTACGCAGGTGGTTGATGCGCTGTTTCTGGTAACCGATGTCGGTCGAAACGCGGAAGTTGTCACCACGGTAATCCAGGCCTGCGGTGAACAGCTTGGTGCGCTGGTCCTGATCGTCGACGGCGGTTTCGCCTTCGCGCTGGCTGAGGTTCAGGCGGGCGCCGAAGCGGTTGTCTTCACCAAAGCGCTGGCCGATGTCCAGGTGCTCGCCGATACGCCCATCTGAGCTGATGTCCTGGGTGTAGCGACGGGTCGGCTCATCACCGGCACGCTTGGGCTGCAGGTTGACGTTACCGCCCAGGCCGGTACCGGTCGGGCTGACGCCGTTGAGAAAGGCATTGGGGCCCTTGAACACTTCAACCCGTTCGACCCCATCGGTGGACATGATCTGGCGCGGTAGGATGCCGTACAGGCCATTGAAGGAAATGTCGTCCCCCGCCAGCGGCAGGCCGCGAATGATGAAGACCTTGGACTGGTTGCCGAAGCCGAACGACTCCCGCACTGACGGGTCGTTGGCCAGAACGTCGCCGATGTCCTCGGCCTGCTGGTCCTCGATCAGCTGGGACGTGTAGCTGGTCATGGTGAACGGCACGTCCATGTAGTCCTGGTTACCCAGCACGCCCATTTGACCACCGCGGGCCACCTGGCCGCCTGCGAACGCCTCAGGCAATGCGTCTGGCCGCGCTTTCAGGGCATCGGCATTGACGTCGGTCGCCTCCAGCTGGATCGGCTCGGCAGCTTGCGCCATCAGGGTGACGGAACAGCAAATCGCCAGTAATGCGGGGCGCGACGGAAAACGGGACGACATGGTGGGAGCCCTGATAGCGATGAACTGAGAAAATAAGCGCAAATGTTAATGCTTCCTATATCCATCCATCAACCCTATTAGCAAGGCCAAGTGCCACCATCGTCAGAAATTCTGATCACGATCGTCTTTCATCATCAGCCAGAGGGGGAATAGATTCGCTTTAGTCAACTCCAGCAACAACGGTAGAGCCCATGTCCAGCCCACAACAAAAAACCGCCTCCCCTGCCCTCGACACGCTGATCCAGCGCTCCGCCCTGCCCAGCCCTGCGCTCAGCGAAGCCCAGGCGCATGCGCTGCTGCAGACGCATTACGGCCTGGATGGCGACTTGTCGGCGCTGGGCAGCCAGCAAGACCTGAACTTCCGCGTGGATGCGCCACAAGGGCGCTTCGTGCTCAAGGCCTGCCACGGCAGCTACGCCCAGGTCGAACTGCAGGCGCAGCATGCCGCCCTGGTCTACCTGCGTGAGCAGGGCTTGCCAGTGCCCGCCGTGCAAGCTGCGCAAAGTGGCGAAACCTTGCTGGCAGTGGACATCGACGGGCAACCGCTGCGGGTGCGCCTGCTCGACTACATCGACGGCCAGCCGGTGACCCGCCTCAAGCACCTGCCGCCACGCCTGATGGCTGAACTGGGCAGGTTGTGCGCACGGCTCGACAAGGCCTTGGTCGATTTCGACCACCCAGGCCTCGAGCGAACCCTGCAATGGGACCCGCGACATGCCCAGGCGCTTATCGCGCACCTGCTGCCGGTGCTGCAGGACGCCGCTCAACGCGCCCGCATCGAGCAGGCCACGCGCCTGGCCAGCGAGCGCCTGGCCCCCTTGGCGGACCAGCTGCCAACCCAGGCCGTGCACCTGGACATCACCGACGACAACACCGTGTGGGCCCGCGACGAGCAGCGCCAGTGGCAGCTGCAGGGCGTGATCGACTTCGGCGACCTGTCGCGCACCTGGCGCATCGCCGACCTCTCGGTGACCTGCGCTGCGCTGCTGCACCATGCCGAAGGCGACCCGCTGCGCATCCTGCCGGCGGTCAGCGCCTACCAGGCCCTCAACCCGCTAACCGAAGCAGAACTGCGTGCCCTGTGGCCGTTGGTACTCAACCGTGCAGCGGTGCTGGTGCTGAGCAGCGCGCAGCAACTGGCGGTGGACCCGGACAACCACTACACCCGTGACAACGTCGCCCATGAATGGGAGATCTTCGATACCGCTACGGCCGTGCCATTCGCCTTGATGGAGGCGGCCATTCTCCAGGCGGCCGGCTTGCCAGTCGACGCTGCCGAGCTGACGGACTGTGCGCCGCTACTACCCGAGTTGGCAGGGCTGCCGGTCAAGCGCGTCGACCTGGGCGTGCTCAGCGTGCATTGCGACGCCGGCAACTGGGAACAGCCGGGCTTCGACCAGCGCCTGCTGAGCGCACAACCGGCGCCGGCCTGCAGCCTGCATGGCCAGTACCGGCTGTCACAGACCCAAATCGATCGCCCCGAAGAACCGGCAACCTGCGCGCTGGGCGTAGAGCTGCATGTGCCCAATGGCAGTACGGTCCAGGCGCCCGACGCGGGCATCTGGCACGGCGATGGCGACGGCCGCGGCTGCCTGCGCACGCCCTATTGGGCCTTGTGGTTGCAAGGCCTGGAAGATGCCCCGGCCGATGGCCAGGCGTTGGCAAAAGGGCAATCACTGGGCAGCAGCTGCGGCTACCTCAGTGTCCAGCTGTGCCTGGACACCCGCATCCAGCCGCCATTCTTCGCCACACCGTCCCAGGCTGCCGCCTGGCTGGCCCTGTGCCCGTCGCCTGCCGCGCTGCTGGGGTTCGATTGCGATGCCGAACCATTACCCGACCCGCAGGACCTGCTGGCCCGTCGCGACGCCAGCTTCGCCCGTTCACAGAAGCACTACTACGCACAACCGCCGCAGATCGAACGCGGATGGCGCAACTACCTGATCGACCTGCAGGGCCGGTCATACCTGGACATGCTCAACAACGTCGCCGTGCTGGGC
Organism: Pseudomonas urethralis; assembly: GCF_021602465.1. Taxonomy (NCBI): domain Bacteria; kingdom Pseudomonadati; phylum Pseudomonadota; class Gammaproteobacteria; order Pseudomonadales; family Pseudomonadaceae; genus Pseudomonas; species Pseudomonas urethralis. The sequence goes on from NZ_BQIJ01000001.1 coordinate 53,506, forward strand.
CACGGCCACCCGCGCATGGTCGCCGAATCGGCGCGCCAGTGGTCGCTGCTCAACACCAACTCACGCTTCCATTACGCCGCCATCACCGAGTTCTCCGAGCGCCTGCTCGCCCTCGCGCCCGAAGGCTTCGACCGGGTGTTCATGGTCAACAGCGGCACCGAGGCCAACGACCTGGCGATCCGCCTGGCCTGGGCCTACAGCGGTGGCCGTGACCTGCTCAGTGTGCTGGAGGCCTACCACGGCTGGTCGGTGGCCACCGATGCCATTTCCACCTCCATCGCCGACAACCCGCAGGCCCTCGAAACCCGCCCGGACTGGGTGCACCCGGTGGAGGCACCGAACACCTTCCGCGGCCGCTTCCGCGGTGCCGACACGGCCGCCGACTACCTGCGCGACGTCGACACCAAGCTGGCCGAGCTCGATGCCCGCGGGCGCCAGCTGGCCGGCATCATCTGCGAGCCGGTGTACGGCAACGCCGGGGGTATTTCGCTGCCGGCCGGTTACCTGCGCGAGGCGTATGCCAAGGTCCGTGCCCGCGGCGGCGTGTGCATCGCCGACGAGGTGCAGGTCGGTTATGGCCGCCTGGGCGAGTACTTCTGGGGCTTCGAGGAACAGGGCGTGGTGCCTGACATCATCACCATGGCCAAGGGCATGGGCAACGGCCAGCCGCTGGGGGTAGTGATTACCCGCCGCGAGATCGCCGAGGCCCTGGAAGCCGAGGGTTACTTCTTCTCCTCGGCCGGTGGCAGCCCGGTCAGCTGCCGCATCGGCATGGCGGTGCTGGACGTGATGCAGGAGGAAGGCCTGTGGGACAACGCTCGCGACACCGGGCGCTATTTCAAGGCGCGCCTGCAGGCACTGGTCGACAAACACCCACTGGCTGGCGCGGCACATGGCTCGGGCTTCTACCTGGGGCTGGAGCTGGTGCGCGACCGCGCGACCCTGGAGCCGGCCACCGAGGAAACCATGCTGCTGTGCGACCGCTTGCGTGAGCTGGGGATCTTCATGCAACCAACTGGCGACTACCTGAACATCCTCAAGATCAAGCCGCCAATGTGCACCACCCGGGCCAGCGTCGACTACTTCGTCGACAGCATTGACCGGGTGCTTGGCGAAGGCTTGTAAGGGCTATCAACCGGGCCGGCGAGTGTTCATACTTTCCGGCCTCTTCCTCAGGTTTGCGGACATGGCCTTCAGCAGCGACTCCCTGGCAATTTTCCTCGCGGTGCTGGAAGCGGGTTCGTTCTCTGCCGCCGCCCGCAAGCTGGGGCGTGTACCGTCGGCCGTGAGCATGGCCATCGCGCAACTGGAGGCCGAACTGGACCTGGCCCTGTTCGACCGCGCCACCCGCAAGGCCTTGCCAACCAGCGCCGCCCTGGCCCTGGAGCCCCAGGCGCGGCAGGTGATCTGCCAGCTCAACCTGCTCGACGCCCAGGCCCTGCAGTTGCACCAAGGGCTGGAAAAGCGCCTGAGCATCGCCATGGCCCCGGAGCTGCAGACCGGCCGCTGGAGCCAGCCGCTGGAAACCTTGGCGAAGGAATTTCCCAGCCTGGAGATCGAAGTACGCTCGGCGACCCAGACCGAGGCGGTGCGCTTGCTGCATGAAGGCAGCGTGCAACTGGCACTGGTGTTCGAACGCCCGGGGATCGATGAGCGCGAGTCCTTTCTCGAAGCAGGCAGCCAGTTGCTGGTGGCCGTCGCGTCACCGCGTCATCCGGCTGGCAGCAACAGTGGCACGCCGCTGCCTGAGGAAGCGTTTGCCGAACAGCGGCAGATCATCGTCGCCTCTGGCAAGGCCACCGGTTCGGACCCGCGCATGGTGCTGTCGCGGCGGATCTGGTTGACCGACAGCTACCTGGCAACGCTCGACCTGGTGCAGTCCGGCCTGGGCTGGGCCTACTTGCCGCAGCCGCTGGTGGAGCCCCTGATTGCCTCGGGTGCGCTGGCCGAGGTGCGCTTTGACAACATGGCCAGTCGGTTGCGGTTGTGGGTAGACATCATCTGGCTGAAGCCAAGGCCGTTGGGTTTGGGCGCCAGGCGCTACCTGGAAGTCATGCGCCAGCTGTTCGAAAAGGAACCCCCAAGGGCGTGAAATGCACGATCACCTCAGTGCTGGGGTGCCACCAGGCGGTAGCCGACCCCGGCCTCGGTAATGATGAACCGCGGCGCGGTCGGGTCATCGCCAAGCTTCTGCCTTAGATGCCCCACCACGATCCGCAGGTAATGGGTGTCGTCGACATGGGTCGGCCCCCAGATGTCCTTGAGCAATTGCTGCTGGGTAATCACCCGCCCTGGATGCCCCGCCAGCTGCGCCAGCAGTGCGTACTCCTTGCGCGTCAGCGCGATCTCCACCCCCTCCAGGGTCACTTTGCGAAAGGCGAAATCCACCACCAGCGGCCCGAAGCTTGCCGTCACTTCGCTACCACCGGACTGCGGCACCTGGCGCAACAACGCACGCACCCTGGCCAGGAATTCCTGGATGCCGAAAGGCTTGGTCACGTAGTCATTGGCGCCGCCATCCAGCGCGTCGACCTTCTGCACCTCACTGGCCCGCACCGACAGCACCAGCACCGGTACCGCGCTCCACTCGCGCAACTCGCGCAGCACGTGCTGGCCGTCCATGTCGGGCAGGCCCAGGTCGAGCACCACCAGGTCGGGCTTGGCCAGCGCGGCCTGGGCCAGGCCTTCGCTGCCGGTGGCGGCTTCGATCACCTTGTAGCCTTGGGAACTGAGGCTGATGCGCAGGAACTTGCGGATCTGTGGTTCATCGTCAATGACCAACAGGGTGGCGGACTGGCTCATGGGGTTTCGCTTTCGGCTTCTGGTTGCTGGGGCAGCGGCAAGCATAGAGTGATGCAGGTGCCGTGGCCATCGATGCCTTCACCGACCAGGATCTGCCCGCCGTGAGCACCGATCATGCCCTGGCAGATCGCCAGGCCCAGGCCGGTGCCCTGCCCGCCGCGATCGCCACGGGCAGCGGTGTAGAACATGTCGAAGATCTTTTCGCGTTCGGCCAGCGGGATGCCGGGGCCTTGGTCGCTGACGGCAAAGTGCAGCTGCTCATCGTGTACCGAGACCTGCAGGTCCAGGCGACCTTGTGCGGGCGAGAAGCGTGCGGCGTTTTCCAGCACGTTGACCAGCGCCTGCTCGATCAACGCCGCATGCACGAACAGCAGTGGCAGCTCGCCGGGCACCTCGGTGTGTACCTGCAAGGGCGCCAGTACCGCGCGCAGGCGGTTGAGGGCGCTGCCGACGATGTCGGCCGGGGCCACCCAGTCGCGGGCCAGCTTGAGGCCGCCGTGGCCGAGGCGGGTCATGTCCAGCAGGTTCTGGATGTAGCGGTCCAGGCGTTCCGCTTCGTTACGCGTGCCTTCGAGCAGCTCGCGGCGGTCTTCGACGGGGATCGCCTCGCCCAGCGCCAGCAGGCTGTCGATGCTGCCGCGCATGGCGGTCAGCGGGGTGCGCAGGTCGTGCGACACCGAGGCCAGCAGGGCGCTGCGCAATTGCTCGGTTTCGCCGTGCAGGCGGGCGGCTTCGAGCTGTTCGGCCAGCCGGGCACGGGCCAGGGCCTGGGCCAGGGGTTGGCCGAGGGCCATCAACAGGCGCCGGCGCTGGGCACTCAGTGGCTCGCCGGAGCGCGGGCGCACACCGAGCAGGGCCAGTGGCCGGTCGTCAACCGCCAACGGCCACCACCACCAGCGGCCATTGGGCAAGGTATCGCTGCCGTGCCCAGCAGCCTGGCCATGCTGCCAGGCCCATTCGGCGGCGGCCCGTTCGTTGTCGCTCAACGCCTGGGCTTCGCCACTCGCCACCTGCAGCAGGCCTTCGCTGTTGCGCTCCAGCAGGCAGACCTGTACGTCTTTCCAGCCATTGAGGTGGCGACCGGCAGCGTTGAACACCGCCTGGCGGTCGGTGGCCACGGTCAGCCGACGCGACAGGTCGAGCAACTGGTTGGTCTGCGCCTGGGTTTCGCGCAGGGCCTGCAACTGGCTGCGCTGGCGGGCCGCGAGGTTGCCGGTGAGGGCTGCCATGAGCAGGAAGAACACCAGCGTCAGCACATCCTCCTCTCGCTGGATGGCAAACGAGAAATTCGGCGGGATGAACAGGAAGTCGTAGGTCAGGAACGACAGCGCCGCACAGGCCAGCGCCGGGCCCAGGCTGCTGCGCACGGCCACCAGCAGCACGGCGGCAAGGAACACCAGCGAGATGTTGGGCAGCGCCAGCACGCTCGACACGCCCCAGGCGAGGCCCGCTGCCAGCACGGTCGCCACCAGCGCCAGCAGGTAATGGCGCCACACCCACACCCGGCTCACCGCCGCACGTGCCGGCCGTGCCTGGCTGTCGCGGTCGAGCACGTTGATTTCCAGACCATGGCTTTCACGCAGCAGCCGGGTGGCCACACCGGCGCCGAACAGGCGCCGCCGCAGCCGGTCACGGGATTGCCCGACCAGCACCAGGCTGGCACGGCGCTCGGCGGCGTGCTGGATCAAGGTCCGCGCCACTTCGCCGGCACGCAGCAGCACCACCTCGCCGCCCAGGCGCTCGGCCAGTTGCTGGGCCGCCTGCAGGCGCTGGCGGGCGGTTTCGTCACGCAGCCGACCGTTGTCGACGTGCACCAGGCTCCATGGCAGGTGGCGACGCTGGGCAACGCGGCTGGCGTGGCGCACCAGGCGCTCGGCCTGCTCATCGCCATCCACGCCCACCAGCAGGCGCCCGCGCAAGGCCGGAGCCGCTTCGCCGCGCAGGCGGTAACCGTGGGCCAGGTCGGCATCGACCTGGGCGGCGGCGGTCTGCATGGCCAGCTCGCGCAGGGCGGTGAGGTTGGTTTGCGAGAAATAGGCGTCGATGGCGGCGCGCGCCTGCTCCGGTACGTACACCTTGCCCTCGCGCAGGCGTTCGAGCAGTTCGCGTGGCGGCAGGTCGATCAGCACCAGTTCGAAGGCTTCCTGCAGCACCCAGTCAGGCAGGGTTTCACGCACCTGTACGCCGGTAATGCCGCGGACTTTGTCATTGAGGCTTTCCAGGTGCTGGACATTGACCGTGGTGTACACGTCGATACCGGCGGCGAGCAGTTCCTGCACGTCCTGCCAGCGTTTGGCGTGGCGGCTGCCGGGGGCGTTGGTGTGGGCCAGTTCGTCGACCAGGGCCAAGGTCGGGGCAGCCTTGAGCAGGCCGTCGAGGTCCATTTCCTCGAGGGTGACGCCACGGTATTCGCTGCGCAGCAGGGGTTGCTGGAGCAGGCCGCCGAGCAGCGCTTCGGTTTCGCTGCGGCCGTGGGTTTCGACCACCCCGGCCAACACTTGCACGCCCTGGCGTTGCTGGGCGTGGGCGGCCTGGAGCATGGCGAAGGTCTTGCCCACGCCCGGGGCGGCGCCAAGGAAAACCTTGAGCCGGCCGCGACCGCTGCGTGGGAGGGTGGCCAACAGCGCGTCTGCGCGGGTGGAGTCACTCATTTATCATCCTTCAGAAGTTGCGCCATTGCGTATTCCCTGGGCCTGCAGAGCAGGCCACGGTCAAAGATGTTCCAGCGCCTGGTTCAGGGCCAGCACATTGACCACCGGTGGCCCGATCAATGGGTGGAGGGTGGCCTCTTCCAGCAAGGCTTGCAAGCGCTCTACCGGCACCTGCCGCGCTGCCGCTACCCGAGGAATCTGGTAGGCCACGGCTTGCGGTGGCAAGTGCGGGTCCAGGCCGCTGCCCGAGGTGGTCAGCAACGCTTGGGGCACCGGCCCCAGCTGCGCCTGGTACAGCGTCGCCGCATCGCCCTTGACCCGTTCGGCCAGCGCCGGGTTGCTCGGTGCCAGGTTGCTCGCACCACTGGCGACAGTGGCAAAGGCACCGGCCGAAGGCCGTGAATGGAACCAGCCATCACCCTGGAAATCCTGGGCGATCAAGGCCGAACCCCGCACTTGCCCGCGCTCATCGCGCACCAGGCTGCCATTGGCCTGCTCGGGGAACGCCAGTTGGGCAACCCCGGTCACCGCCAGCGGGTAAAGGGCGCCAGTGACCACGGTCATCAGCAGGATCAGGCTCAGCGCCGGGCGTACGTAACGATTCATGATGGCCTCCTCAGACCAGGTGCAGGGCAGTGAGCAGCAGGTCGATCAGCTTGATCCCGGCAAACGGCACCAGGATGCCGCCCAGCCCATAGATCAGCAGGTTGCGCCGCAGCAGGTGCGCCGCGCTCGCCGCCTGCACGCGCACGCCGCGCAGGGCCAGCGGAATGAGCGCGATGATGATCAGCGCGTTGAACACGATCGCCGAGAGGATCGCACTCTGCGGGCTGGCCAGGTGCATCAGGTTGAGCACGCCAAGCTGCGGGTAGATGGCGGCGAACAGCGCCGGCAGGATGGCGAAGTACTTGGCCACGTCGTTGGCAATGGAGAAAGTGGTCAGCGCACCGCGGGTCACCAGCAGCTCCTTGCCCACCTGTACCACGTCCAGCAGCTTGGTCGGGTCGCTGTCCAGGTCGACCATGTTGGCCGCCTCGCGCGCGGCCTGGGTGCCATCGTTCATGGCCATGCCGACGTCGGCCTGGGCCAGCGCCGGGGCGTCGTTGGCACCGTCGCCGCACATCGCCACCAGGCGGCCATCGTTCTGCTCCTGGCGGATACGTGCCAGCTTCTTCTCCGGCGTGGCTTCGGCGAGCACGTCGTCCACCCCGGCCTCGGCCGCGATGGCGGCGGCGGTCAGCGGGTTGTCCCCGGTCACCATCACGGTGCGGATGCCCAGCTTGCGCAGCTCGGCGAAACGTTCGCGGATGCCCGGCTTGACCACGTCCTTGAGGTGGATCACGCCGAGCAGGCGTTTGTCCAGGCACACCAGCAGCGGGGTGCCACCGCTCTGGGCGATGCGCTCCACTTCACGGGCCAGCGCGGCAGGCAAGTCCAGGCGCTGCATGCCGACGAAGGCCAACACGGCATCGACGGCACCCTTGCGGTAGCGGCGCTGCTGGAAGTCGATGCCCGACAGGCGGGTCTCGGCACTGAAGGCGATGGCCTGGTACTGCCCGGCTGGCGGTTCGACGAAGTCGTGCAACTGGCGCAGGTACTCGACGATCGACTTGCCTTCGGCGGTGTCGTCGGCCAGCGAAGCGAGCAAGGCACCCTCCCCCAGCTCCTTGGCGGTCACGCCCGGGGCCGCATGCAGGGCGCTGCAGCGGCGGTTGCCGAAGGTAATGGTGCCGGTCTTGTCGAGCATCAACGTGTGCACGTCGCCGGCCGCCTCGACCGCGCGGCCGGAGCGGGCGATCACATTCAGGCGCACCAGGCGGTCCATGCCGGCGATGCCGATGGCCGAGAGCAGGCCGCCGATGGTAGTGGGGATCAGCGTCACCAGCAGCGCAGCGAGGAAGATCAGCGGCAGGCTGCCTCCGGCAAAGTGCGCGAACGGTTGCAGGGTCACCACCACGATCAGGAAGATCAGGGTCAGGCCGATCAGCAGGATATCGAGGGCGATTTCGTTGGGGGTCTTCTGCCGTTTGGCGCCTTCGACCAGGGCAATCATGCGGTCCAGGGTCGACTCGCCGGGGTTGCTGGTAACACGGATCAGCAGCCAGTCGGAGACCAGCCGGGTGTTGCCGGTCACGGCCGAGCGGTCGCCGCCGGATTCGCGGATGACCGGTGCGGATTCGCCGGTGATGGCCGCTTCGTTGACCGCCGCGATGCCTTCGAGCACCTCGCCGTCGCCAGGGATCATCTCGCCAGCCACCACCCGCACCACATCGTCCTTGCGCAGCGCGGTGGCGGCGACGCTTTCGAAACTGCCATCGCGCTTGCGGCGCTGTGCCGTCAGCCCCTGGCTACCCGCCTTCAGGCTGTCGGCGCGGGCCTTGCCACGGCCTTCGGCAAGGGCTTCGGCGAAGTTGGCGAACAGCACGGTGAACCACAGCCACAAGGCAATCTGCGCGGCAACGCCGCTGCTGACGCCATTGCCAGGCGCGAAACACAATGCGGTGGTGAGGATGGCCGTCAGGGCGACCACCAGCATCACCGGTGCCCGCTTCAGCTGGCGCGGGTCGAGCTTGACGAAGGCCTGTACCAGCGCCGGGCGCCACAGGGCCGCGAAACGGGTCTGATCCTTGGCGCTGTGTGAGGCTTTCACTTCAGGAATGGGCATGTTCATGGATGATTCCTCAGAAACCCAGGCTCAGTTGTTCGGCGATCGGCCCGAGGGCCAGGGTCGGCAGGAAGGTCAGGCCACCGACCAGCAGGATGGTCACCAGCAACAGGCAGGCGAACAGCGGGCCGTGGGTGGGGAAACTGTTGCTGCCCTGCGGCGCGCTCTTCTTCGCCGCCAGGCTGCCGGCCAGGGCCAGGATCGGCAGGATGTAGCCGAAGCGGCCGATCAGCATGGCCAGGCCGATCATTACGTTGTGGAACACCGTGTTGGCGCCAAACCCGGCGAACGCCGAGCCGTTGTTGGCAGTGGCCGAGGTATAGGCATAAAGCAGCTGGCTGAAGCCATGGGCGCCTGGGTTGCTGACCGCGCTGGCAGGCCCTGGCAGGCTGGCGGCGATGGCCGCGAGCACCAGCACGCCGACCGGCATCACCAGCAAGGTAGCCACCAGCAGTTGCACTTCTCGCGCCTGCAGTTTCTTGCCCAGGTATTCTGGCGTCCGACCGATCATCAACCCGGCCAGAAACACAGCGATCAGCACGAACAGCAGCATGCCGTAGAGCCCGGCGCCGACACCGCCGAAGATCACTTCACCAACCATCATGTTGACCATCGCGACCATGCCGGTCAGCGGGTTGAGGCTGTCGTGCATGGCGTTGACCGAGCCATTGGAGGCCGCCGTGGTGGTCACCGTCCACAACACCGAGCCGGTGGTGCCGAAACGGCTTTCCTTGCCCTCCATGGGCGCGCTCTGCTGCACCTGGGCGCTCTCCAGCGCTGGGTTCGCCTGGTATTCCGACCACAGCGCCGTAGCGCCGCCAAGCAGGAACAGGCCAAGCATGCAGGCGATGATCGCGCGGCTCTGGCGCAGGTCCTTGACGTAGTGGCCGAAGGTGAACACCAGCGCCACCGGGATCAGGATGATCGAGGCCACCTCGAACAGGTTGCTCCAGGCCGTAGGGTTTTCGAATGGGTGTGCCGAGTTGACGCCGAAGAAGCCACCGCCATTGGTGCCCAGCTGCTTGATGGCGATCTGGCTGGCGGCCGGGCCCAGCGGGATGGTCTGGTCAGCGCCTTGCAGAGTCACGGCGTGGGCGTAGTCGGCGAAGGTCTGCGGCACGCCCTGCCACACCAACAGCAGCGCCAGCAGCAGGCACAGTAGCAGCAGGCCGTAGAGGGTGGCGCGGGTCATGTCGACCCAGAAGTTGCCCAGGTTTGTGGTGGAGCGCCGGGCGATGCCACGGCACAGCGCAACCAGCACGGCCAGGCCAGTGGCGGCACTGACGAAGTTCTGCACGGTCAGGCCGAGCATCTGGCTCAGGTAGCTGACCGAAGCCTCACCGCTGTAGGCCTGCCAGTTGGTGTTGGTGACGAAGCTCACCGCCGTGTTGAATGCCAGCGACCATTCCTGGCCGGGCAGGTGCTGCGGGTTGAGTGGCAGGTAGCCCTGCAGCAGGAGCACGCTGAACAGCAGCAGGAAACCTGCCAGGTTGAAGGCCAGCAGGGCCAGGGTGTACTGCTTCCAGTTCTGCTCTTGATCGGCGCGCACGCCGGCCAGACGATAGCAGCCACGCTCCAACGGCCCGAGCGCGGGGCTCAGCCAGGTGCGCTGCCCTTCCATGACCTTGTAGTAAAAACGCCCGAGCCAGGGTGCCGGCAACAGCACGATGGCGAAGAAGGCCAACAGCAAAAGGTAATCGTAACTGTGCATGGCCGCTCCCTAGCTGCGATCGGCGCGCAGCAGCGATACCAGCAGGTAAACCGCCAAGGCCACTGCCAGCAGCAGTGACAACCCGTCGAGCATGTACATGAGTGAGACTCCCCCGTGGTGCGGCCTGGGCCGCTTTGAGGGAATTGTCCGGGGGAGGGGCGTAAAGGGGCGAGATCAGGGGGTGGGGATGGGAATAAAGAATGCGTAAATATGAGGTGTATCGACTGCCTGCACCGGCCCTTTCGCGGGTAAACCTGCTCCTGCAGGGATCACCTGACCCTTGTGGGAGCGGGTTTACCCGCGAAGAGGCCCGTGCAGGTTTACTGCGGGGCCTGCCCGGCGTTACGGCTCCAGTCCAGCAGCAGGCTGTAACCGACCGCCAGCAAGGTCGGCCCGATGAACAGGCCGATGAAGCCAAAGGCAAGCAAGCCACCGAACACGCCAAGCAACACGATCACCAGCGGCAGGTTGCCGCCGCGGCTGATGAGGTACGGTTTGAGCACGTTGTCCACGCCGCTGATCACGAACGTACCCCAGATCCCCAGGAACACGGCCATGCCGTATTCGCCCTTCCACACCAGCCAGCCGGTCGCCGGAATCCACGCCAGCGGTGGCCCCATCGGGATCAGGCTGAGCATGAAGGTTACCAGCCCCAGCACGATCGCCCCGGGTACCCCGGCGATCAGGAAGCCGATCAGTGCCAGCAGGGCTTGGGCCGCCGCCGTGCCGATCACGCCGTTGACCACCCGTTGCACGGTACCGGCCACCAGTTCCAGGTAGTAATCGGCCCGCTCGCCCACCAGCCGGTTCAGCAGCCGCAGCACGAAGGCCGACAGGCGCGGCCCGTCGCGGTAGAAGAAGAACACGAATACCAGGCTCAGGGTCAGCTCCAGCACACCACTGCCGATCTGCGCACTGCGAGCCAGCAACCAGTTGCCGACCTGCCCCAGATACGGCTTGACTGACGCCAGCAAGGCCGCGCCCTGTTGATCGAGCGATTGCCACCCGCTGACCAGGCGTTCGCCGACGAAGGGAATACCGCCGAGCCAGTCAGGTGCATCGGGCAGGCCATCGACCTGCACGTCACGCACAAAAGCGGTGGCGTCGCGGATGTGGTCGGCCAGGTTGAAGCCCAGCCACACCAGCGGCAAGGCCACGATCAGGATCCAGGCCGTGGTCAGCAGGCTGGCGGCCAGGGTTTCACGCCCGCCCAGCACACGCGTCAACAAGCGCATCAGTGGCCAGCTGGCGAAGGCCAGGATGGCGCCCCACAGCAACGCGGACATGAACGGCGCCATGACCCACAGGGCAGCACCCAGCAGCGTCAGCAGCAGAATCTGGATCAGCAGGCGGTCATTGTTAGCCATGGTGGCGCTCACTCAACGGATCAGTTCCAGGTGCAGGCCGTCGGTGGCTGCGCTGCCGAGTTCGAGCCGGCCATCACGCACGCCAGCCTTGACCAGTTGCTCGCGCCACGCCTCGGCCTGGGCGCCGCTCAGGCTTGCCCGCAAGGTGCTGTCGAGGTTCAGGCTGCGCGCCAGCAAGGTCACCCAGCTTGCCTGCGGCGCGGCCAGGTCAGGGTAGTCAAGCTTGCCGGTATCGCGCATTTCACGCAGCACCGTGGCGGCTGTGGGCAGTCTCTCGCCCAGCGGGCTGCTGGCGACGAATTCTTCCACATGCAGGTAGGCACGGCGGTTGCCACGGGTGACGCTGTACAGCGCCACCAGGGTGTCGGCCTCTTCGGCCGAGCGGCGCAGCAGGATGAACGCCTGCTGTTCGTCGCCGCCGTTCAGCCGGGCATTGGCGAACACGTCGTTGGCCCACAGGCTGCCTTCGCCGCAATCGCGGCCCTGGCACCAGAACAACGGATAACCGCCATCGTGCTGCAGCGCTTCACGGGCGCTGGTGAAGGCTTCGCGGGCGCTACGCTCGACCGGCAGTTCATAGGTGACCGAGCTGACCTGGCCACGGCTTTCGATTTTGTCTTCGACGCGCAGGCGGCCACTGATCTTGCGCAGCGGGCCCATGGGGTAGACGCGCTCCTGCTCCACGGCCGGGCGCTGGTCGACCACCTTGGCGTCCACGGGTACAGGCAGGCTGCCGGCCCACAGCAAGGGGCTGGCCAGTGCAAGGCAGGCGGCAACGGCGGCACGGATGGAAACAGGCGCGCTCATCGGCGAACCAGGGGGCGCAGCGCGCCGGATTGAAGCTCCAGGATGTCTGGCAGTTGCATGGTTGTCTCCCTGTTCAACCCGCCAAGCCTCGACACTTGTCCGGTGCAAGTCAAGTAAAGCCAAAGAAGCGATTGAAACAGTCTGCGACAAGGGCCGCGCCCTGTTCGTCGTTCAGGTGCAGGTGATGCCCGCCGGGCAGCACCGTCTGTTCAAAGGGTAGCTGCTCCAGCAGTTCGCTGTGACGCACCAGCATGCCGTCGGCCGCCACCACCAGGCTCGCTGGGCAGCTCACCCGCCGCACGTAGGCCATGGCCTGGGCCTGGCTCAGGCGCACGGGCGATGGCAAGGTCAGGCGACTGTCGCTGCGCCAGCTGTAACCGCCGGGCACTGGCATCAGGCCGCGCTGGGCCAGCCGCTCGGCAGCATCGCGGCTGACCGCAACCATGCCTTTCATGCGCGCCTGCACGCCCTCCTCCAGGGTCGGGTAAACCGACTTGCGCTTGCCATCGAGGCGCAGCTGAGCCTGCAGGGCCATGCCCAGGCGCTCGGCGGCATCCTGCTCGGCGCCGGTCGGAGGAATGACACCGTCGATCAAAGCCAGGTGGCTGACCCGATCGGGCAAGGCACCGGCCAGCTGCACCGAAATGATCGCGCCCAACGAATGCCCGAGCAGGGCAAACCGTTGCCAACCCAGCTGTTCGGCCACCCGCAGCACATCATGGGCGTAATCGGCCAAGGCGTAACCCGCGCCCACTGGGCGGTGCTCGGAATAACCGTGCCCGGCCAGGTCGAGGGCAACGATGCGCAGCCCCTTCAACTGCGGGGCCAGGCGGGAGAAACTGTTGGCGTTGTCCAGCCAGCCGTGCAGAGCGATCACCGGCAGGCCATCGGCCGGTCCGAACAGGTGCGCAGCCAGCTCGATATGGCCCAGGCTCAGGCGGATTTCCTCGACCTGCGCGCTCATGCCTGGCTCCAGCGGTCGAACAGGCCCTTGATCAGGCTGGCCGTGTCGGTCGGCCGTTCCAGCGGGAACATATGCCCGCCCGGCACACTGTGGTATTCGCCCCGAGCCATGCCGCGCACCGCCAGTGCGTGGTGCCGGCGGATGACATTGCTGCGCTCGCCACGCACCATCGCCAAGGGTACCTGCAACTGGCGCGCGGGCGCCGGGCTGGCGTGCGGGATGCTGCGATAGATGCTGATCTCGGTGGCCGGGTCGAAGCGCAGGCGCAAGCCCTGCTCGGCCGGCTGCAGGCCATGCTCGAGGTAGGCCTCCAGGCAATCCGGGTCGAAGTGGCGGAACAACGATTTGCTGGCGAAGTAGTCACGTGCGCTGTCACGGTCGGCGAAGGCTTCACGCCGCCCGAGCGTCCGGCCAGCGGGGGTGATGCGGTCGATGAAGCCAAAGCGCTTGGCGGTGCGCAGCAACCACTGGTCAGCACGGGTCAATACCGGCGAGTCGAGCATTACCACGCCGCGGTACAGCTCAGGCCGGCGCAAGGCGGCGTGCAGGTGCAGCACGCCGCCCAGCGAATGGCCGACACCCCACACCGGCGCCGCCTGCTGCGCCAGGTGATGCAGCAGTTCGTCGACCAGGTTCTGCCAGTTGTCGTTGACCGGAAATCGCGGGTCATGGGCATGCTGGGCCAGGTGACTGACCTGATAATCCGGCGCCAGGGCGGCGAACAGCTTGCCGTAGGTGGCCGAGGGAAAACCGTTGGCATGGGCGAAGAAGATCTGCTGCGACATGGCGCCTGGTCCGGACGGGATGATGGCCCATTGTCGGCATCGCACCGGTTCTCGGCAACGTCTGTAACTGTCATCGCCGACGGCAATCAGGTCATGCCGACTCGTCGAAACTCGCCAGCGAGCGGCGCAGACAGGCTTGCATGTAGGCGATCTGGCTTTCCAGCGCCTCACGGGCCAGGCGTTGGTCATGGACATCCAGCTGCAGCCGGCGCAAGGCCAGGCAGCTGGTTTGCAGCAGCTGGGACATGCGCATGCACGACTGTTGCAGTTCGAGCAGGTCCTGTTCGAGTACCAGGTTGTTTTGCGGAGGGGGCACTGCCTGGCTACGGATTTTGCGCCGCAGGTGCCGGAGCTTGGCGTCGGCGGCCTCGCGCAACAGGGCGTGCCGGGCGAAATCGAGGGGGTTGTCACGCTGTACGGCTTCAATCGTGGGTTGCAGATCCAGGGAGCGCAGAAGCTCGTGCATCAAACCACTCATCCAACGCTCCTTGCCCTGTCACCTGCTGAACAACCTGGTGCCAAGCATCCGTCGGCGGCACATGGCAGGCAACTGGCAAAAATGCCAGTTGCTTTCGCTCACTCAGGGGAATTGAGCGCGCGCAATGTCATCAGCCCTGCCAGCGGCCAGTCGCCTTCCAGTTCCGCCAGGCTGGCAGTGCTCATGGGCGCCGGCTGCTGCAGGTGGCCATGCTCGAGCATGCCGACCAGCGAACCTACCAATGGCTGGTGGCTGACCAGCAACACATGCTCCAGGCCCAGGCGCTCGACCTCGCCGATCACCAGCCGCACCTCGCTGTCAGGTGTCAGCCACGGCACGGTGCGCACGGGTTCAGCGAAGCCCAGGGTGTCATGCACCAGGGCCGCTGTCTGTTGTGCCCTGACATATGGGCTGGCAATGATCGCCTGCAACGGCTGGCCAAGCAGCCGGGCTGCACTGTGCAGCACCTGCTCGCGGCCATGGCCGGTCAGGCGCCGCTCGGCATCGGTATTGGCGCGTGGCTCGGCCTCACCGTGGCGCAGCACCCACAGCTTCACAGCTTGGGCTCCTCGTCACGCACCGGGTGCGGCGCCGGGGCCACGATGTGGGGCGCCTCGCCATCCGGGGCACGCGCAGTCGGCCAATCGGCGAACGGCCAAGGCTTCTGGTCAGTGTGGAAGGTCCCGAAACGGCCGATCTGCGCCAGGTACTGGCTGAGGCTGTCACCGAAGTTCATCAGGCTGGCGCTCGGTGCGCCATAGACCAGGCGGTAGATCAGCTGCACCAGTACCAGGCCGCCGAGCAGCAGCTCGGCCAGTTGCCACACCACCAGGAACACCAGCATCCACAGCACCCGCAGGATGATCGACTCGCGCTGGGCGCGCTCGGGGGTATCGTTCATGTGCTGCTCCTTCGCTTAATTGAAACCACTGATGGAAATGAAATCGACGTCGGTCTTTGGTTCGGCGCGCATCAGGTGCTCGATCACCTGGTTCAGCGTGCGCCCTTCGAAGAGGATGGCGTGCAGGCCGGCCACCAGCGGCATGTAGACCTGCACCTCCTGGGCCTTGGCCTTGAGCACCTTGAGCGTATTGACCCCTTCGGCCACCTCGCCCAGGCGGCTGACGGCCTGCTCCAGGCTAAGGCCCTGGCCCAGGGCGTGACCGACCTGGTAGTTGCGGCTCTTGGGCGAGGAACAGGTGACGATCAGGTCACCGACACCGGCCAGGCCAAGGAAGGTCATGGGGTTGGCGCCCTGGCTCACGGCGAAGCGGGTCATCTCGGCCAGGGCACGGGTAATGAGCATGCTCTTGGTGTTTTCGCCCATCCCCAGGGCCACGGCCATGCCGGCGATGATCGCGTAGACGTTCTTCAGCGCGCCACCCAGCTCGACACCGAAGCGATCACTGCTGGCGTAGACCCGGAAGGTGCGCCCATGCAGCACGGCCTGCACCTGCTGGCACAAGTGTTCGTCTTCACTGGCGACCACGGTTGCGGTCAGGGCGTGTTCGGCGATCTCGCGGGCCAGGTTGGGGCCGGAAAGCACGCCGATGCGGGCCTCGGGGGCGATCTCCTCGAGGATCTGGCTCATCAGCTTGAAGCTCTGCGCCTCGATGCCTTTGGTCAGGCTGACCAGGTATTTGCCGCGCAGCAGCTCGGCATGGGGCGCCAGCACACTGCGCAGGGCACTCGACGGCAGCGCGACGAAGATCAGGTCGCTGGCTTGCAAGGTGGCCAGCAGGTCGTTGACCGGTTCGACACCGTCCTGCAGGCGGATACCCTTGAGGTAGCGCGGGTTCTCGCGGTTGACCCGCATCGCCTCGGCCTGCTCGGGGTCGCGCATCCATTGGCGCACCGGCACGCCATTTTCGGCCAGCAGGTTCGCCACGGCGGTGCCGAAGCTGCCGCCTCCCAGAACTGCAACAGGTTGCTGTTCAGTCATAATCAATCCGTTAAAGCCATTAAGTTAAGTGGCGACCTGAACATTATACGGGTCGCTTGCCACAGAGCCAGTGGCGGGTTCCTTTGGGTTCGGCGGGGGATTTTTGGCGCCTGTGAGATCGAGCGCCGCCCGCGCGGCGCATCGCGGATCGACCCGCTCCTACCGTCTGTTTCTGGCCAGTCCCTCCTGTGAGGTCACCGCTGTCCGCCTTGTCCGCTTCGCAATGAAAGGCAAATCCACCCTGGATCACTGGCAAAACCTTGTCGGTCAGTTAACATGCCTGTTTCAATCCTGAGACAAGGCAGTCCTGTGTTCCCCGGCCCGCCCCCTTACCCTCGCCTGCTGTTGCTGACTGCCTTGCTCGGCGGCTCGGCCATGGCCGATGACTTGTTCATCGACAACACCGACCTGCCGCAGGTTCTGACCGCCACGCGGCTGAAACAATCCCCCGCTGCGGTACCGGGCAGCATGACCGTGCTCGACAACGAGCTGATCCGCGCCAGCGGTGCCCGTGACATCCCCGAACTGCTGCGCCTGGTACCGGGCATGATGATCGGCTACGGCGCCGGCAACCAACCGACGGTCAACTACCACGGCAGCAACGTCAACGATGCGCGACGCATGCAGGTACTGATCGACGGCCGCTCGGTGTACCGGGCCGGCCTGGCCACGGTGGACTGGAGCGACATCCCGGTCGCCATCGAAGACATCGAGCGCATCGAGGTGTTCCGCGGCCCCAACACCGTCAGCTACGGCGCCAACGCATTGATGGCGGTGGTCAACATCCTCACCCGCAACCCGGCCGACAGCCACGGCACGCGGATGAAACTGACCCGCGGCCAGGATGGCATCAACGACTATTACCTCAGCCATGGTTTCGGCTGGGATGGCGGCGACCTGCGCCTGTCGGTGTCCGGTCAGCAGGACGATGGCTTCGACGAGAACCAGTTCGGCCAGGATTACCGCGACAGCCGCCGCCTGAACCGCTTCAACCTCAGTGTCAGCCACGTCCTTGCGCCAGACCAGACCCTGGAATGGCAACTGGCAGCCAAGGAGGGCAGCAACCAGCGGCCGTATACCTATCAGCCGGTCTTCCCCTACGTCACCCAGACCGGCAACAACGCCGACGTCAACGCCAAGGACTATGCCGGCTCGGTACGCTGGAACATCGACTTCAACCCCGAGCACAGCCTGTATGTGCAGGGCTCGGCCCAACAATTCGACCGCCAGCAGGTCTGGCGCGCCTGCGACGCGGCGCTGTCGTTCAGCCCCGAGCTGACCCGCTTGTGGCAGATGAACCCCGACTTCGCCGAAAAGGTCGCCCGCGGGGCGAACAACCCACCAAGCAGCAGCAACCCCGAAGAACAGGCGCTGGTCGATGCGATCAAGGACCAGTGGAACAACCAGGGCGGCAAAAATGTGGTCTGCGGCGATGTCGACCAGAGCACCCGTGAGACCCGGTACGACCTGGAAGTCCAGGACACGCTCAGCCTGACCGACAGCCTGCGCCTGCTGAGCGGCATGAACTACCGCTATGATCGCGCCGATTCGCAGACCTACTTCAACGGCAGTATCGACGACCAGACCTGGCGCCTGTTCGGCCAGTTGGAGTGGCGCGCTGACGAGCACTGGATCGTTCAGGGCGGCGCGATGTTCGAGAACTCGCAACTGTCCGGCAGCTCGCTGACGCCGCGCATGGCGGTCAACTACCTGATCACCCCGCGCCACGGCCTGCGTGCGGTGTATTCCGAAGCCGTGCGTTCGCCAGATATGTTCGAGAACAACGTCAACTGGAGCTACACGGTCAAGAACCTCAGCCCGGCCGCTTTCGGCCAGCGCAACGCCGAATACTTCGTCAAGACCCGCGGTCCGGGAGACCTCGAACAGGAACGCATGCGCTCGCGCGAGCTGGGCTATAACGGCTACTTCAGCGACTTCGACCTGAACATGGATGTGAAGCTGTTCTACGACGAGATCACCGGAATGATCAGCGAACCCCTGAAGAACAACCAGTACATCGCCAGCAATGCCAACAAGGCCCGCTTCAGCGGTAGCGAGGCGCAACTCGACTGGCGCCTGGCACCGCGTGACCGCCTGCGCCTGACCTATGCCTATGTCGATGCCTGGGCCAGCAACCCTGCCGACCGTCGCCTCAGCGCACGCAACAGTGGCTCGGCCGGGTGGATGCGCGAATGGGGCGAGGGTTGGTCAAGCGCACTGTTCTATTACGGCGATGACGCCCTCAACCAGTATCGCTACGAACGCATCGACCTGCGCGTGGCCAAGCGCTTCCGCATCCAGGGCAGCACCCTGGAGCTTGCCGCACTGTGGCAGCAACGCCTTGACGACCAGCCCACCACGGTGGAACAGAACCGTTATGACAGCCGCCACCGCCTGAGCGTCAGCGCGGAGCTGGAGTTCTGATGGCCCGGCTGCTGCGCCTGCTGCTGTTCTGCCTGTGGCCTGTGGGTACGCTGTCCGCCAGCGAAATCCTGCTGGTCGGCGGCGAAGAGCAGCCCGGCGTGCGCAGCTTCGTCGAAGCCTTGCAAGGCCGCCGCGGCCACGACCAGGTGCGTTTCCAGAGCACCGCCGCGTTGCCCCGCCCCGCTCAGCTCAAGGCTGACGTGCGCCTGGTGCTGCTCGACGCCAGCGCGCTGGACTGGCGCCTGAGCGAAAGCAGCGGGCCGCCTGCGCTGGCCATGCGTATCAGCCGGGTACAGGCTGAACAACGCCTGGGAAAGTCGCGCCCTGCTTACCTGACCCTGCTGTGGAGCGACCCGCCGCTGGCGCGGCAACTGCGCCTGGCCCGCTACCTGTTGCCACAGGCCCAGCGCATCGGCGTACTGTACGGTGAGCACAGCCACTTCCTGCTGGACGAGCTACGCCAGGCGGCGCGCCCACTGGGCCTTGAGATCGTCGCCCAGGACTGGCCAGACCAACGCGACAGCCGGCCCTTGCAACATCTGCTGGCCAGCAGCGACGTACTGTTAGGCCTCGATGACCCCGATCTGTACAACTCCAAGACCGCGAAAAACCTCTTGCTCAGCAGCTACGGCCGGCAAATGGCACTGATCGGCCCGAACGCCGGCTTCGTTCGCGCCGGCGCCCTGGCCAGTACCTACAGCGACCAGGACGACTGGCTGGCCGTGCTCGACCAGTTGCTCGACCAGCCGCCAGCACGTTGGCCCCGCAGCCTGTATCCGGCACGCTATGGGGTCAGCGGCAACCAGCAGGTAGCCCGTGCCCTGGGCCTTGAACCGATCGATCCGAACGCCACTGCCAAGGCCCTGGCCGAAGGAGAACCCACCCCATGAGCAAACGCCTGAGCTGGGACATCCACACCCGCACCCAGATCATCAGCCTCGGCCCGGCACTGTTGCTGACCCTGCTGCTGATCAGTTTTTTCACCTTCGTGCGGATCCAGGATCTGCGCCAGGAGCTGAACCACACCGGGCAGCTGATTGCCAACCAGCTGGCCCCGGCATCCGAATACGGCGTCATCTCCGGTAACAATGAGGTCCTCGAAGGCCTGATGCGCGCCACCCTGAGCATCCCGCACGTGCGCTTCCTCGAGGTGCAGGACAGCCGTAACCACATCCTGGTGTACGTCGAGCAGCAGGACGAAAGCAACAACCGGGCACAGCAGGTAGAAGTGTTTCAGGCGCCGATCCGCCTCCAGCAAATCCGCCTGGACAGCGACTTCCTGCAACAGGGCAAGGCGCCGACACCGGCCATCGGTGACGACTACCTGGGGCGGGTGATCGTCGGCATGTCGGACGATGCCTTCAGCCAGCGCCAACAGGAAATCGTGATCAAGGCCGGCATTCTCGCGCTGTTCGCCCTGCTGTTCACCTTTCTCCTGGCCCGCCGCCTGGCCATGAGCCTGGCCAAGCCGATCAGTGACATGGGCCATGCGGTCAAGGCCATCCAGCAGGGCGAATACAACGCTCCGCTGCCGGTCGTCGACGACAGCGAACTCGGCCACCTGGCGCGCCATATCAACAACCTCGCCAATGCCCTGGAGCAGGCCAGCGCCGAACAGAAACGGGCCATCGCCCAGCTGATCCAGGCGCGCGAGGAAGCCGAGCAGGCCAACGGCGCCAAGTCGGAGTTCCTGGCAATGATGAGCCATGAACTGCGCACCCCCATGAACGGCGTGCTGGGAATGCTGCAACTGCTGGAGACCACCCAGCTGACCAGCGAGCAGGCCGACTACACCGCCGTGGCCAGCGAGTCCACCGGGCACCTGCTCAAGGTCATCAATGACATCCTCGATTTCTCGCGGATCGAACGCACTGCGCTGGAACTGGAGCACATCGAGTTCAACCTGGGTGAGCTGATCACCAGCAGCGTGCAGTCGTTCCAGCACAGCGCACAGCAGCGCGGCCTGGAACTGCGCCTGCAACTGCCGGCAGACGGCGCACAGCCACACGTGATCGGCGACCCGACGCGCATCCGCCAGATCCTCCTCAACCTGATCGGCAACGCCTTGAAGTTCACCGAGCGCGGCCAGGTTCAGGTCGAAGCGCGCTGGCAGTCGCTGGACCGGCAATCACTGTGGTTCACCTGCAGCGTGCGTGACACCGGCATCGGCATCGACAGCGAACGCCTGGAAATGATGTTCGTTGCCTTCCAGCAGGCCGACAGTTCGATTTCCCGGCGCTATGGCGGCACCGGCCTGGGCCTGTCGATCGCCCGCACCCTGGCCGAACGCATGGGCGGCAAGTTGCGCGGAGAAAGCCGCGAGGGGCTGGGTTCGACCTTTACCCTGGAAATGCCGCTGCCGCTGGCCAGCACCGTGCCCGCAACGCTGCCCGGCAACTCGGCGGCCAGCGCGCCACTCCAGGTCGGCAAGCGCATCCTGTTGGTGGAGGACAATCCGGTCAATCAGAGCGTCATCGAAGCCATGTTGCGCAGCCTGGGGATGGAGGTCAGCGTGGCCCACGACGGGCTTCAAGCGGTGGAGCTGGTCAGCCAGCAGCCGTTCGCCGCCGTGCTGATGGATTGCCGCCTGCCGCAGCTGGATGGCTACGAAGCGACCCGGCGTATCCGCCTGTTGCCGGCTTGCGCGCAGTTACCGATCATCGCCTTGACCGCCAATGCCCTGCAGGGTGACCGCGAGCGCTGCATGGCCGCCGGCATGAATGATTACCTGAGCAAACCGTTCCGCCGCACCGAGTTGCAGCGGGTATTGCAGCGCTGGTTGCCCGGACGGACAGCTGCAACTGGCGATGCGACTGGCGATAAATGCTAAATTGCGGCAGTCTTAAGTACTGGACAGGACCTTGTTCGGACCTGAAAATAGCGTTTCAGTGCACACCTGTACTTCTTTCACCAGGTGCGCTGTGACTTTCACCACAACGCAATAGTCTACCTGTAGGCTGCCGTCCCAGAAGCAGAAGGGTCGGCCGGGAAGATTCATCCCCTGCCACAGGGGGTTATTGAGGAGCTCGCATGACCAAACAACACGCCTTTACTCGGGAAGACCTGCTGCGCTGCAGTCGCGGTGAGCTGTTCGGCCCAGGTAATGCGCAACTGCCCGCGCCGAACATGCTGATGGTCGATCGCATCACCCACATCAGCGAAGAAGGCGGCAAGTACGGCAAAGGTGAATTGGTCGCCGAGCTGGATATCACCCCGGACCTGTGGTTCTTCGCCTGCCACTTCGAAGGCGACCCGGTGATGCCGGGCTGCCTGGGCCTTGACGCCATGTGGCAGCTGGTCGGTTTCTTCCTCGGCTGGCAGGGCCTGCCGGGCCGTGGCCGTGCGCTGGGTTCGGGCGAAGTGAAGTTCTTCGGCCAGGTGCTGCCTGCCGCCAAGAAAGTCACCTACAACATCCACATCAAGCGCGTCCTGAAGGGCAAGCTGAACATGGCCATCGCCGATGGTTCGGTCAGCGTCGATGGCCGCGAGATCTACACCGCCGAGGCCCTGCGGGTCGGCGTGTTCACCTCCACTGACAATTTCTAAGGGTTATTCGCATGCGCCGCGTCGTTATCACTGGTCTGGGCATCGTATCGTGCCTGGGCAATGACAAAGCTACCGTCACCGAAAACCTGCGCAACAGCCGTCCGGGTATCCGTTACAACCCGGAATACAAGGAAATGGGGCTGCGTAGCCAGGTTTCCGGTTCCATCGACCTCAACCTCGAAGAACTGATCGACCGCAAGGTCTACCGCTTCGTCGGCCACGCCGCTGCCTATGCCTACCTGGCGATGCAGGACGCGATCAAGGACGCCGGCCTGACCGAAGAGCAGATTTCCAACCCGCGTACCGGCCTGGTAGCCGGCTCGGGCGGCGCCTCGACCCTGAACCAGATGGAAGCGCTGGATACCCTGCGCGAAAAAGGCGTCAAGCGCGTCGGCCCGTATCGCGTCACCCGGACCATGGGCAGCACCGTTTCGGCGTGCCTGGCGACCCCGTTCAAGATCAAGGGTATCAACTACTCGATCTCGTCGGCCTGCGCCACTTCCGCACACTGCATCGGCACCGCCCTGGAGCAGATCCAGTGGGGCAAGCAGGACATCGTCTTCGCCGGCGGCGGTGAAGAAGAGCACTGGAGCCAGTCGTTCCTGTTCGATGCCATGGGCGCCCTGTCGACCAAGCGCAACGAAACCCCGGAACTGGCTTCGCGCGCCTACGACGCCGACCGTGACGGCTTCGTCATCGCTGGCGGCGGCGGCATGGTGGTGGTCGAGGAACTGGAGCACGCCCTGGCCCGTGGCGCCAAGATCTACGCCGAAATCGTCGGCTACGGCGCCACTTCCGATGGCTACGACATGGTCGCACCAAGCGGCGAAGGCGCCATCCGCTGCATGCAGCAGGCGCTGTCCACCGTCGACACCCCGATCGACTACCTGAACACCCACGGCACCTCGACCCCGGTCGGTGACGTGGCAGAAATGAAGGGTGTTCGCGAAGTGTTCGGCGACAAGGCGCCGAAGATCAGCTCGACCAAGAGCCTGTCGGGCCACTCGCTGGGTGCCGCAGGCGTACACGAGGCGATCTACTGCCTGCTGATGATGGAAAACAACTTCATCGCCGGCTCCGCCAACATCGACGAGCTGGACCCTGAAGTCGCGGACCTGCCGATCGTGCGCAAGACCGAAGACGCCAAGCTCACCACCGTGATGAGCAACAGCTTCGGCTTCGGTGGCACCAACGCCACCCTGGTGCTCAAGCGCTGGGAAGGCAAGTAAGACGCTGCTGCGGTAAGTGAAACGCCCCGACTGGTTCGGGGCGTTTTCATTTGTATTGCTTATACGGGCAGCTACTTCTTCCCCTTGGGCAACACCGCCAGGAAGTTATCCCGAGCCACCTTGCTGGCGACTTCTTCAGGCAACGCATCCAGGAACGGCCTGAAGCCATGCATCTGCTCGCCAAGGCTGCCAAACCGCCCCACCACATCCGACCCCAGCATGAACCGGTCCGGATAGCGCTCGACCAGCGCCACCCATTCCTGGCGCGGTACGCCCTGCTCGTCCAGCAGATAAGGTTCCAGCACACTCCACGACAAGTCCACATACAAATTCGCATGGTCCGCCAGCAATCGCGTCAACACAGGCAAGAGGAAGTCCATCCGGGTCTGATGCCGATGGATCTCCGCACTGCTACCCGCATGCGCCCAGATGAAGCGGGTATGCGGATGATTACGCAGGGGCTCTTCGAGTTCGGCGAGGTACAGCGGATTGCGCTCGCGCTTGGAGGTGATGTTCGAATGCAGCAACACCGGCATGTCGCGTTCGGCCGCCAAGTGATAGATACGGGTCATCGCTTCGTTGTTGGCGCGCGGTGTATCGCCACTGGTCAGCGCGGTCAGGTCGTCATGGCGGGTGAACACCTCACCGATCCCCTGCCACAACCCCGGGTTCAGTTCGAGCATGCGCTCGATATGGCTGACGGCATTCTTGTCCACCGGGTTGAAACCGGTCAGAAACGGATGGAAACGCTTTCGCTGTTCGACCGGTAGTTTTTCCAGCGCCGCAGCCACATAGGTATCGGTCGCGCTGTACCAATAAGCATCGGCGTCGTCTCCTGCGTAATAGCGTGGGCGCTTTGGCTCATCTTCGTGCCATTTCTTGGCCACCGGAATGCCGGAAATCATCGAATGCTCGACACCGGCATCATCCATGGCCTTGATCAGCGCTGACATGCCCTCGGTCTCCTGGAAGAAGTCCACGTAGTGCAGATGGGCATCGCTGTAGCGATAGTCACGGGCCTGGGCCGCCTGGCACAGCCAGCCTGACAACAGCATGCAGGCCAGCGCTCTGGCAATCATGGGCAACCTCCTTCTCCGGGCATCAGCAGGGTAGACCGGGTAGCCAGCGCAACGGTTCAGCATTGCTCGGCAAACCGCTATGCTTGGGGCATTTCCCCCTCGCCTGGAGCCCGCCATGAGCAGCCCCCTGATCATCCGCCCACGCGCCGAATCGGTCGAGGGCCAGCCGATCCTGCGCCCGCTGCCCTCGGCACAGTGCCGCAGTGTCGGCCCCTTCGTGTTCTTCGACCATATGCTCGAAACCGACTATGCGCCGGGCCATGGCATGGATATTCGCCAGCATCCGCATATTGGCCTTTCCACCCTCACCTACCTGTTCGAAGGCGCGATCCTGCACAAGGACAGCCTGGGCTCGGAGCAGCGCGTCCTGCCTGGAGACGTAAGCTGGATGACCGCCGGCAGAGGGGTAGCGCATGTCGAGCGCACGCCTGCGGACGCCCTGGCCCATGGCTCACGCTTGCACGGGCTGCAGGTGTGGCTGGCCGCGCCAAAGGCGCTGGAACAGGGCGAGCCGAGCTACAGCCACCATCCAGCGGCAAGCCTGCCGGTCAGCGACAGTTTGGGCGTGCGCATCTGCATGATTGCTGGCAGTGGGTTCTGCCTGAAGTCACCGGTGCCGGTGCTCTCCCCTACCCTCTATGCCCATGTGCTCATGCAGCCCGCTACCACGCTGGTGGTGCCGGCCGAACATGTGCAACGTGCGCTGTATCTGCTCGATGGTGAGCTGCTGATGGACGACGAAGCAGTCGAAGCCTGTAGCCTGGTCGTGCTGCCGGAGGGGGAAGAGGTCACGCTGTATGCGGAGGAAGAATGCCAGCTGGTGCTGATTGGCGGCGAGCCACTGGATGGGCCGCGGCGGATGAACTGGAATTTTGTGGCCAGTGATGGGGAGCTGATCGAGCGGGCCAGGGCCAGGTGGGCTGCCGGGGATTGGCCGACGGTGCCGGGGGAAACCTCAAGAATCGAGTTGCCTCGCTGAATCGGGGCCGCGTTGCGGCCCATTCGCGGGTAAACCCGCTCCTACAGGGAGCGCGTTGCTTTCAGAGGCAGCGCAGCACCTGTAGGAGCGGGTTTACCCGCGAATGGGCTGCAAAGCAGCCCCTCAGAACATCAACGCTGGAACACTTCAGCAAGCAGGTTGTGCATCGCGCGGAACGCCCGCTCCGAGGTGCGACGGTCGTACTGCATCTTGCCCGGCACATTGGCGCTCGGGTCGGTGAACGAATGCACCGCTCCACCGTAGCTCAGCAATTGCCAGTCCACCTTGGCGGCGTTCATTTCGTCCTCGAACGCAGGCAATTGCTCCTTGGGTACCAGCGGGTCGGAGGCACCATGCAAGACCAGCACCGAGCCCCTGATACGCTTGGCATCCTCAGGGTTCGGGGTATCCAGTGTGCCGTGGAACGACACCGCAGCCTTCAGGTCGGCACCGCTACGGGCCAGCTCCAGCGCACAGCAGCCACCGAAACAGAAGCCGAAGGTGGCTACCTTGCCCGGCTCAAGCAGCGCCTTGGATTGCCCCAACAGTTGATCCAGCGCTTCCTTCATGCGCTTGCGCAGTTCGCCCCGGTCATTTTTCAGCGGCATCATTGCCGCCCCGGCCTCATCGGCATTGGACGGACGCACCGACTGCCCGTACAGGTCGGCAATCAGAACCACATACCCCTTCTCGGCCACTTCCTTGGCGATACGCTCGGCGCCGTCACCAATACCCATCCAGTTCGGCGCCATCACCAGGCCCGGGCGACCCAGCGCACCTGGCTCGTAGACCAGGCGGCTTTCATAGGTCTTGCCGGACAGGTGATAGACCAGCGATTCGACGATTACCTTGCTCATCAAGCACTCCTTAGGCACTGACTATAAAAAAGCCCGCCGAAGCGGGCTTTCCTGTGCATCAACTCAAGCAGACAGCTCGACCAGTAGCTTGTTCAGGCGACGAACGTAAGCTGCCGGATCCTTCAGGCTATCACCGGCCGCCAGCGCGGCCTGATCGAAGAGGATGTGCGACAGTTCGGCAAAGCGGTCTTCGCTCTGCTCGTTGTCCAGCTTCTCGATCAGCGGGTGAGTCGGGTTGAATTCGAAGATCGGCTTCGATTCCGGCACCTTCTGGCCGCTGGCTTCGAGGATCTGGCGCATTTGCAGGCCCAGGTCCTGTTCGCCAATGGCAAGGATCGCCGGCGAGTCGGTCAGGCGGTGCGAGACGCGGACTTCGGCGACGCTGTCACCCAAGGCACCTTTCAGACGCTCGACCAGGCCCTCCTTGTCCTTGGCCACTTCTTCCTGGGCTTTCTTGTCCTCTTCCGAGTCCAGCTTGCCCAGGTCGAGATCGCCACGGGCGACGTCGACGAATGCTTTGCCATCGAACTCGTTGAGGTAGCTCATCAGCCACTCGTCGATACGGTCGGTCAGCAGCAGGACCTCGATGCCTTTCTTGCGGAAGACTTCCAGGTGCGGGCTGTTCTTGACCTGAGCGTAGGATTCGCCGGTGAGGTAGTAGATCTTGTCCTGACCTTCCTTGGCGCGTGCCAGGTAATCGGCCAGGGCAACGCTCTGCTCGCCGCTGTCGTCCTGGGTGGAGGCAAAACGCAGCAGGCCGGCGATCTTTTCCTTGTTGGCGAAGTCTTCAGCCGGGCCTTCCTTCAGCACCTGGCCGAAGTTCTTCCAGAAGCTCTTGTACTGCTCAGGCTCGTTCTTGGCCAACTTCTCCAGCATGTCCAGCACGCGCTTGGTCAGCGCAGTTTTCATCGAGTCGATGATCGGGTCTTTCTGCAAGATCTCGCGGGACACGTTCAGCGACAGGTCGTTGGAATCCACCACACCCTTGATGAAGCGCAGGTACAGCGGCAGGAACGACTCGGCCTGGTCCATGATGAACACGCGCTGAACGTACAGCTTCAGGCCACGTGGCGCTTCGCGCTGGTACAGGTCGAACGGCGCACGGGCCGGCACGTACAGCAGCGAGTTGTACTCAAGCTTGCCTTCGACCTTGTTGTGGCTCCAGGCCAGCGGGTTCTCGAAGTCATGGCCGATGTGCTTGTAGAACTCCTGGTATTCCTCGTCCTTCACCTCGGAGCGCGAACGGGTCCACAGGGCGCTGGCGCGGTTGACGGTTTCCCATTCCTGCGCGGGCTTTTCTTCGCCTTCAGCGGCTTGAGCCTGCTCCTTGGGCAGTTCGATCGGCAGGGCAATATGGTCGGAGTACTTCTTGACCACATTGCGCAGGCGCCAACCATCGGCGAACTCCAGCTCGCCCTTCTTAAGGTGCAGGACGATACGGGTGCCACGCTGCGGCTTGTCGATGGTGGCAACTTCGAATTCACCTTCGCCCTTGGACGACCAGTGCACGCCTTCGGCAGCTGGCAGGCCAGCGCGGCGGCTGTATACATCGACCTTGTCGGCAACGATGAAGGCCGAGTAGAAGCCGACACCGAACTGACCGATCAGGTGCGAGTCCTTCTTCTGGTCACCGGTGAGGTTCTTCATGAAGTCGGCGGTGCCGGACTTGGCAATGGTGCCCAGGTGGGCGATGACATCCTCGCGGCTCATACCGATGCCGTTGTCTTCGAGGGTCACGGTACCGGCGTCCTTGTCGAAGCTCAGGCGGATCTTCAGGTCGGCATCGTTCTCGAGCAGTTCTGGCTTGGCCAGGGCCTCGAAGCGCAGCTTGTCGGCGGCGTCGGAGGCGTTGGAGATCAGCTCACGCAGGAAGATCTCCTTGTTCGAGTACAGCGAATGGATCATGAGGTGCAGCAGCTGCTTTACCTCGGTCTGGAAGCCCAGCGTTTCTTTTTGAGTCTCCACACTCATGGTCTTCAAAACTCCGATCTGATGGCAGTGGCGCCCCGCGGCCGACATGGCCAGCGTTAACGGCGGATGTCATGCAGATGGGGGCTGCCCAGACGATTTCAAGGGCTTTTCCGGTTCGATCTTGAAGTGCGCGCGGGCGGTGGCGATCGGTGACTGGCGGTCAGCCTGCCAGGCAGTGATGGCGACGTTGGTGACCCGCCGCCCCTGACGCCAGAGCTGGCACTGGGCGTAGGTGTCGCGCAAGTATCCGGCGCGCAGGTAGTCGATGGAAAAATCGATGATCTTCGGAATACTCGCGCTTTCGCTGTAGATCAGTAGGTAGAGCGCTGCGGACAACTCCATGAACCCGGCGATCACGCCGCCATGGATGGCCGGCAGCAAGGGGTTGCCGATGTTGTCCTGGTTGGCCGGCAGGCGAAACAGCAGGTCATCGCCCTCACGCTCGCACTCGATGCCAATCAGGCCTGCATAAGGGATCAAGGCCAGTAACGGGCGGTAATCACCGACAGCGTGGGCCGCATTCAACTGCTGACGAATGCTCTCAGGAATCATGCCCCGCCCTCCTTCAGGGTGTTGGCGAAACCGATGCCGCCTTTGATCTGCTGGCCCAGACGCATGAAGGTGCCGACCACTTGGCAGATCGGCTGATCCGGGTCGTCCTGGTAGGCGCTACCGCGGGTGAAGATCACATCGCGGGTGACCCGGTAGCATTGGGCATGGCCATAGATGGGCTTACCCGCTTCGGCCGGGTGCATGTAGTCGATGCGCAGGTCGAGGGTCGGGCACACCTCGAAGCGCGGCAGCACGCACAGGGTGGCCATGCCGCAGGTGGTATCCATCAGCGTGGTCAGGGCGCCGCCATGCACCGCGCCGGTCTGCGGGTTGCCGACAATCGACGCTGACCAAGGCAACATCAGCGTCATGCCGTCGCGGTCGGCATGGACCACACGCATCTGTAACAACTGGCAATGCTTCAATGCTGAAAGAAAGCGTTCGGCCATGGCCTGCAAGCTTGATGCGTTCATATGCAGTTCCCAGGATCACTGCCGTTACGGCACAAAAACAGTAAAAAGTCCATATAGAACACGGCGTTATATATCTGTAAAAAACGTGGAACTAATTCCACACCGCCGAACTCGAAGGAACAACTCAGTTATTCACCAAGAGGAAACACCCCCATGCGTAAACCTTTTGCTTTTGCTCTGATGCTGGCTGCTGCCATGGGCCTGGCTGCTTGCGATAAAGCGAGCGAAGACAAAGCCCAGGACGCACAAGAACACCGTGAACAAGCCCAGGAAAAGATGGGTGATGCTCAGGATAAGATGAACGACGCCGCCAAGGAAAACGCCGAAGCCGCCAAAGATCAGGCCGAAGCCGAGCAGAAGGCCGCCGAAGAGGCCGCCCCGACTACTCCGGCACCGACCACCGCGCCTGCCGAACCTGCCAAGCAGTAAACGACAGGCACAAAAAAACCCGACATTGTCGGGTTTTTTTGTGCCTGCGTCTTACGAGTTAATCGTTTCAGTCTTGGTATTGGGCACTTCTGTCGGGACACTTTCGGTGGGGGTGAACACCATGACGTCCAATACGTCGGAATGGAACTCTCGGCGATACAGAATCAGCACTACCCCGACGCTCACGATCATGAACAGCCACGGGCTGATAAACCACGTGAGCATGGCCATGCCGAAGTAATAAGAGCGCAGGCCGAAGTTGAACTGGTTGGCCGCCAGCGAGAGCACCCGCGCCGCCCGCGAGGCAAACGCCTTGCGCTCCAGTTCGTTGACCTGGCGTTCACCAATCATTGGCGCGGACCCCACCAATACCGCGGCAAAGTTGTACTGGCGCATGCACCAGCTGAAGGTAAAGAAGGCGTAGACGAAGACCATCGCCAGGCACAGCAGCTTGGTTTCCGACATACCCTGGGATGCCTGCTGTACCAGCGGCAGGTCTGCAAGCAGCGACAGGGCGCGATCCGAAGCACCTAGCACGGTGAGAATACCGGCAAGGATGATCAGCGTGCTGGAGGCGAAAAACGAGGCGTTGCGCTCCAGGTTACCAATCACGCTGGCGTCGGCGATGCGGTTGTCGCGCAGCAGCATGCGGCGCATCCAGTCTTCCCGGTATAGATGCAGCACGCTGGCCAGGCAGGCGGTGTCTCGGCCTTTCCAGATGGCATAGCGGGTGTAGCCGCCCCAGCAGAGGGCGAACCAGCAGACGGCCAGGAGGTTGTGTAGATTGCTTTGGATGAAGTTCATGCAGGATTCCCGAGAGCCAGGTGCACAAAGGATAGTGACCGGGTTTCGACGCCCACAAGCGGCAAAAGGCACAACCTGAAACGAAAAAGCCCCGCATCCATACGGATTCGGGGCTTGCGGGTTTCAACCCTTGGCCAGCACCCTGCGGCTCGTGACCGGTGCTGCCCTCAGGCTTCGACCTATGCCATCAGGCCAAGGCTTCGCGCGGCTTGCCGAGCAGGCGGTCGCAGGCCACTGCGCCAACCAGCGTTACCACCGAAGGTACCAGCCAGGCCAGGCCTTGATCGCTCAGCGGCAAATGCGCCAGAACGTCTGGCAAGACATGGGCAATCTCGCTGCCCTTGATCGCGTCGACGATACCGAACACCAGCGACACCAGCATCACCGGGGCCAGGATACGGGTCGGCGAATGCCACAGCTCCTTCACGAAGCTCAGCCCCACCACCACGATGCATGGGGGATAGATGGCGGTCAGTACCGGGATCGAGAACATGATCAACTTGGTCAGGCCCAGGTTGGAGATCAGCAACGAGAAGCCTGCCAGGATCACCACCAGAGCACGGTACGACAGCGGCAGGACCTGGCTGAAGTATTCGGCACAGGCACAGGTCAGGCCGACCGCAGTCACCAGGCACGCCAACGCGATCAGCACGGCGAGGAAGCCACTGCCCAGCGAGCCGAAGGTGTGCTGCACATAGGCATGCAGGACAGCGGCACCGTTGGTGGCACCGGCGGCAATCTCATGGCTGCCGGCACCCAGGCGGAACAGGCTGATGTACACCAGCGCCAGGCCAACACCAGCGATCAGGCCAGCGATGATGGCATACCGAGTGATCAACTTTGGCGATTCGACACCGCGCGAGCGGATGGCATTGACGATGACGATACCGAATACCAGGGCACCGAGGGTGTCCATGGTCAGGTAGCCATCGGAGAAGCCCTTGGAGAACGCAGCGGCCGCATAGGCCGGCTGAGCTTCACCGATGGTTCCGGCCGGCAGCGCGAAGGCAGCGATGCCCAGCACCGCCAGGGCAATGATCTTCAGTGGCGCGAGGAAGCGACCGACGGTGTCGAGCAGTTTGCCCGGATACATCGACACAGCCAGTACCACGGCGAAGTACACCAGGCTATAGATGAACAGCGCTGTCGGGCTTTCACCGGTCAGCGGCGCCACACCCACTTCGAACGACACGGTCGCGGTTCGCGGCGTCGCGAACAGCGGGCCGACCGACAGGTAGCACACGGCAGCCAGCAGGCCACCGAAGAACTTGCCGATCGGGCTGCTCAGGGCATCCATGCCGCCACCGACCTTGGCCAAGGCGACCACGGTAATGACCGGCAGGCCCACGGCGGTGACCAGGAAGCCCAGGGCCGCCATCCACACGTGCGGGCCAGACTGCAGGCCAACGATAGGCGGGAAGATGATGTTGCCCGCGCCTACGAAAAGCGCAAACGTCATAAAGCCAAGCGCCAGGATATCCTGGCCTTTGAGAACTTTCATTTAAGGTAGTACCACACTGCTGAAATCGGGATTCGAGAGGGGATTTCCCTTTGGATGAGGGAAATGCTGCCCGGCTTGATAGGCCAGACCCGTTTAGCGTGTCGTTCCCTTTTGGGGTACGGGCACAGAGTGAACGCGTAGATTAACCGTTTTACCCGGCAAACGCACTGGCACAGTGCTGCTTGTCCGATGTGCGTACATGTTTGTCGTCTGTGTGACCGTGAACAGTAGGAATTATCCTCTGATTGAAACATTCGTCTGCGCGAAAATTCCTATCAAATCTATCGAAAAACCTAACTGCCTGTTCGAACCGCAAAAACGACAAAGGCCACCCGAAGGTGGCCTCTGTGCGCGTGGGGGGTATAGCAGGTATTACTTCTTGACTTCCCAGCCAGTCAGCTCGGCCAGGGCCTTGCCGATGTCAGCCAGGGAACGCACGGTCTTCACACCAGCGTCCTGCAGCGCGGCGAACTTCTCGTCCGCGGTGCCTTTGCCGCCGGAAATGATGGCGCCAGCGTGGCCCATGCGCTTGCCCGCCGGGGCAGTAACACCGGCGATGTAGGAAACGACTGGCTTGGTGACGTTGGCCTTGATGTAGGCCGCCGCTTCTTCTTCAGCCGAACCGCCGATCTCACCGATCATGACGATCGCTTCGGTCTTCGGGTCTTCCTGGAACAGCTTCAGGATGTCGATGAAGTTGGAGCCCGGGATCGGGTCGCCGCCGATGCCCACGCAGGTCGACTGGCCGAAGCCGGCGTCGGTGGTCTGCTTGACCGCTTCGTAGGTCAGGGTGCCGGAACGCGAAACGATGCCGACCTTGCCTGGCAGGTGGATGTGGCCTGGCATGATGCCGATCTTGCACTCGCCCGGAGTGATCACGCCTGGGCAGTTAGGGCCAATCAGGGTCACGCCCAGTTCGTCGCACTTGACCTTGGCATCCAGCATGTCCAGGGTAGGAATGCCTTCGGTGATGCAGACGATCAGCTTGATGCCGCCGAAGGCTGCTTCCAGGATCGAGTCCTTGCAGAAAGGAGCCGGAACGTAGATGACCGAAGCGTCAGCGCCGGTGGCTTCCACGGCTTCCTTGACGGTGTTGAACACCGGCAGGCCCAGGTGGGTGGTGCCACCCTTGCCTGGCGTAACGCCGCCGACCATCTTGGTGCCGTAGGCGATGGCCTGTTCGGAGTGGAAAGTACCCTGCGAGCCGGTGAAGCCCTGGCAGATGACTTTGGTATCTTTATTGATCAGGACGCTCATTACTTGCCCTCCGCAGCTTTGACAACTTGTTGAGCAGCGTCGGTCAGGCTGGTGGCCGCAATGATGTTCAAACCGCTTTCTGCCAGTACTTTAGCGCCCAGTTCGGCGTTGTTGCCTTCAAGGCGAACGACAACCGGAACTTTAACGCCGACTTCTTTCACTGCACCGATGATGCCTTCGGCGATCATGTCGCAGCGAACGATGCCGCCGAAGATGTTGACCAGAACGGCCGCGACGTTGGTGTCGGACAGAATGATCTTGAACGCTTCGGTAACGCGCTCTTTGGTAGCGCCGCCGCCCACGTCGAGGAAGTTGGCTGGCTTGCCGCCGTGCAGGTTGACGATGTCCATGGTACCCATGGCCAGGCCGGCACCGTTGACCATGCAGCCGATGTTGCCTTCGAGGGCAACGTAGTTCAGTTCGAACTTGGCAGCGTGGGCTTCACGGGCGTCGTCCTGCGACGGGTCGTGGAAAGTCTTCAGCTTAGGCTGACGGTACATGGCGTTGGCGTCGATGTTGATCTTGGCATCGAGGCAGTGCAGGTCGCCATCGGCCTTGATCACCAGCGGGTTCACTTCCAGCAGGGCCAGATCGTGATCCTTGAACAGCTTGGCCAGGCCCACGAAGATCTTGGCGAACTGTTGAACTTGCTTGCCTTCCAGGCCCAGCTGGAACGCCAGCTCACGACCCTGGAACGGCTGAGCGCCAACCAGTGGGTCGATGGTAGCCTTGAGGATCTTCTCAGGCGTGTCGTGCGCCACTTTCTCGATGTCCACGCCACCTTCGGTGGAAGCCATGAACACGATACGGCGGCTCGAACGATCCACTACAGCGCCCAGGTACAGCTCTTTGGCGATGTCAGTGCAGGATTCGACCAGAATCTTGGAGACGGGTTGACCGTTGGCATCAGTCTGGTAGGTAACCAGATTCTTGCCCAACCACTGTGCAGCGAACGCCTTGGCGTCTTCCTTGCTGCGAACCAGCTTGACGCCGCCCGCCTTGCCGCGACCACCTGCGTGAACCTGGGCTTTGACTACCCACTCGTTCCCGCCGATCTTGTCGCAGGCTTCTGCTGCAGCTTCAGGGGTGTCGACTGCGAAACCCTTGGAAACTGGCAGGCCGTACTCAGCGAACAGCTGCTTACCCTGATACTCGTGAAGATTCATGCTTTTTACCGTCTTCGTTAGGTACTGCGCTTCGGCGCTGCGCCATTGCTGGCGCCGCACCACCTGTGACCATTGACCCCGGGTTTTCCCGTGTTGTCCGGTCCGGCGGACGTTCCGCGGTGAGTCATGCACGCAAGACTCACGACGGGCAGCCCGCCGTGGTTTCTTATAATTAACGCTTCTTACGGTTGGCCACGTGAATGGCGCCGCCATTCACTGCCAGCGCTGCTTCATGCAGCGCTTCGGACAGGGTTGGATGGCTGAAGACCATCATGCCCAGATCCTCGGCACTGGTGCCGAATTCCATTGCGATCGCGCCCTGCTGTACCAGTTCGGCAGCCGATGGGCCAATCACGTGAACACCCAGAACGCGGTCGGTCTTGGCGTCAGCGATGACCTTGACGAAACCACCGGTATCGTTGGCCGCCATCGCACGGCCGCTGGCCGCGAACGGGAAGGTGCCTACGTTAACCTCAACACCCTCGGCCTTCAAGGCTTGTTCGGTCTTGCCGACCCAGGCGATTTCCGGGTGGGTGTAGATGACCGAAGGGATCAGGTCGTAGTTCATCTGGGCCTTGTGGCCCTTGATGCGCTCGACGACCATGATGCCCTCTTCCGAAGCCTTGTGGGCCAGCATCAGACCACGCACCACGTCACCAATGGCGTAGACGCCCGGTACGCTGGTAGCGCAGTAGTCATCGACATAGATGTAGCCACGCTCGTCGATGGTCACGCCGCTGTCTGCAGCTAGCAGATCGGTGGTCACCGGGCGACGGCCGACCGCGACGATCAGCTTGTCGAAGGTGATCTTCTGCTCGCCTTCGGCGTTGGTGTAGGTCACTTCGACTTCGTTGCCGTTGACTTTCGAGCCGGTGACGCGAGCGCCCAGCTTGATGTCCAGGCCTTGCTTGGTCAGGGTTTTCTGGGCTTCTTTCGACACCGCGGTGTCAGCAGCCATCAGGAAGGTGTCCAGGGCTTCCAGGACAGTGACCTCAGCACCCAGGCGAGCCCATACCGAGCCCAGCTCAAGGCCGATGACACCAGCACCGATCACGCCCAGGCGCTTCGGTACGCTCTGGAACTCCAGTGCGCCGGTGGAGTCGACGATGACGTTCTGGTCGACCGGAGCCGGTGGAATGTCGATCGGACGCGAGCCGGAAGCCAGAATCACGTTCTCGGCTTCGATGACTTCAGTGGTGCCGTCGGCCTTGGTGACTTCGACCTTCTTGCCAGCCAGCAGCTTGCCGTGGCCCTGGATCGAGGTCACGCCATTGGCCTTGAACAGGGTGGCGACGCCACCGGTCAGGTTTTTCACGATGCCGGCCTTGCGGCCAACCATCGCGGCGACGTCCATCTTCACTTCGCCAGTGGAGATACCGTGGACGTTGAAGCTCTCTTTGGCTTCCTTGTACTTCCAGGAGCTGTCCAGCAGCGCCTTGGACGGAATGCAGCCTACGTTCAGGCAGGTGCCGCCCAGGGCCAGCCTGCCCTCGGCGTCGGTGTACTTCTCGATACAGGCAGTCTTCAGACCAAGTTGTGCGGCCTTGATGGCAGCAACATAGCCGCCAGGACCTGCACCGATTACCACTACGTCGAATTTCTGGGTCATAAAAGATTCCTTATCAGCTACAAGCTACAGGCCGCGGACCGCGCGGCGTGGCTTCTTGCGAAGCCAGGCCCGGCACGGTACGCAGCCAGAGGGTTAGATGTCCAGCAGCAGGCGAGACGGATCTTCCAGCAGGTTCTTGATGGTGACCAGGAAGGTTACCGCTTCCTTGCCATCGATCAGGCGGTGATCGTAGGACAGTGCCAGGTACATCATCGGGCGGATAACCACCTGGCCGTTGATGGCCATCGGACGCTGGATGATGTTGTGCATGCCCAGGATGGCAGCCTGTGGCGGGTTGACGATCGGGGTCGACATCATCGAGCCGAAGGTACCGCCGTTGGTGATGGTGAAGGTACCACCGGTCATCTCTTCGATCGACAGCTTGCCGTCACGGGCCTTCTTGCCGAAGGTGGCGATGCCGTTTTCGATTTCAGCCAGGCTCATCGACTCGGCGTTACGCAGCACCGGAACCACCAGGCCACGGTCGCTCGACACGGCAACGCCGACGTCGGCGAAGCCGTGGTAGACGATGTCGTTGCCGTCGATCGAGGCGTTGACCGCCGGGAAGCGCTTCAGGGCTTCGGTGGCGGCCTTGACGAAGAACGACATGAAGCCCAGGCGTACGCCGTTGTGGGTCTTCTCGAACAGGTCCTTGTACTTCGAACGCAGGGCCATGACTTCGGTCATGTCGACTTCGTTGAAGGTGGTCAGCATGGCCATGTTCGACTGGGCTTCGACCAGACGCTCGGCGATCTTGGCGCGCAGACGGGTCATCGGCACGCGCTTCTCGGTGCGGTCGCCAGCGGCAACGACAACCGGGGCAGCGGCGGCGGCGGCAGCCGGCTTGGCCGCCGGGGCCGGGGCCGACTTCTTGTTGGCGACGGCGGCGACGACGTCTTCCTTGGTGATGCGCCCGCCTTTGCCGGTGCCGGCAACGGTAGCCAGGTCGATAGCGTTCTCTTCGGCCAGCTTGCGTGCGGCAGGTGCAGCGATCGGGTCATCTTCGCCAGCGTCGGCAGCAGCAGCGGCAGCCGGGGCAGCAGCGGCCGGAGCAGCTGCTGGGGCAGCGGCAGCAGCACCACCTTCAACGATCGAACCCAGCACTTCGTCGGACAGGACGGTGTCGCCCTCGCCCTTGACGATGGCGCCCAGCACGCCGTCAGCGGTGGCCAGCACTTCCAGGACGACCTTGTCGGTCTCGATGTCGACGATCAGCTCGTCACGCTTGACGGCCTCGCCCGGCTGCTTGTGCCAGGTGGCAACGGTGCCATCGGCAACCGATTCCGGGAAGGTTGGGGCTTTGATCTCGATAGCCATTATCTGTGTTTCCTTAAATTCGGTTTCAGGTGCGCGAAGGCATTAGACAGTGAAGGCGTCTTGCAGCAGTTTTTCCTGCTGCTCGGCGTGCTTCGATGCGTAACCACAGGCTGGCGCGGCGGAAGCGTCGCGGCCGGCGTATTCCAGGACCAGTGCCTTGTTGTGGCGGCCCAGGATCCGGCGCATGTGGTGCTGACTGCTGTACCAGGCGCCCTGGTTCATCGGTTCTTCCTGGCACCAGACCGCATGCTTGAGGTTGGTGTATTGCGCCAGGATTTCGACCAGGTCGTCCTCAGGGAACGGATACAGCTGTTCCAGACGCAGGATCGCGATGTCTTCGCGGCCTTCGGCACGGCGTTTTTCCAGCAGGTCGTAGTAGACCTTGCCGCCGCACAGGATCAGGCGTTCGACCTTGGCCGGATCGAGGCTGTCGATTTCCGGGATCACGGTCTGGAACGAGCCTTCGGCCAGATCTTCCAGGGTCGAGACGGCCAGCTTGTGGCGCAGCAGCGACTTCGGCGTGAGGACAATCAGCGGCTTGCGCAGCGGGCGAATGACCTGACGACGCAGCAGGTGGTAGATCTGTGCCGGGGTGGTCGGTACGCAGACCTGGATGTTGTGCTCGGCGCACAGCTGCAGGTAACGCTCCAGACGCGCGGAGGAGTGCTCCGGCCCCTGCCCTTCATAACCGTGTGGCAGCAGCATCGTCAGACCGCACAGGCGGCCCCACTTGTGCTCGCCGCTGGTGATGAACTGGTCGATCACCACCTGGGCACCGTTGGCGAAGTCGCCGAACTGAGCTTCCCAGATCACCAGCGCGTTCGGCGTGGTGGTCGAGTAGCCGTATTCGAACGCCAATACCGCCTCTTCCGACAGGAAGGAGTCGTACAGTTCGAAACGCGGCTGGCCCGGGAACAGGTTCTTCAGCGGTACGTAGGTGCTGGCGTCCTTCTGGTTGTGCAGCACCGCATGACGGTGCGAGAAGGTACCACGGCCGATGTCCTGGCCGGTCATGCGGATCGGGTGACCTTCGAACTGCAGCGTGGCGTAAGCCATGGTCTCTGCATAACCCCAGTTGATCGGCAAGCCACCGGCCTGCATCTTCTGGCGATCTTCGTAGATCTTCGCGACCTGACGCTGGACGACGAAGCCTTCCGGCAGCTCCAGCAGCTTGGCCGACAGGTCCTGCAGGGTCTTGAGGTCGAAGCGGGTATCGTGACGGGCAGTCCAGGCATGGCCCAGGTACGGACGCCAGTCGACGAACAGCTCGCGGTTCGGCTCCTTGACCAGGCTCTTCACCACGTGCAGGCCGTTGTCCAGGGCGTTGCGGTACTCGTCGATCTTGGCCTGAGCGCGCTCGGCGTCGATGCGACCGGCCTGGATCAGCGAATCGGCATACAGCTCACGGGTGGTGCGCTGCTTGGAGATCTGCTGGTACATCAGCGGCTGGGTGCCATTCGGCTCGTCGGCCTCGTTGTGGCCGCGACGACGGTAGCAGACCAGGTCGATGACCACGTCACGCTTGAACTGCATGCGGTAATCGATAGCCAGCTGGGTCACGAACAGCACGGCTTCCGGATCGTCACCGTTGACGTGCAGGATCGGCGCCTGAATCATCTTGGCGACGTCGGTTGCATACTCGGTGGAACGTGCGTCCAGCGGGTTGCTG
Organism: Pseudomonas urethralis; assembly: GCF_021602465.1. NCBI lineage: Bacteria > Pseudomonadati > Pseudomonadota > Gammaproteobacteria > Pseudomonadales > Pseudomonadaceae > Pseudomonas > Pseudomonas urethralis. The sequence goes on from NZ_BQIJ01000001.1 coordinate 92,540, forward strand.
ATGGTGAAACCGACCTGGTTGTTGATCACGATGTGCACGGTACCGCCGGTCTTGAAACCGCGGGTCTGCGACATCTGGAAGGTTTCCATGACCACGCCCTGGCCAGCGAACGCGGCGTCGCCGTGGATCGAGATCGGCAGAACCTTGTCACCCACGGTGTCGTTGCGACGGTCCTGACGGGCGCGCACCGAACCTTCCACCACTGGCGAGACGATTTCCAGGTGGGACGGGTTGAACGCCATGGCCAGGTGCACTTCGCCACCCGGGGTCATCACGTTGGAGGAGAAGCCCTGGTGATACTTCACGTCACCGGAGCCCAGCTCGTTCATCTTCTTGCCTTCGAACTCGTCGAACAGCTCGCGCGGGTTCTTGCCGAAGGTGTTGACCAGCACGTTCAGACGGCCGCGGTGGGCCATGCCGATCACGACTTCCTTGGTGCCGTAGGAACCGGAGCGCTGGATCATCTCGTCCAGCATCGGGATCAGGCTTTCGCCGCCCTCGAGGCCGAAACGCTTGGTGCCTGGATACTTGGTGCCCAGGTACTTCTCGAGACCTTCACCGGCGGTCACGCGCTCGAGCAGGTGCGTCTGCACGTCGACCGAGAATTCCGGACGGCCGCGCACGCTTTCCAGGCGCTGCTGGAACCAGCTGCGCTGCTCGGAATCGACGATGTGGGTGAACTCGGCGCCAATGGTGCGACAATATGTCTTCTGGAGCGCCTCGAAGATCTCGCGTAGGCTCGCCTCCTCTTTGCCGATGAACAGGTCGCCGGCACGGAAGGTCGTATCAAGATCGGCATTGGTCAAGCCGTAGTGATTGATCGACAGGTCTACAGGCGCAGGTCGCTGCCACAACCCCAACGGGTCGAGCTTGGCAGCCTGATGGCCGCGCATACGATAGGCCTGGATCAGTCGCAGAACTTCAACCTGCTTCTTCTCGTGTTCTGTGCTCACGCTCCCGGCGGAAACCGGTTGTGCGCGGCGCTGGTTCTTTGCCAGCAGTACGAAATGGTCGCGGATCGTCGAGTGCGATACATCGGTAGCGGTGCTGCCGTCGGCTGGCAACTTCTGGAAGTAAGTGCGCCACTCTTCTGGCACAGCGTTAGGGTCGTGCAGGTAGAGCTCGTAGAGCTCTTCCACATATGCAGCGTTACCACCTGAAAGGTGGGCGCTATCCCACATGCGCTGCATCACGCTTTCTTGCATGCTTGGTCACCCTCGGTTAGGGGACTGATCGGCGAGAGCCACAGCAAACCTGGAAAAGTCCGAATAAAGCGACTGAACCACGCCACTTGGATCCTGCTGATTTTCCGGGTACCAGCCCGGAAAGCCCCTGCTGGTCTCATATCTTCATAGGTATCGAGCGCGGGCTTTTTGGGTCCTTGCTCAGGTTTTACCTCAGTGCGGGCTCAGCGCCCGCACCTCGGCTTACTGCAGTTACAACGCTTTGTATCAGGTGCCGCTTTGCAGCAGCATGTTACGTACGTGACCGATTGCCTTGGTCGGGTTCAGACCCTTCGGGCAAACGTTGACGCAGTTCATGATCCCGCGGCAGCGGAATACGCTGAACGGGTCATCCAGGGACGCCAGGCGCTCCTGGGTCTTGGTGTCACGGCTGTCGGCCAGGAAACGGTAGGCTTGCAGCAGAGCGGCCGGGCCCAGGAACTTGTCCGGGTTCCACCAGAACGACGGGCAGGAGGTCGAGCAGCAAGCGCACAGGATGCACTCGTACAGACCGTCCAGCTTGTCGCGGTCTTCCGGCGACTGCAGGCGCTCGATGGCCGGAGCCGGCGTATCGTTCTGCAGGAACGGCTTCACCTTCTCGTATTGCTTGTAGAAGATGCTCATGTCGACCACCAGGTCACGAATGACCGGCAGGCCTGGCAGCGGACGCAGGACCAGCTTGTTGCCCTTGACCACGCCCGACAGCGGGGTGATGCAGGCCAGGCCGTTCTTGCCGTTCATGTTCATGCCATCGGAACCGCAAACGCCTTCGCGGCAGGAGCGACGGTACGAGAAGCCCTCGTCCTTTTCCTTGATCAGCGCCAGCACGTCCAGCACCATCAGGTCCTTGCCACCGGTATCGACGTCGAACGACTCCATCTTGGGCGCCGAGTCGGTGTCCGGGTTGTAACGATAAACTTCGACTTTCAACATAGCAGCCACCCTTAGTAAGTCCGGACTTTTGGTTCGAAGGCTGGAACAGTCTTCGGCGCAAAGTTGACACCACGCTTGGCGACGCGCTTCTCACCCGGGTAGTACAGGGTGTGGCACAGCCAGTTTTCGTCGTCACGGTCTTCGAAGTCTTCACGGGCGTGAGCGCCGCGGGACTCTTTACGGGCTTCGGCCGCAATGGCGGTAGCTTCGGCGACTTCCAGCAGGTTCTGCAGCTCCAGCGCTTCGATACGCGCGGTGTTGAAGGCCTTGGACTTGTCGTTGATCTTGACGTTGGCGATGCGCTCACGCAGGCCAGCCAGCTGTTCGATACCCTTCTGCATGTATTCGCCAGTACGGAATACACCGAAGTAGTTCTGCATGCAGCTCTGCAGCTCACGCTTCAGGCTGGCAACGTCTTCACCGGAAGTACGCTCGTTGAGCTTGTTCAGGCGGTTCAGGGCGACATCGATATCGGTATCGCTGGCGTCGCGGTATTCCACGCCTTCGCTCAGCGACTTCTCCAGGTGCAGGCCGGCGGCGCGGCCGAACACCACCAGGTCGAGCAGCGAGTTGCCGCCCAGGCGGTTGGCACCGTGTACCGATACGCACGCCACTTCACCCACGGCGAACAGACCTGGAATGATCTGGTCCTTGCCTTCGGCGTCCATGGTGATGGCCTGGCCATGAATGTTGGTGGCAACACCACCCATCATGTAGTGGCAGGTCGGAACGACCGGCACCGGCGCAACGACCGGGTCGACGTGGGCGAAGGTCTTGGACAGTTCGCAGATACCTGGCAGGCGGCTGTGCAGCACTTCCTCGCCCAGGTGGTCCAGCTTCAGCAGTACGTGGTCCTTGTTCGGGCCCACGCCGTTGCCGGCGATGATTTCCTTGACCATGGAACGGGCAACCACGTCGCGGCCGGCCAGGTCCTTCGCGTTCGGCGCGTAACGCTCCATGAAGCGCTCGCCGTGGGCGTTGATCAGGTAGCCACCTTCACCGCGGCAACCTTCGGTGACCAGTACACCGGCGCCGGCGATGCCGGTCGGGTGGAACTGCCACATTTCGATGTCCTGTACCGGTACGCCTGCACGCAGGGCCATGCCGATACCGTCACCGGTGTTGATCAGGGCGTTGGTGGTGGAGGCGTAGATACGGCCGGCACCGCCAGTGGCCAGTACGGTGGCCTTGGACTTGATGTACAGGGTTTCGCCGGTTTCGATGCAGATCGCGATCACACCCACGAATGCGCCGTCCTGGTTCTTCACCAGGTCAACGGCGTAGTACTCGTTGAGGAAGGTGGTGCCGGCCTTGAGGTTGCCCTGGTACAGGGTGTGCAGCAGCGCGTGACCGGTACGGTCGGATGCGGCACAGGTACGGGCGGCCTGGCCACCTTTACCGAAGTCCTTGGACTGGCCACCGAACGGGCGCTGGTAGATGCGGCCGGTTTCGGTACGCGAGAACGGCAGGCCCATGTGGTCCAGCTCGAAGACCGCAGCCGGGCCTTCCTGACACATGTATTCGATAGCGTCCTGGTCACCGATGTAGTCGGAACCCTTGACGGTATCGTACATGTGCCAGCGCCAGTCGTCGTTCGGGTCGGCCGAAGCGATGGCGCAGGTGATGCCGCCTTGGGCGGATACAGTGTGCGAACGGGTCGGGAAGACCTTGGTGACTACGGCAGTCTTGTGACCGCCCTGGGCCAGCTGCAGCGCTGCGCGCATGCCGGCACCGCCGCCACCGATGATGATGGCGTCGAAGGAAATGGTTGGAATGCTAGCCATGGATCAGATACCCCAGAGAATCTGCACACCCCAGACGAAGTAAGCGAACATCGCAACGCCGCATACCGCCTGGAACAGGAAACGAATCGCAGTCGCCGACTTGCCGAACGACATCGGCGTCAGGTAGTCGGTGGCGATGGTCCACATGCCGACCCAGGCGTGAGCGCCAAGGGCAACCAGGGCCAGCAGACTGAAGATCCGCATCGCGTTGTTGGAGAACAGACCATGCCACTGGGTGTAGTCGATGCCTGGGTGGCAGACCACGTAGCCGATCAGGAAAATGAAGTAAGCCGCGAGAACGACCGCCGATACGCGCTGCGCCATCCAGTCATAGAGGCCCGAACGCGACAGGTTCGTGACATTGGTTACCATACCCAAACTCCCACCAGAACGATCAGCACCACGGAGATGACGATCACGATTTTCGAGCCCAGCTTGCCGCCTTCCAGCGTCTCACCGATGCCCATGTCCATGATCAGGTGGCGTACACCTGCCACGAGGTGATAAAGCAGGGCGGACAGCAGGCCCCAGGTCACGAACTTGGCCAGCGGGCTGGTCAGACACGCCTTCACCTCACCGAAGCCTTCCTCGGAACCCAGCGACTTGCCCAGTGCATAAAGCATGATGGCAAGGCCGAGGAACAGGATGACGCCGGAGATACGGTGCAGAATGGACGTGTACGCAGTGACAGGAAGCTTGATGGTCCTTAGGTCTAGGTTTACAGGTCGTTGGCTTTTCACGGCTTTTTTCACACTGAAGAGCCCCTAGCGAATCAGGGCAAAGTTGTTGGTAAGTGTACTGGTCAGGTACCCACCACCCAGGGAACGGCGACCCCAGCAGTTCGGGCTTGCAAGCCCATGGGAGTCGGGTGCCGAGTATAGACAGTTAGGCTGCTTATGACAACGTGACGGGGTAGCCCAAATAGCGGATTGCCTTTAGCGAGCAAAAGGCGTAAATGGGCGAGAATTTCGTGAAAAATCAGGCCTCGAAGGCCGTTTCAACCAGCCTTTAGGCAAATTGACATTCGAATTTACTTCTCTATAGTGGTGCGGGCCCTGCGTGGGGGGCTGTCTGATGATTTCAAGCATTAATAGGAGGCCACATGGCTGACAAAAAAGCGCAGTTGGTCATCGAGGGCGCTGCCCCCGTCGAGCTGCCCATTTTAACCGGCACCGTTGGTCCTGATGTAATCGACGTCCGCGGGTTGGGGGCCACTGGTCACTTCACCTTCGATCCTGGTTTCATGGCGACTGCCTCGTGCGAGTCGAAGATCACCTACATCGACGGCGACAAGGGCGTGCTGCTGCACCGCGGCTACCCGATCGAACAGCTCGCCGAGCAATCGGATTACCTGGAAACCTGCTACCTGCTGCTCAACGGCGAATTGCCGAATGCCGAGCAGAAGGCCCAGTTCGTCAGCACCGTCAAGAACCACACCATGGTTCACGAACAGCTGAAGTCCTTCTTCAATGGTTTCCGCCGCGACGCACACCCGATGGCGGTGATGTGCGGCGTGGTCGGCGCCCTGTCGGCGTTCTACCACGACTCCCTGGACATCAATAACCCGCAACACCGCGAAATCTCCGCGGTGCGCCTGGTCGCCAAGATGCCGACCCTGGCCGCAATGGTTTACAAGTACTCCATGGGCCAGCCGATGATGTACCCGCGCAACGACTTGTCGTACGCGGAAAACTTCCTGCACATGATGTTCAACACCCCGTGCGAGATCAAACCGATCAGCCCGGTACTGGCCAAGGCAATGGACCGGATCTTCATCCTCCACGCCGATCACGAGCAGAACGCCTCCACCTCGACCGTGCGCCTGGCAGGCTCGTCGGGTGCCAACCCGTTCGCCTGTATCGCTGCCGGCATCGCCGCACTGTGGGGCCCGGCCCACGGCGGCGCGAACGAAGCGGTGCTGACCATGCTCGATGAAATTGGCGATGTTTCCAACATCGACAAGTACATCGCCAAGGCCAAGGACAAGAACGACCCGTTCAAGCTGATGGGCTTCGGTCACCGGGTTTACAAGAACCGTGACCCGCGCGCCACCGTGATGAAGAAGACCTGCGACGAAGTCCTGGGCGAGCTGGGCATCAAGAACGATCCGCAGCTGGAACTGGCCATGCGCCTGGAAGAGATCGCCCTCACCGATCCGTACTTCATCGAGCGCTCGCTGTACCCGAACGTCGACTTCTACTCGGGCATCATCCTGAAGGCGATCGGCATTCCGACCAGCATGTTCACCGTGATCTTCGCCCTGGCACGCACCGTCGGCTGGATCTCGCACTGGAAAGAAATGCTCTCCAGCCCGTACAAGATCGGCCGCCCTCGCCAGCTCTACACCGGCGAACTGCAGCGCGACATCGTCGAGCTGAAGGACCGCAAGTAAGCCTTACCCGCCGAACGCAAAAGGCTGCCCTCGGGCAGCCTTTTTTATTGCCTTGCCGGCGAGTCGACCTCAGTTCTTCTCGGCCCGCTCGCGCAACGCCTTGAGGGTATTGAACGGCGAATCGACCACGAACTTGTTGGCGATCATCGAGGGCACGCTGCCGCCCGGCTCGGTGTGCACCTGGTAAGTCACTTCGGTACTGTCCCCCTTGGGCACCAGCTTCCAGAAACCTTCCACCTTCGCCACCCGCACAAAGCCCTTTTCTTCCGGGATATACGTTGGCTCTTCTTTGAGGTTTCGCGTCAAGCTGCCATCCGCACCCTTGACAGTGGTCACGCGCAACACCGAGTCCCGGGGCGTCACCGGCCACGGCGTATTGAACTGGGTGTAGGTCCAGCTCTGGTCGCCTTCGTGCTTGAGCAGCTTTTGCGACTTGCATTCGTGAATCCACGAGCAGGCCCCTGCCACATCCTCCTGCAGCGCCTGCACCTTGGCCAATGGCGCCTTGATGACGGTCACGCCCTGGTAGGCCTTGTTCTTGGAGCCCGGCACCTCACTGAGCGAGACCTTGATCCCCTCTTCGTCCTTGGCCACCTGCCAGTTCTCGGCCCAGGCAGCCGGCGCCAGCAGGACACCCATGCCACACAGCAGTGCAATACGCTTGAACGATCTCATCATGTTTATCCTTGTTGTCGAAGATCCAGCCTCTCACGCCGCCGTCATCTGCTCCCACCAGCCAAGAATCCTGATTGCCTCGTCGCGGTTGCTGCCGCACACCTCGATATCCGCCTTGAACCCACCGCACACCGCCGGCCGCTCGGGCTTGCCGAACAGGTCACAGAGGTTTTCAGGCGTCAGGTGCAGGCAGCGCTCGCCCGCAGGCTTGCCCTGTGGCATGCGCGGCATCGCCGAGCTGATGGATGGGGCGATGCAGCAGGCACCACAACCCTCACGACACTTCATGGCTGAATCAGGACTCCCTGGAACAAAACGGGACGAACGTCCCTGGATAGTAACCGCTCAAACATACGTTTGAAATTGCTGGCCCGATGAAATCTGCCGTGACCCGGCAGTCAGTTGAGCCTGCTCAATTGCGGAACTGGAAATCGATTGCCGCACCTTCCACATCGTGGCGACTGTCGTTGCGCAGCTGCAGCTGCATCTCGTTGCTGATCAAACGGCCGTTGAGCTGGAACGGACTGTCGCTGGATTCCGGTTTTTCGGCGAACATGGCGGGTAGCAACGGCTTGCGACGAGTCGTTGGGTCGCCGACCTCAGGCTCGAGATTGTTGACCATGTCTGCCGGCAGGCTCAAGTCCAGCCTGGCCTTGGGCAACGGCTGCGTGACCGCCTTGCTGACCGGCTTGGCTTTGACTTTGGCTTTGGCCTTGCTGGCGGCCGGCTTGGCCTTCGCTACCGGCTTCGCTGGCGCCTTGCCTGCTGCCTTGTCATGCCCCGCCTGCACCTGGCCAGCAGGCTGGGCAGCCTGAACCACACCGCAAGGCAGGTAGAACGGGGCAATACAGATACACAGGGCAGCACTACGCAACAGGTTCATGGACATCGACAGGCAGACGGGGCTGGAAAAGTGCGTATGCTCCCCGTTCCGCCCGCGGCTGGCAAGCCTACAAAAGCGAGGACTGCGATTCTCTGCATAATTGCTGGGCCAACAGGCCAAGCGTGATAACCGCGCGCTCGGCCTCCTTGTTCCATGGAATGCCACAGTTGAGCCGGATGCAGTGGTTGAACTGTTCGGTGTTACTGAAGATCAACCCGGGCGCGATACTGATGCCCTGCTCCAGCGCACGCACATGCAACTCTTGGGTATTGACCCGCCCCGGCAGGCTGACCCAAAGGATGAAACCGCCGGTTGGCCGGGTCATCTGGGTACCTTCCGGGAAGTGCTGCTGCACCGCCAGCTGGTAGGCGCTGAGGTTCTTGCGGTACTCCTGGCGGATATAGCGCAGGTGCCGGTCGTAGCCACCGTTCTCCAGGTACGCCGCCACGCCCATCTGCGTCACGCTGCACGCCGAATGAGTGGTGAAGGTCTGCAGGCGCTGGATTTCATCCTGGTAACGCCCTGCCACCATCCAGCCAACCCGCACCCCGGGCGAAAGGGTCTTGGAAAAGCTCGAGCAATAGATGACCCGGTCCAGCCGGTCGAAGGCCTTGAGCGCCTTGGTCTTGCCCTGCTCGAACATCAATTCGCCATAGATATCGTCTTCGACGATCTGGATATCGAAGTCCGACGCCAGGCGCAGCAACTGCTTCTGTCGCTCCTCAGGCACCGTGCCACCCAGAGGGTTGCTCAGGCGCGTGGTGAGCACCAAGGCCTTGATCGACCACTGGTTGGCGGCCAATTGCAAAGCTTCAAGGCTGATCCCAGTGGATGGGTCACTGGGGATTTCGATGACCTTCAGCCCCAGCAGGTCCGCCAATTGCAACAGCCCGTAATAGGTCGGCGACTCGGCTGCGATCAGGTCTCCCGGGCGGGTCAGCACCCGCAGCGACATCTGCAAGGCATCGACACAGCCATGTGTGACGATCACCTCGCGCGGGTCGACCAGCACACCGGCATCGCGCATGCGGATTGCGATCTGCCTGCGCAGTGGCTCGAAGCCAGGGCTGAACATATAGCTGAAGGCACGTGGGCTGTGAAAGCGGGTGACCTTGGCGATCTGCTGATGCAGCGCACGCACCGGCAGGTAGTCGACGTGCGGCACGGCGGCGCCGAACGGGAACACGCCATCGCGACGCGCCTCGGTCAGCACCTGCTGAATGATGCTGGCCCGCGTAACCAGCCCAGGGCGCTCCACGCGAGCGATATCCGGGGTCTGCGCGGTCAGGGCGGGAGTCTGGTGCACATAGTAGCCCGACTGCGGCCGGGCCCGGATCAAGCCCTGATCCTCGAGATTGGCGTAGGCCTGCAACACCGTGGCATGGCTGACGTTGAGCTGGGCGCTCATCTTGCGCACGGACGGTACGCGCTCACCTGGCTGATAGACACCGCGACGGATGTCATCGGCCAGTTGCTGGGCGATACGCTGGTACAGCAGCAGGTTGGTCATGGCGGTATCTCGATGCGCAGGCGGCCTGTTGTTCTTGTACGACTTTACTGACGGTAGAGCATACCGTAACAGTTGCAAAGTGTACTGGGACAGATGGCAAGTTAGTCAACAATACAGTGTGTGACCGCCATCTAAATGATTAACCGCGGGCCGCTCCGCCCTATCGAAAAGGGCCGCTAAGCGGCCCCTGGTGTTTCGAAGTCAGCGTGCCGGGGCAAGCCTGCCCTTATCGTCAGAGAAAACGATTTCCACCCGGCGGTTCTGCGCCCTGCCCCGCTCCGACGCATTGGCCTCGATCGGGTATTGGTCACCGTAACCCTCGACCTGCATGCGCTTCTCATCGATCCCCAGGTCGACCAGCATGTCAGCCACCGACTGGGCACGATCGCGCGACAGCTTGAGGTTGTCCTCAGGCGCGCCAGTGCTGTCGGTATAGCCCTCGATCCGCACCACGCGGCGCGGATTGAGCTGGAGGAACTGCACCAGCTTGAGCACGGTGCGGCTGGCCGAGTTCTTCAGGTCGGCACTGCCGGTATCGAACAACACATCGCTCAGGGTCATCACCAGACCTCGGTCGGCCTGCTCCGAGGCCAACGCGGCAATCTGGTTCTCCACCCACTTGCCCTGCTGCTGCACACTGGCCAATTTGGCCTCTCGCAAGGCAAGCTGGAGACGCTGGCGCTCAAGGTCGAGCTTGGTCCGACGCTCCTCGCTCAGCGCCAGCTTGGCGTGCTCGCTGGCGATCTCACTGTAGCGCTGGCTCAGGTAGGCATAGTGGCGCACGTCGCTGCCCGTACCAATGTAGCCGGAGAGGCGCTCGGCGCGGGACAGCGATTCACCGGCACGAAGCACGTCACGCGGGGCGCTGCGCAGTACGTCGGCATCGTCCTTGACCTTCTGGAAGGCCACCGTCGCATCATCCAGCGCCGCCGAACTGCGCTGGCTGGCACAGCCCTGCAAGCCGGCCGACAGCACCAGCAGCGCCAGTACGGTTTTCGCATTGAGGCTGATCATGGCTGCACCTCCAACTGCTTGCGCAGGCGCTTGACCCGCGATTGCAGCAACTGAAGCTGCTCTTCGCTCTTCTGGTTCAGCACCTGGGCCTCGGCCAGGCGGGCGTCCAGTTCGGCCTGCTCGGCACGCATGCGTGCGTCACGGTAGTCTTCGGTCAGCATGTTGGTCTTGGCCCGGGCGAACTTGTCTTCGGCCAGCTTGAGCGCCTCGACCTGGTCGCTGGCACCAACTGCCTTGGCCTGTTCCAGCGCCTGCTCGGTGATTCGCATCTGCTCATTGGGCGCCGGGTCGTTGGCGCAGCCTGCCAGGCCGAGCATGGCCACGGCCAGGATAAGGGATCGGGTTCTCACGCATTCTTCCTAATGTTTTGGGGCGTCCGCCTGCACTTGCATCTGCGCTTTCCAGCGCTCGACATTACGCTGCAGCACGGCTTCGGACGCACCGGAGACCGGCAATTCTGTCAGCTTTTTCGCCAGTTGCCCACGCAACCACGCATCATTGCAAGCCGAATTATGCGACACGGCCAGGTACAGGCCTGGGCGGTCGACCGGCAAGCCGCGGGCGATGAGGTTGTTGCTCATGCCCAGGCTCTGGGTCATTGCCATGCCCGAGTAGCGCCCGGCCAGCACATAATCGACCTGGCCCAGCACCAGTTTCTGAAAGGCCTGGGTGAGGTTCTGCGCCGGATCCAGCTTCAGCTGAGCCTTGGCGAAAGCGGTGAATGCCGGCGTCAGGCGCGCGCGCTCGGAGAGGCTGCCCTGATACTTGGCCAGGTCTGCCGGGCCGTCGAACTCCAGCGTGGCATCGTGACGGGTCCAGACCAGGTATTCATTGAGTTGCAACGGCGGGTGGATGTAGTCCAACGCAGTCAACTGCTGCACTTGCATGGGGGTGTCGAGCAGCAAATCCATGCGCCCGCTGCGCACCTCCTCCAGCGCCTGATCGCGCCGACCGGCACTGAGCACCTCGACTTTCACGCCCAATTCGCCGAGGACCTGGCGCAACAGGTCGACATTGGCGCCAACCAGGTGTTTCGGGTCGAGCGGGTCCTGCCAGGAATAGGGTGGTGCGTCCGGACTGCCAGTGGCCACCAGGCGCTCGCACTTGCCTGCCGCCATCACCGCCGGCGACAGCAGCGCCACCATGCATGCCAGCACCCTGCCCGCTTCGCGCATTACCATCCTTCACTCCTTGCCCTGCAACAAAAAAGCCCGGCCCTCAGTGCGAGGGCCGGGCTTCTTTATAAGTGAAGCAGGCGGATCAGACCAGCTTTTCCAGCTCTGGAACGGCCTCGAAGAGGTCGGCAACCAGGCCGTAATCGGCCACCTGGAAGATCGGTGCTTCTTCATCCTTGTTGATCGCGACGATCACCTTGGAGTCCTTCATGCCCGCCAGGTGCTGGATCGCGCCGGAGATACCGACGGCGATGTACAGCTGAGGCGCGACGATCTTGCCGGTCTGGCCGACCTGCATGTCGTTCGGCACGAAGCCTGCGTCGACCGCGGCGCGCGAGGCACCGACGGCAGCGCCGAGCTTGTCGGCCAGGCTGTACAGGTGCTTGAAGTTGTCACCGTTGCCCATGCCACGGCCGCCGGACACGACGATCTTGGCAGCGGTCAGCTCTGGGCGGTCGGACTTGGCCAGCTCTTCGCCAACGAAGGCCGAGATACCCGCGTTGTGCGCAGCGCCGACAGCCTCCACGGCAGCCGAACCACCTTCGGCGGCCACGGCGTCGAAACCAGTGGTACGCACCGTGATGACCTTGATGGCGGCGTTCGATTGCACGGTGGCAATGGCGTTACCGGCGTAGATCGGGCGCTTGAAGGTATCGGCGGACTCGACCGAGATGATCTCGGAGATCTGGTCCACGTCCAGCAGCGCAGCCACGCGTGGCAGGATGTTCTTGCCATTGGTGGTGGCCGGAGCCAGTACATGGCTGTAACCCTTGGCCAGCTCGACGATCAGCGGCGCGACGTTTTCCGGCAGCACATGGGCGTAGGCGGCGTTATCGGCAACCAGCACCTTGGCTACGCCAGCGATCTTGGCAGCGGCTTCGGCGACGCCACCGACGTTGGCGCCTGCGACCAGTACATGGATATCACCACCGATCTTGGCGGCAGCGGCGACGGTGTTCAGGGTGGCCGGGGCTACGGCACCGTTCTCGTATTCAGCGACAACCAGGATAGTCATTTAGATTACCTTCGCTTCGTTCTTCAGCTTCTCGACCAGTTCGGCCACCGATTTGACCTTGATGCCAGCGCTGCGGGCAGCCGGCGCTTCGACTTTCAGGGTCTTGTTGGTGGAGGCGAGGGAAACGCCCAGCGCGTCTGGAGTGAGGGTCTCCAGCGGCTTCTTCTTGGCCTTCATGATGTTCGGCAGCGACGCATAGCGTGGCTCGTTCAGGCGCAGGTCGGTGGTGACGATGGCCGGCAGGTTCAGCGAAACGGTCTGCAGGCCGCCGTCGATCTCGCGAGTGACGTTCAGCTTGTCGCCAGCGACTTCGACCTTGGAGGCGAAGGTGCCCTGGGCGAAGCCGGTCAGCGCGGCCAGCATCTGGCCGGTCTGGTTGTTGTCACTGTCGATGGCCTGCTTGCCGAGGATGACCAGCTGAGGCTGCTCCTTGTCGACAACGGCTTTCAGCGCCTTGGCCACGGCCAGGGAATTCAGCTCGTCAGCGGCTTCGACCAGGATGGCGCGGTCGGCACCCAGGGCCAGGGCAGTACGCAGCTGCTCCTGGGCAGTGGCCGGGCCGACGGAGACAACAACGATCTCGGTGGCGACGCCCTTTTCCTTCAGGCGTACGGCTTCTTCCACGGCGATCTCGCAGAAGGGGTTCATGGACATCTTGACGTTAGCAAGGTCGACGCCGGAGTTGTCCGCCTTGACGCGAACCTTGACGTTGTAGTCGACCACTCGTTTGACAGCTACAAGAACCTTCATGGATTCCTCGTTACTCTCCGGTGAATAGATAGTCGCCTGGGGCAGAGCCCTGCGATGCGCGTGGGTACAAGGGCACCTCTAAAAACGTACCGGAACGGGCATACTTCAGGGTGACCGGACAGTCTTGTCGCGACTGTTGCGGCAAATACCCACGGGTCATTTTCTGTCGTGGCGTGTAAACTCCACTACAAATCGGCATTCATGCCGACAACCCTGCTCCACACCTGGTCTTTAGAGGTGTACCTGCGCCCGGCTGCAAGCCTACGGCGAACGTAAAACCGCTCGTATCTTGACCGTAACACCCAATCCGGTCAATACGGCAAATCGGTCACCTTCCAGCCGCGCTCCTGTGATTTTACTGGGCTCCGGCAAATTCAAACAAACGTTTGTATTGGACCCGCCAAGTGGTGTAGATATAATGCGCGCCAAGACAAAACGGTGTAGTCCATCCATTGCGTAGCTACAGTTTCGCGCCAGTAAAGCGCCGCCGCACGCAAGCACCCATAAGACATAGCAACAGCACGAGCCTTGATGAGTAGGAGAGAACCTGTGGAACGCGAATACATGGAATTCGACGTGGTCATCGTCGGCGCAGGCCCTGCCGGCCTGTCCGCCGCCTGCCGACTGAAGCAGAAGGCCGCCGAAGCCGGTAGCGAGATCAGCGTCTGCGTGGTGGAAAAAGGCTCCGAAGTAGGTGCTCATATTCTCTCCGGCGCGGTGTTCGAGCCCCGCGCCCTGAACGAGTTGTTCCCCGACTGGAAAGCACTCGGCGCACCGCTCAACACCGAAGTGAAACGCGACGATATCTATGTGCTCAAGGATGCGGGCAGCTCGACCAAGGTCCCTGACCTGTTCGTGCCCAAGACCATGCATAACCAGGGCAACTACATCATCTCCCTGGGCAACCTGTGCCGCTGGCTGGCCCAGCAGGCCGAAAACCTGGGTGTGGAAATCTACCCAGGCTTCGCCGCCCAGGAAGCGCTGTTCGACGAAAACGGCGTGGTCCGCGGCATCATCACCGGCGACCTGGGTGTCGACCGCGAAGGCAACCCGAAGGATGGCCTGTATACCCCGGGCATGGAACTACGTGCCAAATACACCCTGTTTGCCGAGGGCTGCCGTGGCCATATCGGCAAGCAACTGATCAAGCGCTTCAACCTCGACAGCGAATCCGACGTCCAGCACTATGGCATCGGCCTGAAGGAAATCTGGGAAATCGACCCGGCCAAGCACGAGCAGGGCCTGGTCGTGCACACCGCAGGCTGGCCGCTGGACGTGACCAGCAAGGACAACACCGGCGGATCGTTCCTCTATCACCTGGAAAACAACCAGGTAGTCGTCGGCCTGATCGTCGACCTCTCCTACGCCAACCCGTATCTGTCGCCGTTCGATGAATTCCAGCGCCTCAAGCACCACCCGGTGATGAGCCAGTACCTCGAAGGCGGCAAGCGCATCAGCTACGGCGCCCGTGCCATCTGCAAGGGCGGCCTGAACTCGCTGCCGAAAATGGTGTTCAATGGCGGCGCGCTGATCGGCTGCGACCTCGGCACCCTGAACTTCTCCAAGATCAAGGGCAGCCATACCGCGATGAAGTCCGGCATGCTCGCCGCCGACGCGGTGGCCGATGCACTGATCGCCGGCAGCGAGGGCGGTGACCAGCTCAACGGTTACGTCAGCGCCTTCAAGGCCAGCTGGCTGTATGAAGAACTGTTCGCCAGCCGCAACTTCGGCCCTGCGCTGCACAAGTTCGGGCCACTGCTGGGCGGTGCGTTCAACTATGTCGACCAGAACTGGTTCGGCGGCAAGCTGCCGTTCACCCTGCACGACACCAAGCCGGACTATGCCTGCCTCAAGCTTGCGTCCGAGTCGAAAAAGATCGACTACCCGAAACCGGACGGCAAGCTCAGCTTCGACAAGCTCAGCTCGGTATTCCTCTCCAGCACCAACCACGAAGAGGAACAACCCTGCCACCTGAAGCTGACCGACCCGAACGTACCGATCGCCAGCAACCTGCCGCTGTACGACGAACCCGCCCAGCGCTACTGCCCGGCAGGCGTGTACGAAGTGGTCAGTCAGGAAGATGGCAGCAAGCGCTTCCAGATCAACGCGCAGAACTGCGTGCACTGCAAGACCTGCGACATCAAGGACCCGGCCCAGAACATCACCTGGGTCACCCCTGAAGGCGCCGGCGGCCCGAACTACCCGAACATGTAAGGTGCCCGCCTTGCGCTAACAAAAAGCCCCCGGCTCGTGAGAACCGGGGGCTTTTTGTATCAGCTACGGCTATTTGTCAGCGCACATGATCGGCAGCGGCTCAGTCGCAAACGCCAACGACTCACGACGCCCAAAATACAAGGCAGTCAGCAACCCCACCGTGCCCATGATCAGACAAAAGCCGACACACACCCACGGGCTCCACGGCATCAGTGCGATCAGCGCCAGCGGCGTGGTACTGGCCCACAGCGCATACGCCACGTTGTAGGTGAAGGAAATCCCCGAAACACGGATTTCAGCCGGGAACAGCCCGACCATCACCGACGGCACCACCCCCACTACGCCACAGGCCAGCCCGGCCAGCGCATAGGCCAGCCAGGTCATGCCCCACTGCCCCACCAGGCTGGCATACAGCGCACCGATGCCCAGTGGCAGCAGCAGGCTGTAGATCATCAGCGCGCGCCAGGCGCCCAGGCGGTCGACCAGCAAACCGGCCAGCACACAGCCGATATTGAGGAAGACGATGCCCACGCTGCTCAAGGCGAAGGTATGCCCCGCCGTCATGCCGAAGCGTTGCTGCATCACTGTCGGGGTAATCACTACCAGAACCACTACCGCGGAGGTCAGTACGCAGGTCAGCAGTGCCGCCGGGATCAACGCCGAGCGGTACTCGCCCAACACCTGCCGCAGGGGGAACTTGACCGGTTGCTCCTGGCGCGTGCGCAAGGCCAGGAACACCGGGGTCTCACTGAGCCAGCGGCGCAGCCACACACCGATCACGCCAAACACCCCACCGAGCAGGAAGGGGTAACGCCAGGCGTAATCGAGAATCTCCTGCGGCGTGAACACTTGCGCCAGCGCTGTCGCCGTCAGCGCCCCCAGCAGGTAGCCAAAGGTCAGCCCCGCCTGCAGGAAACCCAACGCATAACCACGACGTCCGTTTGGCGCATGCTCGGCGACGAAGGTCCACGCGCTCGGCACCTCACCCCCTACGGCGGCACCCTGCAGGATGCGCAGCGCCAACAGGATCAGCGGTGCCGCATAGCCAATGTCGGCATAGGTCGGCATCACCCCGATCAGCAGGCATGGCAGGGCCATCATCAGGATGCTCAGGCTGAACACCCGCTTGCGCCCGAGGTGGTCGGCGAAGTGGGCCATCAGGATGCCGCCCAGCGGCCGTGCCAGGTAACCGGTGACGAAAATGCCGAAGCTCTGCAGCAAGCGCAGCCACTCGGGCATCTGAGGCGGGAAGAACAGCTGGCTGAGGGTCAGGGCAAAGAACACGAAGATGATGAAATCGTAGATTTCCAGTGCGCCGCCCAGCGCCGCCAGGCCCAGGGTCCGGTGGTCGCTACGGCTGAACCGGGGCGGGCGAGCGGTATCGATGGCAGTCATGGCAGGGGTCCGCAGATCGGCAAAGGGCAAGAGGATAGCAAATGCTCGCCGCCTTGCCTCAGCAACGCCCCTAACGGCTGAACACGGTGTGGCCGAAGTTCCTCGGCTTGCGCGGCGGTACCGGGCCACCCTTGAGCCCGGAAGGCAGGGCAATCTTGCCGACCAGCACGGGGCTGTCGATGATTGCCATGAAGGATTGCAGCGCCTCGTTATCCGGTACCTGGGGCAGGCTCACACTGACAGCCTGGCGCTCGGTCTGCGGCACGACAGGCACTTTCAGGTGTTGCGAATGGTAAAGCAAGGCATGCTGAATCTGCGCATTGACCCGGCAGAAGCGTGCCAGGTCGACGCCGGCATGGCTGGCCAGCTCGATATTGCCCAGCAGCAGGTTGAACGGTTGCAAGGCGCACTGCACCAGCCGCTGCAACTCTTCAAAGGACTCGACCGGGGCAATCCGGTAGTAGCCAAGGCCATTGAGCAGTTTTTCCAGCTGCAGGCGCTGGTGCGGGTGCTCGTCGGCTATCAGGATGCGCAGGGTCTTGTTTGTCATTGTCGGACCTGGGCCGTCAGGTGAATGAGGGACAGCTCCCTGACCGAACTGCGCCAGCAACAGGCAACCACCAGGGCTGCACCTGGAGGGGTCAATCTAGATAGTTGTCGGGAAACGGGGAGAAATCAAGTGGCCATCACACAGAATTTTCACCTGCCCTTCACTGCGGATTCAGGACTCCCACAGCCGCATGCGCACACGGCAGTGCTTCATGGCGTTAACGATATGCTTCTCCACCAGGCTGCGGGAAATACCCAGGCGCTCGGCAATCTGCTGGTGGGACAGACCATCGAGCTTACGCAACAGAAAGCACTCCCGGCACACGCTGCTCAGCTCATCCAGGGCCTTTTGCATCATGGCCAGGCGCTGGTCGAGCTGCAGGTCCTGCTGCAATTCCGCGCTGAGCAAGCGCCCATCGGTATCCAGCGCATCCAGGGATTCGGCCTGGCGCACCTGGTGGCGCCGGTGCCGGTCGATCACCAGGTTGAGCGCGGTTCGGTAAAGGAACGCTCGCGGATGCTCGATCTGCCCGCTGTCGGTACGTTCCAGCACTCGCAGATAGGCATCGTGGGCAACGTCCTCCGCTGCCTGGCGATTGCCCAGGCGCGCACTCAGGAAGCTCACCAGTTCGCGATAATAATGTTCCACAACAGCACCTGAAATCGTCCTTGCAACCCACGTGCGGGACTGAGTGATACCGGGCTGTGATAGTACAAATTATAACTATTCTCAGCAACACACCCTCTACCCTCTCGTTCAGGCTAAATCCACCCGGCCAGCCTTCGTTTATCTGGGACTTCGGTGCGTGCCACGATTGGCAGCGCGTGACCACTACCCTGGCTGGAAGTCCGCATGAGCCGTTCAACCTCCCCCCGCCGCCAGTTCATTCTCGCTGGCCTGGGCCTGCTTAGCCTGGGCTGCCTGCTGGCCTGGCAAACCCTGCCCATGGGGGCGCAACCGCTCGCTACCGTCACGGTCACCCGGGCGGACATCGAAAGCAGCGTCACGGCCCTGGGCACCTTGCAGCCTCGGCGTTATGTCGATGTGGGCGCCCAGGCCTCGGGGCAGATCCGCACCTTGCACGTGGAAGCCGGCGACCCAGTGCGCAAGGGCCAGCTGCTGGTCGAAATCGACCCTTCCACCCAGCAGGCGCGGCTGGACGCCGGGCGCTTCTCGATCGACAACCTCAAGGCCCAGCTCGCCGAACAGCGAGCGCAGTTCGAGCTGGCCGACCGACAGCTCAAGCGCCAGCGCGAGCTTGCCGCCGCCGGCGCCACCCGCGATGAGGACATCCAGGCCGCTGCCGCCCAGCTCAAGGTCACCCAGGCGCGAATCGACATGTTTCAGGCGCAGATCCGCCAGGCTCAGGCCAGCCTGCGCAGCGCCGAGGCGGAACTGGGCTACACGCGTATCTATGCGCCGATGGATGGCACGGTGGTCGCCGTCGACGCCCGTGAAGGCCAGACCCTCAACGCCCAGCAACAGACCCCCTTGATCCTGCGCATTGCCAAGTTGTCGCCCATGACCGTGTGGGCGCAAGTCTCGGAAGCGGATATCGGCAAGGTGAAACCCGGCATGACCGCCTACTTCACCACGCTGTCCGGAGGCAAACGCCGCTGGAACAGCAAGGTGCGGCAAATCCTGCCGATTCCACCCAAACCACTGGAACAGACCAGTCAGGGTGGCGGCAGCCCGGTGAATGCTGCCAATCAAGTGGTGCAATACACCGTGTTGCTCGACGTCGACAACCCGGATGGCGCGCTGATGGCCGACATGACCACCCAGGTATTCTTCGTTGCCGGCCAGGCCAGCCAGGTCCTGACCGTGCCACTGGCCGCGCTGGACGACAACGGCGGCCTGTCCATCGCGCGCGTGCTCGACCCACACGGCAAGGTGGTGCAGCGCCAGGTGCGCACCGGTCTCAGCGACCGCCTGCGCGTCCAGGTGCTGGACGGGCTCAGCGAAGGTGAGCAACTGCTGATGGGCGCCCACAGCGCCAGCGGAGGCTGAATGACTGCGCCGCTGATCGAGCTGGTCGATATCCGCAAATCCTACGGCGGCCAGGACAGCCCCAAGGTCGATGTGCTGCGCGGCATCAGCCTGAGCATCCAGCCGGGCGAGTTCGTTGCCATCGTGGGTGCGTCCGGGTCCGGGAAGTCGACATTGATGAACATACTTGGCTGCCTCGATCGCCCGACGTCGGGCATCTACCGCTTCGCTGGCAAGCACGTGGCCGAGCTGGGTAACGACGAACTGGCCTGGTTGCGCCGCGAGGCGTTCGGCTTCGTGTTCCAGGGCTACCACCTGATCCCCTCCGGCTCGGCCCAGGAAAACGTCGAGATGCCGGCCATCTATGCCGGTACGCCCGCCAGCGAGCGGCACGCCCGTGCCGCCGCCCTGCTCGCCCGCCTGGGCCTGGCCAGCCGCAGCGCCAACCGCCCGCACCAGCTCTCGGGCGGCCAGCAGCAACGGGTATCGATCGCCCGGGCACTGATGAACGGCGGCCATATCATCCTCGCCGACGAACCCACGGGGGCGCTCGACAGCCACAGCGGCACCGAAGTCATGGCGCTGCTCGACGAACTGGCCAGCCAGGGCCATGTGATCATCCTGATCACCCACGACCACCAGGTGGCGGCGCGTGCCCAGCGGGTGATCGAGATCCGCGACGGCCGGATGATCAGCGACAGCGCGACCGACCAGGCGCCTTGCCCTGCCCGCCAGACATTGCAAGCCGACGACCTGCGTCAGCGCCTGGACCGTGGCGCGACCCTGCGCGGGGCCTGGAAAGGCGAGCTGCTCGAAGCCTTGCAGGCTGCCTGGAGGGTGATGTGGGTGAACCGCTTTCGCACCGCCCTGACCCTGCTCGGTATCGTCATCGGGGTCGCGTCGGTGGTGGTCATGCTGGCCGTCGGCGAAGGCAGCAAGCGCCAGGTCATGGCGCAGATGGCCGCCTTCGGCTCGAACATCCTCTACCTCAACAGCAAGCCCGCCACACTGGGCGAACCTGCCGGCACGATCACCCTCGACGACGTCGCCGCCATTGGCCAGCTACCGCAGGTCCGGCAGATCATGCCGGTGCTGGGCGAAAAGGTGATGGTGCGCCATGGCAACAACAGCCAGCAGTTCTACGTGGGCGGCAACAACAACCAGTTCCCGCTGATCTTCAACTGGCCAGCGGTGGAAGGGGCGTTCTTCACTGATGCCGACGAAGCCAGTGGCGCAGCGGTGGCGGTGATCGGCCAGAAAGTCCGGGAGAAAATGCTCGAGCCAGACCGCGACCCGCTTGGCCAGTACCTGCTGATAGGCAACGTACCCTTCCAGGTCATTGGCATACTCGCCGGCAAAGGCGCGAGTTCCGGCGACCAGGATGCCGACGGACGCATCGTGGTGCCCTACTCGGCCGCGGCGATCCGCCTGTTCGGCCAGCGGGCCCCCGACTACATCACCGTCGCCGCCGCCGACGCGGCGCGGGTCGATGAAACCGAAGCTGCCGTCGACCGCCTGCTGCGCCAGCGTCACCAGGGCCGTCACGATTTCGAACTGACCAACTCGGCCGCGCTGATCCAGGCCGAGGCACGCACCCAGAACAGCCTGTCGCTGATGCTCGGGGCGATTGCCGCGATCTCGCTGCTGGTCGGTGGCATCGGGGTGATGAACATCATGCTCATGACCGTGCGCGAACGCACCCGCGAAATCGGCATCCGCATGGCCACCGGCGCACGCCAGCACGACATCCTGCGCCAGTTCCTCAGCGAAGCGGTGATGCTGTCGATGGTCGGCGGCATGGCCGGCATCGGCTTGGCCCTGCTGATCGGCGGCGCCTTGATGCTGGGCCAGGTTGCCGTGGCCTTCACCCTGCCCGCCATGCTCGGTGCGTTCTCCTGCGCCGTTCTCACCGGCATCGTGTTCGGCTTCATGCCGGCCCGCAAAGCCGCCCGACTCGACCCGGTCAAAGCCCTCACCAGCGAATAACCCATGACCCTGCCAAGCCGCATCAGCCTGTTGTCCCTGAGCCTGGGCCTCGCCGCCTGCAGCCTGCCGCCCGTACCACCCAGCGGCATCGCTGCACCTTCGGTCTGGCAAAGCACAACTCTCCAACCTGCTGCCAGCCTGCCCTCGGCACAGTGGTGGCAGGGCTTTGACAGCGCCGAGCTGGGCCGCCTGGTCGAACGCGCCCGGTCCAATGCCCACGACCTTGCCGCCGCCACGGCGCGCGTGCGCCAGGCTCAGGCACGGGCGGTGATCGCCGGAGCGCCGCTGCTGCCGGAACTCAGGTTCGAGCTCGACGGCAGCCGCCAGCGCCTGCTGCACGGCGAGGGCTATGACCAGCTCGATGTCAGCCAATACGAACGGACCAGCACGTCGTTCGGCATGCAATTGGTCGCCAGCTACGAGATCGACTTCTGGGGCGGCCTGCGTGCGGCCCGCGCAAGCGCCCTGCACAGTCTCGACGCCAGCCGCTTCGATCGCCAGACGGTCGAGTTGACGCTGGTCAGCAGCGTGGCCAACAGTTACCTGCAGGGCCTGGCCCTGGAAGAACAACTGCGCATTGCCCGCCTCAACCTGCGTAACGCCCGTGATGTCCTGGCGCTGGTCGAAACACGTCAGCGCGCCGGCTCGGCGACACGCCTGGAACTGGCCCAGCAGCGCAGCCTGGTCGCCGCCCAGGAACGGCAAGTGCCGCTGCTCGAACAACAGTGGCAGGACAACCGCGTTACCCTGGCTACACTGCTGGGCGACCCGGTCCAGGCCCTGCCCACCGCCCGCGAAACGTTGGCCACCGTGAACTGGCCGCCAATTGGCAGCGGCGTGCCCAGCGAGCTGCTTGCCCGGCGCCCGGACATCGCCGCGGCCGAAGCTCGCCTGGCCGCCGCCAGCGCCAATGTGCAAGTCGCCAGGGCCGCCCTGCTACCGAAAGTGACCTTGGGCGCCAACCTCGGCACCGGCGCACGCACCCTGCCCGAGGTCTTCGACAGTACCTATTACACGTTGACTGCCGGCCTGGTCGCGCCGATCTTCAACAACGGCCGGCTGCGGGCGGCTCAGCAGTTGGCCGAAGCCGAGCAGGACGAGCTGCTGGAACGCTACCGCAGCAGTATCCTGGCCGGCTTCGCCGATGTCGAAAAGGCCCTCAATGCCATCCACGGCGTTGAACAGCAGCGCCAGTGGCAGGACCGGGAGGTCGAGCAAGCACAGCTAGCCTTCGACCTGGCTCAACGGCGCTACGCGGCCGGCGCCGAGACCCTGCTGAGCGTGCTCGAAACCCAGCGCACGCTTTATCTCGCCCAGGACCAGCAAGCGCGGCTGCGCCTGGCTCGCCTGCAGGGCAGCGTGGCGTTGTACAAGGCACTAGGGGGTGGTTGGCAGCTGACGCATGCGGACAAGGGCTGATTCAGCCTGGGCATGAACAGGCCTGACAGGAGGGCCGCAACGCGGCCCTTCCGGGCTCACACAGCGGCGGCCACGGCCTCGGCAAAGCGCTGCGCCACCTCGTCGATCTGCTGGGCGCTGATGATCAGCGGCGGCAGGAAGCGCACCACGGCGCCATGGCGCCCGCCCAGTTCAAGGATCAAGCCACGCTTGAGGCATTCGCGCTGGACCTTCGGTGCCAGCACCCGGTTGGCAGGCGGATGGCCCAATGCATCGGTCTGCCCCTGTGGATCGACCAGCTCCACCCCAAGCATCAGGCCCCGGCCACGGATATCACCCAGTTGCGGATAATCCCGCTGCAGCCGCTGCAGATGCCCTCGCAAGCGCAGGCCCATGGCCTCGGCGTGTTCGGCCAGACGGTGCTCGACCAGGTAGTCGATCACCGCCGAACCGGCCGCCATGGCCATCTGATTGCCGCGGAAGGTGCCAGCGTGGGCACCTGGCTTCCAGGTATCCAGCCAGTCGCGGTACACCACCACCGCCAGCGGCAGGCTGCCACCGATGGCCTTGGACAGCGTGACCACGTCCGGCACGATGCCGGCATGTTCGAAGGCGAACATCCGCCCGGTACGGGCAAAGCCGCTCTGGATTTCGTCGACGATCAGCGCCACACCAGCCGTTTCAGTGATACGCCGCACACCCTTGAGCCATTCGATATCGGCCGGGATCACCCCGCCTTCGCCCTGCACCACTTCAAGGATCACCGCCGCCGGCAGCGGTACGCCGCTTTCCGGGTCCAGCAGGAGGTTTTCCAGATAATGCAGGTTGGCCTTGACCCCGGCTTCTCCGCCCAGGCCGAACGGGCAACGGTAGTCATAGGGGTACGGCATGAACTGCACGCCGTTGCTCAGCAATGCCCCCAGTGGCTGCTTGGGGCCGTGGCTGCCCATCAGGCTCAGCGCGCCTTGGCTCATGCCGTGGTAGGCGCCTTGGAACGCCAGCACGGTGCTGCGCCCGGTGGCGCCGCGCACCAGCTTGAGCGCCGCCTCCACCGCATCGGTGCCGGTCGGGCCGCAGAATTGCACCTTGGCCTCGCGGCGCAAGGCGTCGGGCAGGATGCCAAACAGGTCCTGGACGAAGCGGTCCTTGACCGGCGTGGTCAGGTCCAACGTGTGCAGCGGCAGTTCGTCAGCCAGCACACGCTGGATCGCTTCGATCACCACCGGATGGTTGTGGCCCAGGGCCAGAGTTCCAGCACCGGCCAGGCAGTCGATGAACGGGCGGCCCTCGACGTCCTCGACATAGATGCCACGGGCACGCTTGAGCGCCAGCGGAATGCGCCGGGGGTAGCTGCGGGCATTGGATTCCTGTTGCTGCTGGCGCTGCAGCAAGGGCGATTCAGTGAATTCGTACAACGGTTGCGGCACGCTGGCCGGCGGGACCTGGGCAAGGCTGGTAGCGGTGGACATGGGTGAATCCTCGCAAGCAAGCGAATGGGCAGTTATCGCTTGGAAAACGCTTGAGTGCGGGGAGGATTTAGCGGTTGTTACGGGAAATTCGCTAGCCTGTACCGGCCCTTTCGCGGGTTTACCCGGGAAAGGGCCGGTACAGGCAATAAAGATCAGCTTGCCGCACGCGCTGGCACCTGTAGCACCACCCGCAGCCCATCACTGCGGCTGTCGAACTTGAGGCTGCCAGCACAGCGCTGCACGATCGCCTGAACGATCGCCAGCCCCAACCCACAGCCACCGCTCTGCCCGTTGCGCCAGAAACGCTCGGTCAGGTGTTGCAGATCGGCTTCGGCAATCCCCGGGCCATGATCGCGCACCATGAACCCCACCTGCCCATCGGCCATCTGCACTTCCAGCTCCACCTCGGTATCGCCGCCATGGCGCAGGGCGTTGTCCAGCAGGTTGCGCAAGGCCGCCACCGCCAGCGGCGCAGGCATGCCCAGGTAGATCTGTGCAGCCTCCTGCGGCAGGTGCAAAACGATACGCCGGTTGTCGCCGCCGCCGGCGTCCTGCACTGCCTGACGGGCAACCTGCTCGGCGCTGCACTGCACGCCGTCGTCGAACGACAGGCTGCCCTCGA
This sequence comes from Pseudomonas urethralis, assembly GCF_021602465.1. Lineage (NCBI taxonomy): Bacteria > Pseudomonadati > Pseudomonadota > Gammaproteobacteria > Pseudomonadales > Pseudomonadaceae > Pseudomonas > Pseudomonas urethralis. Next base: position 117,517 of record NZ_BQIJ01000001.1, read on the forward strand.
CCCGCGCCAGCATCAACAACTGCTCCAGGGTCCGATGCATGCGGTCGGCGCCTTGTTCGGCATGCTCCAGCGCCTGCTCGCGCACCGCACCGTCGGTCATGCGCGCCACCTGCAGGTGGGTCTTGATCGCCGTCAGCGGGCTGCGCAGTTCGTGCGCGGCATCATCCGTCAGGCGCCGTTCACGCTCGATGGTCTGGGCGATACGCAGGAACAGCTGGTTCTGCGTATCGAGCAAGGGTTGCAGCTCGCTGGGCAAGCCGGCCACCTGCAACGGCTCGACACTGTCGGCACGCCGTCGGCGCAAAGCGTCGCGCATCCGATTGAGCGGTTCCAGGCCTTTGCCCAAGCCGATCCACAGCAGCCCGAGGCTGCCGAGCAAGGCCATCAGCACCGGCGCCGAGGCGGCGAGCAGAATCGACTGGTTCAGCGCCTCGCGCTCCATGTGCCGATCGGCGGTGGTGATGCGCACGTCACCGTGGTTGTAGGTGAAGGTGCGCCACAACGCACCATCGATGGTCTGGTCGCGGAAGCCGCTGCGCTGGTCATCCATGGCGCCGTCGTGCTTGTGGTTGCTGGCAAGGATCTCGCCGCGCAGGGAAGTCACCTGGCAGGCCATACCGTCGGGCACACTCAACTGGTCGGCGGAAAAATGAGCATCCTCGCCCTTGGCTGCCAACGGTTGCGGCAGCTGGTCGATCAGCCCGGCGACCATGCGCGCCGACGCCACCAGGCGCTGGTCGAGGGAGAACATCATCTGTTGGCGCAGGTCGCGCAACATCCACGCGGCTGCCAGCGCCCAGATGATGATGAAGGCGGTGCCGAGAATCAGGCTGAGGCGTACCCGCAGGCTCATGAAGCTGCTTCCTCTGGCGCCTGTGCCGGCCCCAGGCGATAACCCAGACCGCGCACGGTTTCGACAATGCTGTTGCCAAGCTTGCGGCGCAGGTGGTGGATATGGACGTTCAACGCGTTGCTCTCGACCTCGTCGCTGAAGCCGTACACACAGTCCTTGAGTTGTTCGCTGGACAGCACCCGGCCGGGGTTCTGCAACAGCGCCTGGAGCAGCGCCTGCTCGCGCCGCGAAAGGTCTACCGGCTGGCCGGCCAGGGACGCTTCGCAGCTGCTCGGGTCGTAGCGCAGCGGGCCGTGCTCGATCACATTCACCGCCCGCCCCGCCACCCGGCGCAGCAGAGTATGCAGGCGCGCAGCCAGCTCGCGCAGGTCGAAGGGTTTGAGCAGGTAGTCGTCGGCACCGGCCTGCAGGCCGTCGACGCGATCGGTGACGGCGTCGCGCGCGGTCAGCACCAGCACGGGCAGGTCCACACCTTGCTGGCGAAGGCGGCGCAGCAGTTTCAGGCCGTCTTCGTCGGGCAGGCCGAGGTCGAGGATCATCACGTCGAACTGCGCTGCCTGCAGCAGAGCCCGGGCGCTGGCGGCATTGGCCACGCGATCGACGGTCAGGCCCTGGGCGGTGAGGCCGGCGCAGATGCCGCTGGCGATCAGGTCGTCGTCCTCGCAGAGCAGAACGTGCATGGTGGTGGCTCCCGGAGTGGTGTGGCGGCATTGCACTATGGGGGGATTATGGACCTTTTTGTGTTTGCCTTGCTGCTTTCAGCGCCTGTGCGATCGAGCGCCGCGCGGGCGGCGCTCGATCGCACAGGCAACAAATCCCTCCAGCCCTACCCATCGCAAAAACACCTCAATCCCGCCCCGTCTCCCCCCATCAACAACGAAATAGACTTTTCCTACAGCTGACTCAGGAACGTCCCACATCCACTCCATGATGTGATTTCCCCTGCACAAAAACTGGCAGGGAGACGCCTTATGCTGCTCTGGCACATCGTGCCCACCTGGCGCGATATCGAGACACGCATCACCGATGAAATGGGCTATCAAGGAGGTGCCCATTTCCGTACTTACCTCAACGAAGCAGTGCCGTCACTGGCCCTCAACCTGCGCCGCGTGGACAGCGTGCGGCGCGCTTTCTACGAGGCCGAATCGAAAGCCGGCCAGCTGCTGCGCCAGCGCTTCGCCGACCTCGATATCAAAAGCATCCTCAACGACCTGCTCGGCGTCGCCGAGCAAATGGCGATGATCGTCGCTGGCACTGCCCTCACCGGCGGCCTGCTCGGCGCCGGCATCGGCGCCTTCGCCGGCGGTGCCGGTGCCATTCCCGGCGGCGTAGCCGGCACCGCGATCGGCTTCAAGGTCAGCGGCTGGATCCTCGGCGTGCTGGGCATCGCCTCGCTCGCCGAGTTCTTCGTCGACGGCTTGCCGCGCATTGGCGAGTACTACCTGCAAGGCATCGGCATCGCCTGGGAAGGCACACGCGGTGAAGAAGGGCTGAACGCGTTCAGCCAGGACAACCCGTATGCCATCGATCAAGCGGCGCATTTCATTGCCACTGGGCATGTGGAAGTGGTGATGCTGCTGTTGGGCGCCATGGTGTCCTACCTCACCCGTGGCGGTGGCAATGCGGGTGTGCTGGCCCAGGAGATGGCCGCCAGCAAGAAAGGCTCGCGGATTGGGCAGTGGATGCTCAAGCACGAAGAGGCTTTGAAGAAACGGCCTGACCTGCAACTGCCGGAGCGACGCAAGGGCGCGGCGGGGGAGCCCCAACCTGCGCAGCCTGACCGGCCTGCGGGGAAAGACAAGGAGCCATCCAAGGGCAAGCCCGGTAGCATGCCGTTGCATACGGTGGCATGTTTCAAGGCGGACAAGTTGCCGGCGTCGAAGCATGGCGAGTTTGAACGGCAGTTGAAGGGACAACAGGACGGACTTAATCGGCTGACAGTCGAAGAGTTCCTTAACAACCTCGCTAATCCAGCCAAACGAAATCCTCGCCTTGCAAAGCAAGCGAGAAAGGAGCTCTACGCTGAGTTGCAAGAGAGGATTCAGAAAGACCTTTTGAAGACCATGAGTCCCATTGAAGCGAGAAAGCTCTCAGTGAAGCAAGCAAAGGAAACCCTGTCGTCCTTAGCTGCTCTTCACAACCCTGACCTTGTAGCCGGCGGTCGAGATTCCATTACCGACTTTGGTGACAGGCAGGTTAATTCCACTATAGGCCCACAATGGAGAAGCAAAGTTGATAGCATGAAAGCAGCCGCCGAAAAAGCGTCGAAATCTGGAGCCGCTTCAAGCCTGCTAAACGTAAAACTGCACAAATGTTGATCATTGAGGATGATGCCATGGATGAAATTTTCTCACTCTTTATTGAGCAAGTCGGGGAGCCTGTATTCCGACAAGAAGTTCCCCCTTCAAGCATAGAGCGATATAAAGGAGTACTCCCCGATAAATTGTTGGAGTATTGGATAGAGCACGGCTGGGGGGGATACGGCGACGGCATATTCTGGATCGTCAACCCTCAAGAATATGAAGGAGTAACGGCCTCGCTCATTGGAGGCACACCATTAGAAAAAAGAGACCGATATCACATCATCGCTCGCGGCGCGTTCGGCGATCTGTTTTTATTTGGGGAGAACACAGGCTTTTCCGTAAAAATCCTGGCTCACCTCTCGCGATACAGAGGTAGCGAATATGAGTTGACGGCAGCTGACATGGACACCGAAGTCCAAAGCTTTTTCCTAAGCAAGGAGAAAGCATCTGTTGACTTCGATGACATGTTCGAATCTGCAAAGAGCAAACTAGGCGTACTAAAACACGATGAAATGTATGGTTTCGTTCCCGCCTTGGCATTCGGTGGGCCATGCGAGCTTTCCCACCTTGAGAAAGTCAAGACCTTGGAGCACTTGATACTGCTCTCCCAAATCTGCCCCCTCACACCCTATAGCTTTTCTGACTTCTAACCCCACCGATAGGCACAAAGAAATGAGCGTACTCTTCTCCATCTTTCTCGAAACCTTCAACAATCCCGTCGGCCACAAGCCCGTTCCCCCTGCCACGCTGGATCACTACCAAGGCAAACTCCCAAACCAACTCCTGACCTACTGGCAAGACCACGGCTGGTGCGGCTACGGCGGTGGTCTGTTGTGGATGGTCAACCCGCAGGAATACGAAGATGTCGTAGCTTCCTGGCTGGCCGGTACGCACTTCGAGACCCACGACACCTACCACCTCATTGCCCGCAGTGCGTTCGGCGAGCTGTACCTCTGGGGCGAAAAAACCGGCTCGGTGCTGACCATCACTGCCTACGCTTCCCGCTACATCGCGGGTGCCAACAGCTCGACCGAAGAAGAGCGAGACGCGAAGATCCAGGGGCTGCTCATGTGGGTAATGACTGAGGGGATCGACCTGGGCCTGTTCGACTCGGCCAGGGAAACTCTGGGGACGTTGGCACCAGACGAGATGTATGGCTTTGTTCCGGCGTTGATGCTGGGCGGCCCCGCAGATCTGGCCAATCTCCAGCGGCTCAAGGCCGACGTCCATCTGATTCTGCTGTCCCAGCTAAGCGAACTAGAACCTCATGAGCTTGAGGGTGAGGACGATGCGTGACAGCAAAGCTCATTGGCGCAGCGCATCGGGCGTATCGACATCCCGCAGCACACCGGCATCCTCGACTGCCAGCCTGACGCAACTGTGAGGATGGGCCTTCACCACCGAACGCGCCCCTTCATCGCCGGTCAGCCGCGCCAGCGCTGGCCAGAAATCACGCCCGAACAGCACCGGATGGCCCTGCTGCCCGGCATGACAAGGCAACACTATCTTCGACCCACTGGCCTCGCGTGCAAGCAAACCCAGGGTCTCGCGTTGCACCCAGGGCATGTCACCCAGCAGAATCGCCACCGCCTGCGCCTCGCAGTCGACCAGCGAGGCGGCACCGGCCGCCAGGCTATGGCCCATTCCCAGCGCAAAGTCCGCACTGCAGATGACTCGGCACGCCGCTGGCAACCCTAGCTCCTCGCCCCGCTCGCCGTCACGCAGCACCACCCGCACATCATCGAAAACCGTGCAGGCACGCTCGACGCTGTGCACCAGCAAGCTACGCCCATCGGCCATCAGCGCCCGCCGCTTGTCAGCACCGAAGCGCACGCTGCTGCCGGCCGCCAACACCAGCGCCGCCACTATCACAACGCACCCCGCCCGATGCCATTGCGCAAGCGCAGGATATCGGCGAGTACCGCCAGGGCGATCTCGGCCGGGGTCTTGCTGCCCAGGTTGAGGCCGATCGGCGCATGGATCCGCGCCAGCTCGTCATGGCCCAGGCCGCCAATGCGCTGCAAGCGTTCGCGACGCTTGTCGGAGGTGGCCTTCGAGCCCATCACGCCAATGTAGAACGCTTCGGTACGCACCGCTTCAAGCATGGCCAGGTCATCGATTTTCGGATCATGGGTCAATGCAACCACTGCCGTGTCAGCATGGCAACCGCCGTTAGCGATGAACTCCGAAGGCAGCTCACGGCGCACCTCGATACCGTCCAGCACCACGCCGTCGAGCACCTCGTCTCGCGGGTCGCAGAGGATGACTTCAAAGCCCATGCTTTTGGCGAACTCGGCACAGAAGTGCGCGACACTGGAATACCCGGCCAGCAGCAACCGCTGGGCGGCGCCGACACGCAAGCGCACGCGCCCGCTTTCACGCTCCACACGTGGCCCCTGGCTGTGGTCGTCGCGCAGCTGACGATCCCCTTGCGCCAGGCTCACCTCACGCAGCAGTCGGCGCTGGCCTCGCAGCGCACCCTCCAGCGCACGCAGGTGGGCCTGCACCTCACAGCCGGCCGGCAGGTTCTCCACCAGTACCTCGAGCACGCCGCCACAAGGCAGGCGAATGTTCGAACGCGGGTCACTGCCATCGCCATAGCGCACGATGGCAATCGGCTCGGGGAACTCGCCCCGCCCCACACGTTCGAGGAAATCTTCCTCGACGCAGCCGCCCGACAGCGAACCCAGCCACTGGCCGCTGGCGTTGACCGCCAGCAGCGAGCCCGGCGCGCGCGGCGCCGAGCCGTAGGTGGCGAGCACCGTGCACAACCACACCCGCTGGCCATTGCACGACCACTGCAGCGCCTGGCTGATCACCTGGAGATCGAGATGCTGCACGGTTTATTCCGCCTTCATTTCGGCGAGCTGCTGTACGGTAAGGTCGCCGGGCAATCCACCCCAGGCCTGGCGCAGGTAGTTGACCATGTCTGTCACCTGCTGGTCGTCGAGCTTGTCGGCGAAGCCCGGCATTGGCTGCATGCGCTCGAAACCGGTGAACTGCTGCTCACGGATGCCGTCGCGGATGGCCTTGACCAGATTGCGCGAGTCGCCCTGGCGCAGCACCGTGTTGCCGCGCATGGCCACCGCGATGTGCGGCTTGCCCTCGCCTTCGACGCCGTGGCAACCGGCGCAGACGTTGAGGTATTGCTGCTGGCCGCGCTTGGCACTATCGCTCATCTGCTCCAGAGCAACCGGCTTGATCGCCTTGGCGGGCGGCGGCTGGTCGCCGAGCAGGTAGGTAGCCATGGCCGCCAGGTCGGCATCTTCCAGGTGCTGGGTGCTGTGGTGCACCACCGGGAACATCTCGTTGAACATGCTGCCCTGGGCACTGATGCCGTGCTTGAGGAAGGTGGTCAGGTCCGGCTGGGTCCAGCCACGGTCGGCCAGGTCCTGGGCCAGCAGGCTCGGTGCCAGGTAGCCGCCGAGCAGGCCGCCCGTGAAGCGCTGGTCCTGTTGCAGGGCGCCGATGGCGTTGCGCGGGGTGTGGCATTCGCCGCAATGCCCCATGACCTCGACCATGTACTGCCCGCGCTGCCAGGCCGGGCTCTTGCCTTCGGTCGGCTGCAGTTGCACGCTCTTGCCATAGAGCATGTTCCAGCCGCTCAGCCCGAGGCGCACGTTGAACGGGAAGCTCAACGCCGTCTGCGGTGCCGGGCGGTTGATCGGTGGCACGGTCATCAGGTAGGCGAGGATGGCATCGGAGTCCTCGCGCTTGATCAGGTGGTACGAGGTGTACGGCATCGCCGGGTAGAGGTTGGCGCCATCCTTGCGTTTGCCCTCGGTGACCGCGGCGAAGAATTCGTCGGCCGTGTAGTTGCCGATGCCGTAGTGCTTGTCCGGGGTGATGTTGCTGCCATAGATAGTGCCGAACGGCGAATGGATCGGCAGGCCACCGGCGAACGGCGCGCCGCCTTCGGCCGTGTGGCAGGCCATGCAGTCGGCTGCGCGGGCCAGGTATTCACCCCGCTTGACCTGCGCCTGGTCGGCCGCCTGGGCCTGCGAAAAGACGGCAAGGCCGAGGGCCAGCGCAAAAGTGCTGCGAACAACGCCCATGCTCAACCCTCCTTGACCAGGCCGAGGTCGTTGAGCACCGTGCGGGTGGCGTCATAGTAACGCACGTACCCGGTGCAGCGACAGATGTGGTGGCCGAGGCTGGCCTCGATGCGCTCTTCCACTTCGCTCTGCTTGAGCGGCTGGCGCTGGGCGGTTTCCACCAGCACCGTGGCGGCGTTGACGAAGCCCGGCGCGCAATAGCTGCACTGGAAGGCGAACAGGTCGACGAACTTCTGCTGGATCGGGTTCAGCGTCAGGTTGCCGGCCTCGTCCTGCTTGGCATGGCCTTCGATGGTGCGGACCTTCTTGCCCTCGAAATAATGCGCGCCAGTGATGCAGGTGCGCACTTCCTCGCTGGTGCCGTCGGGGTTGTCGACGATCACCACGCAGGCATGGCAGATGCCCTGGCCGCAGCCCAGGCGGGACCCGGTGAGGTTCTGGTGCTCGTGCAGGTAGTCGATCATCGCCAGGTCATCAGGGATCTCGACCGGGCCGACCGGTTGACCGTTGAGGGTCAGTTGCAGTGGACGGTTAGCCATTGAGGGCCTCCTTGATACGGGCTGGGGTGATGGGGAGATCGCGCACGCGCTTGCCAATGGCATGCGCCACGGCGTTGCCGATGGCACCGACGACCGGGATCATCACCACTTCGGCGATGCCTTTGGACGGGTCGGTCGGTGACAGCGGCGGGAGGATTTCGCTGGTCTGCTTCCACACCGCCACATCGCGTGCGAGCGGCAGGCGGTAGCGGTTGAAGTTCCAGTCGCCCTCCCCGGGCCCACCTTCGTACAATGGCATTTCTTCGGTCAGCGCATGGCCGATGCCCATGGCGATACCGCCTTCGAGCTGGCCCTTGACCAGCTCCGGTACCAGCACCCTGCCGCACTCGACCCAGCTGTGGTGGTTGAGCACCTGCACCTCGTGAGTCCCCTTGTTGACCTTGACCTCGACAATGGTCGCCACCGGGCTGTAGTAGGTGACCATGGCGTTGTTCAGCTGGGTATCCGGGTAGGCGGCGTTCTGCCGGTCGAGCAGGTGGTAGCCATGACTGCTCATCTGCGCTTTCTTGGCATTCACCGCGCCATCGCCGTACTTCACCGCCAGGGCATCGAGCGGCAAGCGCTCGCGTACGCCGTCGATGACGAAGTCGGCCTCGGCCCAGCTCCAGCGGTTGAAACCGTGCACGCTGACGCCCGTGACCAGGCCCATCTCGTGAGCCTTCTGCGCCAACTGGGCGAACGGGATCGGCGCCAGGCCGTTGCCTGTCAGCTCACCGTTGACCCACACTGCGTTCTCGCGGCGTACCACCAGCGGGTTGGCCTGGCCGCCGTGCGGACCCTGGCTCCAGATGGCCATGGCTGCTGGCCACAGGCCGTGGTTGAACAGCACGCGGGCCGCTTCGCGGGTGGCGTGGCTGAAGTAGAACGCCGAGTTGGTCGCCGACGACGGCGAGGCCAGCTTGCCGACCCAGCGTGGATTGCGCAGCGCGCTGTCCTGCTCAGGCTGGCTGATCAGGTACGGGTTGCCGCTGGTGGTCAGCTGTAGCTCCGGCCATTCGGTGACCGCGGTCTTGACCTCGTCGGCCGAGCGGCCGAGGAAGTCGCTGACCACCAGGGCCTGGGAGGTGGACATGCCAGTGCCCAGTTCAGTGCCGATGTGGCGCAGGTTGATGCGGCCATCGGCGCTGAACTCGATGCTGGCCATCGGCGCTTCGGAGCCGGTGCCGAAGTCCTTCTGGCAGATGGCGAAGCCGACGCCGTACCAGTGGTCCGGGTCCTTGGCGTCCATTTGCTGTTTGCGCGCATCACGGTTGCGCCACCAGTCGTGCACGGCAGCCTTGTCGAGGATCTCGTACAGGCGCAGCGCGCCAGCGGGGACCGCACCCTGGGTGTTCTTCATGCCCGACTTCAGCGCATTGGCGCGGCGCAGGTCGATGGCATCGACGCCCAGGCGACCGGCGATTTCATCCACCATCATCTCGGTGGCAGCCATGCTCTGCAGGGTACCGTAGCCGCGCATGGAGCCAGCCTCGACACCGCGGGAGAAGTAGGCGGTCACCGACAGGTCGTTCTGCGGCATGTAGTAGATCGACTGCGCCGCGGTGGCGCCCACCGCAGCCACCGATGGGCTGTAGTTGATGCGCCCGCCGCCGTCGCAGCTCATGTCGGCACGGAAGATCTTGAAGCGGTTGTCCTTCTTGTCCACCGCCAGCTGGTAGCGGATGTCGAAGGCATGGCGCTTGATGCCGCTCTGGAACTGCTCGTAGCGGTCGTTGGCCAGGCGGATCGGCACACCCGCGCCATACAGGGCGGCCACGGCGGCGTAGAAGACAAAGATGTTGTTGTCTTTGGAGCCGTAACCCACGGTGTAGCCCGGGTGCATGTTCAGCGTATTCAGGGCGAAGCGCGACGGCTTGATCATGTGCACGCATTCCTGCGCCACTTCGAACGGGCACTGGGTGGCGACCACGAAGTGCAGTGTGCCGGTCGCCGGGTCGTACCAGCCGTTGCCGTTGTCCGGCTCCAGTGCGGCAGGCTCGATCGAGGGCGTCTTGTAGCGCTCGTCGAACACCAGCCAGTCCTCAGGCGGGTTGTCCAGCTGTTCAGCCATGCGCTTGGCGTAGAACAGGCCCTGCTCGGTCAGATCGCCGTGCTGGTTGGGCTGCTTGGACCACACCGGCTTGCGGTTGAGGATGGTCGGGAACAGCATGGAATTCTTCAGGCTGGAGAATTCATCGTCGTCGAACGGCGTGGCACCGCCCACCCGCACGAAACGGAAGCTGCCGTAGGGGTCGCGCTGATACAACGGGGCCTGAGCGCCGTACTGGATCGCCTTGTCGTTGAACTGCAGCTTGCGCTTGGCCTGACGGAAGCGCTCGAAGTCGTGCCAGATCAGAATCGCCACCGGGTGGCCGATGAACATCGGCACCTGGCCGGGCGGCAACAGTGGGTCGGGCGAATGAGCCTCGGGCCAGGCGATGCCGTCCTTGGCCAGGTCGGCGGCGGTGACGATACGGTCCGGCTGCAGCTCGGCGCCGAGCAGGCTCAGGTCATGGCCGGCATAGATGCGATCGACCTTGGTCGCCTTGAGCAGCAGCGCGTGGCCTTGCCGGGTCGGCCAGCCGGGCATGTCCTTGGCGCGGATGTCGCGGGCAAAGACCTTGTTGCCGCAGACCTTGGACAGGGCGTCGTTGCGAAATCGCGCCTTGCCGTCATGGTTCATCCACTTTTGCGGCGAGGTGGTGACACGCTCCTCCATCAGGGCGGCGAACGCCTGGCTGCCGAGCGGCGCCATGGTCACGCCGACACCAGCGATCAGGCCGCCTTGCAAGAAGGCGCGCCGGGAAATATCACGGTTGGACATGCTTGATCCTCTGGGCAGAAGAATTTCTGCCCATGTCTTTTCGATTCTTGTGCGGGGGACTCGGAAGGGTAAGAACCTTGTCACGCAAGTCAGAAAAAACTGACTTCTACGTCAACTTTACAACAAGAATATGGGCATAAGCAAAGTCAAGTCGACAATATGTCGCGGCGTGTCGAAGAGCGGCACCGTGCCGCGACAACAGCGTCGGCAGCAACGGTTAACCTTGGGTTAATCGACCCCAGCCAGCATGGCCCTCATTCCGAACTGCCAAGGCGAAGACATGCGCATCCTTTTGCTCTTCCTGACATTCCTTCTGGCCGGCCCGTTGAAGGCCAACCCGTTCGACGCCAAACCCGACTTCCTCCCGGTCGACCAGGCGTTCGTGCTGACTCATGACCGCCAGGCCGATGGCCAGATGCGCCTGTACTTCCAGATCAAGCAGGGTTACTACCTGTACCAGAAGCGCCTGAAATTCGACGGCTTGCCTGCCGAACAGCAGCCGCAACTGCCCCCCGCCCTGAATCACCATGACGAATTCTTTGGTGACAGCGCGGTATACCGCGACCAGCTCGAACTACTCATCCCGGCCAATGCCCAGGGCCAGTTGCGCCTGGGCTGGCAGGGCTGTGCCGATGCCGGTCTGTGCTACCCACCGCAGACCACCGCCATCGACCTGGGCGGCAGCGCGACGCCGGCCGCCGAACAAGCCAGCGACCAGGCACTGGCCAGCGGCCTGCAAAGCGCCAGCCTGGCCTGGAGCCTGCTGGCGTTCTTCGGCCTCGGCCTGCTGCTGGCGTTCACCCCCTGCTCGCTGCCGATGCTGCCGATCCTCGCCGGCCTGGTCATGGGCAATGGTGCCAGCGCCCGGCGTGGCTGGCTGCTGGCCGGGGTATACGTGCTGAGCATGGCGCTGGTGTATGCGGCGCTGGGTGTGGTCGCGGCGCTGCTGGGGGCCAGCCTGCAGGCATGGTTGCAGCAACCCTGGCTGCTGGGCAGCCTGGCCGGCCTGTTCATCCTTCTCGCCCTGCCCATGTTCGGCGCTTTCGAGCTGCAACTGCCGGCCGCCCTGCGCGATCGCCTCGACCGCGCCGGCCAAGGTACCCGTGGAGGCAACCTGTATGGCGCGGCGCTGCTGGGTGCCCTTTCGGGGCTGCTGCTGGGTCCATGCATGACCGCGCCGCTGGCGGGTGCGCTACTGTTCATCGCGCAAAGCGGCGATGTGCTGCAAGGGGCTCTGGTACTGTTCAGCCTGGGCCTGGGGATGGGCATGCCGCTGCTGTTGCTGGTGACTCTGGGCAACCGCTACCTGCCGCGCCCGGGCGCATGGATGAACCGGGTCAAGGGTGTGTTCGGCTTCGTGTTCCTGGCCATGGCCCTTTACACCGTGCGCGGGCTGCTCGCCGCACCCGTGGTGCTGGCCCTGAGCGGTGCCTGGCTGATTGCCCTGGGCTGGGCCGCCTGGCCGGCCCTGCAGCGTTTGCCGGCGCTGCGTGCGGTACCGCTGCTGGGTGCCTTGTGGGGTGGCCTGCTGCTGGTCGGCGCGGCTGCAGGAGGCGACGATCTGTGGCAACCGTTGCGGCCATTTGCTGGCGGCCCTGCCCCCGCCACAGGGCAAACGGCCGATCAGCACTTCGTCACGGTCAGCAGCCCTGAAGCCCTGCAGCGTGAACTGGATGCCGCCAGGGCTCGAGGCCAGTGGGTCATGGTCGATTACTACGCCGACTGGTGCGTGTCGTGCAAGGTCATGGAGAAACAGGTATTCACCCGCCCCGATGTGCAAACCAGCCTGGCGGGCGTGCACCTGCTGCGCCTGGATGTGACCGCCGACTCTGCCGCCAGCCGCGCCCTGCTGCAGCGCTACCAGGTGCCCGGCCCGCCCAGCATCATCTGGCTCGGCCCGGAAGGCGAAGAGCGCCGCGCACGGCGCATCACCGGTGAGGTGGATGCCGCCGCGTTCCTGCAACACTGGACCCAGACCCGGAGCCAAGGCTGATGCTGACGGTAACCCTCGGGCCGCTGACCATGGCCCTGAACCACCTGCTGATGCTGGCCGCCCTCGGCGTGGCCTGCCTGGTCGGTTGGTGGGTCGCCCGGCGTGGCGGCGAAAGCCCGGAATCGGCGCTGTTCAACCTGTTCCTGGTCGGCCTGCTGTGCGCCCGCCTGGGTTTCGTGCTGGCGTACTGGCCGATGTACCGCGACGACCTGGTGCAAGTCATCGACATCCGTGACGGCGGCTTCCTGCTCGGGTCGGGCCTGGTCGGCATCGTCCTCGCGACGCTCTGGCAGGGTTGGCGCCAGCCTGGCCTGCGACGCCCGCTGGGCTGGGCACTGTTCAGCGGTGCGCTGTTCTGGGGCCTGAGCAGCCTGGGCAGCCACCTGTACGGCAAGGGCACCGCGCTGCCCGACCTGAGCCTGCGCAATGCCACTGGCCAGTCGGTGGCCCTGCACAGCTACCGGGGCAAGCCGCTGGTAGTCAATATCTGGGCCACCTGGTGCCCGCCATGCCGCCGGGAAATGCCAGTGCTGCAACAGGCCCAGGGCGAATACCCGCACGTGACCTTCATCTTCGTCAACCAGGGCGAGACGCCGGAAATCGTCACGACCTTCCTCGCCACCACCGGGCTGAGCCTGACCCATGTGCTGTTCGACGGCACTGGCGTGCTGGCTCAGCGGGTCGGTTCGATGGCCCTGCCCACCACCCTGTTCTACGACGCCGACGGCCGCCTGATCGGCAGCCACCTCGGCGAGCTGTCGCGGGCCAGCCTGCGTCATGCCCTGGAACCTTTCGAGCGGGCCAAGGCGCCCGCCCCTGCCGCACAAGGAAACTGACATGCGATTGACTGCCCTGCTGCCCCTGTCCCTGGCCCTGCTGGCCGCCCCGCTGGTGCAGGCCGAAGACCTGCCCAAGGCGATCCAGCAATTGCAAGCCAAAGGCGCCGAGATCAAGGGCAGCTTCGATGCGCCCAACGGCCTGCGCGGCTATGCTGCCGAATACCAGAACAACGCCTTGGCCCTGTACCTGACCCCGGATGGCAAGCACGTACTGGTCGGCAGCCTGTTCGACGAACAAGGCAAGGACCTCAGCGCCGAGCCCCTGCAAAAGCTGGTGTATGCGCCGATGAGCAAGGAGATCTGGGCGAAGATGGAGAAAACCGCCTGGATCGCCGACGGCAAGGACAGCGCGCCGCGCAAGGTGTACCTGTTCAGCGACCCTAACTGCCCGTACTGCAACATGTTCTGGGAGCAGGCACGGCCGTGGGTCGACTCGGGCAAGGTGCAGTTGCGCCATATCATGGTCGGCATCATCCGCGAAGACAGCCCGGGCAAATCGGCGGCATTGTTGGCAGCCAAGGACCCGGCCAAGGCCCTGCATGAGCATGAGAAAGCGGGCAAGGCAAGCAGCCTGAAGCCGCTGGACAAGGTGCCCGATGCCGTGCAACAGAAGCTGGCAGCGAACATGGCGCTGATGGAAGAGATGGGGCTGCAGGCGACCCCGGCGATTTTCTATCAGGATGAGCAGGGCAACCTGCAGAGCCAGCAAGGCGCGCCGCGGCCGGAGTTGCTTGGCAAGATTCTCGGTAAGCGCTGACTTCCGGGTTTTCTGTGCCGGCCTCTTCGCGGGTAAACCCGCTCCCACAGGTACTGCGTTATCCTTGAGGTGCGCCTCACCCTGTGGGAGCGGGTTTACCCGCGAAGAGGCCAGTGCAGGCTAGCCAATCAACTTAAAGCCCTTCGAGCTCAGCCATCAGGTCGCTTAGCCGTTCAGCCTTCGCCTCATCCACCACGCTCCCCTGCAACCCACGCACGTACTCGGCCAACGCCTCCACCGTGCTGCATTCGAACATCGCCCCAGGTAGGCCTGGCTGTGCTGCCCGCCAATCTCGATGGTCGGCAATACCTTGCGGTCGAGCTTGCTGGGTGTCGTGCGAAATCAGGCCGAGGCTATCTAGTGAAAAGAAGCCGTTCCATCCACTCTCAACAAACTGCAATCGTGCATGAGAGCGAGACCAAACATCTTGAAACAATCTGCCGCAAAGAATATCGGCTAAATATCGCGCCTCTCCCTTTGATACTCAAAAACCGAGAGACGTGAAGGAAAGAATCCTCCGGTATCACAAAGAGAATTTTCTTACGAGAATTGATTATAAAGCTTACAAAAATTAAGCTCACCGCGTAAGTAGCAAGAAACAATTCGCCGAAGTAGGAATTTTCCATAGGAACGCTCCTACACACGCCTTTTCAAACCAAACATAATTATTAGGCCTGCACACCCACGCAAGCCTCGTCGCCGTATTGACAATGAAAAGTCAAACTTCTAAACCTGTAGAAACCCGCAAGCGGCGATAGAGCGCCGCACAATCAAGGAGCCTTCATGAAAGCTCAATACGGCACCAAAACCATTACACGCCTGCCGACACTCTCATCAACACATACCCACTTTCACAATTGGTACATTTTACATGCCCAACCACCTAACCCTCATAATCAGAAATACCCAAAAAATCTTGTGCATCGCGCGTATCTTGACCCTGGAGCACCTTAGAGAGCCCACTGCTTTCATATGGTCAGCCCTAGCACCCTGCCTGCTTTTCCTGTTGACACAGAATTATGCAGCAGCACAGCCCACCCACTGTGATACTTACATTGTGTCCGCATCGTGGTTCTATTCGTACATTTCTGCAAGCGTTGCATTTTTTGGTTTCAGCTTTTATTTGATTGAAAGAAGAGAGAGCGGCTTTACAAGGTCTTTTATCTACCAAAAAAGCGCCATCGGGCGTCTCTTGGCATCGCATTTCCTTAGCTACTCCGCAGTAAGCGTGCTCTACGCTGTGTTATTTTACTTGACTACCAAGCCATTACACGGGGACTACCGGATTACCGAGTGGGCACACCTGACTGCATACTTTTACACCAGCTTTCTGATTTTTAGCTGTATGGGTCTCGTGGTCACTGCACTCCCCATCAAATTCAATACCGCCAGCACTTTGCTTTCACTCCTTTCGTATCTCATGCTGCTCTCAGGCTACTTGAGCACACTGCAAACTTACCCTGTACCTCATAACGTGTTTGCATTAAACCCGCTGCAACTGAGCAGCAAAATCTTCAACAATGAAATACCTTTACCGGCGGCCTTCTCCATCGCGCTCGCGACGTTGCTCACCGGCCTTTACATTACTGGGCGACATTTTAGAACCCAACCTGTCTGGAGCAGATACTAATGAACATACTCAACCTGACAGATTTGAGTTTCAGCCATGAAAATCTGCCGCTCATGAAAAATGTGACACTCAACCTCGAAGCAGGCGAACTGGTAGGCATTCTAGGCAGCAATGGGGCCGGTAAAACAACACTGTTCGACCTTATCTGCAAAATAAAAAAGCCTTCGAGCGGACAGATCCTCAACTCAGCAAGAAGTCAAGCCTATCTTACCCAAATTCTGACGCCGCCTCCCTTATTGCGCATGAGCGAAACGGGAGAACTGATCAGGCATTTGAGCTCTACGGTGCCACTGCCGCAAAACGAAATCATGGCCCGCCTGGCCAAATGGTCGCCGTCACTTTACAAAAGGTACACCTCAATATCCCAAAAAAAAGTCGCTCGCTGCAGCTACGGCGAGATCCGCAGCTACTTCACGCTTACGCTATTACTGCTAGAGAGTGATTTGATCATCCTCGACGAACCGACTGCAGGTGTGGACGCGGAGTTCAGGCATTACATCTGGCTTGCCATTAATAGTGCGCGCCAAGAAGGTGCAAGCGTGCTGGTATCATCCCATTACACCGAAGAGATATCGGCAAATTGCGACCGCTTCTACATGCTTGCGAACCAGCGGCTTGAGGCGTTTGATAGCGGCGGGGAATTCATGTCGCGCTACAACGCTTCATCACTCGATGAGGCATTCATCAAAGCGTCCTCTCATGAGGATTGACAGGGCAAACTGCAGAGCCAGCATGGGGGCGCCGCGGCGGAAGTTTCTTGGCAAGATTCTAGGCAAGTGCTGATACCTCGGTTGCCTGTTCCGGCCCTTTCGCGGGTAAACCCGCTCCCACAAGACCCCCACTGCTCTTGAATGAAGTGGAATACCTGTGGGAGCGGGTTTACCCGCGAAAGGGCCAGCACAGGCTAGCCAATCAACTTAAAGCCCTTCGAGCTCGGCCATCAGATCACTAAGCCGATCAGCCTTCGCCTCATCCACCTCGCTCCCCTGCAACCCACGCACATACTCGGCCAATTCCTCCACCGTGCTGCACTCGAACATCGCCCGCAACGGCACGTTCAGCTGCAACTGCTTCTGCACCCGCGAAGCGATCTGCGTGGCCAGCAGCGAATGCCCGCCCAACTCGAAGAAGTTGTCATGCACCCCGACCCGCTCGGCCTTGAGCACATCGGCCCAGATACCGGCCAGCACCTGCTCCAGTTCATCCCGCGGCGCCAGGTAGGCCTGGCTGTGCTGGCCGCCGATGTCGATGGCCGGTAACGCCTTGCGGTCGAGCTTGCCGTTGGCGTTGTGCGGCAGGCTGGCGAACCAGCCCCAGTGCTGCGGGACCATGTACTCCGGTAGCTGCGCACGTAGGCGCTGCTTGACCAGCTCCAGCAGCGCGGCGTCGGCCAGTACACCCTGGTGCGCCACCAGATAGCCCACCAAGTGCTTGCCATTGGCCCCCTCCAGCACACCCACCGCCGCATCGCGAAGCTCGGCCTGCTCATGCAAACGCGCCTCGATCTCGCCCAGCTCGATACGGTAACCGCGGATCTTCACCTGGTGGTCGATGCGACCGACATACTCCAGCACCCCATCCGGGCGCTGCCGCGCCAGGTCACCGGTACGGTACAGGCGTTCGCCTGGCGCTCCGTGCGGGTGCGGGATGAAAGCCAGTGCCGTGCGCACCGGGTCGCCGACATAGCCACGGCCGACGCCGGTACCGGCCACACACAACTCACCCACCGCACCCAGCGGTACCAGCGCCTGGTCCTCGCCATACAGGTACAGCCGGTTGTTGTCGGTCGGCGTGCCGATCGGCAGGTAACTGCCACGGGTCGAGGCCATGTCGACGCGGAAGAACGCCACGTCATCGGAGCACTCCGCCGGCCCGTAGGCATTCACCAAGCCGATCTGCGGGTAACGTTGCAGCCATTGCGCAGCCAGTTCCGGCGGCATCGCCTCGCCGGTCGGCAGCATCCAACGCAGGCCATCGAGCGCCTGATGATCATTGGCCAGCATGCCCTGGATCAGCGATGGCACGCTTTCCAGCACGGTGATGCCAGTGGCCTGCACATGCGCCAGCAAGCCTTGTGGGTCATGGGCGATGGCGTTCGGCACGATCTCCACCCGGGCGCCGAACAACGGCGCGGCAAGGAACTGCCAGACCGAGATGTCGAAGCTCTGCGAGGCGGTCTGGGCGATCACGTCATGCTCGCTCAAGGCCAGGTACGGCACCTTGCTCAGCTGGTTGTTGAGCATCCCGCGCTGCTCGACCATCACGCCCTTGGGCAGCCCGGTGGAACCAGAGGTGTAGATCACGTAGGCCAGGTTGCCCGGCCCGCTGTGAATACCTGGGTTGTGGCAAGGGATGCTGCTGCCCTGTACGTCTTCCCACACCAGCAACTGCGGCCGCGCCGCACTAGCCAGCTCATCCAGCAACTGGCGCGCCTGCCCGGCACAGGCCGCGCTGCACACCAGCACCGGGGTGCGGCTCAGTTCGACGATACGCTGCAGCCGCGCTGACGGCAGGCCCGGATCCAGCGGCAGGTAGCCGGCGCCAGCCTTGAAGCTGCCGACGATCATGCCCAGCAATGGCAAGCCGCGCTCGGCCAGCAAGGCAACCGGTTGGTCGATGGCCACACCTGCGGCGGCCAGGGCATGGCCCAGGCGGTTGGCAGCCAGGTTCAGCCCGGCATAGTCATAGGACGCTTCGAGGCAGCGAGCGACTGTGCGCTGCGGGTGAGCAGCCACCTGCGCTTCGAACAGTGCCACATAGCTCTGCTCCAGCGGGTAGGCGTGCTCGGTGCGGTTACAGTCGTCGAGCAGGAAGCGCTGTTCGTCCTCGCTCAGCAACGGCAACTCGCTCACCTCCCCTTCAAAGCCTTGCACCAGCGCCAGCAACAGGCGCTTGAACTCGGCCAGCAGGCGCTCGACAGTAGGGTAGTCGAAGTAGCGTTGGTCGAATGACAGGTGCAGGCCCAGGTCATCGCCCGGGTAGCACACCGCCGTCAGCGGGAAGTTGGTGTGGGTACGGCCCGAGTCGGAGCTGGCATTGAGGTGCTGGGCATGGTCGAGTACCGCCGTTTCCACCGGGGCGTTCTCGAACACGAACAGGCTGTTGAACAGCGGCTGGCCCTTGGGCAGCTCGCTGCATTCCTGGATCGCCACCAGCGGCAGGTACTCGTATTCGCGCAGCTCCATGTTGCGTTCCAGCACGCCCTGTAGCCACTGGCGCACGCTGCGGCGCTGGCCCGGTTCGGGCAGTTGCACGCGCAGGGCGATACTGTTGATGAACAGGCCGACGGTGCGCTGCATCTGCGGCAGGCTCACCGGGCGCCCGGCCACGGTCACGCCAAAGGCTACGTCGCGGTCACCGCTGTAGCGCGCCAGCACCAATGCCCAAGCCGCCTGGGCGAAGGTGTTGATGGTCAGCTGATGGGCCTGGGCCAGTTCGCGCAGGCGCACGCCGTCGCTCACCTCCAACCGGGTGTAGCAATCGCCTACGACCATACCGTCGCCAGCGTGATCGTTGCGCAACGGGCGGTCGCTGGGGAGCGCCGTGGCACGCTCGAAACCGGCCAGGTTGGCCTGCCACCAATTGCGCGCTTCATTCATGTCCTGGCGTTGCAGCCAGCCGATGTAGTCGCGGTAGCGCGGCGGTACCGGCAACTTCGCCTGACGGCCTTCGCCGAGCGCCTGGTAAATTTCGAAGAAATCGTTCATCAGCAACGAACGGCACCAGGCATCGATGAGGATGTGGTGGTTGCTCATCATGAACCAGTAGCGTTCGTCATCGACCCGCACCAGGCGCAGGTGGAACGGCGCCTCCTGCAACAGGGCAAAGCCGGCTTCCCGCTCTTCTTTGTGCAGGGCCTGCAGGCGCGCCTCCTGGGCGGCTTCATCGAGGCCGCGCCAGTCCTGATAGTCCACCGGCGTGCTGCCCGGCTTGTGGATGATCTGCAGCATGGTCTCGCCGGCATTCCAGCTGAACGAGGCGCGCAGGGCTTCGTGACGCGCCACCACGGCCTGCCAGGCCTGGGCGAAACGTTGCGGGTCGAGGGCGCTGTTGATGCGGTAGCGGTCCTGCATGTAATACAGGCCTGTGCCCGGCTCCAGCAGGGTATGCAAGAGCATGCCCTCCTGCATCGGCGTCAGCGGGTAGACGTCTTCGATCTGCGCGGCGGGCACCGGCAGCGCGTCGATCTGCTGCTGGCTCAGGTGCGCCAGCGGGAAGTCCGAGGGGGTGAAGCTGCCGTTGCCATCGGCCAGACAATGGCTGACCAGTGCCAGCAGCTCCTGGCGATAGGCTTCGGCCAACTGCGCGATGGTCCGCGAGTCGTAGCGTTCACGGCTGTAGCTCCAGCGCAGTTGCAAGGCACCGGCATAGACCTGGCCGTCGATGCTCAGCCAGTTCGGCAGCGGTGCATCCAGATCATGAGCCAGGCCTGCCGGTGCATCCAGAGGCTGGAACAAGGCGGCCTCATCGAACTGCTGGTCGAACTGGCCCAGGTAATTGAAAGTGATGCGCGCCTGGGGCAGCGCCGCCATGCTTTCGCGGCTGGCAGCATCGCCCAGGTAACGCAGCACGCCGTAGCCCAGCCCCTTGTGCGGAACCTGCCGCAGTTGTTCCTTGATGCGCTTGATAGAGGTGGCACGCGCAGCATCGTCGTCGCCAGCCTGCGGGTTCAGGCGCAGCGGGTAGGCATTGGTGAACCAGCCGACGCTGCGCGTCAGGTCCATGTCCTCGAACAGGCCGTCGCGGCCGTGGCCTTCGAGCTGCACCAGCACTTCCTGGTCACCGCTCCAGCGGCACAGGGTGCGGGCCAGCGCGGTCAGCAGCAGGTCGTTGACCTGGGTGTGGTAGGCCGCCGGCGCCTGTTGCAGCAACTGCCGGGTCTGCTCGGTGTCCAGGGCGATGGCCAGCGTTTCGGCATGCCGATGCAGGTTGCCGCCTTGCGGGTGGTCGCACGGCAGTTCATGGCGTACGCTGCCGAGCTGGCCTTGCCACCAGCCCAGTTCGTCACGCAGCGAATCGCTGCCGGCGTAGCTGGCCAGGCGCGCCGCCCAGTCGGCCATGGCATGGGTCTTGGCCGCCAGCGGCTGGCCGCGATACAGCGCCTGCAGGTCTTCAAGCAGCACGCGCCAGGACACGCCATCGACCACCAGGTGGTGGATCACCAGCAGCAGGCGCTGGGCGCCCTGCCCGTCACTGACCAGCACGGCGCGCAGCAGCGGGCCGCGTTCCAGGTCGAGGCTGCGTTGCACGTCGGTATAAAGCGCCTGACAGTCGTCGAAGTCGGCGACCGTGGCGGTCCACAACAATTGCTCGGCAGATACCGCGGCAAAGGCCGCCTGCCCCTGAACGAAGCGCAGGCGCAGGCTGTCGTGTTGCGTCACCAGCCCGGCCAAGGCCTGCTCAAGGGTGGCCCGCTCCAGCGGCTGGCGCGCTTCCAGCAGCACGGCCTGGTTCCAGTGTTGCGGCTGGACGACGTCGCTGCCGAAGAACCAGTGCTGAATCGGCGTGAGGCCGCTGCGCCCCTCGCGCGCGCCCTGCTCGATGTCGCTCGGCGCCGCGCTGCGGCTGACCACGCCAGCCAGGGTCTGGATGGTCTGGTGCTGGAACAGGTCGCGCGGGGTGAACTGCAGGCCCAGCTGGCGCGCACGGCTGACCACCTGAATCGACAGGATCGAGTCGCCGCCCAGTTCGAAGAAGTTGTCCTGCACACCCACGCGGGACGTGTTGAGCACTTCGCGCCAGACTTGTGCCAGTTGCTCCTCCAGCTCATTGGCTGGTGCCTGGTAGTGCTGACGCGCCTGCTCCAGGTCCGGTGCCGGCAAGGCGCGGCGGTCGAGCTTGCCGTTGCCCATCAGCGGCAGGCGGTCGAGCAGCACCAGGTGCGCAGGCACCATGTAGTCCGGCAGGTGCTGACAGGCATCAGCCTTGACTGCTTCACGCAGCCTGGACTGAGCCTCGCTGTCGGCGGTGGCCTGCTGGCAAACAAGGTAACCGACCAACTGCTTGCCCCCCGGCAGGTCGAGGGCCAGCACCACCGCCTCGTCGACATCGGCATGTTCCTGCAGGCGGCTTTCGATTTCGCCCAGCTCGATACGGAAGCCTCGGATCTTCACCTGCTGGTCGGCACGGCCGACATACTCCACCAGGCCATCGGCACGCAGGCGCACGAGGTCGCCGGTGCGGTACAGGCGCCCACCGTCGCGGCTGAACGGGTCGGCGACAAAACGCTCGGCGCTCAGGCCCGGGCGGTCGTGGTAGCCCTGGGCCAGGCCGGCACCGCCGACGTACAGCTCGCCGATCCCCCCTTGCGGCAGCAGGGCCAGGTCCTCGTCGAGGATGTAGGCGGTGCGGGCACCGATCACCCGGCCGATCGGCACGCTGCCAGCGTCGGCAGGCATGACCTGCGGCGCCAGGCAAGCCAGCGGCATGACCACGGTTTCGGTGGGCCCGTAGGCGTTGAAGAACTGCTGCGGGGCGAACGCCTGGCGGATGCGCTGCAAGTGCTCGCCGGTCAGCGCTTCGCCGCCGGTGATCACCAGCCGCACCGGCAGCTGTTCACCCTGCCCGGCCAGGTGCTGGGCCAGCTGGCTGCCATAGCTCGGGGTGAAGCCGAGCACGCTCACCCGCTGCTCGCGCACCAACTGGCAGATGTCCTCGGCGCCCCATTGGCCCTGGGCGCGCAGCACCACTCGGGCGCCGCACAGCAGCGGCACCAGCAGGCGCTCGCTGGCCGCGTCGAAATTGATCGAGTAGAAGTGCAGTTCGCAGTCATCGCTGCGCATGCCGAAGGCGTCGATCACCGCCTGGCAGTGCATGGCGATTTCGCCATGGCTGACCACCACGCCCTTGGGCTTGCCGGTGGAGCCGGACGTGTAGATCAAATAGGCCTGATGCTGCGGCAGGTTGAGGTTATCCAGAGGCGCATCGCTGTAGGCCGAGAGGCTCGCGGCATCGTCCTCCAGGCTCCAGCGTGCTACCCCGCCGGGCAATCCACCGAGGTTTTCGAGCAGTGCCCGCTGGCTTAGCAGCAGGCCGATGCGGCTGTCCTCGATCATGTAGCGCAGGCGGTCGAGCGGATACTCCGGGTCGAGCGGCACGTAGGCGCCACCGGCCTTGAGAATGGCCAGCAGGCCGACCACCATCTCCAGCGAGCGCTCCAACGCCAGGCCCACCCGCACCTGCGGGCCGACCCCGCGATCACGCAGGGCACGGGCCAGGCGATTGGCCTGTTGGTCGAGCTCAGCGTAGGTCATGTGCTGGCCGGCGAAGGTCAATGCACCCGCATCTGGCGTACGCGCAGCCTGGGCGACGAACAAGCCGTGGATCGTCTGGTCGAGGGCGTAGCCCCGCTCGCCCTGCAACTGGCCGATCAGCACTTGCTGCTCGGCAGTGGCCAGCATCGGCAGCTCGCACAGGCGCTGCTGCGGGTTGTCGAGCAGGCCGACCAGCAGCTGCTGCCAGTGCTCGGCCATGCGTGCGATGCGCGGCTCGTCGAACAGGTCGCGGCTGTAGGTCAGGCAGCAGCCCAGGCGGCCGTCGAGGTCGGTGACCTCCAGGTACAGGTCGAACTTGGTGGCGCTGGCGTCGTTGACCAGGTAATCCACCTGCATGCCTGCGAGTGTGCGGCTCTGCTGGAAGGCCCAGCGCTGCACGTTGCACATCACCTGGAACAGCGGGTTGTAGGCGCTGCTGCGCGGCGGCTGCAGGGCCTCGACCAACTGGTCGAACGGCAGGTCCTGGTGCGACTGGCCTTCGATGGCGGCCTGGCGGACCTGCTCGAGCAAGGCGGCGGCGGTCATTTGCCCGTCCAGCTCGCAACGTAGCACCTGGGTATTGAGGAAGGCGCCGATCAGGCCTTCGCTTTCCGGGCGGATACGGTTTGCCACCGGCGCGCCGATGCGCAGGTCACGCTGACCGCTATAGCGGTGCAGCAACGCGGCCAAGGTCGCGGTCATGGTCATGAACAGCGTCAGCCCACGCTGGTTGTTGAAGGCGTGCACGCGGGCGACCAATGCCGGGTCGAGTTCAAAGCGGTAGAGTTCACCGCGGTGGCTCTGCACGGCGGGGCGCGGGCGGTCGGTGGGCAGCGCCAGTACCGGGTGCTCATCGCCGAGGCGGTCTTTCCAGTAGGCAAGCTGGCGTGCGCCTTCGCCGCTTTCCAGCCATTGCCGCTGCCACACGCTGTAGTCCAGGTACTGCACCGGCAGCGGCGCCAGTGGCGACTCGCGCTCATCGACGAAGGCTTCATAGAGCTCGCCCAGTTCGCGGGCGAAGATGTCCATCGCCCAGCCTTCGGTGACGATGTGATGCAGGGTCAGCACGAAGTAGTGTTCACGGTCCTCGGTCTTGGCCAGGCAGGCGCGCAGCAGCGGCCCGCGCTCCAGGTCGAATGGCTGGTGGGCCTGGTCGTCAGCCAGTTGCTGCAGGCGCTGCTGACGGATGTCGGCCGGCAAGGCCGTGAAGTCCTGCCAGTCCAGTTGCAGGGCGCTGTCATCGGCCACGCACTGGTACGGCACACCGTCGATGCTGGGGAAGGTGGTGCGCAGGGTCTCGTGGCGCACGATCAGCGCCTGCAGGGCGCGTTCGAAGGCATCCACATGCAGCACGCCCCGTAAACGCGCCATGCCGCCAACGTTGTAGGCCGGGCTGTCCGGCTCCATCTGCCAGAGGAACCACATGCGCTGCTGCGAATAGGACAGCGGCACGGCCTGGCGGCGGTCGACCCGGGCGATTTCCCCTTGCTGGTTGCGTGCACCGGCAGCGCGGACCCGGGCGATTGCCTCGCAGAACGCAACCAGCTCGCTGGCCTCGAACAGCGTCTTGAGCGGCAGCTCGACATCACACACCTGACGGGTACGCGAGACGATCTGGGTGGCCAGCAGCGAGTGACCGCCGAGGGCGAAGAAATCGTCGTGCAGGCCGACCTGCGGCAGGTTCAGCACCTCGCGCCAGATGGCCGCTACCTCCTGCTGCAATGCGGTCTGCGGCTCGACATGGGCGCGCTGCTGCCAGACCGGTGCAGGCAGTGCCTTGCGGTCGACCTTGCCACTCGGGCCCAGCGGCAGGTGCTCCAGGCCGATCAGCTGAGCCGGCACCATGTATGCCGGCAATTGCCTCGCCAGTGCGGCCTGCAACACCTCGGCCGGTGCGTTGCCGCTGTAGTAACCCACCAGTTGCGCACCGACCGCGTCCTGCTGGATCAGCACCAGCGCCTGCTCGACACCCGCCTGCGCCAACAGGCACGCCTGCACTTCTTCAGGCTCGACGCGAAAGCCACGCACCTTGACCTGCTGATCGAGGCGTCCGAGGTATTCCAGGGCCTCGCTTTGCACCTGCCAGCGGGCGCGGTCGCCGCTGCGGTACAGGCGCGCGCCGTTGCCGTCAGCCTGGGGCACGAAACGTTCGGCTGTCAGGCCCGGGCGGCCCAGGTAACCGCGGGCCAGGCCGGCACCGCCCAGATACAGCTCACCCGGTACGCCAGGCGCAGCCAGTTCGAGTTCATCGTCCAGCACCCGGCAGAGCACGTTACCCAGCGGGCGGCCGATCGGCGAACGCTCGCCATCGGCTGCCTGGCAATGCCAGTGTGTGACGTTGATGGCGGTTTCGGTCGGGCCGTAGCGGTTGTGCAACTGCACCTGTGGCAACAGCTGCAGCACACGGTCACGCAGCTGCGCAGGCAGCGCTTCACCACCGGAGAACAGCCGGCGCAGGCTGCTGCAGCCAGCGGCCAGTGGCTCTTGCACGAACACCTGCAGCAGCGGCGGTACGAAGT
Organism: Pseudomonas urethralis; assembly: GCF_021602465.1. Taxonomy (NCBI): domain Bacteria; kingdom Pseudomonadati; phylum Pseudomonadota; class Gammaproteobacteria; order Pseudomonadales; family Pseudomonadaceae; genus Pseudomonas; species Pseudomonas urethralis. Next base: position 143,082 of record NZ_BQIJ01000001.1, read on the forward strand.
GCAGCGTGGTCACGCCATGCTGCTGCACCAGCGTGGCGATGCGCTGCGGGTCGCGGTGCTCGCCAGGGCCGGCCAGAACCAGTTTGCAGCCGGTGATCAGCGGCCAGAAGCACTCCCACACCGAGACGTCGAAGCTGATCGGTGCCTTTTGCATCAGCACATCGCTGGCGTCCAGCGCATAGCGGGCTTGCATCCACTGCAGGCGCTCGGCCAGCGCCGCATGGGTGTTGCCCACGCCCTTCGGTTGGCCGGTAGAACCAGAGGTGTAGATCACATAGGCCAGGTTGTCGCCATGCAACTGCAGGCCCGGTGCCTGGCTGGGCCAGCTGCCGAGGTGCAGTTGATCAACGGCGATGGCGCTGACGCCGTCGACCTGCGGCAGCGTACCCAGCAGGCTGCTGTGGCTAAGCAGCAGGCCAGCCTGGCAATCGCCGAGCATGTAGGCCAGGCGCTCGGCCGGGTAGTCGACGTCCAGCGGCACATAGGCGCCGCCCGCCTTGAGGATCGCCAGCAGGCCGACCAGCAGCTGCGGCGAACGCTCCAGCGCGATGGCCACGCACGTGTCGGGGCCGACGCCTTTGTCGCGCAGATAGTGCGCCAGCCGGTTGGCCTGCTGATGCAGTTCGGCATAGCCGAGGCTGCCACCGTCCCAGACCAGGGCGGTACGTTCAGGGGTCAGGCGCGCCTGCTCGTTGAGCTGCTCGACCAGCAAGCGCTGCGCGGCGGGCACCGGCGCCTCGCCCCAGGCCAGCAGTTGTTCACGCCCCGGCTCGTCCAGCAGTTGCACATCGCCCAGCGGCAGTAGCGGTTGCGCGCAGACTTGCTCGAGCAGTGCCAGCAGGTGCTGGGCAAGACGCTTGATGGTGCTGGCATCGAACAGCTCGGCAGCGTAGTCGAAGGCCAGGCTCAGGCGGCCCTGGTGGTCTTCTTCGCTGTGCAGTTGCAGGTCGAACTTGGCTTCGCGGCTGTGCCACGGCAGTTCTTCGGCGAGCAAACCCGGCAGGCGGCGCAACGCTGAAAGGTCACGCTGCTGGTGGTTGAACATGACCTGGAACAGGCCCTGCTCGCGCGCGTCGGGCAGGGCTTCGAGCAATTGCTCGAACGGCAGGTCCTGGTTGGCCTGGGCGTCGAGGGTCGCGCCGCGCACCTGGGCCAGCAACTGGGCGAACGGCAGGCGGCCATCCAGCTGCACGCGCAGCACCTGGGTGTTGACGAAGAAGCCGACCATACCCTGGGTTTCCTGGCGCGGGCGGTTGGCGTTGGGTACGCCGACGCGGATGTCGCCCTGGCCGGTATAGCGGTGCAGCAGCCCTTGCCAGGCGGCCAGCAGGACCATGAACAGGCTGGCCTGCTGTTCGCGGGCCAGGGCCTTGAGGGCGTCGGCCAGCTTGGCCGTCACTTTCACGCTCAGGCGGGCGGCGCGGTTGTGCTGCTGGCTGGAGCGCGGCTGGTCCGGGTACAGGTCGAGCACCGGCAAGGCGTCGCCCAATGCGGCTTTCCAGTACGCCAGCTGACGGGCGCTTTCGCCCTCAGCCAGCCACTGCCGCTGCCAGTTGCCGTAGTCGGCGTAACCCAATGTCAGCGCCGGCAGCTGGGCGTCCAGGCCCTGGCAACGGGCGGCGTACAGTCTGGCGAATTCGTCGAGCAGGATATTCAGCGACCAGCCATCGGCGACGATGTGGTGCAAGGTCACCCACAGCTGATGGTCTTCGTCAGCAAGGCGCACCAGGGTCACGCGCAGCAATGGGCCTTGGGTCAGGTCGAATGGCTGTTGCGCCTCTTGCTCGCGGCGTGACACCACTTGCTCGGGCGCCAGCCCTTCCAGGCCCAGGCGCTGAAGGGCGAACGGCTGCTCCGGCAGGACACGCTGCAAGGCCTGCCCGTCGGCTTCGCTGAACACTGTGCGCAGCGATTCGTGGCGCGCGACCAGCGCCTGGAACGCGGCTTCAAGTGCGGCTTCGTCCAGCTCGCCGCGCAGGTGCAGGCCGGCAGGAATGTTGTAGGCCGCAGTCTGCGGCTCTAGCTGCCAGGTCAGCCACAGGCGGTTCTGTGCCAGCGACTGCGGCCAGGCCTGGCCACGCGCCAGCGCCGTGATAGCGGTGGGCCCACCAGCACCATCAGCCAGCAGGGTGGCCACCTCGGCGCAGTATTCGGCCAGCGTCGGCGCCTCGAACAGGGTGCGCAGGCTCAGCGGGATACCTAGCTCCTCGGCCAGCCGCGCAGTGACCTGGGCGGCGGCGATGGAGTTGCCGCCCAGCAGCAGGAAGTGATCGTCAGCGGCAATCGCCTCGACCTTGAGGATTTCGCACCAGACACCGGCGATACGTGTCTGCAGGTCGTCGTCGCTTGCTGCGCCTGCCACCGGAGTGGCAGCCACTGGGAAACGCGCATAGCAATCCAGGCTGCCATCATCCATGCGCAGGCGGCAGGCCGAACGCTGCAGCTTGCCGCTGGAGGTCTTCGGCAATGCCCCCGGATTGAGCAGCAGGACCACGGCCGGCGCCTGGCGACAGGCATCGGCGATCACCTGGCGCAGGGTCTTGATCAGCGCCTCGGGTTTGACCGCCTTCTGCACGTTGCGGCTGATTTCCACCGCCACGCCGATGCCCTCCTCGCCCTGATCGTCGACCGCGAACACCGCTACCCGCCCCTTGCGCAGCCCTTCGACCTCACGTTCCAGGGTTTTTTCCAGGTCTTGCGGGTATAGGTTCTGGCCGCGGACGATCAGCATGTCCTTAAGACGCCCGGTGACGAACACTTCGCCGTCGCGCATGAAGCCCAGGTCGCCGGTGCGCAACCAGGTCTGGCCGTCCATTTCGACGAAGGTACGTGCAGTGGCTTCTGGGTTGCGCCAGTAACCCAGGGCGATGCTCGGGCCGCCGGCCCAGATTTCGCCCACCTGATTGTCGCCCAACACCTCCAGGCGCTGCGGCTCGACAATACGCACCGCATGGCCTGGCTGCGGGTAGCCGCAGCTCATCAGCACACTGCCCTGACCGGCTTCGGCACGGTTGCCAGCGAGGGCTTCGGCGTCCAGCTCCAGCGCACCGATGCCCTGGCCACGGCGGCTGCCACTGACGAACAAGGTGGCTTCGGCCAGGCCATAGCTGGCAAAGAAGCTGCTCGGCTGGAAGCCGCAGGCGGCGAACGTGTCGGCAAAGGTGGCGAGGCTGTCCTGGCGAATCGGCTCGGAGCCGGAATAGGCCACGCGCCAGCGGCTCAGGTCGAGGCCTGCCACGGCCGCCTCGCTGACCCGTTCGCTGCACAGCCGGTAGGCGAAATCCGGCCCGCCGCTGATGGTGCCGCCATACTCGCTGATCGCCTGCAGCCAGCGCAGCGGCCGAGCGAGGAAGTAGCCCGGCGACATCAGCACGCACGGCACGCCACTGAAGATCGGCTGCAGCAGCCCGCCGATCAAGCCCATGTCGTGGTACAGCGGCAGCCAACTGATGATCACATCGTCCGGGTTGAGGTCGATGCCGAAGCCTGCGCGGATCAATTGCTCGTTGGCCACCAAATTGCCGTGGCTGACCTGCACGCCCTTGGGCAGGGCGGTGGAACCGGAGGTGTATTGCAGGAAGGCGATGTCGTCCGCCTTCAGTTGCGGCTCGCGCCAGCGCGCGGCCAAGGCCGGATCGAGCGCATCCACTGCCAGCAGTTCGGGGGCGTGGTCGCCGGTCAGGGCTTCGAGATCCTGCAGGCTGTCGTGCAGCGCACCGACGGTCAGCAGCAGGCGCGGCTCGGCGTCGTCGATGATCGACAGCAGGCGCTCCTGATGATGGCGGCGTGACGACTCCGGAGGATAGGCCGGCACGGCAATGACCCCGGCGTACAGGCAACCGAAGAACGCCGCCACGTAGTCCGGGCCACTGGGGAACAGCAGCACCGCCCGCTCGCCGACCCTGGCGCGGGCCTGCAGCGCCGCAGCGATGGTGCGCGCACGCGCATCCAGGTCGCGATAGCTGAGCACGGCCTGCTCGCCAGGGGCATCGGCCAGAAAGCGCAGGGCGATGCGGTCCGGGGTCTGCGCAGCGCGTTGCGCCAGGGCCTGGACCAGCGAGAGCGGGAGTTCGAAGGCGTCCGTCATGGGGGGAGGTTCCTGCCAGTGTCTGGTTAAGTCGGGCTGGCTGCAGCGCACGAAGCTGGCGGGCAGCGGCCGGATGTACACAGGGGAACGGATGGGCGCGGCGGGAAATTAGCAGGGTCAGCGGGGGTGCAAGGTGAACGGCATCACGTCGCTCGCCTTAGAACTGAAACTAATAGAAACTCATTAACTTTCGTATTTGACAATCATTATCATTCTGAATAGTTTGTCGCACGTCGTAGGAAGCTTCCCCTCAAGGGGTGCTCCCTTCCCCCTTCGAGACAAGGTGATTTCCATGGCGGAACAACTATCCACAAGTAAGTGCGATTCACCATTACTCCAGGCATTCGTCGACAACCGCAGCATCCTGGTCAAGATCGCGGCGCGCATTACCGGCTGCCGCTCGCGCGCCGAGGACGTGGTGCAGGATGCCTTCTTCCGGCTCAGCGCCGCCCCGCAGATCACCTCGTCGTTCAAGGCGCAGCTCAGCTACCTGTTCCAGATCGTGCGCAACCTGGCCATCGACCACTACCGCAAGCAGGCGATGGAGCTGAAGTACTCCGGCAGCGAGGAGGAAGGCCTGAACGTGGTCATCCCGAACGCTTCGCCCGAAGCCACGCACATCAACCTGGCGGCGCTCGAGCACATCGCCGAGGCACTCAACGAACTGCCCCAGCGCACCCGCTATGCCTTCGAGATGTACCGCCTGCACGGCGTGCCGCAGAAGGACATTGCCAAGGAACTGGGGGTTTCACCGACCCTGGTCAACTTCATGATTCGCGATGCCCTGGTGCATTGCCGCAAGACGGCCAGCCGGCAGGCCTGATAGCACAGCGTCGCCTGCTGCGCAGGCGACGCCGGTTCAGGCCAGCTTGCAGCGCTCGAAGAACCGCTCGCGCCCCAGAATCATCAGTGCCGCACGCTTGTGCGGGAAATCGAATTCCTTGTCGCAATGGAAACACTGATCGTGCAGGTAACCGATCATCTTGCCATTGTCGGCACGGGGCTCAGCCACCACCCGCTGGGTGCGCGGGTCGTCCAGGAACAGGTAGTGCACCAAGGCCGACAGCCAGCTGGCGACCTTGTGCGGGCCCCGGTGCGCCTCTTCGCCCACCAGCATGTGGATGCCACGGTCGTAATCGTCGGCTGGATAGAACGGCGCAATGCGATCCTCCTTGGCCCAGTACGCCTCGAAGTAGGCGAACGGCTGATCATCGAAGCAGCCGATCAGGGTCAGGGTGTGCGGGTCGGCTTCGAGCTTGGCCAGGTATTCGCGGTGCTGCTCCAGCGAGCCCGCCTCCTGCCAGAATTGCTCGACCCGGGGGTTGTTCTGCCAGCGATGGAAACGCTCAAGGTCCTGGTCGACCTCCAGGGTACGCAGCGACACCCAGGCCCCCAGGCGCGCATCGAAACGGCGGTACACCTCGCCGTGCGGCTTGGGTGCCCGGCGCGGGTGGCGCTTGCCATTGCTGAACTGCATCTGCTGCGGGTAGGCACCCTCGTTCGATGCACCCAGCCACGGCTGCGGCAACTGCCAGAACAGCGCACGCTCGCACAGGTAGACGCCGGCCACTTCGCCGCCCAGCAACAAACCGCTGGCTTGCGCCTCCGGCACGCGGGTAGCGAGATGCACGGCCAGGCGCTGGCGAGCCGGATCGCGCGACAGCAGCCAATAGCAGGCAGCCCACAACGCCTGCTGTGGGCGCTCCGGACACAGGCTCTGCACATGCACGTGCAGCGGATCACCCGGCTCCAGACGCAGCTGGATCAATGGTCGCCCTTCAAGGGACAGGCTCAACCGGCAGTCATCCTCCTCGGCATCGAGGCTGCGCCAGCGTGGGAGGGACAGGGGCTGCGAAGCGGCATCGAACGGCATGGTCTTGGCTCACGAAATGACGAAAGAAAGGCTCACTTGTCAGGACGTGGCCATGACCGGGGAATTTAGTCGTTCGGCGCGGCGACGGTGATCCGGTAAGGCTGGAAGATGCGCGTCAGTTCGCCGCTGTCGCGCAATCGACGCAGCAATTCGGCGAACTTCTGCTCGGTGATCGGGGCACCGGGACGCAGCAACGCATAGTGGTGATAGACCTGGTCGATGCGCTGCGAGGCGACCAGCTGGTCGAGGCTGTCGGGGTTGCGGGCCAGGAAGTCGCTCAGGTAGGAGCGCGTCACCAGGGCAATGTCGGAGCGGCCGGCCTGGACCATCAGCAGGTTGCTGTCGTGGGAATAGGTCAGCGTTGCGTTGTAGGTCTTGCGCAGGTAGTTGGGGTCGGAATTGAAGTTGGCAAATGCATAGTGATAGCCGTTGAACAGCGCCAGACGCTTACCGCTCAAATTGTCGAAATAACGCTGATCGCGGCCGCTGGCCTTCCTGGCGACGAACACTTCGGCATCCTCCAGGCCCATGTCCACCGTCTGGTGAGGGATCTGCTGCCAACCCCATTCAGGGTTCTCGAAGATCGCCATGTCTGTGCGACCTTGCTGGAAATCACCAAAGCGCCGCTGGATGGAGGTGGGCACCAGGACGAAGTGATAGTTCGGCTGCAAGCGGTTCAACGCCTCGACCAGCTGGGGCAGCAAACCGGTATCGGCGCCCTGCTCCGGGCGCACGGTATAAGGTGGGAAATGCGCAGCGCCGATCTTCACGTCGATGGCGTCGTCGGCCCACGCCGGCGCCGTCAGCCAAGCCGCAGCCAGCATCATCAAGGTGGAGATCAACTTCAGGCCGGACGCTGGAGTCAAAGCGGTCGCTCATCACGGTTCATACCTAGGATGCGCCTAAGCTAGGCGTTTTCCCGACAAGGCACAACTGCCGGTTATGCCAAAGTGAGGGCATTTTGCCAGGGGATGCCGTGTGGCCAGACATTGGCTACGCTGCTTTGGCATGTATGGCGAGGGAGCCTGGTATGGGCCACTGGTTGGTGATCGACCTGGAAGCCACCACCGATGACGGTGGCTGGCCGGTCACGGAGATGGAAATCATTGAAATCGGCGCCAGCCTGGTGACCCGCGAAGGCCGCGAAGTGGACCACTTCCAGCGCTTCGTGCGGCCAAGGCGTCGGCCGCAGCTGACACCGTTCTGCCGCGAGCTTACGCACATCAGCCAGGCCAGCGTCGACAGCGCCGCAGCATTCCCAGAGGTGTGGGAGCGTTTCGAACGCTGGCTGGGGCACCACCGCGAGCAGTTGCAGGCCTGGGTCAGCTGGGGCGACTACGACCGCCAGCAGCTGTTGCAGGAATGGCGCCAGCATGAGGTCGACAGCCTGCTGCGCGAACTGCCACACATCAACCTCAAGCAGCGCTTCGCCAAGGCTCGCCACCTGCAGCGCCCGGCCGGGCTCAATGGCGCGTTGCAACTGGCGGGCATGCACTTTTGCGGGCAGCAGCACCGGGCCCTGGAAGACGCACGCAACACCGCACGCCTGCTGCCCTTGAGCCTGCCCGCGAACGGCACCTGAAAGCAGATGACGGGGCGAATGGGCTTGGGCATACTGGCCAGCCCTTTTTCACCCCATTGTTCAGGAGTCGCCCATGTTCCAGGTCAACGAGTACTTCAACGGCACCGTCAAGTCGATCGCCTTCGCAGGCGCTGAAGGCCCTGCCACTGTGGGCGTGATGGCCCCGGGCGAATACGAGTTCGGCACCGCCAAGCGCGAGATCATGCACGTGGTGTCCGGCGCCCTGACCGTGAAACTGCCGGGTAGCGACAACTGGGAAACCTTCAATGCTGGCGACACGTTCAATGTACCGGCCGACAGCAAGTTCCAGCTGCAGGTGAAGGTGGATACCGCTTACCTGTGCGAGTACCGCGACTAAGCGTCAGCCTGTAGCGGCCTCTTCGCGGGTCAGCCCGCGAAGAACACAACACTATCGTTTCAGGAAAGCCGCCACCTTTTCAGCCGCCGCCTGCAAGTGCTGCTCATGGCTGAACCCCGAAGCCTTCAGGGGCTTCAGGTCATGATCCGCTGCCACCAGCCAGCTCACCTCGATCGCCGGTGACAGCGCATACCCCTCCACCGCCTGCCGATTGCCCAGCGCATCGCGCTCGCCCTGCACGATCAACGTGGGCGTCTTCAGTTCGGCCAGGTGCTCGACCCGCGGCTTCTCCGGCTTGCCCACCGCGTAGAACGGGTAGCCAAGGCACACCAGTGCATCCGCCCCCAGTTCATCGGCCAGCAGGCTGGCCATGCGCCCGCCCATCGACTTGCCGCCAATGGCCAGCCTGCCCGTGACCAAAGGTCGCACCTGGCGGTACGCCTCGCGCCAGCTTTCCAGAAGCACCTTCTGTGGATTGGGCGGCCGTTTGCCGCCGCCGTTGCGCCGCTCGGCCATGTAGGGGAACTCGAAGCGAACCACCCCGACGCCAAGCGCCGCCAGCTTTTGCGCAATTTCGTCCATGAAACCGCTGTCCATCGGCGCACCCGCGCCATGGGCCAGGATCAGGCTCGCAGAAACACTCCCCTCGCCCCCATTTCGCGGGGGATCGCAGCGCAAGCCTGGGACATTTCCGACTTGCGCCCATTGATCCCCGTCAATACCGGCACTTTGCCCATTACTCATGCTTGCCTCGCTGTAAAGCCTGCCAATAACCGTGGATGGGAACCCATACATGAACACAACCAGCAGTACCGCCTATAACTACAAGGTGGTCCGCCAATTCGCCATCATGACGGTGGTGTGGGGAATCGTCGGGATGGGGCTCGGCGTCTTCATCGCCGCCCAGCTCGCCTGGCCTTCCCTCAACTTCGACCTCCCCTGGACCAGCTTCGGCCGCCTGCGACCGCTGCATACCAATGCGGTGATCTTTGCCTTCGGCGGCTGCGCACTGTTCGCCACCTCCTATTATTCGGTGCAACGCACCTGCCAGACCACCCTGTTCGCGCCAAAACTGGCGGCGTTCAGCTTCTGGGGCTGGCAGCTGGTGATCCTGCTGGCGGCCATCACCCTGCCGCTGGGCTACACCAGCTCCAAGGAATACGCCGAGCTGGAATGGCCGATCGACATCCTCATCACCGTCGTCTGGGTCAGCTACGCCATCGTGTTCTTCGGTACGCTGATGAAACGCACAACCAAACACATCTACGTCGGCAACTGGTTCTTCGGCGCCTTCATCCTCACCGTGGCGCTGCTGCACATCGTCAACAACCTGGAACTGCCGGTCAGCCTGACCAAGTCGTACTCGGTCTACGCCGGCGCCACCGACGCCATGGTGCAGTGGTGGTACGGCCACAACGCGGTAGGCTTCTTCCTCACCGCCGGCTTCCTCGGGATGATGTACTACTACGTGCCCAAGCAGGCCGAGCGCCCGGTGTATTCCTATCGCCTGTCGATCGTCCACTTCTGGGCACTGATCACCCTGTATATCTGGGCAGGCCCGCACCACCTGCACTACACCGCCCTGCCGGACTGGGCGCAGTCGCTGGGCATGGTGATGTCGCTGATCCTCCTGGCGCCGAGCTGGGGCGGCATGATCAACGGCATGATGACCCTCTCGGGGGCCTGGCACAAACTGCGCAGCGACCCGATCCTGCGCTTCCTGGTGGTGTCGCTGGCCTTCTACGGCATGTCCACTTTCGAAGGCCCGATGATGGCCATCAAGACGGTCAACGCCTTGTCCCACTACACCGACTGGACCATCGGCCATGTGCACGCCGGCGCCCTCGGCTGGGTGGCGATGATCTCGATCGGCGCGCTGTACCACACCATCCCGAAAGTGTTCGGCAAGCAGCAGATGCACAGCCTGGGCCTGATCAACGCGCACTTCTGGCTGGCGACCATCGGCACCGTGCTGTACATCGCCTCGATGTGGGTCAACGGCATCGCCCAGGGCCTGATGTGGCGCGCAGTCAACAGCGACGGCACGCTCACCTACTCGTTCGTGGAAACCCTGGTGGCCAGCCACCCAGGCTTCATCGTGCGCTTCGTCGGCGGCGCGATCTTCCTCAGCGGCATGTTCCTGATGGCCTGGAACACCTGGCGCACCGTGCGTTCGCCGGCGCTCGACGCCGCCCCTGCGAATGCCCAGCTGGCTTGAGGAGACCTGACTGATGAAACATGAAGTCATCGAGAAAAACGTAGGCCTCCTGGCCTTGCTGATGGTGTTTGCCGTAAGCATCGGCGGCCTGACCCAGATCGTCCCGCTGTTCTTCCAGGACGTCACCAACAAGCCGGTCGAAGGCATGAAACCCTACACCGCGCTGCAACTGGAAGGCCGCGACATCTACATCCGCGAAGGCTGCGTTGGCTGCCACTCGCAGATGATCCGCCCGTTCCGCGCCGAAACCGAACGCTACGGCCACTACTCGGTCGCTGGCGAAAGCGTCTGGGACCACCCGTTCCTGTGGGGCTCCAAGCGCACCGGCCCGGACCTGGCCCGCGTTGGTGGCCGCTACTCCGATGACTGGCACCGCGCGCACCTGTACAACCCGCGCAACGTGGTACCGGAATCGAAGATGCCGTCCTACCCGTGGCTGGTTGCCGAAAAGGTCGACAACAGCCACACCGACACCAAGATGCGCACCCTGCGCACCCTGGGCGTGCCGTACACCGACGAGGACATTGCCGGCGCCCGTGACGCGGTCAAGGGCAAGACCGAGATGGACGCGCTGGTCGCCTACCTGCAGGTGCTTGGCACCGCCATCAAGAACAAGAGGTAAACCACCATGGAAATGGACATCGGCATGATCCGTGGCCTGGGCACCCTGGTGGTGATGATCGCCTTCATCGGCCTCTCACTGTGGGTGTTCAACCGACGCCGCGACCATGATTTCGCCGAAGCGCGCCTGCTGCCCTTCGTCGACGACCGCCTGCCCCCTGCCGGGCAGGAACCTGCTGCCATGACTGCGGCTGTGAGGAGCAAAGCGCAATGACCACCTTCTGGAGTACCTATATCAGCGTACTGACCATTGGTAGCCTGATCGGCCTGGCGTGGCTGTTGCTGTCGACCCGCAAGGGCCAGAGCAACAGCACCACCGACCAGACCATGGGGCATAGCTTCGACGGTATCGAGGAGTACGACAACCCGCTGCCCAAGTGGTGGTTCTGGCTGTTCGTCGGCACCCTGGTGTTCGGCGCCGGCTATCTGGTGCTGTACCCGGGCCTGGGCAACTGGAAAGGCATCCTGCCCGGCTACGAGAATGGCTGGACCGGTGCCAACGAGTGGCAGAAGGAGATGGAAAAGGCCGACGCCAAGTTCGGCCCGATCTTTGCCAGGTACGCAGCCATGCCGGTAGAGGAAGTCGCCAAGGACCCTCAAGCGCTGAAAATGGGCGGCCGCCTGTTCGCCTCCAACTGCTCGGTGTGCCACGGCTCGGATGCCAAGGGCGCCTATGGCTTCCCCAACCTGACCGACAACGACTGGCGCTGGGGCGGCGAGCCGGAGACCATCAAGGCTTCGATCATGAATGGCCGCCATGGCGTGATGCCGGCGTGGGCCGAGGTGATCGGCGAGCAGGGTGTGGCGGATGTCGCCGCCTTCGTGCTGACCAACCTCGATGGCCGCAGCCTGCCGGAAGGGGTCAAGGCCGACCCGGTCAAGGGCAAGGAAATCTTCGCCGGCAACTGCGTGGCCTGCCACGGGCCTGAAGGCAAAGGCACCCCAGCCATGGGCGCGCCGAACCTGACCCATCCGCAGGCGTTCATCTATGGGTCGAGCTTTGCCCAGTTGCAGCAGACCATTCGCTATGGGCGCCAGGGGCAGATGCCGGCCCAGGCGGAGATCCAGGGCAATGACAAGGTGCACTTGCTGGCTGCCTATGTGTACAGCCTGTCGCAGAACGATGCCGCCGAAAAGCTGACCGCCCAGTAAAACCCTCGGGGCCGCCTTGCGGCCCCTCTCCCCGCTCTACCCCCGCCCTTGCACCCCCTCCGAACAGAACTAAGCTTGTTGCCACAGCGGCTTCGCTCCCAAAGGTCCGAAGCAGACGCGGCGCACAGCCTGGTGCCGCCCGCAGAAAAAGCTTGACCAATCGATCAGAAAAAGGTGAAAAACGGTACACATTACAAATATTTATTTGTGTACAATCGTTCTGACCCTAGCGCCGCGGGACACCGGCGAGAGGGCCCGGACACGGGTCGGCGCACGGATCCTTGCGTTGTCATAACCCACGCGGTTATCGATACTGGCGCCGATTTTTCGACCAACAAGAACACCAAAACCGTGGAACCTTAGCATGAGCACAGCAATCAGTCCGACTGCTTATAACTATAAGGTCGTCCGCCAGTTCGCCATCATGACGGTGGTCTGGGGGATCCTTGGCATGGGCCTGGGCGTCTTCATCGCCTCGCAGCTGGTGTGGCCACAACTGAACCTGGACCTGCCCTGGACCAGCTTCGGCCGCCTGCGCCCGCTGCACACCAACCTGGTCATCTTCGCCTTCGGTGGCTGCGCGCTGTTCGGCACCAGTTACTACGTGGTGCAGCGCACCTGCCAGACCCGGCTGATCTCCGACAGCATGGCCGCCTTCACCTTCTGGGGTTGGCAGGCGGTGATCGTCGGCGCGCTGATCACCCTGCCGATGGGCTTCACCACCACCAAGGAATACGCCGAGCTCGAATGGCCGCTGGCGATCCTCCTGGCCATTGTCTGGGTCACCTACGGGCTGGTGTTCTTCGGCACCATCGTCAAGCGCAAGACCAAGCACATCTATGTCGGCAACTGGTTCTACGGCGCCTTCATCGTGGTCACCGCGATGCTGCACATCGTCAACCATATCTCGCTGCCGGTGAGCCTGTTCAAGTCGTACTCGGCCTATGCCGGTGCCACCGACGCGATGATCCAGTGGTGGTACGGCCACAACGCGGTGGGCTTCTTCCTCACCACCGGCTTCCTCGGGATGATGTACTACTTCGTGCCCAAGCAGGCTGAACGGCCGATCTACTCCTATCGCCTGTCGATCGTCCACTTCTGGGCACTGATCACCCTGTACATCTGGGCAGGCCCGCACCACCTGCACTACACCGCGCTGCCGGACTGGGCGCAATCGCTGGGCATGGTGATGTCGATCATCCTCCTGGCGCCGAGCTGGGGCGGCATGATCAACGGCATGATGACCCTGTCGGGCGCCTGGCACAAACTGCGCACCGACCCGATCCTGCGCTTTCTGGTGGTGTCGCTGGCGTTCTACGGCATGTCCACCTTCGAAGGCCCGATGATGGCCATCAAGACCGTCAACTCGCTGTCGCACTACACCGACTGGACCATCGGCCACGTGCATGCCGGCGCGCTCGGCTGGGTGGCGATGATCTCGATCGGCGCGGTCTACCACATGATCCCGAAACTCTACGGCCGCGAGCAGATGCACAGCGTCGGCCTGATCAACGCGCACTTCTGGCTGGCGACCATCGGTACCGTGCTGTACATCGCCTCGATGTGGGTCAATGGCATCACCCAGGGCCTGATGTGGCGCGCCATCAACGATGACGGCACGCTCACCTACTCGTTCGTCGAAGCCCTGCAGGCCAGCCACCCTGGCTATATCGTCCGCGCCCTGGGCGGTGCGTTCTTCGCCACCGGCATGCTGCTGATGGCCTACAACGTGTTCCGTACCGTGCGTGCCGCCAACCCGGTACAGGCCGAGGAAGCCGCCAAGATCGTCGTCGTGGGAGCGCACTGATGAAGCATGAAGCCGTCGAGAAGAACATAGGCCTGCTGGCCTTCTTCATGGTCATCGCCGTGAGCGTCGGTGGCCTGACCCAGATCGTCCCGCTGTTTTTCCAGGACGTCACCAACAAGCCGGTCGAAGGCATGAAGCCGCGCACCGCGCTGGAAGTCGAAGGCCGCGACATCTACATCCGTGAAGGCTGCGTTGGCTGCCACTCGCAGATGATCCGCCCGTTCCGCGCCGAAACCGAACGCTACGGCCATTACTCGGTCGCTGGCGAAAGCGTCTGGGACCACCCGTTCCTGTGGGGCTCCAAGCGCACCGGCCCGGACCTGGCCCGCGTCGGTGGCCGCTACTCCGATGACTGGCACCGCGCGCACCTGTACAACCCGCGCAACGTGGTGCCGGAATCGAAGATGCCGGCCTACCCGTGGCTGGTCGAGAACAAGCTCGATGGCAAGGACACCGCGAAGAAGCTGGAAGTATTGCGTACCTTGGGCACGCCATACAGCGACGCCGACATCGCCGGCGCCCGCGATGCGGTCAAGGGCAAGACCGAAATGGACGCACTGGTCGCGTACCTGCAGGGTCTTGGCACCATCATCAAAAGCAAACGGTGACGCTGATGGATATCGGGATGATTCGCGGCCTGGGCACCGTCGTGGTGATGGTGGCCTTCGTGGGCCTGGCACTGTGGGTGTTCAACCCACGGCGCAAGAAGGACTTCGACGAAGCCACCCGGCTGCCCTTCGCGGATGATCCCGAGGCCAGCAAGCACGTCGAGCAAGCAAAAGCTTCTGGGAGCAAACAACAATGACAACCTTCTGGAGTCTGTACGTTACCGTCCTGACCCTGGGCACCATCTTCTCGCTGACCTGGCTGCTGCTGTCGACCCGCAAGGGCCAGCGCGAAGAGGTCACCGACGAAACCGTCGGGCATGCCTTCGATGGCATCGAGGAGTACGACAACCCGCTGCCGAAATGGTGGTTCTGGCTGTTCGTCGGCACCATCGTCTTCGCCCTCGGCTACCTGGTGCTGTACCCAGGCCTGGGCAACTGGAAAGGCATCCTGCCCGGCTATTCGTACCTGGACAACGACAAGCAGACCGAATTCTCCAACGGCCAGCCGGGGTGGACCGGCGTGCACGAGTGGGAAAAGGAAATGGCCAAGGCCAACGCACGCTTCGGGCCGATTTTCGCCAAGTTCGCGGCGATGCCGATCGAAGAGGTGGCCAAGGACCCGCAAGCGCTGAAGATGGGCGCACGCCTGTTCGCCTCGAACTGCTCGGTGTGCCACGGCTCCGATGCCAAGGGCGCCTATGGCTTCCCCAACCTGACCGACAACGACTGGCGCTGGGGCGGCGAGCCGGAAACCATCAAGACCACCATCATGGGCGGCCGCCACGGTGTGATGCCAGCCTGGGGTGAAGTGCTGGGCGAACAGGGCGTTGCCGATGTCGCCGCATTCGTTACCAGCAAGCTCGATGGCCGCAGCCTGCCAGAAGGGGCCAAGGCCGATGCCGACAACGGCCAGAAGCTGTTCGCTGCCAATTGCGTGGCCTGCCACGGGCCTGAAGGCAAAGGCACCCCGGCCATGGGCGCGCCGAACCTGACCCACCCGCAGGCGTTCATCTACGGTTCGAGCTTTGCCCAGCTGCAGCAGACCATTCGCTATGGCCGCCAAGGGCAGATGCCGGCGCAGGAACAGTTGCAGGGCAATGACAAGGTGCACTTGCTGGCGGCTTATGTTTACAGCCTGTCGCACCAGGCTGAGGCGGCCCAGCAGGCTGAGTAAGGCAGGCCTGGCCCCATCGCGGATAAATCCGCTCCTACACACACGCGGCCCCTGTAGGAGCGGATTTATCCGCGATGAGGCCGGCAAATGCAGCACAAGATGACCTGGATCAATTGACACCCGCTCTAACACGATTCATACCACGAACCCAACGCGACTAAAGGTCGCAGCGCGATCCCATACCGCCACCAGCGGCGTATCATTGATCGCATAGCGCTAGCAGCATGCGCGAGACTGCGGCCGGCACGCACTGGCCGCAGCGTTTTTCCACTGCCGTGGGACTTGATGATGAGCAAGCAAATTCCGGTACATGACGTCACCCCGCCTGCCAACAAAGGGAAGGATTCCGTCGACCTCTACGCCTCACGCGAAAAAATCTATACCCGCGCCTTCACCGGCATCTTCCGCAGGCTGAGGATGGTCGGCGGGGCCGTGCTGTTCCTGCTCTATTTCGGCACCGTGTGGCTGAACTGGGGTGGCCACCAGGCCGTGTGGTGGAACCTGCCGGAACGCAAGTTCTACATCTTCGGCGCCACCATCTGGCCCCAGGACTTCATCCTGCTGTCGGGCATTCTCATCGTCGCCGCCTTCGGCCTGTTCTTCATCACCGTATTCGCCGGCCGCGTGTGGTGCGGCTACACCTGCCCGCAAAGCGTGTGGACATGGATCTTCATGTGGTGCGAAAAAGTCACCGAGGGTGACCGCAACCAGCGCATGAAGCTCGACCGCTCGCCCATGAGCGGCAACAAGTTTTTGCGCAAGTTCGCCAAGCACAGCCTGTGGCTGCTGATCGGCTTCGTCACCGGCATGACCTTCGTCGGCTACTTCTCGCCGATCCGCGAACTGCTCACCGAATTCTTCACCGGCGAAGCCGATGGCTGGGCCTACTTCTGGGTCGGCTTCTTCACCCTGGCCACCTACGGCAACGCCGGCTGGCTGCGCGAGCAGGTGTGCGTGTACATGTGCCCCTATGCGCGCTTCCAGAGCGTGATGTTCGACAAGGACACCCTGATCGTCTCCTACGACCCGCGCCGTGGCGAAACCCGCGGCCCGCGCAAGAAAGACAGCGACTACAAGGCCAAGGGCCTGGGCGACTGCATCGACTGCACCCTGTGCGTGCAGGTCTGCCCCACCGGCATCGACATCCGCGACGGCCTGCAGATCGAATGCATCGGCTGCGCGGCGTGCATCGATGCCTGCGACAGCATCATGGACAAGATGAACTACCCCAAAGGCCTGATCAGCTACACCACCGAGCACAACCTTTCGGGCCAGAAGACCCACATGCTGCGCCCTCGCCTGGTCGGCTATGCGGTGGTGCTGCTGGTGATGATCATCGCCCTGGGCACGGCCTTCGCCACCCGTTCGCTGGTCGGTTTCGACGTCAGCAAGGACCGCGTGCTGTACCGCGAGAACGCCCAGGGCCGGATCGAGAACGTATACAGTCTCAAGGTCATGAACAAGGACCAGCGCGACCACGTCTACGTACTGGACGCCACCGGCCTGCCTGACCTGCGCCTGGAAGGCCAGCGCGAAATCCGCGTGGCCGCCGGCGATATCGTCAGCCTGCCGGTACAGCTGTCGATTGCGCCTGAGAAGCTGCCATCCACCACCAACGAAATCACCTTCACCCTCCACAGCGCCGACGACAGCGCTGCCAAGGTTGAAGCCAAGAGCCGCTTCATCGGCCCACAGATCCGCTGACCGAGAGAACACTGACAATGCCTGCCGCCACCGCCGCCAGCCCTTGGTACAAGCACCTCTGGCCCTGGATCATCATCGGCATTCTGACCACCTCGGTGTGCCTGAGCCTGACCATGGTCAGCATCGCCGTGCACAACCCGGACAACCTGGTCAACGACAACTACTACGAAGCGGGCAAAGGCATCAACCGCTCGCTGGACCGCGAGCTGCTGGCCCAGACCCTCAACCTCAAGGCCAGCGTGCACCTGGATGAGCTGACCGGCGAGGTAGAGGTGCGCCTGAGCGGCAATAGCGACCCGCAAAGCCTGGAGCTCAACCTGATTTCGCCGACCCAGCCGGACAAGGACCGCAAGGTACTGCTCGGCAAGGTTGCGAGCGGGCGTTACGTGGGGCAGCTGGAAGACAAGGTCGACGGGCGACGTTTCGTCGAACTGCTCGGTAGCCAGGACGAGCACGTGTGGCGGCTGTTCGAGGAGGAAAAGGTCGCGCATGGCGTGACCTTGCAGCTGGGTGACGAAGCGCTCCAGGGCGCCGAACACCAACAGTAGCCACATCATCATTCGCTGAAGGGGCAGGCAAGCCCGCCCCCTCAGCGATTGTCATCTGCCCCACCAGCCGTGCCTGCCTTATGACCCAGCCCACCCCTTGCTACCACTGCGCCCTGCCCGTCCCCGCCGGCAGCCGCTTCACTGCCGTGGTTCTCGGCGAGCCCCGGCAATTCTGCTGTCCCGGCTGCCAGGCGGTGGCCGAATCCATCGTCGCCGGTGGCCTTGAGCACTACTACCAGCACCGCAGCGACAGCAGTGCCAACCCCGAGGCGCTGCCGAAACAACTGCAAGACGAACTGGCGCTGTACGACCGCAGTGATGTCCAGCAGAACTTCGTCCGCCATGCCGGCGAACTGGCCGAGGCGACCTTGCTGGTCGAAGGCATCAGCTGCGCCGCCTGCGGCTGGCTGATCGAAAAACACCTGCGCAATCTACCGGGCGTCGCCGAAGCCCGCCTGAACCTGTCCAACCATCGCCTGCTGCTCAACTGGGACGACCACCAGCTGCCGCTGTCGCGGCTGCTCGCTGAACTGCGCCAGATCGGCTACGCCGCCCACCCGTACCAGCCCGACCAGGCCGCCGAACAGCTTGCCAGGGACAACCGCAGCGCCCTGCGCCGGCTGGGCGTGGCTGGCCTGCTATGGTTCCAGGCGATGATGGCGACCATGGCCACCTGGCCGGAGTTCAACATCGACCTGTCGCCGGAGATGCACACCATCCTGCGCTGGATCGCGCTGTTCCTCACCATTCCCATCGTCTTCTACAGCTGCGCGCCGTTCTTCAAGGGCGCCGCGCGCGACCTGCGCACTCGCCACCTGACCATGGACGTCTCGGTGTCGCTGGCCATCGGCCTGGCCTTCGGTGCTGGCATCTGGACGGCCATCACCGGCAGCGGCGAGTTGTATTTCGATACCGTCGGCATGTTCGCCCTGTTCCTGCTCACTGGCCGCTACCTCGAACGCCGCGCCCGCGAACGCACGGCCGCAGCCACCGCACAGCTGGTCAACCTGCTACCGGCCTCGTGCCTGCGCCTGGACAGCTGCGGGCAGGCCGAACGCATCCTGCTTGGCGAACTGCAGCGTGGCGACACCGTACAGGTGCTGCCCGGTGCGGTGGTACCCGCTGATGGACGAATCGTCGAGGGGCGCTCCAGTGTCGACGAATCGCTGCTGACCGGCGAATACCTGCCGCAGCCACGACGGGCCGGCGACCGCGTCACCGGCGGCACGCTGAACGTCGAGAGCACACTGAACGTGGAAGTCGAAGCCCTCGGCCAGGACTCGCGCCTGTCGGCCATTGTTCGCCTGCTGGAACGTGCGCAGACGGAAAAGCCACGGCTGGCGGAAATTGCCGACCGCGCCTCGCAGTACTTCCTTCTGTTCTCGCTCCTGGCCGCCG
The DNA here is from genome assembly GCF_021602465.1 of Pseudomonas urethralis. Classification (NCBI taxonomy): domain Bacteria; kingdom Pseudomonadati; phylum Pseudomonadota; class Gammaproteobacteria; order Pseudomonadales; family Pseudomonadaceae; genus Pseudomonas; species Pseudomonas urethralis. The sequence goes on from NZ_BQIJ01000001.1 coordinate 162,212, forward strand.
TGGCCATTGGCCTGTGGTGGTGGTATCTGGACCCGGCGCGGGCATTCTGGATCGTCCTGGCCATGCTGGTGGCGACCTGCCCGTGCGCCCTCTCGCTGGCCACCCCGACTGCGCTGACTGCCGCCACCGGCACCCTGCACAAGCTCGGCCTGCTGGTGACCCGTGGCCATGTACTGGAGGGCCTGAACCAGATCGACACGGTGATTTTCGACAAGACCGGCACCCTCACCGAAGGCCGCCTGACCCTGCGCAGCATCCGCCCACTCGCGGCACTGCCGGCCGACCGTTGCCTGGCCCTGGCCGCCGCCCTCGAAAACCGCTCAGAGCACCCGATTGCGCGCGCCTTCGGCCGCACCGCCACCGCCGCCGATGATGTGCAGACAGTCGCCGGGCTCGGCCTTGAAGGCCGGGTCGACGGCCAACCGTTGCGCATTGGCCAGGCCACGTTCGTCTGCGCCCTGAGCGGCGCCGAGATCCCCACCGTGCCAGAACCGCGTGGCCAATGGTTGCTACTGGGCGACCGCCAAGGGCCACTCGCCTGGTTCGGCCTCGATGATCGCCTGCGCGAGGATGCCCCCGCCCTGCTCGCTGCCTGCCAGGCAAAAGGCTGGCGTACCCTGCTGCTGTCCGGTGACAGCTCGCCGATGGTTGCCGAGGTGGCCGCCCAATTGGGCATCGACCAGGCCATCGGTGGCCTGCGCCCGGATGACAAGCTCGATCGGCTCAAGGCACTGCAGGCCTCCGGGCGCAAGGTGCTGATGCTCGGCGACGGGGTCAACGACGTACCCGTGCTGGCGGCTGCCGACATCAGCATCGCCATGGGCAGCGCCACCGACCTGGCCAAGACCTGCGCCGATGCGGTGCTGCTGTCCAACCGCCTGCAGGCACTGGTGCAGGCCTTCGACCTGGCCCGCCGTACCCGCCGCAACATCCTCGAGAACCTGCTCTGGGCGACCCTGTATAATGGCCTCATGTTGCCGTTCGCCGCGCTTGGCTGGATCACCCCGGTCTGGGCGGCCATCGGCATGTCGGTCAGTTCGCTGATCGTGGTGCTCAATGCCCTGCGCCTGACCCGCCTGCCGGCGGTGGCAGGCCTGGCGGCGAACGACACAGCCGCTTACGGAAGGAAGTCGCCATGCCCGCCCTCTATGTGATGATCCCTGCCGCCCTGCTGTTGGTGGGCGTGGCCGTCTATATCTTCTTCTGGGCGGTGGACAGCGGCCAGTACGACGACCTCGAAAGCCCGGCCCACAGCATCCTGTTCGATGACCAGGACCCGCGCCACCAGGCCGCCGTCAACCCCGAAGAAGGCGCAGCGCCAGACGACAAGGCAGCGCCACCCCGTGCCTGACCTGGTTCCCCTGCTCGGCTCGGCACTGGTCCTGGGCCTGCTCGGCGGCGGCCACTGCCTGGGCATGTGCGGCGGCCTGATGGGCGCGCTGACCCTGGCCATCCCTGCCGAGCAACGGGGCCGGCGCCTGCGCCTGCTGGTGGCCTACAACCTGGGCCGCATCCTCAGCTATGCCTGCGCCGGCCTGCTGCTCGGCCTGGCAGGCTGGGCACTGGCCAGCAGCCCGGCGGCCATGGCCTTGCGCGTGGTGGCCGCGCTGCTGCTGATCGTCATGGGGCTTTACCTGGCCGGCTGGTGGAGCGGGCTGACCCGTATCGAAGCACTGGGCCGTGGGCTGTGGCGGCATATCCAGCCGCTCGCCTCGCGCCTGATGCCTGTGTCCAGCGTGCCGCGCGCCCTGCTGTTGGGGGCACTGTGGGGCTGGTTGCCGTGCGGCCTGGTCTACAGCACATTGCTGTGGGCGGCCAGCCAGGGCAATGCCGGCTACAGTGCGGCATTGATGCTGGCATTCGGCGTGGGGACCTGGCCGGTATTGCTGGCCACGGGGCTGGCGGCGGAGCGGGTAAACGCCTTGTTGAGACGGCGCAGCGTGCGCATGGCCGGCGGGGTGCTGGTGATCCTGTTTGGCATGTGGACCTTGCCCGGCCCGCACCAGCACTGGCTCATGGGCCACTGACGGGGGCCGCTTTGCCGCCCCTGCATGCCTTGATACAAATCAACACAGTTTCCTACAGACGGCCATAGACTCCGGACACTGCTGCATCATCCGGGGACCGCCCACATGCTCGCCGACCTACGTTGGGATGCCGACCTGATCCGCCGTTACGATCTCGCCGGCCCACGCTACACCTCCTACCCGACCGCCGTGCAACTGCACAGCGAGGTAGGTTCGTTCGACCTGCTCCACGCCCTGCGCGAGAGCCGCCGGGCCGTGCGCCCGCTGTCGTTGTACGTGCACGTGCCGTTCTGCGCCAACATCTGCTACTACTGCGCCTGCAACAAGGTCATCACCAAGGACCGCGGCCGCGCTGCGCCCTACCTGCAACGCCTGGAGCAGGAGATCCAGCTGATCGCCTGCCACCTGGCCCCTAAACAGCGTGTCGAGCAGCTGCATTTCGGCGGCGGCACGCCGACCTTCCTCAGCCACGTCGAACTGCGCCAGTTGATGGCCACCCTGCGCCAGCACTTCAGCCTGCTGGATGACGACTCCGGCGACTATGGCATCGAGATCGACCCGCGCGAAGCCGACTGGTCGACCATGGGCTTGCTCCGCGAACTGGGTTTCAACCGTGTCAGCCTCGGCGTGCAGGACCTCGACCCGGCCGTTCAGCGTGCGGTCAACCGCCTGCAGAGCCTGGAGCAGACCCGCACCCTGATCGAGGCAGCGCGCACCCTGCAGTTTCGCTCGGTCAACCTCGACTTGATCTACGGCCTGCCCAAGCAGACCGTGGAGGGCTTTGCCCGCACGGTCGACGAGGTGATCCGCCTGCAACCCGACCGTTTGTCGGTGTTCAACTACGCCCACCTGCCCGAGCGCTTCATGCCGCAGCGGCGCATCGACAGCAACGACCTGCCGGCACCGCCAGTCAAACTCGAGATGCTGCGCAACACCATCGAACAGCTGACGGCCGCCGGCTATCGCTACATCGGCATGGATCACTTCGCCCTGCCTGACGACGAACTGGCGATTGCCCAGGAAGAAGGCACCCTGCAGCGTAACTTCCAGGGTTACACCACCCACGGTCATTGTGACCTGATCGGCCTGGGCGTATCGGCGATCAGCCAGATCGGCGACCTTTACTGCCAGAACAGCAGCGACCTCAGTACCTACCAGGACACCCTGTCCAATGCCCAGCTGGCGACCCAGCGCGGGTTGGTCTGCAACCACGACGACCGCCTGCGGCGGGCCGTGATCCAGCAGCTGATCTGCCATTTCGAACTGGACTTCGCACCGATCGAAGAAGCCTTCACCATCGATTTTCGCGGCTATTTCAACGACCTCTGGCCAGCACTGCAGGCTCTACAGCGCGATGGCCTGATCAGCCTGGACGACAAGGGCATCCGTATCCTTCCGGCCGGGCGCCTGCTGGCGCGCTCGGTGTGCATGGTGTTCGATGCCTACCTGGCGATGCACAATCGCCAGCGCTTCTCACGGGTAATCTGATCACGGAGTCAATCGACCACATGGACAAGCCCCCCAGGGCAGGCACACTATGGGCTGACAAGGACTCCCGGCAGTTATCCGCCGGGGTTTCGCCAGCTCGCTTCAAAGTAGCGCAGGCTGGCCTACACCCTCGGTCGTGAGTTACCCTTACGACTTATGTGTGTTTTCCCACAAGGATCGATTCAAATGTCCGAGCCAGTCAAACTGCGCGCCCACAACCAGGCCCATTGCAAGGACTGCAGCCTGGCCCCCCTGTGCCTGCCTCTTTCGCTCAACCTCGAAGACATGGATGCACTGGATGAAATCGTCAAACGCGGACGCCCGCTGAAGAAAGGCGAGTTCCTGTTCCGCCAGGGTGACAATTTCGGCTCGGTTTATGCCGTTCGCTCCGGCGCCCTCAAGACCTTCAGCCTGAGCGACGGCGGTGAAGAACAGATCACCGGTTTCCACCTGCCCAGCGAACTGGTCGGCCTGTCCGGCATGGACACCGAGGCCTACCCGGTGTCGGCCCAGGCCCAGGAAACCACCTCGGTCTGCGAAATCCCCTTCGAGCGCCTCGATGAGCTCTCCGTTCAACTGCCGCAACTGCGTCGCCAGTTGATGCGGGTGATGAGCCGCGAAATTCGCGACGACCAGCAGATGATGCTGTTGTTATCGAAGAAGACCGCCGATGAACGCATCGCCACGTTCCTGGTCAACCTTTCCGCACGCTTCCGTGCCCGCGGTTACTCGGCCAACCAGTTCCGCCTGAGCATGTCGCGCAACGAAATCGGCAACTACCTGGGCCTGGCAGTGGAAACCGTGTCGCGGGTATTCACCCGCTTCCAGCAGAACGGCCTGATTCGCGCCGAAGGCAAGGAAGTGCACATCCTCGACCCGATCCAGCTGTGCGCGCTGGCCGGGGGTGCAATCGAGGCCTGAGGCCGGCGTTTAGCGGGTATACTTGGGCATTCGTTTTCCCAGGATACCCGCAACAATGCACAGCGACGCCTTCGACCTCAAAGCCCTGATCCGCCCGGTAGTGGACTTCCCCAAGCCCGGCGTGATCTTCCGCGACATCACCCCGCTGTTCCAGTCGCCGCGCGGGCTGCGTTACGTGGCCGACCAGTTCATCGAGCGTTATGTCGAGGCTGAGTTCAGCCACATCGGCGCCATGGACGCACGCGGCTTCCTGATCGGCTCGATCATTGCCCACCAACTGAACAAGCCGCTGATCCTGTTCCGCAAACAGGGCAAGCTGCCGGCTGACGTATTGAGCGAGGGCTATCAGACCGAGTACGGCGAAGCCTTCCTGGAAGTGCATGCCGACAGCCTGTGCGAAGGCGATTCGGTATTGATCTTCGATGACTTGATTGCCACCGGTGGCACCCTGCTGGCGGCCGCCAACCTGGTGCGTCGTACCGGGGCGCAGGTGTTCGAGGCGGCGGCGATCATCGACCTGCCGGAGCTGGATGGTTCGCGCCGGCTGCAGGCGGCCGGGGTGCCGACCTTCTGCCTGACCGAGTTCTCGCTGAGCGAGTACTGATTGCTGCCGGGGCGCTTTGCGCCCCCGGCGATTTACAACGAGATCGGCTTGCGCCCGGCAAAAGCATGAGCCAGGGTGCCGCCATCGACCAGCTCCAGTTCCCCGCCCAACGGCACACCGTGGGCGATCCGCGACGCCACCAGCCCTTTCTCGTTCAGCAACTGGGCGATGTAATGCGCGGTCGCCTCACCTTCCACGGTCGGGTTGGTCGCCAGGATCACCTCGGTAAAGCTGCCCTGCTCCTCGATCCGCGCCATCAGCTGCGGTACACCGATCGCTTCAGGCCCCAGGCCATCGAGTGGTGAGAGGTGCCCCTTGAGCACGAAGTAACGCCCGCGGTAGCCGGTCTGCTCCACCGCATATACATCCATCGGCCCCTCCACCACGCACAGCTGCGTGTCGTCACGGCGCGGGTCACTGCACTGCGGGCACAGCTCCTGCTCGGTCAGGGTGCGGCACTGGCGGCAATGCCCTACCCCTTCCATGGCCTGGCTCAACGCCTGGGCCAGGCGCAGGCCGCCGCTGCGGTCACGCTCGAGCAGCTGCAGGGCCATGCGCTGGGCGGTTTTCTGGCCGACGCCCGGGAGGGTGCGCAGGGCGTCGATCAGTTGGCGGATCAGGGGGCTGAAGCTCATGGGTAAGGCCTGACAAATCAATAAGAGCCGGTTTATACCCACCAAGGGCATTGCCGTCAAATCGCTGGAGTTCAACGCAAAAAAAAGCCGCCGCTGGCACCCAGTGGCGGCTTTGCGATTGCAGAAGCCTTAGAACGGCATCTTGAAGCCCGGCGGCAATTGCATGCCGGCAGTCATGCTGCCCATCTTGTCCTGGCTGTTTTGCTCGATCTTGCGCACGGCGTCGTTCAGCGCAGCGGCGATCAGGTCTTCCAGCACTTCCTTGTCGTCCTCGTCGGTCGACATCAGGCTCTGGTCGATGCTGACACGCTTGACGTCGTGACGCCCGGTCATGACCACGCTCACCAGGCCACCACCGGACTGGCCGGTGACTTCGGCGTTGGCCAGCTCTTCCTGCATCTTCTGCATCTTTTCCTGCATCTGCTGGGCCTGCTTCATCAGGCCGGCCATGCCACCTTTCATCATGGGGTATACCTCGATTGGGTCATGTGATGCGGCCCGGCGAGGGGCCGGCCGCATGGTTATCGATTACTGGCCCTGGCTGACCAGGGCTTCTACAGGCTCAATAGTATCCTGTCGCACCGTGGCACCGAACTGCTTGATCATCTGCTGGATCAACGGATCCTGCTCGATCGACAGCACGGCGTCCTGCTGGCGCTCGGCACGCTTGCGCGAGGCCGCCTGGGCCGGGGTTTCCTGCTCGGGACGGATCAGTTCGATCCGCAGGTTCAAGGTGCGCCCCAGGTGCTGGTTGAGCGCCTCGTTCAACCGGCGTTGCTGGGTGGCATTGAACAGCGCACCCTGGCCAGGGTCCAGGTGCAGCAGCCAGTCATCACCGTCGACAGCCATGAGCGTACAGTTTGCAGCGATGTTGCCTGTCATCCCGGACACAGGCAACTGTGGGAACAATTCCAGCCATTGCAGGGCCAGGCCGGTCGCCGGCCGGGCAGCTGGCAGCGGCTCGGGTGCGACTGCCGGGGTATCTTCCTGAACGTGTTCCGCCAGCTCGTCCAGGTAGCTGAAGCCTACCGGGTCACTTTCGCCACCGTAATAGTCCTCATCCATCGGCGGCTCGTCGTCACGCTCCATACCCGCCGAAGCGTAGGCGGATGGGTCGAACGGTGGCTCGTCATACGAGGGCTGGGCGTTTTGCGCGGCAACTACCGGGGCTGGGGCTGGAGCGGCAACGGGCGCGGGCGGCGCAGCGGGCTCTTCCCAGGGTAGATCGATGACCTGCTCCACCGCCGGCGGCTCAGGCGCTACAACCTCACGTTCAGGTTCAGGTTCAGGAGCCGGCTCCACGACCGGCGCGACCTCGGCCTGCGGGGCCGACGCCACGGGCGCAGGTTGCGCCGGCGCTACGGCAGGCGCCGCGACAGCAACGGCTGGCGCTGCCACCGTGGTTGCCGGATCAGCTGTGGCCTGGCTGATCCCCACCGGCTTTAGCACCGGCTTCGGCGCGTCGTCGCTATCTGCCGGGCGAAACGCCAGCATGCGCAGCAGGACCATTTCGAAACCGCCCCGCGGGTCCGGCGCCAACGGCAGGTCGCGGCGGCCGATCAGGCCCATCTGGTAGTAGAACTGCACATCTTCAGCGGGCAACGCCGAGGCCAGTGCCAGCACCCGGTCGCGATCGCCCTGGCCGTTGTCCACCGCCTCGGGCAGCGCCTGGGCGATGGCAACGCGGTGCAGTACATTGAGCATTTCGGCCAGTACGCCGCCCCAGTCCGGCCCTTGCTCGGCAAGGTTGCGTACGGCTTCGAGCAGCGCACGCGCATCACCTTCGAGCAGCGCCTGCAGCACACCATAGACCTGGCCGTGATCGAGGCTGCCGAGCATGGCACGCACATCGGCCGCCAGCACCTTGCCTTCACCAAAGGCAATGGCCTGGTCAGTCAGGCTCATGGCATCACGCATCGAGCCGTCGGCAGCACGGCCGAGCAACCACAGGGCATCTGGCTCGAACGGCACATTCTCGGCCTGCAGCACATGGCTCAGGTGCTCGACCACCCGCTCCGGGCTCATGTTCTTCAACGAGAACTGCAGGCAGCGCGACAGAATGGTCGCAGGCAACTTCTGCGGGTCGGTGGTGGCAAGGATGAACTTGACGTAGGGCGGCGGCTCTTCCAGCGTCTTGAGCAGGGCGTTGAACGAGTGGGTGGAGAGCATGTGCACTTCGTCGATCAGGTAGACCTTGAAGCGACCACGGCTTGGCGCGTACTGCACGTTATCGAGCAGTTCGCGGGTATCTTCGACCTTGGTGCGGCTCGCGGCGTCGATCTCGATCAGGTCGACGAAGCGGCCCTCGTCGATCTCCCGGCATACCGAACACGTGCCGCAGGGCGTGGACGTGATACCGGTCTCGCAGTTGAGGCATTTGGCTATGATTCGTGCAATGGTGGTCTTGCCCACACCCCGCGTGCCGGTGAACAGATAGGCATGGTGCAGCCGTTGGTTGTCCAAGGCATTGATCAAGGCCTTGAGCACATGGGCCTGGCCGACCATTTCGCGGAACGAGCGCGGACGCCATTTACGTGCAAGAACCTGATAACTCATCGAAAAACCATCGCAGCCTGATCGAGCGGAAGATCGCTAATGCTAGCGGAGCGGGGGCAAAATTGCACCCTGCGCGGCTCGTCTAAGCTAAGCAACTGGCGCGCTGTTCAAGGAGGATGTGCATTGCGACGACTGCTGGCCCTGCTCTTGCTCTGGAGCACTCACAGCTTGGCGGACCTGCCGGTGCTGCGCTTTTCCGTGGCCGAGAGCTGGAGCATGCCGCTGGTGCGGGTCGAAGGCGGCCAGCCGGTGGAGGGCCTGGTGTTCGACCTTATCCAGGCATTGGCCCGGGAGGCCGGCGTGCGCCCGGAGTATCACGTGATGGCCCGCCTGCGCATGCAGCAGGCGATGGACGCTGGCGATATCGATGTGCGCTGCTATGTAAGCAGCCAGTGGTTCAATGATCGGCCGGGCAATTTCGTCTGGAGCATTCCGTTGATTCAGCAACGTGATGTGCTGGTCGGGCGACCCGGCGACGCCGCCTCTGCCCTCCCCGAACAGCTGCCACCCCAGGCGATCGGCACGGTGCTGGGGTATGCCTACGGCACGCTGGAGCCGCTGTTTGCCCAGGGGCGCCTGCAGCGCGAAGACAGCCGCAGCCAGCAACTGGCGCTGCAGAAGCTGCAGATCGGACGGTATCAGCATGCGGTGAGCAATGAGCTGTCGCTGCAGTGGTTCAACCAGGGCCTGCCAGCCGGGCAGCGCCTGCAGGTGCAGGCGGTGCTGGAGGAACAGGCGCTGGGGTGCATGGTGAGGAATGACCCGGCGATACCGACCCAGGGGGTTTTACGGGCCTTGGTGCGGATGAGGCAGTCGGGGGAAATTGAGCGGATTGTGCAGCGGTATGGGGCGACAGGGTATTCGGGGGAGGTTTTGGGGGTTCGGCCTTGAGTTTAGTCCGGGCCGGTGGGTGCCCGCCTGAATAGAGCATCTGGGCCTCTAGGTGCCTGCCACAACAGTTTCAGCGCCTGTGAGATCGAGCGCCGCCCGCGCGGCGCATCGCGGATAAATCCGCTCCTACATCTGTTTCAGGCCAGTCCTTCCTGTGAAATCACCACTGTTCGCCTTGTTTGTCCTCTTCGATATCGAAGGAATCGCTGCTGTTGCTCCACCAAACTCCTGCCATGCCCCAAGGTGCGCGCGCCAATGGCACAGAAATAACTGGCCCGAAACAGATGTAGGAGCGGATTTATCCGCGATGCGCCGCGCGGGCGGCGCTCGATCTTGCAGGCGTTGAAGCTGTTGTGGCAAGCACTTGGCGGCCCTGACGCGAAAGCCCGCCAAGCACCTGCCAGCCCTCACACAATCACTTCCGCTCCACAGCCGCCACCAACGCATCCGCCTGCCCACAGGCAATCTGCATCGCCCGCAAGCCGTGCTGGAGAAATTGCCTCGTCTCTTCATCCTCGATGCGCTCCAGCGCCCGCCGACTGTCGCTGTAGGCGAACATCAGATAATGGGCGACGTTCATCAGCACGTATTCCATCGGGACAATGCCCTCGCTGATGGCGCGAGACAAGGCTTTGCCTGGCTGAGGATCGAGGTCGTGGGGTGGATCTGGAACAATCTTTTTCATAGGTCACCGTACCGAGTTGGTGCCCCCCCTTTCGCTTCCACGCGATAGGGTCACAGTTGTACGCGAGGTGGAAGACCAGGGTACGGCGAGCCCGGCAGGCTGAGAGCCTCCCGCCACAACTGTCATAACGACATACGTCACACCGCTGGGCTTCCACACCCGATCGCTGAACTGACAGCGACCAAAAAATGCTAAGGGGCGGGCTTCTCAGGGACAATCAGACGGGTGGCGACAGGTTGCGTAGGATATTTCTTCAGCAAAGGAATGCGTGTAGGAGATTTCTCTTTTTAACCAAGGAGAATTCCAGGCGCACGCTGCAGCCCTTGAAATATCGGAAAATCAAAGCCACCGAGACTACAACAACATTCGAAGCGAACGATTTCCATAGACCAGGAAACGGAACAAAATAGCGCACAGACGTTTTCGCTATCGCACAAGGAAGCCTCATGCGTCAGGACGAACGCGACAACCTCGAACTCGATAAACTGCTGATCGAAAAGCAAAGACTCAGCGCTGAAGCCCGAAAATTTTCCGCTGAGGTGAACAAGCTCAACCGCGAGACATTCTGCTATCCCTTTATCGTCGGCTCTACCACATTGGCAGCCCTGAGCGGAATCATCAGCCTTCTGGTCAAATAATCACGCAGAGGAACAACCATGCGACGCTCCATTCAGGAAATCCGCGAGGAAATGTACCTTGAGATCGAGGCGCTGCAAGAAGACATGCGTAAAGCCAGGAACGCCTCCCCTTGGGAAGTGCTGATACCGCTTGGCATGGGAGCGGGGTTTTCGTTGATCGTGATCGTTGTCGGCACCTGGATCATGCGACAGCTGTAACAATGATCAAAAGATGGGGGAGGTGATGCGCAGGGCCGACTGCAATTTTCCGACCCCGGAAATGGAGGCGGCCCCACCAGCCACACCCCGGCACTCGATGTTCCCGCTATGGCTGCTCCCTTCCGGGCCTGACCAGGTTAACGGGTAATCAATGCGGGGGGACCGATGGGGCCACCACTACGCGGCTCGCCAAGCAGCGAGCCGCGCCATTGTACCGGTCTGGGGCGAAGATACAACCTCTGCGCAAGAAAAAGTCATCATTTCTCAATGACTTGTCCGGATTGAGCGTGGCAGGGCCGGCCTCTTCGCGGATAAGTCCGCCCCTGCAAGCACCGCACAGGGTCAGACAGTGATGCCCTGCTCCGCCAGGAAGGCCACGAAGGCTTCCTCATCCAGTACCTTCACGCCCAACTCACTGGCCTTGGCCAGCTTGGACCCGGCGCCAGGGCCTGCGACCACGCAGTGGGTCTTGCCAGACACCGAGCCGGCCACCTTGGCGCCAAGGCCTTCCAGCTTCTCCTTGGCGATGTCGCGGCTGAAGCGCTCCAGGGACCCCGTCAGCACCCACGTCTGGCCAGCAAGTGGCAGGCCTTCGGCCACCTTCTTCTGGCTGCTCCAGTGCATGCCAAAGGCCAACAACTGGGCCTCGATATCACGGGCCAGCTTCTGGTTGGCCTCATCCTTGAAGAACTCGCGTACCGCGTCGGCCTGTTTCGCCGCCAGGGCCTGGCGCAGGTCGATGCCGTCAGCGGCGATGATCTTGTCCAGGCTATCGAGTTTGGCCACCAGCTTCTCGGCACCGGTCGGGCCGACCGAAGCGATATCCAGCTTGGCGATCATGCCGGCAAGGGTGGTGCTGGCGGCGAACTCGGCAGCCAGCTCGCCTTCATCCTGCAGCTGCATGCCGCAGGCCAACAACTGCTCGATGACCTTGCGGTTGTGCTCGTCTTGGAAAAAGTTGTGGATCTCGTGGGCGACTTCCAGGCCGATGTCCGGCAGATAAGTCAGCACCTGTGGCAGCGCCTGTCGCACACGATCCAGGCTGCCCAACGAGCGAGCCAGGACCTTGGCGGTTTCCTCGCCGACATCCGGAATGCCCAGGGCATAGATGAAGCGCGCCAGGCTCGGGCGCTTGCTGGCTTCGATGGCGTCCAGCAATTTCTTGCTGGAAACCTCGGCAAAGCCCTCCAGGCCGACGATCTGATCGAACTCCAGCTGGTACAAATCGGCCGGCGAGCTGATCAGCCCTTCATCCACCAGCTGCTCGACACTCTTCTCGCCCAGGCCATCGATGTCCATGGCACGACGGGAGACATAGTGAATGATCGCCTGCTTGAGCTGGGCAGCGCAGGCCAGGCGGCCGACGCAGCGGTACACCGCACCTTCGCTGGTGGTTTCCTTGCCCTTGCTGCGCTTGACCAGCTGGGTTCGTTCGACCTGTGAACCGCACACCGGGCATTCGCTCGGCACATGCACCGGGCGCGCATCTTCGGGGCGGCGCTCGAGCACCACTTGCATGACCTGCGGGATCACATCACCGGCACGGCGGATGATCACCGTGTCACCGATGCGCAGCCCCAGCCGGGCGATTTCGTCCATGTTGTGAAGGGTGGCGTTGGACACTGTCACGCCCGCCACCTTGACCGGCCTCAGGCGAGCCACCGGCGTGACCGCGCCGGTTCGGCCGACCTGGAATTCCACGTCCAGCACTTCGGTGAGTTCTTCCATCGCCGGGAACTTGTGGGCGATGGCCCAGCGTGGCTCACGTGCGCGGAAGCCCAGCTCGCGCTGGGCAGCCAGGCTGTTGACCTTGAATACCACGCCGTCGATTTCATACGGCAGGCTGTTGCGGCGCTCGCCGATGTCGCGGTAGTAGGCCAGGCATTCTTCGATACCGGCCGCATGCCTGAGCTCGCGGCTGATGGGCAGGCCCCACTGCTTGAGCTGTTCAAGGATGCCGATGTGACTCTCGCCGATGCTCGCGGAAACCTGCCCGACGCCGTAGCAGCAGAACTCCAGCGGGCGCCCGGCAGTGATCTTCGAATCGAGCTGGCGCAGGCTGCCGGCAGCGGCGTTGCGCGGGTTGGCGAAAGTCTTGCCGCCAGCTTGCGCCTGGGCAGCATTGAGGCGGTCGAAGCCGGCCTTGCTCATGTATACCTCGCCACGCACTTCGAGCACGGCAGGCCAGCCCTCGCCCTGCAGCCTGAGCGGGATGTTGCGCACGGTGCGCACGTTGGCGCTGATGTCCTCGCCAGTGGTGCCATCACCACGGGTGGCACCCTGCACCAGCTGGCCGTCACGGTAGAGCAGGCTCACCGCCAGGCCATCGAGCTTCGGCTCGCAACTGAAGTCCACCGTGCCGGGCTGGTCGAGCCCGTCCACCACACGGCGACCGAACTCGCGCAGGTCGGCCTCTTCGAAAGCGTTCCCAAGGCTGAGCATCGGCACTTCGTGACGAACCTGGCTGAAGGCAGCCAGGGCAGCGCCGCCGACACGTTGGGTAGGCGAGTCAGGGGTTACCAGGTGCGGGTGCTCGGCCTCGAGCGCCTTGAGCTCATTGAACAGGCGGTCGTACTCGGCATCGGGCACGCTCGGCTCGTCGAGCACGTAGTAGCGATAGTTGTGCTGGTCCAGCTCGGCGCGCAGTTCGTGGATTCGGGTTTCGGCGGTCATTTTCAGGTTCTCTTGCAAAGCAAAAGAGCAGCCCAGGGCTGCTCTTGCACTTGAAACAGGGTGGGCGAGACCGAGGCCAGGTCCGCCCACTTGGGCATATCAGCGCTTCTGGGTCAGCGCACGGCGCTCGAATTCGACGATGCGCTGGCGGTAGTGCTCGATGGTCTGGGCGGTCAGCACGCTGCGCTGGTCGTCCTTCAGTTCGCCATTGAGCTCGTGGGCCAGCTTGCGCGCTGCCGCCACCATCACGTCGAAGGCTTGCTTCGGATGACGCGGGCCTGGCAGGCCGAGGAAGAAGCTCACCGCACGGGTGCTGAAATGGTCGATGTCGTCCAGGTCGAAGATGCCCGGCTTGACCGCGTTGGCCATGGAGAACAGGACTTCACCATGACCGGCCATGCTTTCGTGACGATGGAAGATATCCATTTCGCCAAAACGCAGGCCGCTTTCAAGGATGTTCTGCAGCAGGGCCGGGCCTTTGAAACCACCTTCGTCGCGGGAAATCACGCTGATCACCAGCACTTCCTCGACCGGTGGCAGCTCCTTGGCTGCGTTGCCGGTGGCAGCGAAGCCACTGTTGCGGGTGGTGTCGGCGGCGAGATCTTCGTCGGCATCGGCGAACAGGTCGGGCTCGCGCGGTTCGGCAGCCAGGTTCAAGTCACCCTGCTGCTGCGCTTCTGCCACACGTTTGCCGCGCTTGCTGGCCTTGGCCGGCTTGGGCTCACGCTCACGCTCACGTGCTGGCGCACTGACCGAAGGCAGGTCGGTTTCGTCCAGTTCAGGCTCCTTGTGGGTTTCCAGCACCCGCGACGGGCCGAGCACTTCAGCGCTGCCTTCTTCGTCCGGCAGGTTGGAATAACTGCGATCCAGACGGAATTTCAGCTTGCCTTTTCCGCCGCGCATGCGGCGCCAGCCGTCGAAAAGAATACCGGCGATGACAATGACGCCGATGACGATCAGCCACTCGCGCAGACCGATTTCCATGTAATCCCGTGCCTCTATAAAAATATGCTTGAAAACAAAGGGTTCAAAGCCCTTTAACACGTGGCGCCAACTCTATGTTCTGACAGGCGTTTTACCCACGCAAAAAACGAGTGACATTAAGCTAGCACGACCAAAGACAACTTTACACCGTCTGTCGCACATGACAGGGGCATTTGCCTGTTGTTTTCGCCCTATCATCGCTCATCAGGCCTCCACCATGGCCAGGGCCTCCTCCACATCGACTGCAACAAGACGTGAACAACCGGGCTCATGCATGGTCACCCCCATCAATTGATCCGCCATCTCCATGGCAATCTTGTTATGGGTGATGTAGATGAACTGCACGCTTTCACTCATTTCCTTGACCAGACGGGCGTACCGCCCGACGTTGGCATCGTCCAGCGGCGCATCGACCTCGTCGAGCATGCAGAACGGTGCGGGGTTCAACTTGAAGATGGCAAACACCAGCGCCAATGCGGTCAGTGCCTTCTCGCCGCCGGACAGCAGATGGATGGTGCTGTTCTTCTTGCCCGGCGGGCGCGCCATGATCGTCACCCCTGTATCGAGTAGATCTTCGCCCGTCAGTTCCAGATAAGCGCTGCCACCACCGAAAACTTTTGGAAAAAGTGCCTGTAATCCGGCATTTATCTGATCAAAGGTATCCTTGAAGCGGTTGCGGGTTTCCTTGTCGATCTTGCGGATGACGTTTTCCAGGGTGTCCAGGGCCTCGACCAGATCGGCGTCCTGGGCGTCGAGGTAACGCTTGCGCTCGGACTGCTGCTCGTACTCTTCGATGGCCGCCAGGTTGATTGCACCCAAGCGCTGGATGCGGCCTTCCATCTGCTCCAGTTCCTGCTCGGTGCCCTGCTCGCTGGCATCGGCCTCGACAGTGGCGAGCACCCCCTGCAAATCGTAGCCGTCGGCCAGCAATTGTTCCTGCAAGGTCTTGCGGCGAATGTCCAGGCCCTGGTTTTCCAGGCGCATCTGCTCCAGCTGGCCGCGCAGCAACTGGGCTTGCTGCTCGGCCTGGGTGCGGCGCTTTTCGGCATCGCGCAGTGCGCGGTCGGCTTCATCCATGTGCAGGCGCGCCAGGCGCATTTCCTCGTCGACGCTCATGCGCCGCTCCAGCAGCTCCTCGAGCTTCAGGCGCAATTCTTCCAGCGGCGCCTCACCTTCTTCGAGGTTCAGGCTCAGCTGCTCCTGGCGCTCGCTCAGGCGTGCGGCCTGCTGTTCCAGGCGCTCCAGGGCCTGGCGAGTGGAGTCGTGCTGGGCACGCAACGACCCAAGCCGCACGGCCAGCTGGTGGGCGTGGTCTTTGTGCTGACGGGCTTCCTGGCGGATACGGTCAAGGCCTTCGCGCAGGGTGTCGCGGCGCGCCATCAGCTGTTCGCGCTGTTCGGTGTCCTGGGCCATCAGGTCCAGGGCTTGCTGCAGCACCAGCCGCGCCTCACCCAACTGCTCCTGCTCCAGGGCACGCTGCTCCAGAAGCTCGGCCAGCTCCTCCTGCAAGCGGCCGCGACGCAGCGCTACCTGCTCGGCGCGGGCACGATTGGCGGAGAGGCTGGCCTTGAGCTCACCCTGCTGGCGGTTTTCTTCCTGGCTGCGCCGGCGCAGCTGCTCACGCTGCTCTTCCAGGCCCAGCTGCTGCTCGCGGGCGGCCTGAAGCTGCTGCTCCAGCTGCTCCAGCGCGGCCTCAAGCTCCAGCTGCTGCTGCCCAAGGCGTTCGATTTCCTGGCCACGGGCGAGCACCCCACCCTGCGCCTCGCCACCGCGGCTGACGCGCAGGAAATGGCGGCCAACCCAGTAGCCATCGCGGCTGACCAGGCTCTGCCCTTCGCCCAGTGCGGCGCGCCGTGCCAGGGCCTCGGCGAGGTCTTCGACCGGCTGCACCCTGCCCAGCCACGGACTCAGATCGGTACTCCCCTCGACCTTGTCGAGCAAGCTGCCGGGGTGACGCTCACGACCACCAGCCGCCAGCAACAGGCGTAGCTCGCCCTGCTCCAGGCCGGCAAAGTCCAGCCCGGCAAAATCGTCCAGCAGCACAGCCTGCAAGTCGGCACCCAGCACGGTTTCCACTGCCAGCTCCCAACCCGGCTCCACGCGCAGGCCCTCAGCCAGGCGCGGGCGTTGCTGCAGGCCTTGCTCGTGCAGCCAGTCGGCGGCACCCCCCGCCGGCTCCAGCGCGGCCTGCTGCAGCGCCTCCAACGAGGCCAGGCGGCCGCCGAGGCGCTGCAGGTCGCCCTGCTGCTGTTGCTGGGCACTGGTCGCCTGCTGCAGTTGCTCACGCACGCTTTCCAGGCGCTCGACCACCTGCTCTTCCGATAACTGCAACTCTTCCAGCAGCATCTCGCTGCTGGCCAGTCGCTCGGAGAGTTCAAGCAGGGAGGCATCCTGTGGCTCTGCCCCCAACTGCTCGCCCTCCTCGACCAGCTTGCGCTGGCGCTCGGCAATGCGTTCCAGGCTGGCCTCCAGCTGCAGCAGGCGCGCCTGCTGCACTTCGGCCTGGCGCCGCGGCTCGGCAGAACGGGTATTGAAACTGTCCCATTGCTCTTGCCAGCCGTGCATGCCCAGCTCGGCCTCTTCGAGGGTGGCGGCAGCCTCTTCGGCGGCGGCCAGGGTCAACGCCTGCTCCGGTTCGAGCATGGCCAGCTCCTCACCCAGGGTGGCCAGCAGCGTGCGGTCATGGCCCAGGTGCGATTCGGTTTCCTGGCGCGTGCGCTCGGCTTCCATGAGGTCGTCCTGCAACTGGCGCAGGCGCTGCTGGCCGTGCTGGATACTCTGCTCTACCCGAGCGATGTCACCCGCCACCGAATAGAAGCGGCCCTGCACCTGGTTGAAGCGCTCGGACAACTCATGATGGCCGTCGCGCAGCCGCTCGATGCTGGCATCGGCATTGCGCTGCTCGGCAACCAGCGCCTCATGAGCGACCTCCTGATCGCCGATCACGGCCTCGCGCTGGCGCACACGCTCGTCCAGGTCACGCCAGCGCAAGGCCGACAGGCGCGCCTTGAGCTGGCGTTCCTGAGCCTTGTATTCGCGATACTTCTCGGCGGCCTGGGCCTGGCGGTGCAGGCGCTCGAGCTGGCGTTCCAGCTCTTCGCGCAGGTCGGTCAGGCGCGCCAGGTTCTCCTGGGTGCGGCGGATGCGGCTTTCGGTCTCGCGGCGGCGCTCTTTGTACTTGGAGATGCCGGCCGCCTCTTCGATGAAGTTGCGCAGCTCTTCGGGCTTGGCCTCGATCAGCTTGGAGATCATGCCCTGCTCGATGATCGAGTAGCTGCGCGGCCCCAGGCCGGTGCCGAGGAAAATGTCGGTGATGTCCCGACGGCGACACTTGGTGCCGTTCAGGTAATAACTGTTCTGCCCGTCGCGGGTGACCTTGCGGCGGATGGAAATTTCGGCGTAGGCGGCATATTCGCCGACCAAGGTGGTTTCACTGTTGTCGAACACCAGCTCGATGCTCGCCTGGCTCACCGGCTTGCGGCTGGTGGAGCCGTTGAAGATGACGTCGGTCATCGACTCGCCACGGAGGTTCTTCGCCGAACTTTCGCCCATCACCCAACGCACTGCGTCGATGATATTGGACTTGCCGCAGCCGTTGGGGCCGACCACGGCCGCCATGTTGCTGGGGAAGTTGACCGTGGTCGGGTCGACGAACGACTTGAACCCGGCCAGGCGAATGCACTTCAGGCGCATCGGTCAGCCTCGGGCCAACGCCGCCAGCACCAGTTCGCAACTGCGCTGGCCATAGGCGGTGAGCACCTCGCGGATGCGCGGCAGGTCACGCGCCACCACGGCTTCGAGCAGGCGGGCGAACAGGTCGAGGTAGTCGTCCATGCTGGCCTGGCGCTGATCCAGGGCCAGGTAGTAGGCACGGCTCATGGCCGGCTGAAGGTTTTCTACGGTTTCCTGCAGATAGGGGTTGTCAGCAAAAGGATAGGCAGCGCGCATCACCGCGAAGCTCTCGGCGACGAACACCTTGATGTCCTGGCGCTCGCGCGCCTGCTGCAGGCGTTGCTGGATGTCCAGAAACGGGCGCAGGTCGGCTTCCAGGCGCCATTGCTGGGCAACAGCGTTGCCCAGCAGGATGTAGAACTCGCCCATCAAGGTGCACAGGCTGCGCACGCTGCGCTCGTCCAGCTCAGTGACATGAGCACCACGTCGCGGCAGGATCGCCACCAGATGGCGACGTTCGAGGATCAACAACGCTTCGCGCACCGAGCCGCGGCTGACGCTGAGGGCCTGGGTGACCTTCTGCTCCTGGATACGCTCACCCGGCGCAAGTTCGCCGCGGATGATGCGTTCGGCCAGGTAGTCGGCAATCTGCTCGGAGAGGCTGTCCGGCGCCTTGAACGTCATGGTTTTCCTTCAAAATCATTGAACTGGGCACAAGGGAGCGATTGTAGCGCACTTGCCCGGCGCACGCGCAGAGGGGCGCGGCGCTTTATTTACCCTGCCAGGCCGTCAGTGACACGGCGCGATCTATGCTTGTGATATGGGCGCTGCGTTCGGCTGGGCGTTGACATGCGCAATTTCCTGACCTTTGAGTCAGAAAAATATTGACCACTGCGACAGGTCTGCTTATTGTCCGCCCAACAACAATAAAACCATTGCGAGGCCATCCCCGTGATCCAGTTTCTCGTCAACCAGGAGCTGCGTAGTGAGCATGCCCTGGACCCAAACATGACGGTGCTGCAGTACCTGCGTGAGCACCTGGGCAAACCCGGCACCAAGGAGGGCTGCGCCAGTGGCGACTGCGGCGCCTGCACCGTGGTGGTTGGCGAACTCGTCCAGGACGAACAGGGCGAGGACAGCCTGCGCTACCGCAGCCTGAACGCCTGCCTGACCTTCGTTTCATCCCTGCACGGCAAGCAACTGATCAGCGTCGAAGGCCTCAAGCACAACGGCCAGCTGCACAGCGTGCAGCAGGCCATGGCCGATTGCCATGGCTCGCAATGCGGCTTCTGCACCCCTGGTTTCGTCATGTCGCTGTTCGCCCTGCAGAAGAACAGCCAGGGCGCCGACCTGCATCAGGCCCAGGAAGCCCTGGCCGGCAACCTGTGCCGCTGCACTGGCTATCGCCCGATCCTCGACGCCGCCGAGCAAAGCTGCCGCCAGCCCTGCCGCGACCAGTTCGACGCCCAGCAAGAGCAGACCATCGCCCGTCTCAAGGCTATTGCGCCGACCCATACCGGCGAACTCAACAGTGGCGACAAACGCTGCCTGGTGCCGCTGACCGTGGCCGACCTGGCCGACCTGTACAGCTCGCACCCGGAAGCCCGCCTGCTGGCCGGTGGCACCGACCTGGCGCTGGAGGTCACCCAGTTCCACAAGACCCTGCCGGTGATGATCTACGTTGGCCACGTCGCCGAACTCAAGCGCATCGACAAGACCGCCAGCCACCTGGAAATCGGCGCCGCCACCCCGCTCACCGACTGCTACGGCGCACTCAACGAGGAATACCCCGACTTCGGCGCCCTGCTGCACCGCTTCGCCTCGCTGCAGATCCGCAACCAGGGCACCCTCGGCGGCAACATCGGCAACGCCTCGCCGATTGGCGATTCGCCGCCCCTGCTGATCGCTCTGGATGCGCAGGTAGTGCTGCGCCAGGGCGAGCGCCAGCGGGTGATACCACTGGAAGACTACTTCATCGACTACCGCATCACTGCCCGCCAGGACAGCGAGTTCATCGAGAAGATCATCGTGCCACGCGCCAGCAACGACTGGGCCTTCCGCGCCTATAAAGTGTCCAAACGCCTGGACGACGACATTTCCGCCGTATGCGGCGCCTTCAACCTGAGCATCGAAGACGGTGTGGTCAGCGGCGTGCGTATCGCCTTCGGCGGCATGGCGGCCACCCCCAAGCGCGCCCGCGCCTGCGAAGCCGCCCTGCGCGGCAAGCCGTGGAACCAGGCCAGCATCGAGCGTGCCTGCCAGGCCCTGGCCGAAGACTTCACCCCGCTCAGCGACTTCCGCGCCAGCAAGGAATACCGCCTGCTGACCGCGCAGAACCTGTTGCGCAAGTACTTCATCGAACAGCAAACGCCCTACATCGAGACCCGGGTGACCGACTATGTCTAACCATCACGCAGCCAAGAGCCAGGCCGAGATGGCCGAACTGTTCAGCCAGGACCTGACCACCGGGGTCGGCCGCAGCGTCAAGCACGACAGTGCCGACAAGCATGTGTCGGGCGAAGCGCTGTACATCGACGACCGCCTGGAATTCCCCAATCAATTGCACGTCTACGCGCGCACCGCAGACCGTGCCCATGCGCGCATCCTGCGCATCGACACCTCGCCCTGCTACGCCTTCGAAGGCGTGCGCATCGCCATCACCCACGAAGACATTCCAGGGTTGAAGGACATTGGCCCGGTGGTGGCCGGCGACCCGCTGCTGGCCATCGACAAGGTCGAGTTCTTCGGCCAGCCGGTGCTCGCCGTGGCGGCCCGCGATCTCGACACCGCCCGCCGAGCGGCCATGGCCGCCATCGTCGAATACGAAGACCTGGAGCCGGTACTGGACGTGGTCGATGCCTTGCGCAGGAAGCACTTCGTGCTCGACAGCCATACCCACCAGCGCGGCGACTCGGCCGCGGCCCTGGCCAGCGCCCCGCACCGCCTGCAAGGCACCCTGCACATAGGCGGCCAGGAGCACTTCTACCTGGAAACCCAGATTTCCTCGGTGATGCCCACCGAGGACGGCGGCATGATCGTCTACTGCTCCACGCAGAACCCCACCGAAGTGCAGAAGCTGGTCGCCGAAGTGCTCGACGTGCCAATGAACAAGGTAGTACTGGACATGCGCCGCATGGGCGGCGGCTTCGGCGGCAAGGAAACCCAGGCGGCCAGCCCGGCCTGCCTGTGCGCGGTGATCGCCCGCCTGACTGGCCAACCGACCAAGATGCGCCTGCCCCGGGTCGAAGACATGACCATGACCGGCAAGCGCCACCCGTTCTACGTGGAATACGACGTCGGCTTCGATGACGACGGCCGGCTGCACGGCATCAACCTCGACCTGGCCGGCAATTGCGGCTATTCGCCCGACCTGTCCGGTTCGATCGTCGACCGTGCCATGTTCCACGCCGACAACGCCTACTACCTGGGCGATGCCACCGTGCACGGCCACCGTTGCAAGACCAACACCGCCTCCAACACCGCTTACCGGGGCTTCGGTGGCCCGCAGGGGATGGTCGCCATCGAGCAGGTGATGGACCACATCGCCCGCCACCTCGGCCGCGACCCGCTGGCCGTGCGCAAGGCCAACTATTACGGCAAGACCGAGCGCAACGTCACCCACTACTACCAGACCGTCGAGCACAACATGCTCGAGGAGATGACTGCCGAACTCGAAGCCAGCAGCGACTACGCCGAGCGCCGCGAGTCGATCCGCCGCTTCAATGCCAACAGCCCGGTCCTGAAGAAGGGCCTGGCGCTGACCCCGGTCAAGTTCGGTATTTCGTTCACCGCCACGTTCCTCAACCAGGCCGGTGCGCTGATCCACATCTATACCGACGGCAGCATTCACCTGAACCACGGCGGCACCGAGATGGGCCAGGGCCTTAACACCAAGGTGGCACAAGTGGTGGCGCAAGTATTCCAGGTCGACTTCAGCCGCATCCAGATCACCGCCACCAATACCGACAAGGTACCCAATACCTCGCCAACCGCAGCTTCGAGTGGCGCCGACCTGAATGGCAAGGCCGCCCAGAACGCCGCCGAAATCCTCAAGAAGCGCCTCACCGAATTTGCTGCGCGGCACTACCAGGTGACCGAGGAAGATGTCGAGTTCCGCAACGGCCACGTCCGCGTGCGCGACCAGATCGTCAGCTTCGAGCAACTGGTGCAGCAGGCGTACTTCGCCCAGGTATCGCTGTCGTCCACCGGCTTCTACCGCACGCCGAAGATCTACTACGACCGCAGCCAGGCACGCGGCCGGCCGTTCTACTACTTCGCCTTCGGCGCTGCCTGTGTGGAAGTGATCGTCGACACCCTGACCGGCGAGTACAAGATGCTGCGCGCCGACATCCTGCATGACGTGGGCGACTCGCTGAACCCGGCCATCGACATCGGCCAGGTCGAAGGCGGCTTCATCCAGGGCATGGGCTGGCTGACCACCGAAGAACTGGTATGGAATGCCAAGGGCAAGTTGATGACCAACGGCCCGGCCAGCTACAAGATCCCGGCAGTGGCCGACATGCCGCTGGACCTGCGGGTGAAGCTGGTGGAGAACCGCAAGAACCCGGAAGACACCGTGTTCCACTCCAAGGCCGTGGGCGAGCCGCCGTTCATGCTCGGCATTGCCGCCTGGTGCGCGCTCAAGGACGCCGTGGCCAGCATCGCCGACTACCGTGTGCAGCCCCAGGTGGATGCGCCGGCAACGCCGGAGCGGGTGTTGTGGGGTTGTGAACAGATGCGCAAGGCGGTGGCCCAGCAGCAACCGACTGAACAGGAACTGGAAACCGTCACCCAGTAACAACGCAAGGCCGCTCTTTTGTGGGAGCGGCCTTGTGTCGCGAAAGGGTCGCGAAGCGGCCCCAGGATCTGTGCTGCAACATAGAGTTTTGGGGCTGCTGCGCAGCCCTTTCGCGACGCAAGGCCGCTCCCACAGAAAGCGGACCGGGTTGATCTGAAGAGGATCTGAATCATGCACCAATGGATCAACGCCCTCGCCGACCACCAGTCTCGTGGCGAAGCCTGCGTGCTGGTGACCATCATCGAGGAGCGCGGCTCGACCCCGCGCAACGCCGGTTCGAAGATGGTCGTCAGCGCCACCGGCCTGTTCGACACCATCGGCGGCGGCCACCTCGAATACAAGGCCCTGCACATCGCCCGGCAGATGCTGGAGGCGCACCGCAACACCCCGCACCTGGAGCGCTTCAGCCTCGGTGCCAGCCTCGGCCAGTGCTGCGGTGGCGCCACCGTGCTGCTGTTCGAGCCCATGGCTGCCGTACAGGCGCAGATCGCCGTGTTCGGCGCGGGCCATGTCGGCCGCGCTCTGGTACCCTTGCTCGCCGCGCTGCCCTGCCGGGTGCGCTGGATCGACTCGCGTGAACAGGAATTCCCCGAACTCATCCCCAACGGGGTGAGCAAGGTCGTCAGTGAGGAACCGGTCGACGAAGTCGCGGACCTGCCGCCGGGCAGCTACTGCATCGTCATGACCCACAACCACCAGCTCGACCTGGAACTGACCGCCGCCATTCTCAAGCGCAACGACTTCGCCTGGTTCGGCCTGATCGGCTCGAAGACCAAGCGGGTCAAGTTCGAGCACCGCCTGCGCGAGCGCGGCTACGACGATGCGCAG
The DNA here is from genome assembly GCF_021602465.1 of Pseudomonas urethralis. Classification (NCBI taxonomy): domain Bacteria; kingdom Pseudomonadati; phylum Pseudomonadota; class Gammaproteobacteria; order Pseudomonadales; family Pseudomonadaceae; genus Pseudomonas; species Pseudomonas urethralis. The sequence continues at coordinate 185,810 of NZ_BQIJ01000001.1, forward strand.
CTGGCTCGCATGCGCTGCCCGATGGGCCTGCCCGAGGTCAAGGGCAAGCTGCCGATCGAGATTGCCGTGTCCATCGCTGGCGAAATCATTGCCACCTACAACGCCTGCTTCGGCCAGCACGACGCTGCCGCCAATGCCGGCCCCATTGCCCAGTTGCTGCCGCCCTCCCGGCGCAGCCAAGCCATTTGACGAGTATGTTATGACCGTGACCCGCAAAGCCTACCGTGCCGCCATCCTGCACAGCATCGCCGACCCGGCCGAGGTAGGCCTGGACGCTTCCCATGAGTACTTCGAGGACGGCCTGCTGGTGATCGACGATGGCCGCATCAGCGCCGTCGGCCCAGCCAGCGAGCTGCTGCCGAGCCTGGCAGCCGACATCGAAGTGGTGCATTACCAGGACGCGCTGATCACCCCAGGCTTTATCGATACCCATATCCACTTCCCGCAGACCGGCATGATCGGCTCGTACGGCGAGCAACTGCTGGACTGGCTCAATACCTACACTTTCCCTTGCGAAAAGCAGTTCGCCGACAAGGATCACGCCGACAAGGTGGCGAAGATCTTCCTCAAGGAGCTGCTGCGCAACGGCACCACCACTGCCCTGGTGTTCGGCAGCGTGCATCCGCAGTCGGTCAATGCCCTGTTCGAAGAAGCCGAGCGCCTGGACCTGCGGATGATTGCCGGCAAGGTGATGATGGACCGCAACGCCCCGGACTACCTGACCGACACCGCCGAGTCCGGCTACACCGAGAGCAAGCAGCTGATCGAGCGCTGGCACGGCAAGGGCCGCCTGCACTATGCCGTAACCCCACGCTTCGCCCCGACCAGTACGCCGGAGCAGCTGACCCTGGCCGGGCAGTTGCTCAAGGAGTATCCGGGCCTGTACCTGCACACCCACCTGTCCGAGAACCTCAAGGAAATCGACTGGGTGAAAGCGCTGTTCCCCGAGCAGAAGGGCTATTTGGACGTCTACGACCACTTCGAGCTGCTCAGCGAGCGCTCGGTGTTCGCCCATGGCGTGCACCTGTGCGACAGCGAATGCCAGCGCCTGGCCGAAACCGGTTCGGCCGTGGCTTTCTGCCCGACCTCCAACCTGTTCCTCGGCAGCGGCCTGTTCAACCTGCCCCAGGCTGAGCGTTTCAAGGTCAACGTGGGCCTGGGCACCGACGTCGGCGCCGGCACCAGCTTCTCGCTGCTAAACACCTTGAACGAGGCCTACAAAGTGATGCAGCTGCAAGGCGCGCGCCTGCACCCGTACAAATCGCTGTACCTGGCCACCCTCGGTGGCGCTCGCGCCTTGCGCCTGGACGACCGTATCGGCAGCCTGCGCCCAGGCAACGATGCCGACTTCGTGGTGCTCGACTACAAGGCCACGCCGCTGCTGGACTACCGCATTCAGCAGGCCAACAGCATCGAGGAAACCCTGTTCGTGCTGACCACCCTGGGCGACGACCGCACCGTACGCGAAACCTACGCCGCCGGGCGTTGCGTGCATCAGCGCTAGGGTTTGTACGAAAAGTCGCCGAGCGGCGATCAGGCAAGGCGAAAACAGGCGAGGAACGGTCGGAGTCGCGCACGACTTTGCTGGTTGCAAATGAGCATTCCGAGCCTGTTTTCAACGCAGCATGATCGTCGCGCAGGCACTTTTCGTACAAAGCCTAAGGTTCTTTCGCCAGGCCCCGGTATAGCGCGCCGCCGATCGCAGCCCCGATCAGCGGCGCCACCCAGAACAGCCACAGCTGCTGCAGGGCCCAACCACCGACGAACAGGGCCGGCCCCGTGCTGCGCGCGGGGTTGACCGAGGTATTGGTCACCGGGATCGAGATCAGGTGGATCAGGGTCAGGGCCAGGCCGATGGCAATCGGCGCGAAGCCTGCCGGGGCGCGCGCATCGGTGGCCCCCATGATCACCACCAGGAACATGGCGGTCATCACCACTTCACTGATGAAGCCCGCGCCCAGTGTGTAGCCACCGGGCGAATGGTCGGCGTAGCCGTTGGAGGCAAGGCCCGAGGACAGCTCGAAGCCGGCCTTGCCGCTGGCGATCAGGTAGATGACGCCCGCAGCAAGGATGGCACCGACCACCTGGGCAATCACGTAGGGCAACAGCTCTTTGGCTGGGAAGCGGCCACCGACCACCAGCCCGAACGACACGGCGGGGTTGAGATGACAACCGGAGATATGACCGATGGCGAAGGCCATGGTCAGGACGGTGAGACCGAAGGCGAAGGCGACACCGAGCACACCGATGCCGACCGGAGAACTGGCTGCGAGTACGGCACTGCCACAACCACCCAGAACCAACCAGAAGGTGCCGACCAGTTCGGCCCCCATCCGTGTACCCAGAGACATGGTCATCGACCTATCCTCAAGAAGTGGAACGCAATGGATGCGCAAGCCCAACTGCTTGATGAAGGTTTGCTCACAAGAATCTAGCAGAGGTTTGGCTATTGGCCAGTAACCAAGCAGGGCCGCAGAGCGGCCCTTTCAGTACCTGGGACAGGATCAGCCCTTGGCCGATACCTTTGGTTTCTTCAGCAGGTGCGAGAACACCGCGTGCAGGTCGTCCGAGGCGCTTTCCTCGTCAAGGTTCAGCTTGCTGTCGATGTGGTCCATGTGATGCATCATCAAGCTGACTGCCTGCTCGGCATCGCGCGCCTCGATGGCATCGATCAGCTGCATGTGCTCGTCATACGAGCAATGCGAACGGGTACCGGTTTCGTACTGGGCAATGATCAGCGAGGTCTGCGAGACCAGGCTGCGCTGGAAGCTCACCAAGGGTGCATTGCCAGCTGCCTCGGCCAGCTTGAGGTGGAACTCGCCGGAAAGGCGGATACCGGCACCGCGGTCGCCACGGGAGAAGCTGTCACGCTCTTCGCGCACCATCTGGCGCAGTTCGTTGAGCTGCTCAAGGGTGGCATGCTGCACCGCCAGCTCGGTGATGGCGCGTTCGACCATGCGCCGCGAGAAGAACACCTGGCGGGCCTCTTCCACCGTCGGGCTGGCCACCACCGCACCGCGATTGGGCCGCAGCAGCACCACGCTTTCGTGAGCAAGCCGCGACAGGGCGCGGCGGATGATGGTGCGGCTGACGCCAAAGATCTCGCCCAGCGCTTCCTCGCTCAACTTGGTGCCCGGCGCCAATCGCTGCTCGAGGATAGCCTCGAAGATATGCGCGTAGACGATGTCGTCCTGGGTACCACTGCGGCCGGCCTTGCCAGTGCGCGCAGGTTTTTTCAGAGGTTGCAGCTGTTCGTTCATGGGCTCTCGAGGCACGAAGAGAAAGTATGGCGCCATTGTACACAGGCTGAGGCGATTCCGCAGGGGGCGTTTTACCTATATAGCCGTTGTACGACGCATTGCGCGTACAAAACATAAAACATTATTTGCATTCTTTGTACACAAAAGCATAATCCACCGAGCAACTTCTTGACCCGTAAGTCAACAAAGCGCGTCAGACGTCTGCCTTCCCTCGAGGAGCCACCAAGTGCATTGCTCAGGACCCTGGCTCCCACAACAACAAGAAAGACTTGAGGAGTACTCGCTGTGGAAAGCCGCAAATCCGAAGCCCCTACGCTGGATCTCGCGCCACCGCTCGAAACGAGTTGGCTGGAGCGGATTTTCAAACTCAAGCAACACGGCAGCACCGTCAAAACCGAACTGATCGCCGGGGTGACCACCTTCATCACCATGGCCTACATCATTTTCGTCAACCCCAACATCATGGCCGACGCCGGCATCGACCACGGCGCCGCCTTCGTCGCCACCTGCATCGCCGCCGCGCTGGGCTGCCTGCTGATGGGCCTGTACGCCAACTGGCCGGTGGGCCTGGCGCCGGGCATGGGGCTCAATGCCTTCTTTACCTACACCGTGGTCGGCACCATGGGCTACAACTGGGAAACCGCGCTGGGGGCCGTGTTCGTCTCCGGTGTGCTGTTCATGTTCCTGACCTTGTCCCGCGTGCGCGAGTGGCTGCTCAACAGCATCCCGGTAAGCCTGCGCCATGCCATGGGGGCCGGCGTCGGATTGTTTCTCGGGCTGATCGGCCTGAAGACGGCCGGCATCATCGTTGATAGCCCGGCCACCCTGATCAAGCTGGGCTCGCTGCATGAACCAGGGCCACTGCTGGCCGCGCTGTGCTTCCTGCTGATTGCCATCCTCAGCTACAAGCGGGTATTCGGTGCGATCCTGATCAGCATCATCGGCGTCACCGTGGCGGGCTGGGGCCTGGGCCTGGTCAAGTTCGGCGGGGTGATGTCGATGCCGCCGAGCCTGGCACCGACCTGGATGGCCATGGATGTTGCAGGCGTGTTCAACGTCAGCATGATCAGCGTGGTGCTGGCGTTCCTGTTCGTGCACATGTTCGACACCGCCGGCACCTTGATGGGCGTGGCCCAGCGGGCCAACCTGGTGGCACCGGACGGGCGCATCGAGAACCTGTCGCGGGCATTGAAGGCGGACAGTGCGTCGAGCGTGTTTGGCGCGGTGGTCGGCGTACCACCGGTAACGAGCTATGTAGAGAGCGCTGCAGGTGTGGCTGCGGGTGGCCGAACCGGCTTGACGGCTGTGGTGGTGGGCATTCTGTTCGTGGCGGCGATGTTCTTCGCGCCACTGGCCGGCATGATCCCGGCTTACGCAACTGCCGGTGCGCTGATCTATGTGGCGATGCTGATGATGGGCAGCATGGCGCACATCCATTGGGACGAAGCCACCGACAGCATTCCAGCGATCGTCACGGTGATCATGATGCCGCTGACCTTTTCGGTAGCCGATGGTATTGCCCTGGGCTTCATCAGCTACGTGGCGTTGAAGGCGGGTACCGGCAAGTACAAGGAAATCTCCGCCAGCCTGTGGGTGCTGTGCGCGATCTTCATTGCCAAGTTTGTGTTCCTCTGACTCTCACCGCACCAACCAAGGGCGCTTCGGCGCCCTTTCTTCATTCACTCTGATCCGGCCTCTTCGCGGGCGCCCCCTTCCAAGGGCAGCGCAGATCCTGTGGGAGCGGGTTCATCCGCGAGGAGGCCGGTGCAGGCATTACAAAAACAGCAGACGAAAAAAAGCCCGCCAGTGTGAGAGCGGGCCAAAGGACCTACGAAGATTCTTCTAGCGACCAACTAGCTTCCGCGATAGGTTGAATAGCTGTACGGCGAGATCAGCAGCGGCACGTGGTAGTGCTCCTGCTTTTCATCGATGCCGAAACGCAGTACGACAACATCCAAAAACGCCGTGTCCGGCAGCTGCACGCCGCGAGCACGGTAGTAGGCGCCAGCACTGAACTGCAGCTGGTAGACGCCGGTACGGTAATCGTCACCTTGCAGCAGCGGGGCGTCGACGCGGCCATCGCTGTTGGTCAGGGCAGTGTTCACCAGCTCCAGCTGCTGGCCTTCGACGCGGTACAGCTCGACCTTGATCGAGCTGCCTGGGCAGCCATGCGCGGCATCCAGTACGTGTGTGGTCAAACGTCCCATCTGCTTGTCGCCTCTTGTTCACTCTATGGGCAAAAAATACACAGCCGCCCCAGGATGGGGCCCGCACTGTGCGGGGAATGAAGGCTATTAAGACATTTCAACTTCAGATTGTACACAATTTTTTTGATCCCTTCCGTCTCAGCCCCGGCAAACCGGCCATCAGTCGCAACTACAGGCACCGTGCAGAGCCCAACCGCATTAACTGACCAAACAGGCAGGTTTCTTGCAACAGTCTTCACTAGAGCGTTCAAGCGACAAATGGGAAGAAATGCGGAAAAACAGGCTTACAAAAGATTTCAGAAGTTGTATACAATCAGCCCATCCGGTGGTGCGACATCCCGACGCGGCCCGCCCACCCCGCACTAACACACAAGAAGGAAGACTGCAGTGAGCGCTGACTATCCTCGCGACCTGATCGGTTACGGCAACAACCCTCCTCACCCGCAATGGCCGGGCAACGCTCGCATCGCGCTGTCTTTCGTCCTCAACTACGAGGAAGGTGGCGAACGCAACATTCTGCACGGTGACAAAGAGTCCGAAGCCTTCCTCTCCGAAATGGTCGCTGCCCAGCCGTTGCAGGGCCAGCGCAACATGAGCATGGAATCGCTGTACGAGTACGGCAGCCGCGCTGGCGTCTGGCGCCTGCTCAAGCTGTTCAAGGACAGCGGTGTGCCGCTGACCATCTTCGCCGTGGCCATGGCCGCCCAGCGCCACCCCGATGTGATCCGCGCCATGGCCGAAGCCGGCCACGAGATCTGCAGCCACGGCTACCGCTGGATCGACTACCAGAACATGGACGAGGCCCAGGAGCGCGAGCACATGCTCGAAGCCATCCGCATCCTCACCGAAATCACCGGCGAGCGCCCTCTGGGCTGGTACACCGGCCGCACCGGCCCGAACACCCGCCGCCTGGTCATGGAGGAAGGTGGCTTCCTTTATGACAGCGACACCTATGACGACGACCTGCCGTACTGGGAGCCGAACAACCCGACCGGCAAGCCGCACCTGGTGATCCCGTACACCCTGGACACCAACGACATGCGCTTCACCCAGGTGCAGGGCTTCAACTGCGGCGAGCAGTTCTTCCAGTACCTCAAAGACGCGTTCGACGTGCTGTACGCCGAAGGCGCCGAAGCGCCGAAGATGCTGTCCATCGGCCTGCACTGCCGGCTGGTCGGCCGCCCGGCGCGCCTGGCTGCGCTCAAGCGCTTCGTCGACTACGCCAAGAGCCACGACCAGGTCTGGTTCGCCCGCCGCGTGGACATCGCCCGCCACTGGCATGCAACCCACCCGTACAAGAAAGAGAACGCCTGATGACCGCCTTCAAGACCCTCAAGCCCTCCACGCTGTCCCGTGACGCCTTCGTCGCGGCGTTCGCCGACATCTATGAGCACTCGCCATGGGTCGCCGAAAAAGCCTACGACCTGGGCCAGCTGGGCGAACTGGACGAGATCGAGGCGCTGCACCAGCGCATGAGCGACATTCTGCTCAGCGCCAACCACGCTGATCAGCTGGCGCTGATCAACGCTCACCCGGACCTGGCCGGCAAGGCCGCCATCCAGGGCGAGCTGACCGAATCGAGCACCAATGAGCAGGCCGGCGCCGGTATCCACCAGTGCACCGCCGAAGAGTTCGCCCGTTTCACCGAGCTGAATGACGCCTACAAAGCCAAGTTCCAGTTCCCGTTCATCATGGCAGTGAAAGGCAGCAACCGGCACCAGATCCTCGCCTCCTTCGAAAAACGCATCCATAACGATGCCGATGCCGAATTCAAGGAAGCCCTGGCGCAGATCAACCTGATCGCCCTGTTCCGCCTGTTGCAGCTGTAAGCAACCGCCGAACCTTATTCAGCACATCGAACAATAGAAGAGATATCCGCATGCGCACCCTGATGATCGAGCCCCTGACCAAAGAAGCCTTCGCCGAATTCGGAGACGTGATCGAAACCGACGGCAGCGATCACTTCATGATCAACAACGGCTCGACCATGCGCTTCCACAAGCTCGCCACGGTCGAGACCGCCGAGCCCGAAGACAAGGCGATCATCAGCATCTTCCGCGCCGACGCGCAGGACATGCCGTTGACCGTGCGCATGCTGGAACGCCATCCGCTGGGCAGCCAGGCTTTCATCCCGCTGCTCGGCAACCCCTTTCTGATCGTGGTCGCGCCCGTTGGCGATGCACCTGTATCAGGCTTGGTCCGTGCCTTCCGTAGTAACGGCAGGCAGGGCGTTAATTACCATCGCGGCGTCTGGCACCACCCGGTGCTGACGATCGAAAAGCGGGATGACTTCCTGGTGGTTGATCGCAGCGGTTCTGGCAACAACTGCGATGAGCATTACTTCACCGAGGAACAGATGCTGATCCTCAATCCCCACCAATAAGAAAAGGTCGGTCATCGTTCACGGTGATCGGCAGAGGTACATACTGTGGAAGCACACCTTCACGAATGGCTGAACCTGAGCATTCGCTGGGTTCACATGATCACCGGCGTGGCCTGGATCGGTGCATCGTTCTACTTCGTCTGGCTGGAGAACCACCTGAACCGAAGCAACCCGCGCGATGGGTTGTCGGGTGATCTCTGGGCGATTCACGGCGGTGGTATCTACCACCTGGAGAAATACAAGCTCGCCCCCCCGAAAATGCCCGAGAACCTGCACTGGTTCAAATGGGAAGCCTACTTCACCTGGATGTCCGGTATCGCCCTGCTGTGCGTGGTGTTCTACTGGAACCCGAGCCTATACCTGCTGGCACCCGGCAGCACCCTGAGCGGTGCCGAAGGCGTGGCCATTGGTATCGGTTCGCTGGTCGCCGGCTGGTTCATCTACGACTTCCTGTGCGACTCGCCGCTGGGCAAGCACCCTGCCCTGCTCGGCGCCGTGCTGTTCGTTCTGATCATTGCCGCCTGCTTCGGCTTCAGCCTGGTGTTCAGCGGCCGTGGTGCGTACCTGCACACCGGCGCGATCATCGGCACCATCATGGTCGGCAACGTGTTCCGCATCATCATGCCGGCCCAGCGCCAGCTGGTAGCGGCGATCGAGAACAACCAGACACCGGACCCGGTACTGCCGGCCAAGGGCCTGCTGCGCTCGCGTCACAACAACTACTTCACCCTGCCGGTGCTGTTCATCATGATCAGCAACCACTTCCCGAGCACCTACGGTAGCCAGTACAACTGGCTGATCCTGGCCGGTATCGCAGTAGCCGCGGTTCTGATCCGCCACTACTTCAACACCCGCCACGACAGCAACAAGTACGCCTGGACCCTGCCGGTCGGTGCCCTGGCGATGATCTGCCTGGCCTACGTCACCGGTCCCAAGCCAATGGCCGTCAGCCCTGAGCAGGCCGCAGCGAAGGTCGAGTACCAGCCACTGCCAGCCACCGCCGTCGGGGGCAAGACCGCCGCCGAACTGCGTGCCGAGGAAGCCGCCAAGGCCGCCGAAGCGCCAGCCGCACCCGCCGAGGCCCCGGTCCAGGCAACGGCTCAGGCCGCCGGTGGCGACTTCGAGAAGATCCATAAAGTCATCCAGGAACGCTGCAGCGTGTGCCACTCGTCTAAACCGACCAGCCCACTGTTCAGCGCAGCACCGGCCGGCGTGATGTTCGACACCCCGCAGCAGATCCAGGCCCAGGCCGCGCGCATTCAGGCGCAAGCGGTCGCCAGCCAGATCATGCCGCTGGGCAACATCACCCAGATGACCGCCGAAGAGCGCAAGCTCGTCGGTGACTGGATCGCCAAAGGCGCTCAGGTCAACTGATCCATCGGGCAGCCCGCTCCCCCTGTGGGGGTGGGCTTGCCCGCGAAGAGGCCGGCTGACCCGGCCTCTGCTTCAAGACATACGCAACAAGCAAGCATCGAGCGTTCGACTGCTGGCGGGAAACCCGGGCTGCCTTGGCCCGCCGCTTGCGACCGGCGCTTGGATCCGAGAATAAAAACAAAACTCGAGGTGCTGCATGTCCGAGTCACGCAAGGCGTACATCCCAGTTGCGCCGCCGCGACAGCCTCTGCCCCTGTTCCAACTGATCCTGGTTGGCCTGCAACATGTGTTGCTGATGTACGGGGGGGCGATCGCCGTCCCTCTGATCATCGGCCAGGCCGCTGGTTTGTCCCGTGAAGAAGTTGCTTTCCTGATCAACGCCGACCTTTTGGTGGCCGGTGTCGCTACCATCATCCAGTCGTTCGGTATCGGCCCGGTGGGGATCCGCATGCCGGTGATGATGGGTGCCAGTTTTGCTGCCGTCGGCAGCATGGTGGCCATGGCCGGCATGCCGGGCGTCGGCCTGCAAGGGATCTTCGGCGCGACCATCGCTGCCGGGTTCTTCGGCATGCTGATCGCGCCGTTCATGTCCAAGGTCGTACGCTTCTTCCCGCCCCTGGTCACCGGTACGGTGATCACCTCGATTGGCCTGTCGCTGTTCCCCGTAGCGGTCAACTGGGCCGGTGGTGGCCAGGACGCCACCACCTTCGGTTCGCCGATCTACCTGCTGGTGGCTGGCCTGGTGCTGGCAGTCATCCTGTTGATCAACCGCTTCATGCGCGGCTTCTGGGTCAACGTGTCGGTGCTGGTGGGCATGGGCCTTGGCTACATCCTGGCTGGCTCCATCGGCATGGTCGACCTGTCGGGCCTGGGCGACACGCCGTGGCTGCAAGTGGTGACGCCACTGCACTTCGGCATGCCGACCTTCAGCCTGGCGCCGATCCTGTCGATGTGCCTGGTGGTGGTGATCATCTTCGTCGAGTCGACGGGCATGTTCCTCGCCCTGGGCAAGGTGACAGACCGCGAAGTGACACCTGGGATGCTGCGTCGCGGCCTGCTGTGCGATGCCGGTGCGTCGTTCGTCGCCGGCTTCTTCAACACCTTCACCCACTCATCGTTCGCCCAGAACATCGGCCTGGTGCAGATGACCGGCGTGCGTTGCCGTTACGTCACAGTAATGGCCGGTGCCCTGCTGATCATGCTCAGCCTGCTGCCCAAGGCGGCCTTCCTGATCGCCTCGATCCCGCCTGCGGTGCTGGGCGGCGCGTCCATCGCCATGTTCGGCATGGTCACCGCCACCGGGATCAAGATCCTCCAGGAAGCCGACATCGGCGACCGCCGCAACCAGCTGCTGGTGGCGGTGAGCGTCGGCTTTGGCCTGATCCCCGTGGTCAAGCCGGAGTTCTTCGCACAAATGCCGCAGTGGATGGAACCCATCACCCACAGCGGGATCGCCATGGCCACGGTCAGTGCCCTGGTGCTCAACGTGCTGTTCAACATCCTGGGTGGTGCCGAGCGCGCCGTGCATAACGACGCCTGCCACCAGCATTGAGCCCTGAGCGGGGCGGCGCAGTGTGCCGCCCCTGCTCACATTCCGTAGTAACCGTTTCACCGTCGGCCCGCCGGAATGGGCCGCTCGGGGCGCCTGCGCGCCGAATAAACCGCCAACAAAAACAATAAGTCCGGGAATCACGACATGAAGCGCATCGCATCAAGCCTGCTGCTGGGCAGCAGCCTGCTGGCCACCCTCCCCGCCCATGCAGGCGATTGGCTGCTGTGGCACGGCGAAAGCCTGACCTACCTGTATGGCAAGGATTTCAAGGTCAACCCGAGCATCCAGCAGACCGTCACCTTCGAGCATGCCAACAAATGGAAGTACGGCGACACGTTCATGTTCGTCGACAAGATCTTCTACAACGGCAAACCCGACCCCGGCAAAGGCGTGACCACCTACTACGGTGAGTTCAGCCCGCGCCTGTCGTTCGGCAAGATCTTCGACCAGAGGCTCGCCTTTGGCCCGGTCAAGGACGTGCTGCTGGCCATGACCTACGAACGCGGCGAAGGCGACAACGAGGCCTACCTGATCGGCCCCGGCTTCGACCTGGACATTCCCGGCTTCAACTACTTCACCCTGAATTTCTATGTGCGCAACACCGAAGGCAGCCGCCCCGGTGACAACGTCTGGCAGATTACCCCCGGCTGGTCCTACACCATCCCTGTGGGCAAATCCGACATTCTGATCGACGGTTACATGGACTGGGTCACCGACAACGACCAGAACAAACGTGGCACCTACCATGCCAACCTGCACTTCAACCCGCAGGTCAAGTATGACCTGGGCAAGGCCCTGAATATCGGTGCCAAACAGCTCTACGTCGGCTTCGAATACAGCTACTGGAAAGACAAGTACGGCATCGACAGCCGCGGCAATCTGGACAGTAATCAAAGTGTCGCCAGCGCGCTGATCAAAGTACACTTCTGAAAATCTGACCAAACGCCCAAGTTTGAATCACCGTGCTCCAGGACGGAGCACTTGAGGCGCGGCGCGCAAGCCAGTAATCTGCGCGCCCCCTCGATCACGGCACAAGGGATTCTGCCGGCGTTTACTGACCGCTCAGTCAATGAATTCGGGCGGTTGGCCGACGTGTTGCCAGCCTGAAATACCCATTTTCATCCGTTCAGAACGAGTCGAGCAGGAAGGTAGCAGCTAACCCCGAAAAGTTGGCGCAGCTCTTGCCAAACAGTTGTGGCCAATCGAAAAAAGCTGACTCAAAAGACAAAAAAGCGCCAACGAGCGCTGACAACAGATCAATCAAGGGAGCGACACTCGCAATGCGTACCATCAACAGCCTGATTCTCGCGGGCGGCCTGCTGGCCTGCGGCACCACCTTCGCCGGCGACCTGCTGCAGTGGCAGAACAACAGCCTGACCTACCTGTGGGGCAAGAACTTCAAGGTCAACCCAGAGATCCAGCAAACCTTCACCTTCGAGCATGCCGATGGCTGGAAGTACGGCGACAATTTCTTCTTCGTCGACAAGATTTTCTACCAGGGCAAGAAGGACGCCAACAACGGCCCCAACAGCTACTACGGCGAATTCAGCCCGCGCCTGTCGTTTGGCAAGATTTTCGACCAGAAGCTTGAGTTTGGCCCGGTCAAGGACGTGCTGCTGGCCGCGACCTACGAGTTTGGTGAGGGTGACGTCGAGTCGTACCTGATCGGCCCGGGCTTCGACCTGAACATTCCGGGCTTCGACTATTTCCAGCTCAACTTCTACAACCGCATGCCTGAAGGCAGCCGCGCGGGTAACAATGTCTGGCAGATCACTCCGGTCTGGTCCTACACCATTCCGGTCGGTGACTCCGATGTGCTGATCGACGGTTTCATGGACTGGGTCGTCGACAACGACGAGAACCGTCACGGTACTTACCACGCCAACCTGCACTTCAACCCGCAGATCAAGTACGACCTGGGCAAGGCCCTGCACCTGGGCGAGAAGCAGCTGTATGTCGGTGTCGAATACGATTACTGGAAAGACAAGTACGGCATCAAGGACAGTGATGGCTTCACCACCGACCAGAACACCATGAGTTTCCTGGTGAAAGTGCACTTCTGATCGGCTGAAACGTGACCGCGCCGTTACCTGACGGCGCCGTCATAGTCCTGATTTGTAAGCTTTAACTTACAATCTTTTCAGCACTGTCTTACTTAAAATAGAAATTGCCTTACAGGTCAGAAAAATTCCCACCGGCAGCACGATTCCAAATACCAGCAATACCAACTCCACGTGGTGGTGCGGTATGACCCTGGAGATATCCAGCAACAGCACTATCGACTTGATCGCCAAGACCAAGCCGAGCATCGCGCAACACTTCCAAAGCGCCTGAACGCCAAGCCCCAGAGCCCCCCAGGCAAGCGCCGTGAGCAGGTACAGGGCCAGGTGATAGGCGTCGTAAGTCAGCACACCAAACATGTGTTTTCCTTCCCATCAACTCTGAAATCGCAAGTTACGACTATAAAGCCATCGCTTTCGCCTGCACGAAGAATTTTTGACAATATTTTTGCAATTTTTCCACTAGACTAGTTGACCTCGCACCCCCAAGAAAGAAAACAGGTTAACTAGATGCGTACTCCCCTACCTGCGCCCTGGCGCTATCTGCTGTTGCTTTGCTCAACCTGGTTCGGCATCTTCCTGCTGACACGCTTGTTATTGCTGTTCACTCATATGAATGAGTTCAGCGGCAACTATTTTTCGATCTTCTTTGACGGGGCGATCTACGACCTGAGCTTCCTCATCTACACGGCCTTGCCGCTGGGCCTGTACCTGGCGCTGTGCCCAAACAGATTGTGGCGCTCGCGTGCCCACCATTGGCTGCTTCGCGGCTTGCTGGCGGTCAGCCTGTTCGTGATGCTGTTCGTTGCCGTGGCCGAGTGGCTGTTCTGGGACGAATTCGGCGTACGCTTCAACTTCATCGCTGTCGACTACCTGGTCTATTCCAAGGAAGTGCTGGACAACATCCGCGAATCCTACCCACTGCCCGCATTGCTCAGCGGCATCGCGGTGGCTGCGGTCCTGCTTGCCCTGGTGTTGCGCAAGCCATTGGCCCAGGCCCTCGCCGGACCCGCCGCCACCTCGCGCCAGCGCGTGTCCGGGCTGGCTGTGCTGGCCGTACTGGTCGGCCTGAACATCGTGGTGATCGACCAGCAGTTCCCACGCGGCCAGGGCGGCAATGCCTATCAGCGCGAGCTGGCCAGCAACGGCCCGTACCAGTTCTTCGCCGCCTTCCGTAACAACGAACTGGACTACAGCCAGTTCTACGCCAGCCTCGGCGCCGGTGAAGTCGGCGCGCAGATGCACCAGGAGCTGGCCGAACCCCATGCACAGTTCCAGGGCCAGGAACCCCAGGACATCCGCCGCCACATCAATGCCAACGGTGAACAGCGCACGCCCAACATCATCCTGGTGACCATCGAAAGCTTCAGCGCCAAGTACATGGGCAGCAACGGTGATGCGCGCAACCTCACGCCGAACCTCGATGCCCTGCGCCGCGAGAGCCTGTACTTCAACAATTTCTATGCAACTGGCACCCGTACCGACCGCGGCCTGGAAGCCATCACCCTGTCGATCCCGCCTACCCCGGGCCGCTCGATCGTCAAGCGCATCGGCCGCGAAAGCGGCTACGCCAGTCTTGGCCAGCAACTGACCGCCAAAGGCTATGACGCAGTATTCGTCTACGGCGGGCGCGGCTACTTCGACAACATGAATGCGTTTTTCAGCGGCAACGGCTACCGCATCGTCGACCAGAGCAGCGTCGATGAAAGCGAAATCAGTTTCAAGAATGCCTGGGGCATGGCCGACGAGGACCTGTACCGGCAGACCCTCAAGCTGGCCGATGCCGATTACGCCCGGCAGAAGCCGTTCTTCCTGCAGCTGATGACCACTTCGAACCACCGCCCCTACACCTACCCGGACGGCCGCATCGACATTCCGTCAGGCGACGGCCGCGAAGGCGCGGTGAAGTACACCGACCATGCCATCGCTCAGTTCCTCAAGGAAGCCAAGGGCAAGCCATGGTTCGACAACACATTGTTCGTGTTTGTCGCCGACCACACGGCCGGCAGTGCCGGGGTCGAGGACCTGCCGGTGAACAACTACCAGATCCCGCTGTGGATCTATGCGCCAAAAATGATCGAGCCCCGCGAAGACAGCAAGCTGGCCAGCCAGATCGACCTGGCCCCGACCCTGCTGGGCCTGCTCAACTTCGACTACACCTCGACCTTCTTCGGCCGCGACCTGCTCAAGCAAGATGACCTGCCACCACGGGTGCTGATCGGCAACTACCAGCACCTGGGGCTATTCGACGGCAACGACCTGGCCATTCTCAGCCCGCGTGGCGGCATGCGTGTGCATGAAGACGCGCTTGGCAAGAGCCGGGAAACCATGGTTGCCAGCGACAACCCTCTGATCCGCCGGGCAATCGCCTATTACCAGAGTGCGGCCTACGGCTTCAGCCAGGGCCTGCTGACCTGGAAACCCGAAGAGCAAGGCATCGCTGCCGGCAAGTGAGCCCTCATGTGGCGGGCCGCAGCGCCCGCCACAGTTTACCCGCAACAGCCACCACCGCCAGCACCACACCCCCGGCCAGCACACCGGCCAGGCCGTTGAGCAAACCGCTGGTCAGCGACCCACCGCGCCCCTCGCTGAAGGCCTCGATCGCATGGTGCAGGGGCACCACGCCGTGTACCAGAATCCCGCCGCCGACCAGGAACATCGCCGCAGTACCGATCACCGAGAGGCTCTTCATCATGTAGGGCGCGGCTCGCAGGATGCCATTGCCGATCGAACGAGACAGCGCTGAAGACTTCTGGGTCATCCACAGCCCCAGGTCGTCCAGCTTGACGATCCCCCCCACCAGGCCATACACACCGATGGTCATGACCACCGCGATGCCCGACAGCACGATGATTTGCTGCGTCAGCGGCGTGTCAGCGACGATACCCAGGGTAATGGCGATGATTTCGGCGGAGAGGATGAAGTCGGTACGCACCGCGCCCTTGACCTTGGCTTTCTCGAACGCTACGAGGTCGACAGCGGCATCGGCCACAGCCTCCTTGCGTGCCTCGTGATGCAGCGCGTCCTCTTCCTTGCTGTGCAGAAACTTGTGCGCCAGCTTCTCGAAGCCTTCGAAGCACAGGTAGGCGCCGCCAAGCATCAGCAGTGGCGTCACCGCCCAAGGGATGAACGCGCTGATCAACAGCGCCGCCGGCACCAGAATCGCCTTGTTCACCAACGAGCCCTTGGCCACCGCCCAAACCACCGGAAGCTCGCGATCGGCGCGCACACCGGTGACCTGCTGGGCATTGAGGGCCAGGTCGTCGCCCAGCACGCCTGCGGTCTTCTTCGCCGCAACCTTGGTCATCACCGACACATCGTCGAGCACCGTGGCGATATCGTCGATCAGTACCAGTAAACTGCTTCCTGCCATTTTTTTGCATCCGAATGAGTCGATTTGCCGGATTCTAGCCCAAAGCCCCTGCCTTGAGCGCCCGTCGGGCGCGGTGCTACCATGCCCGATCCCTCTTAGAGGTGGCCAGACACGAGGAAGATCCCTGACCATGAGCACCATTCGCGAGCGCAACAAGGAACTGATCCTGCGCGCAGCCAGTGAAGAATTCGCCGACAAGGGCTTCGCCGCCACCAAGACCAGTGACATCGCCGCCAAGGCCGGCCTGCCCAAGCCGAACGTGTATTACTACTTCAAATCCAAGGACAATCTCTACCGCGAGGTCCTGGAGAGCATCATCGCGCCGATCATGCAGGCATCGACGCCGTTCAATGCCGACGGTGATCCGAAAGAAGTATTGAGTGCGTACATCCGCTCGAAGATCCGCATTTCGCGTGACCTGCCCCATGCCTCGAAGGTGTTCGCCAGCGAAATCATGCATGGCGCACCGCACCTGTCGCCAAGCCAGGTGGAACAGTTGAACGAGCAAGCCCGGCACAACATCGAGTGCATCCAGCGCTGGATCGACCGCGGGCAGATCGCCCATGTCGATGCCCACCACCTGATGTTCAGCATCTGGGCCGCGACCCAGACCTATGCCGATTTCGATTGGCAGATTTCGGCGGTGACCGGCAAGGCCAGGCTGGCCGACAGCGATTACGATGCTGCGGCCGATACCATCATTCGCATGGTGCTCAAGGGCTGTGAGCCTGAGGCAGCCTGAAAGACGGCGCTGGATTCATCGCGGATAAATCCGCTCCTACAAGAATCACCACAGCCTGTAGGTGCAGATTTATCCGCAATATGCCCGAACAGGCCTGTAGGAGCGGATTCATCCGCGATACGCCGGAACAGGCCTGTAGGAGCGGATTCATCCGCGATACGCCCGAGCAGGCCTGTAGGAGCGGATTTATCCGCGATACGCCGGAACAGGCAGCAGAGAATTAAGCCGCTACCCCCGCATCCGCCTTCAGCCCCACCTCTTCGATCGCACTGATCGCGCATTGCTCGTCGATATCCGATGTATCGCCGCTGATCCCCACAGCGCCCAGCACCTTGCCATCCTGATCACGAATCAGCACGCCACCCGGCGCCGGCACCACCGGCCGCTCGCCCAAGCCGTTCAACGCGGCGAAAAACGCCGGCCGTTGCTGCGCATCCAGCGCCAGCAGGCGCGAGCCCTTGCCCAGGGCAATCGCACCCCAGGCCTTGCCGGTGGCCACTTCCGGGCGAATCAAGCTGGCGCCGTCCTCGCGCTGCAAGGCCAGCAGGTGCCCGCCGGCATCCAGCACGGCCACGGTCAGGGGTGCGGCATTGATCGCGCGGCCCGCCGCCAACGCGGCGTTCACCAGGCTGACAGCGACTTTCAGGTTCAAAGCGTTCATGGAAAGGTCCTCTTCTTGTTGTGAGAAGCCCTGAGGGCAGGTGAAAAATCGATGAGCCAATAGAACACAACTGGATTATTTTTTGTATACAATAAATTGAAACGATCGTATGCGAGACCGCAAACCATCGTTTTCACGGGCGCTCGAACGAAAGGAATCGTGTCCGACGAAAACCCGTTGACCTGAGCGGTCAGCCATGAATACACTCTGGCACAAAGCAAGTTGTATACAATTACAAAATCAATGAGGCACAAACCATGAGCAAAATGAGAGCAATCGATGCAGCCGTTCTGGTCATGCGCCGTGAAGGTGTAGATACCGCGTTCGGCATCCCGGGGGCTGCCATCAACCCGCTGTATTCGGCCCTGAAGAAAGTCGGTGGCATCGATCACGTCCTCGCTCGTCACGTCGAAGGCGCCTCGCACATGGCCGAGGGCTACACCCGGGCCAACCCAGGCAACATCGGCGTGTGCATCGGTACCTCCGGCCCAGCCGGCACCGACATGGTCACCGGCCTGTACAGCGCCTCGGCCGACTCCATCCCGATCCTTTGCATCACTGGCCAGGCACCCCGTGCCCGCCTGCACAAGGAAGACTTCCAGGCGGTCGATATCACCAATATCGTCAAGCCAGTCACCAAATGGGCCATCACCGTTCTGGAGCCGGGCCAAGTGCCCTACGCCTTCCAGAAGGCCTTCTATGAAATGCGCACCGGCCGCCCAGGCCCGGTGCTGATCGACCTGCCGTTCGACGTGCAGATGGCCGAAATCGAATTCGACATCGACGCCTATGAGCCACTGGCAATCAACAAGCCGTCCGCCACCCGTGTACAGGCCGAAAAAGCCCTGGCCCTGCTCAATGACGCCGAGCGCCCGCTGCTGGTAGCCGGTGGTGGCATCATCAATGCCGACGCCAGCGACAAGCTGGTCGAGTTCGCCGAACTGACCGGCGTACCGGTAATCCCGACCCTGATGGGCTGGGGCACCATCCCGGACGACCACGCACAGATGGTCGGCATGGTCGGCCTGCAGACCTCGCACCGCTACGGCAACGCTACCCTGCTGAAATCCGACCTGGTGTTCGGTATCGGTAACCGCTGGGCCAACCGCCACACCGGTTCCGTCGACGTCTACACCGAAGGCCGCAAGTTCGTGCACGTGGACATCGAACCGACCCAGATTGGCCGCGTGTTCACGCCGGACCTGGGTATCGTTTCCGACGCTGGCAAGGCCCTGGACGTGTTCCTCGAAGTGGCCCGCGAATGGAAAGCCGCTGGCAAGCTGAAGTGCCGCAAGGCCTGGCTGGAAGACTGCCAGCAGCGCAAGGCGAGCCTGCAGCGCAAGACCCACTTCGACAACGTGCCGGTCAAGCCGCAGCGCGTGTACGAAGAGATGAACCAGGTGTTCGGCAAGGACACCTGCTACGTCAGCACCATCGGCCTGTCGCAGATCGCCGGTGCGCAGTTCCTGCACGTGTACAAGCCACGCCACTGGATCAACTGCGGCCAAGCCGGCCCGCTGGGCTGGACCATCCCTGCCGCGCTGGGCGTGGTCAAAGCCGATCCTAAGCGCAAGGTGGTCGCGCTCTCGGGTGACTATGACTTCCAGTTCATGATCGAAGAACTGGCCGTCGGTGCGCAATTCAACCTGCCGTACGTTCACGTGCTGGTGAACAACGCCTACCTGGGCCTGATCCGTCAGGCACAGCGTGGCTTCGACATGGATTACTGTGTACAACTGGCGTTCGAGAACATCAACTCGACCGACGCTGCCACCTACGGTGTCGACCACGTCGCCGTGGTCGAAGGCCTGGGCTGCAAGGCCATCCGTGTGTTCGAGCCGGCTGAGATCGCCCCAGCCCTGCTCAAGGCACAGAAGATGGCCGAAGAGTTCCGCGTACCGGTCGTGGTCGAAGTGATCCTCGAACGTGTGACCAACATTTCCATGGGCACCGAGATCAATGCGGTCAACGAGTTCGAAGACCTGGCCCTGGTCGGTAACGACGCGCCAACCGCCATCTCGCTGCTGGACTGATCGCCTGACGCCCCCAGGCTTGCCCCGGGGGCCTTCATCGCAAGGAGACAACCCATGCCTCGCTTCGCTGCCAACCTGTCCATGCTGTTCACCGAACAGGACTTCCTGGCCCGCTTCAAGGCTGCCGCCGACGCTGGTTTCAGCGGTGTCGAATACCTCTTCCCATACGATTTCAGTGCTGCCGAAATCAAGCAGCAACTGGACGCCAATGGCCTGACTCAGGTGCTGTTCAACCTGCCGGCCGGCGATTGGTCGAAAGGTGAGCGTGGTATCACCTGCCACCCAGACCGCGTCGAAGAGTTCCGCGCCGGCGTAGACAAGGCCATCGAATACGCCAAGGTCCTGGGCAACACCCAGGTCAACGCCCTGGCCGGCATTCGTCCACAAGGCCTGCAGTGCGCCGACGTGCGCAAGACCTTCGTGGAAAACCTGCGCTACGCCGCCGACAAGCTGAAAGCTGCGGGTATCCGCCTGGTCATGGAAATGATCAACACCCGCGACATCCCTGGCTTCTACCTGAACACCACGAAACAGGCGCTGGAAATCCAGGCCGAAGTCGGCAGCGACAACCTGTTCCTGCAATACGACATCTACCACATGCAGATCATGGAAGGTGACCTGGCTCGCACCATGGAAGCCAACCTGAAACTGATCAACCACATCCAGCTGGCCGATAACCCGGGCCGCAACGAACCCGGCACCGGCGAGATCAACTACCGCTTCCTCTTCGAGCACCTGGACCGCATCGGCTACCAAGGCTGGGTGGGCGCGGAATACAAGCCGCTGACCACCACCGAAGCGGGCCTGGGCTGGCTGAAAACGCACAACGCGATCTGAGCGCCAAGCGACAGCCTCTGTGAGACACCCGCTCCCACAAAGGGCCTGCACCGCTTGCTCAATCGAGATTCAACAAATACAAAAGAGGTAATTTCTCATGGCTAAAATCGGTTTCCTCGGCACTGGCATCATGGGCAAGCCCATGGCGCAGAACCTGCAGAAAGCAGGCCACAGCATCTTCGTTTCCACCCACCACGACGCGGCACCGGCCGACCTGATCGCCGCTGGCGCCGTGGCCCTGGCCAACCCGAAGGAAGTGGCCCAGGAAGCCGAGTTCATCATCATCATGGTGCCGGATACCCCACAGGTCGAAAGCGTCCTGTTCGGTGAAAACGGCGTCGCCGAAGGCGTGGGCCCGAACAAGGTAGTGATCGACATGAGTTCGATCTCCCCTACCGCCACCAAAGCCTTCGCCGAGAAGATCAAAGCCACTGGCGCTGCCTACCTGGACGCCCCGGTGTCCGGCGGCGAAGTCGGGGCCAAGGCCGCGACCCTGAGCATCATGGTCGGCGGCTGCCCGAAAGCCTTCGAGCGCACCCTGCCGCTGTTCGAAGCCATGGGCAAGAACATCACCCGCGTCGGTGGCAACGGTGACGGCCAGACCGCCAAGGTTGCCAACCAGATCATCGTCGCCCTGAACATCCAGGCCGTTGCCGAAGCCCTGTTGTTCGCCGCCAAGAACGGCGCCGACCCAGCCAAGGTGCGTGAAGCCCTGATGGGCGGCTTCGCGTCGTCGAAGATCCTCGAAGTGCACGCCGAGCGCATGATCAAAGGCACCTTCGACCCAGGCTTCCGCATCAACCTGCACCAGAAGGACCTCAACCTGGCCCTGCAAGGCGCCAAGGAACTGGGCATCAACCTGCCCAACACCTCCAATGCCCAGCAAGTGTTCAACACCTGCCAGGCCCTGGGTGGCGGCAACTGGGACCACTCGGCGCTGATCAAAGGCCTGGAGCACATGGCCAACTTCTCGATCCGCGACGACAAATAATCGTCAAGCCTTACTGGCCACTTCGCGGGTAAACCCGCTCCTACAGGTGCTCTACAGGCCTGAGGGCTGCGGTCATTCTGTGGGAGCGGGTTCACCCGCGAAGCAGCCAGCACTGATGAACCTGCGACCACAGGCCCATCAGTGGTACCGAGCAACACCCGCCCCTGGTTCGGCCTGCACGGAGGCAGTTCCAGGGGCGTTTTTGATTCTGCAGAACAACAATAAATGGGAGCCTGCCATGTCGGTCGATCCGCAAAAACTTCTCCGCGACCTGTTCGACACAGCCATCGCCGCCGCCCACCCACGCCAGGTGCTCGAACCCTACCTGCCCGCCGACCGTAGCGGCCGGGTCATCGTCATCGGCGCCGGCAAGGCCGCAGCCGCCATGGCCGAAGTGGTCGAAAAAAGCTGGCAGGGCGACGTCTCCGGGCTGGTCGTGACCCGCTACGGTCACGGCGCCAACTGCCAGAAGATCGAGGTGGTCGAAGCCGCTCACCCGGTCCCCGACGCCGCCGGCCTGGCCGTGGCCAAGCGCGTGCTGGAGCTGGTCAGCAACCTTAATGAAGAAGACCGCGTCATCTTCCTGCTGTCCGGCGGTGGGTCCGCCCTGCTGGCACTGCCAGCCGCAGGCCTGACCCTGGCTGACAAGCAACAGATCAACAAGGCGCTGCTCAAATCCGGCGCCACCATCGGCGAGATGAACTGCGTGCGCAAGCACCTCTCGGCGATCAAGGGCGGCCGCCTGGCCAAGGCCTGCTGGCCTGCCACCGTCTACACCTATGCCATTTCCGATGTGCCTGGTGATTTGGCCACCGTCATCGCGTCCGGCCCGACCGTGGCCGACCCGAGCACCTCGGCCGATGCCCTGGCAATCCTCAAGCGCTACGACATCGAAGCGCCGAAAGCCGTCATCGACTGGCTCAACAACCCCGCTTCGGAAACCGTCAAGGCCGATGACCCGGCTTTGGCCCGCAGCCACTTCCAGCTGATCGCCAAACCGCAGCAATCGCTCGAAGCCGCGGCGGTCAAAGCCCGCCAGGCCGGCTTCAGCCCGCTGATCCTCGGTGACCTGGAAGGTGAATCGCGCGAAGTGGCCAAGGTGCACGCCGGCATTGCCCGGCAGATCGTGCTGCACGGCCAGCCGCTGAAGGCGCCCTGCGTGATCCTCTCGGGCGGTGAAACCACCGTCACCGTGCGCGGCAATGGCCGTGGCGGGCGTAATGCCGAGTTCCTGCTCAGCCTCACCGAAAGCCTCAAAGGCCTGCCCGGCGTGTATGCCCTGGCCGGTGATACCGACGGCATCGACGGTTCAGAGGAAAATGCCGGCGCCTACATGACCCCGAGCAGCTACGCACGCGCCGAAGCCCTGGGCCTGTCGGCCAGCGATGAGCTGGACAACAACAACGGCTATGGCTACTTCGCCGCGCTCGATGCCCTGATCGTCACAGAGCCGACCCGTACCAACGTCAACGACTTCCGCGCCATCCTGATCCTCGAGACTGCCCAACCATGACGCCTGATAAAAAAGTAAAGATCCTCGCCACCCTCGGCCCTGCGATCAAAGGCATCGACGACATCCGCCAGCTGGTCGAAGCCGGTGTGAACATCTTCCGCCTCAACTTCAGCCACGGCGAACACGCCGACCACGCCCTGCGCTACCAGTGGATCCGCGAAGTCGAGCAGCAGCTGAACTACCCGCTGGGCATCCTCATGGACCTGCAAGGGCCGAAGCTGCGCGTCGGCCGCTTCGCCGAGGGCAAGGTCCAGTTGCAACGCGGCCAGGCCCTGCGCCTGGACCTGGACAAGGCCCCGGGTGACAGCCGCCGGGTCAACCTGCCCCACCCGGAAATCATCGCGGCGCTGGAGCCGGGCATGGACCTGCTGCTCGACGACGGCAAGCTGCGCCTGCGGGTAACCGCCAAGCACGCAGACGCCATCGATACCGAAGTGCTCAACGGTGGCGAGCTGTCCGACCGCAAGGGCGTCAACGTGCCGCAAGCGGTGCTCGACCTCTCCCCGCTCACCGAGAAAGACCGCCGCGACCTGGCCTTCGGCCTGGAGCTGGGTGTGGACTGGGTGGCCCTGTCGTTCGTGCAGCGCCCGGAAGACATCGTCGAAGCGCGCCAGCTGATCGGTGACCGCGCCTACCTGATGGCCAAGATCGAGAAGCCATCGGCCGTCGAACAACTGCAAGCCATCGCGGAACTGGCCGATGCGATCATGGTGGCCCGTGGCGACCTGGGCGTGGAAGTGCCGGCCGAAAGCGTGCCGCAGATCCAGAAGCGCATCATCGGCACCTGCCGCCAGCTGGGCAAACCGGTGGTGGTGGCCACCCAGATGCTCGAATCCATGCGCTTCTCGCCAGCGCCGACCCGTGCCGAAGTCACCGACGTGGCCAACGCGGTGGCCGAAGGCGCCGATGCGGTGATGTTGTCGGCGGAGACCGCCTCCGGTGACTACCCGCTGGAAGCCGTGCAGATGATGAGCAAGATCATCCGCCAGGTGGAGAACGGCCCGGACTACCAGGCCCAGCTCGACGTCGGCCGGCCAAAGGCCGAGGCCACTGTGTCGGACGCCATCAGCTGCGCGATCCGCCGTATCAGCGGCATCCTGCCGGTGGCGGTGCTGGTCAACTACAGCGAGTCAGGCGCATCGACCCTGCGTGCCGCGCGTGAGCGGCCACGGGCGCCGATCCTCAACCTGACACCGAACCTGGCCACTGCCCGCCGCCTGAGCGTGGCATGGGGCGTGCACTCGGTGGTCAACGACCGCCTGCGCCAGGTCGACGAGGTGGTGTCCACCGCCCTGGAGATCGCCCAGGCGCAAGGCATGGCCAGCCGGGGCGACACGCTGCTGATCACCGCCGGTGTGCCTTTCGGCAAGCCGGGCTCGACTAACACGCTGCGGATCGAGAACTTGATCTAAGCCACCACCCCTTTCCTGTTGGAGCGGGCATGCCCGCTCCAACAGGGTCGGTGGTGTGACACATCACTGCGGAAAATCGAGGCCCAAAGAGGCCCACCGCTCCCCCATCAACCTTGCTGACTGCCCATGTACACCAAGAATTTCGTCAACCCGTGCCCCGACTGGGCCACGGCGCTGCTCAACGGCTTCAGCCAGGTGCTGCTGCTGCGCAACCCCCTGTGCGGCCTGTGCTGCCTGCTGGCCATCCTGCTGACCGCCCCCGACCTGGTCGGCGGCGCCCTGCTCGGCGCCCTCGCCGGCCTGCTCACTGCCCAACGCCGCGGCTACGACCGCGCCGACCGCCAGGCCGGGCTGTATTGCTACAACGGCGTGCTGATCGGCATCCTGATCAGCGCCGTGCTGCCCTGGTCGGCGATCCTGCCGCCGCTGATCATCGCCGCCGGCGGCCTGTCGAGCATCATCACCCACCAATGGCGCAAGCGCGGCGGCAAGCTGTTGGTTGCCTATACCGCGCCGTTCGTGCTGCTCGGCTGGGCTGTCCTGCTATTCGCAAGCCCCGCGCCCAGCGGTTTCGTCGAGGCAGAACCGGCGTATGCCCTGGCGCGTGGCGTGGGGCAGATCTTTTTGCTCGACCAGCCGCTGGCCGGGTTGCTGATCATTATCGGGATGTTCATTGCCAACCCCTATGCCGCAATGTGGGCCGTGCTCGGCTCGGCCATTGGCGGCGGTGTGGCACTGCTCGCCGACCAGGCGCAAGCTGCTTGGCTGGGTTTGTTCGGCTTCAATGCCGCGTTGGCAGCGCTGGCGTTCAGCAGGCAAGGTGAAAAACCTTGGGTGACGTTGCTGGCAATCGCACTGGCCCTGCTACTGCAACCGCTGTTCAAGCTAATGCCGGTGGCCGGCCTGACCGCGCCCTTCGTCGCTACCTGCTGGCTGATGCACTTGGGCAGTCACCTACTACAACGAGCCCATAAACACGGCGCAGCAGATCTACGAGGATAAGCCTTTACCTGTTCTGTCGAGTACCCGAAATCGCGTCAGAGAGATTCAGATAGCCACCTGTACCGCCTCTCGTGCTGCTGGAACTTGCCGAAGGATCAACTGATGATGGCATTGGCAAAATGGCGTGGGTATCAGGTATCAGATCGACCTCGGTGAACCCTCTCAACTGCAACAATGGATAGGTTGCTCCTGGCGGGGCTGGCACATAAATGTGTCCTTTTACGAAGTGGTGCCCCGAGATCTCACCAAATGGAGCTTCGGAAACAACTGTTGCCTTGAACCGCCCGGCATCAAAAGAAAATACAAAAGTCGTTGCCTGCTGTTCGTGTACTCTGACCACTTCGATGGACTTTTTACTCATACGAGGGTCGGTCAGCATCTTCAAGTGAGGCTTGAGGTCTTTTTTGGGTAATCCATAGGTCTTGAGCAGCTTGGTCAGGCCGGTCTTGCCCCCTGCCCGCCCAGTCGGATCAATCTTGTTTACCGGATCGCCGTTACAGTATGCATAGGCGTTGCAGCCGCCTTCAGCAAAGGGGCTGAAGCTGTCAGGGCTTAAAAAGCGCATCAAAACTGGGCTATAAAGCCGATAGCCATTCCCCAGCAGATACCCTTGCACGCCTCTCTCCAGGAACTGGCCGTTGAACCACAATAAACCGCTCTTCCTCTGCTCCACATAGCCATAAACTGAGTAGGCAAGTGTTCTTTGCCCCCCATGCGGCATGACGTCATTCATCTTCTTTTCCACGTGATGGTTTTCATGCATCTTGAGGAGGTATTGCCCAATACGGTACTGGCATTTTTATCAGGCTGAACTCAAGCCTTCCTGTCGCCACTCCTGACGATCTAGTCTTGCCATCCAAGCTTTCGGAACAACGCCCATGAGTACTCGACAATCCCTGCGCGAACGCCTCTACATCATGGTCTTCCAGACCGACACCGTAGCCGGCCGGCGCTTCGACAAGATCCTGCTGCTGATCATCCTGGCCAGCCTGGTCACGGTCATCCTCGACAGCATCGACGAGGTCCACCAGGGCTACGCCGGCCTGCTGGCCGCCATCGAGTGGGGCTTCACCGCGATCTTCCTGGCCGAATACCTCACCCGCCTGTACTGCTCGCCCAAGCCGTTGCGCTATGCGTTCAGCTTCTACGGCCTGGTCGACCTGCTGGCGATCGTGCCGGGGATCATCGCCCTGTACTACAGCGACGCCCAGTACCTGCTGATGATCCGGGTGATCCGGATGCTGCGGATCTTCCGCGTGCTCAAGCTCAGCCCCTACCTCAAGCAGGCGCATTACCTGCTGGACGCATTGCGCGGCAGCAAGCAGAAGATCATCGTGTTCCTGGTCAGCGTGTCGACCCTGGTCACCGTGTTCGGTACCTTGATGTACGTCATAGAAGGCCCCGAGCATGGCTTTACCAGCATCCCGAAAGGCATCTACTGGGCGATCGTCACGCTGACCACGGTGGGCTTCGGCGACATCGTGCCGAAGACGCCGCTGGGCCAGGTGCTGTCGTCGCTGGTGATGATCACCGGTTATTCGATCATTGCCGTACCGACCGGGATCTTTACTGCAGAATTGGCCAATGCCATGCGCGGCGAGCAGCTGCAACATGCCTGTCCGACCTGCCACAAGAAGACGCATGAACCTGGCGCAGCGTTTTGCTCGAGGTGTGGAAATGCGCTATTTCGAAAGCACTCTAGCGGATCCCCCCAATAGGCCGATGTTGCAAAAGCGCCTGCCGCAGAAGCGCCGCCTGGTTGGCAGCCTCGGTGGCCTGACGTGCAGTAATTGCGGCGACTTGAGGCTGGTAATAGTTTCTATTGGACTCCAGAATCAAATCGTTCATCTGCGGCCTCGTGATCCCTAAGCGGTTCGCCGCACCTGGATGAATATCTTCCTCCAATCCAAAACTCACTTTCAGCGCGAATACCATCTTGTCCTGAGTATCGGGCTCATTGAGGAGCTTGTGCCAGAATCGGTCTTGAGACTTCTCCAGCAGCGGCGATACCACTCCTTTCAAACGTTTCGAACTTTGCGAAAAAGCTGCAAGATCTCGCCCCGGAAGTTGCTTAGCCACATGCTCAAGTAGCTCATTCGGCAACCGCTGGATCCTTGATCTGCGGAATGCATCCATGGCGCGCGTCCAGAGCGCTGAGGCGCGCCCCGACGGGTCGTGCCGGTTGATCGGGTCTCCCAGGCAATAACAGTACGCATTGACACCGCCCTTTCCAAAAGGGCTTGAACTGTCCGCAGAGATGAAACGTGACAATCGAGGTTGATAAAAACGGTACCCATTTCCAAGCGCATAAGCCCTGATGCAGGTCTCAACCCAACCTCCATTGAAACCTAGAAATAGCGTTTCAGCATGGGACGAAAAACCGTAAGGTGAATAGACCGTAACATGATGACCCAGGCCGAGATTTTCCATTTGAGCAGCTCTTGAAAGACGGTGTGCATGAGTCTGCCTCCATTTTCCAGATGCGAAACCTGGCAATTTTGATAGGCTCGCCAATCTCGACCTCTCGGCATAACCAAAGTCTTTTTTGTTCTTTATTCCCTACAAACCCACCCGCTATAGTCGCAGGCAAACTGCCAACAATCACAAGGACGCAACGTGAAAAAACTCTTCACCGCCTCGCTGCTCGCCGCCGGCCTGACGCTCGGCAACCTGGCCCAGGCTGCCCCGACCCTGCTGAACGTTTCCTACGACGTGATGCGCGATTTCTACAAGGACTACAACCCGGCATTCCAGAAGCACTGGGACGCCGAGCACAAAGAGAAGGTCAATGTGCAGATGTCCTTCGGCGGCTCGAGCAAGCAGGCGCGTGCGGTGATCGATGGCCTGCCGGCCGATGTCATCACCATGAACATGGCCACCGACATCAACGCCCTGGCCGACAACGGCAAGCTGGTGCCAGACAACTGGGTGACCCGCCTGCCGAACAACAGCGCGCCGTTCACCTCGGCCACCGTGTTCATCGTGCGCAAGGGCAACCCCAAGGCCCTGAAGGACTGGCCCGACCTGCTCAAGGACGGCGTGCAGGTGATCGTGCCCAACCCCAAGACCTCGGGTAACGGCCGCTACACCTACCTGTCGGCCTGGGGCTATGTGCTCAAGCAAGGTGGCGATGAAACCAAGGCCCGCGAATTCGTCGGCAAACTGTTCAAGCAGGCGCCAGTGCTCGACACCGGTGGCCGTGCCGCCACCACCACCTTCATGACCAACCAGATCGGCGACGTGCTGGTGACCTTCGAGAACGAAGCCGAGATGATCGCCCGCGAGTTCGGCCGCGACCAGTTCGAAGTGGTCTACCCGAGCGTGTCGGCCGAGGCTGAACCGCCGGTGAGCGTGGTCGACAAGGTGGTGGCCAAGAAAGGTACCCAGGCCGTGGCCGAGGAATACCTGAAATACCTGTGGTCGCCGGCGGCCCAGGAAATCGCCGCGCAGAACTACCTGCGCCCGCGTGATGCGACAGTGCTGGCCAAGTACACTGACCGCTTCCCGAAAGTTGACTTCCTGTCGGTGGAGAAAACCTTTGGTGACTGGCGCACCGTGCAGAAGACCCACTTCAACGATGGTGGGGTGTTTGACCAGATCTACACCAATCAACAGTAATTGATGTAGGCAGGACCGGCCTCTCGCGGATAAATCCGCTCCTACAGCCGCGCAGAGGCCGGCACAGGTGACATCACAGCTGGCGGAACACCAGGGCCTTCAGCCCGCCCGCCGGGTCCACATCAGGAAACTCCGGTGGATTCTCCAGCCGCTCGACAAACGCCAGCTCAGGCGCCTGCTCCGCCATCCCCTCGATCAGAAACTCCGGCCCGATCCCCGGGTCGTTGACGCACGCCAAAACCGTCCCGCCGTCACTGAGCAACTCCGGCAAGCGCCGCAGGATCCTGGCGTAGTCCTGGGTCAGTACGAAGCTGCCGCGCTGGAAGGTCGGCGGGTCGATGATGATCAGGTCATACGGCCCGTACTTGCGCACCTTGCCCCAGGACTTGAACAGCTCATGCCCCAGGTAGGCGACCCGCGAGGCATCGTGCCCGTTCAGCCGGTGGTTATCGCGCCCGCGCGACAGCGCCGACTTGGCCATGTCCAGATTCACCACCTGCTCGGCACCGCCAGCAATCGCCGCGACCGAGAAGCCGCAGGTGTAGGCGAACAGGTTCAATACCCGCTTGCCCGTCGCCTGCTCGCGCACCCAGCGCCGGCCGTAGCGCATGTCGAGGAACAAGCCGTTGTTCTGGCGTACACCCAGGTCGAGCAGATAAGTCAGGCCGTCCTCGACCACCTCGCGCTGCTGGCAGGGCTCGCCCAGCA
Source organism: Pseudomonas urethralis (assembly GCF_021602465.1). Lineage (NCBI taxonomy): Bacteria > Pseudomonadati > Pseudomonadota > Gammaproteobacteria > Pseudomonadales > Pseudomonadaceae > Pseudomonas > Pseudomonas urethralis. The sequence continues at coordinate 215,536 of NZ_BQIJ01000001.1, forward strand.
GCCACTGGCCCGGGCTGTCAGGCAGGTAACGGTGCTGGATGAGGATCGCCTGGCCAGTCCATTGTGGGCGTTCGGCCAGGTTGCGCAGCATGGCTTGCAGTTCGGCCAGTTGGCCCTCTGGCGGTTCGCGGAACAGCGCCACCGACAGCACACCCTGCAGCCAGTCCACCGTGACCTGCTCCAGGCCCTCCCAGCAGCGGCCGCGGCCGTGGAACAAGCGGCGGGTTTCGGCAGGAGCAGGGTCAAGGGCAGCGAGCAGGTGCTGTTCGAGGGTGTGCATCGGCGAGGTCATGGCGGGTCGCAAGCAAGTGAAAAGGCCGCCATTCTACCCCTTGGCCGGTACTTGTGCAGATCGGAACCACCAGCCTTGCTGCATGCCTGCTGCCGCCAGCAGGATCAACACTACCCCCAGCCACTGCAACGGCGCCAGGCGGTGCCCGAAGGCCACCCAGTCGACCAGGATCGCGGCAATCGGGTAGATGAACGACAACGCACCGGTCAACGCCGTGGGCAGGCGCTGGATGGCGCTGTACAGCAGCACATACATCAACCCGGTGTGGACCATGCCCAGGGTCACCAGGCTGGCCAGCGCCGACGGCTCGCCGGGCAGCCCGCCCAGCTTCACCCAGGGCGCCAGCAGCACTACCCCGGTGGCGACCTGGACCAGTGCGATCAGGTGGGGTGGCGTGCCTTTCAGGCGTTTGATGATCAACGCCGCAATCGCATAGAGAAACGCTGCGCCCAGCGCCAGGGCGATGCCTTGCAGGTAGTCCTCGCCACTGGCCTGCCCCGCGCCATGGGCGCTGACGATGGCCAGCATGCCGAGGAACGCCACACTGAGCCAGGTGACCTTGGCCAGGGTGATCTTCTCGCCCAGAAACAGCGCCGCCAGCCCCACCAGCATGAACGGCTGAACGTTGTACACCGCTGTGCCGATGGCGATCGATGCCTTCGAATACGAGGCGAACAGCAATACCCAGTTGCCGACGATGGCCACGCCACTGGCAATGGCCAGCAGCAATGCGCTACGGGTTATCACGCCTGGCTTGAGAAAACCGAACGCCGCGCAGATCGCCAGCAGCGTGCCGGTACCGAACACGCAGCGCCAGAACACCACTTCCAGCACCGGCTGCCCCGAGACCAGCACGAACCAGCCAATGGTCCCGGAAATCAGCATGGCCGCGATCATTTCCAGCGAGCCCCGGCGTAGTGAACTGTCCATCTCACACCTCCTTTTTGGATGATGGTCATAGTATGCGGAGGGTCGCCGCAAGCCTTCCAGCGGATATCGAAGGCATATCAGCCAGTTCGCCTTTACTATCAAGGCAACATTCCCGATTTGCCTGACGAGGTACGCATGACCGACGCTATCGACCAGCTGCTGATCAATGCCTTGATGGAAGACTCCCGCCGCTCGCTCAAGGCGTTGGCGCAGATCAGCGGCCTTTCAGCCCCCAGCGTCAGCGAGCGCCTGCGCCGCCTGGAGGAACGCGGTGTGTTGCGCGGCTACACGGTGGAGATCGATCCGCGCAGCTTCGGCTACCAGCTGCAGGCGATCGTACGCATTCGCCCGCTGCCGGGGCAATTGCAGGAAGTGGAGCGACAGATCATCGCCATCCCTGAGTTCACCGAATGCGACAAGGTCACGGGCGAGGACTGTTTCATCGCGCGGCTGCATGTGCGCTCGATGGAGCAACTCGACACCTTGCTCGACCGGATCAATGTGCTGGCCGAAACCAACACCGCAATCATCAAGAAAAGTCCGGTGAAGCGGCGGTTGCCGCCGATGGACTGAATGTATCCACTCACATGGCTAATTGGCTATTTTTTGTACACAAGAATGTCACCATAGGTGCCATTTTTGTGTGCACTTTTCCGGGTAACGCCCCAATACGTTACACATCCCGCGCCACTAATTCTGACCATATGATCAACTAATAATCCAACTAAAAAATTAAACCTGTTCAATTGGTCAACTTATATTCCCTTCATTTCATAAACTTAATTTTCAACTGCTTAGATTCAAATTAGTGGCACTCTGAATTTCGTTTTTCTCTGGCATGGAACTCGCTTTTGTGTGTTCGTGTTTTGTATACAAATTATACGAAACATAAATACACAAGAACTCGCGACGCCGGCCCAACGCCGCCCGCCGCGCCCAGAACCCAGTGATGCCAAGCTGCACCGACGAGATGGCGAGCCCGTGCGCATGCCCGCTCATCGCAGTCCACGTGCATCAGGAGCCTGCCGGAATGAGTACCAGCCTCGACCTTGCCCCTGAACTATCCGTCGCCAGCACCACCCCGTCTTCCACCCTTGCAGGCGATATGCCGCCACTGGGCCTCAGCCCACGCCTGCATAACCGCGACCTCGCGCCCACCCGTATCGAAGGCCGCCGCTGGGGCCGCTACAGCATCTTTGCGCTGTGGACCAACGATGTGCACAACATCGCCAACTACTCCTTCGCCATGGGCTTGTTCGCCCTTGGCCTGGGTGGCTGGCAGATCCTGCTGTCGCTGGCGATCGGCGCGGCACTGGTGTACTTCTTCATGAACCTGTCCGGCTACATGGGGCAGAAGACCGGCGTGCCATTCCCGGTCATCAGCCGCATCGCCTTCGGCATCCATGGCGCACAGATTCCGGCGTTGATCCGCGCGGTGATCGCCATCGCCTGGTTCGGTATCCAGACCTACCTGGCATCGGTGGTACTGCGCGTGCTGCTCACCGCCGTGTGGCCGCAAGTGGCCGGCTACGACCACGACAGCATCCTCGGCCTGTCGAGCCTGGGCTGGGTGTGTTTCGTGGCGATCTGGCTGGTGCAGTTGGTGATCCTCGCCTACGGCATGGAGATGGTGCGCCGTTACGAGGCCTTCGCCGGCCCGGTGATCCTGCTGACCGTGGCCAGCCTGGCAGTGTTCATGTTCGTCCAGGCCGACGCACGCATCGCCTGGTCGGTAGCCGAACCGTTATCCGGCTATGAGATGTGGCGCAACATCTTCGCCGGTGGCGCCCTGTGGCTGGCGATCTACGGCACCCTGGTGCTGAATTTCTGTGATTTCGCCCGCTCCTCGCCATGCCGCAAGACCATCCGCGTCGGCAACTTCTGGGGCCTGCCGGTGAACATCCTGGTGTTCGCCATGATCACCGTGGTGCTGTGCGGTGCGCAGTTCCAGATCAACGGCCAGATCATCGACAGCCCGACCCAGATCGTCGCCAGCATCCCCAGCACGCCATTCCTGGTGCTTGGCTGCCTGGCGTTTCTGATCGTCACCGTGGCGGTGAACATCATGGCCAATTTCGTCGCGCCCGCCTTCGTGCTCAGCAACCTGGCGCCACGCCACCTCAACTTCCGCCGCGCCGGCCTGATCAGCGCGACCCTGGCGGTGCTGATCCTGCCGTGGAACCTCTACAACAGCCCGCTGGTGATCGTGTACTTCCTGTCTGGCCTGGGCGCCCTGCTCGGCCCGCTGTACGGGGTGATCATGGCCGACTACTGGTTGCTGCGCAAAGGCCGCATCAACGTGCCGGAGCTGTACACCGAGCACCCGGCCGGCGCCTACCACTACAGCAAAGGCATCAACCTGCGTGCCGTGGCCGCCTTCGTACCGGCAGCACTGCTGGCCATCATCCTGGCCTTGGTGCCGAACTTCCACGGCATTGCGCCGTTTTCCTGGCTGATCGGCGCCGGCATCGCGGCCGCGGTATACCTGCTGATCGCCCCGCGTAACCGCCAATACCACGATATCAGCGGCGAGTGCATCGCCGTCGACCACAGCAGCCATTGATCAAGGAGGATTGCCCATGCGTATTCTGATTGCCAACGTCAATACCACCGAAGCCATCACCGAAGCCATTGCCGAACAGGCGCGCAGCGTCGCCGCGCCGGGCACGCAAATCATCGGCTTGACCCCTTGGTTCGGCGCCGAGTCGGTGGAGGGCAATTTCGAGAGCTACCTGGCCGCCATCGCCGTGATGGACCGCGTGCTGGCCTATGACGGCCCGTACGATGCGGTGATCCAGGCCGGCTACGGCGAACATGGCCGCGAAGGCCTGCAGGAACTGCTCGACGTGCCGGTGATCGATATCACCGATGCCGCCGCCAGTACCGCCCTGTACCTGGGCCACGCCTATTCGGTAGTGACCACCCTGGACCGCACCGTGCCGCTGATCGAAGACCGCCTGAAGCTGTCCGGGCTGTATGACCGTTGTGCCTCCGTGCGCGCCAGTGGCCTGGCCGTGCTGGAGCTCGAAGCAGACCCGCAACGTGCCGTGGCGGCGATCGTCGAGCAGGCCGAGCGTGCCGTGCGTGACGACAAGGCCGAGGTGATCTGCCTGGGCTGTGGCGGCATGGCCGGGCTGGATGAACAGATCCGCCAGCGCACCGGGGTGCCGGTGGTCGATGGGGTGAGCGCGGCGGTGACCATTGCCGAGTCGCTGGTGCGGATGGGGCTCAGCACCTCCAAGGTGCGAACCTATGCAACTCCGCGGACGAAGAAAGTGGTGGGCTGGCCGATGAAATTCGGGCGCTAGTGCTGTGTTGACTGTGCCGGCCTCTTCGCGAGTAAACCCGCTCCTACAGTGGTACACGATACCTGTAGGAGCGGGTTTACCCGCGAAAGGGCCGGCCCCGTCAACACAGCATCCGAGCCAGTCGCTCCCCGCTGCCACACGCCAAGGTAAACCCCAAGGCCCCATGCCCGAGGTTCAACCACAGGTTGCGATAAGCTGAAGCCCCGATGATGGGCACCCCGGTCGGTGTCGCAGGCCGCATTCCCGCCCACTCCACCGCCTTGGTATAGTCCGCTGCCTGTGGCAAGGTCTCCAGCGCCTGCCGCCGCATGCTGTCGAGCCGGCGCGCATCCACTGTTTCGTCATAGCCAACGATATCCACCATCGCCGCTACCCGCAGCCGCTGGTCAAGCCGTGCATAGACGATCTTGCGCTCGTAGTCCGTGATGCTGATCTCCGGCGCCCGGTGCGCCGTGGCGATCGGTGCCGTCAGGCTGTAGCCCTTGAGCGGGTAGACCGGCAGCCGCAACCCCGGTAGTGCCAACCCGGCGCTTCGATGGCCGGCGCACAGTACCAGGCGCTCGACGTCCACCTGCTCACGCCCCAGTTGCACTGCCATCACCTGGTCATCACGGCTGATCAGGCGCGTGACCGGGCTGCCGAGCAGGAACCGGCACTGCCCGGATGCGCGCAGACGCTCTGCCAGCCGCTCGCAGAAGCGATGGCAGTCGGCGACTTCTTCATCCGCAGTCAGCACGCCGCCAACAAAGGGCGCGTCGGCCAACGCCGGCTCCAACGCCCTGACTTCGCTGGCACCGAGCACCCGTTGACGATCGGGGTCGAGCAGATGCGCCCGGCCATGGGCGAACGCCCGCTCACTGCGAAATGCCACCAGCTTGCCGTTCTGCCGCCAGGCGAAGTCACTCAGCCCGTCGTCTTCACGCCAGCGTTCCAGGGTGGCCTGGCTGTGCAAGGCCAAGTCCAGCAGCTGCGCCGCGTTACGCCGATTGACACTGCTGCGGCAAGCCATCACGAACTGCAGCAACCAGCGCCATTGGGCAGGGTCCAGGCGCAAGCGCAGGCGCAGCGGCGAGTCGCCGCGCAAGAGCCAGCCAAGTGCCTGCCACGGCACACCGGCATCGGCCAACGGCGCTACATACCGATAGGAAAGCTGCCCGCCATTGGCGAAGCTGGTCGCCGAGGCCAACTGGTCTCGCGCCTCGACCAGCACCACCGACATGCCTTCGCGCACCAGCGCATAAGCCGTCGCCAGGCCTACCACGCCACCGCCAATCACCGTCACCCGCTGGGTCATTGTTCATCCCTGTCTGACTGCCCTGCCACGACAGTAACAGCGGATCAGGTCGGGCAGCTATGGGCACCGCCATCCAGGCCCTGACGAACGTTACGGCTGAGCAGGCTGGCTTTGCCGTCATGCCAGGTCAGGGTCAGGACGTAGAGGGTGTCGAAATCGTCGCCATTCCAGTCTTCGGTGATCACCCGCTCATCGCCCAACGCCTTGCCGGCCACGGTGTTGATCAATTCCGGCAGATAGCCATGGGACCAGGCGGTATAAACCGTGGCATTGCGGTACTTGTCGCTGAGCAGTTCATCGGCAAGTTCGTCGGTGTCGTTGGCAGCGAAGTCGATGTTGACTGGCAAACCCAGGCGGATGGCGCTCGGGGTGATGGTCATCAGCGGGCGAATGTAGCTGTAGCTCTGGTCCTGGCTGCCTTCCTCGACATGCCGCGAGGGGTTGGCCGCAAACACGTAATCCGCCTTGCCGAAACGCTCTGGCAACAAGGTGGCCAGGTCCAGCGCGCGGTTGAGCCCCTGGCAGTTCAATTGCCCCAGGCCTTCACCAGGCTTCTCGGCATGGCGCAGGAATACCAGCGTCTGGGTGCCATCGACCGGTTGCGCGCGGCTTTCGACCACTTCCAGTGCCAGCGGCACAGCCGCAGCGACGAGGGCCAGGCTGAGCATCAGGCGGCGGCGACGTCGGATGAAAGATGGCAACTTCATGTAGGAGGCTCTTGTAGCAAAAGGTATCTGGGTACCCGCCACATTGCCCAGCGGCCCATGCCGCAGGGCATCCGTGTTGGTGATTGCCATCCCTGGCAACGAGCAGGACTCAGAGTGTCCTCAACCCGTTTGGTTCCTCCCTGAGTGTGGATGCCGTTCCCTAGGCAAGGAATACGCTAGAGCAGGCGTGTTGCGGAATTATGTCGAGTGCGAATCGGTGATGACCACATCGAAGACCTGCTCGATCACTTGTTTCGGCCCTTGGTTCAGACTCCAGGTAAAAAACACGAGAAACCCGAGCAAGAAGACGAAGAGTACAGAGCCGACGAGACTCTGAGCGACGCCCAACCAAAATCCAGGCCTGGCATTTTTGATTTCATTGCTGGCCTTTTCGGAGTAGTAGCGATCGAGTTCAGCAGCCTGGGTGGCAATCGATGCGTCCAGGAACCCCTGAACAAGCTGGCTCGCCTGATTGCGATAGCTTTCCAGCTGTGTAGGGCTGTTACTGACATCGTGAAACGGCGCCAGGTCTGTGTCTTTGGGTTCTCTGTCATGCTTGACCTTGAACGACTGGATAAACTCGATTTTCTGCCGCTTGTACAGCGAGTAGGCAATGATCCCGAGCGTATCCTGGTCATTCTCCACAAGGACCGAGTAGATGTGGTTGTAGCAGCCATCGGCCATGAAGGCTGCTAGTCCTTGCGTAAACGCATGTATGCGCTTTCAAATGCAGCATTCAGCTCTGAACGGGTTTTCCGGGTACTGGTTACGACGCCTGCAAGCTCCCTTGGCAAGGGGATTTCCAATCGTCCACCCGAAGCCACCAGCAGAGCGTTCGCTTCGCGAATAACCTTTGAGGAAAAATGCGATTTCATGGGCATGCCACCCTCTTGACTCGTTGAGAGCTGCAAGGGTAGTCGTCAGCTGAAAACACCACAATCAGATGCAAGCCGACAAATTGTGTAGTCCTTTTCCGCCCGCTGTAGGACTCGGACGCCTCAGTCATCCCGCGTCAGCACTTCCAGCAACTCGATCTCGAAGGTGAGGTCCGAATTCGGCGGTATCGCCCCCACGCTGCGCTCGCCATAACCCAGGTGCGACGGCACCTGGAGCTTGCGCTTGCCACCCACGCGCATGCCCATCAGGCCCTGGTCCCAGCCTTTGATGACACGCCCGGTACCAATCACGCACTGGAAGGGTTTGCCGCGCGACCACGACGAGTCGAACTCGCTGCCGTCGGCCAGCCAGCCGGTGTACTGGGTAGTGATCAGGGCGCCTTTGACGGCGGCCTTGCCGTCGCCTTCGACGAGGTCGGTGATCTGCAGTTCGCTGCTCATGGGCATGCTCCAACGCTGAAATTCAAGGGCGCCCTTTTCTCAGGAATGCACCGGTTTGGCAAGCTCGCATGAGCAATGGCTCAGCCAAGCTGCTCGAACGCCTGCTCGCCGGTCAGCTCCTTGGTCTGGTTGGCGAAGCAATACCAGGCGGGCTTCTGCTCGACGAAGATCTGCAGGTCGAAATCCCAGGCCTCGTCGCCGTCCAGCAGGCCTACCGGGACCGCATAATGGTCCTTGTCCTTGAGGCGGTAATACAGGTGCGTGCCGCAACGGCTGCAAAATCCACGCTGGGCCCATTCGGACGAGTCGTAGACTGCCGGCGCCCGCCCCTCGAAGAACGGCGCCTGGCTGCAGTCCACGACCAGCAGCGGACCGCCGGTCCACTTGCGGCACATGCTGCAATGGCAGGCGCTGATATGGGTATTGTCGACTGTGGCGCGCAGGCGGGTCTCACCGCAGAGGCAGCTACCGCTTTTTTCCAGGGTCATGTTGGGGCTCCTTGCAGGTTGGGCCTGCAAGTATAGATCGGGCCCCATGCCACAGAGCGAGCAGCCCCACGCGTTCGATCAGATGAACACGCTGCCGCGCAGGTACAGCGCCGCACGCCCGCTGATGATCACCCGGCCATTGCCAGGCACCTCACAGTGCAGCTGCCCCTTGCGTGCCCCACCCTGTTCGCAGCTCAGCGACGTCTTGCCCAGCCGCTCGGCCCACACCGGCGCCAGCGAGGTGTGTGCCGAGCCGGTAACCGGGTCTTCATTGACGCCGACCCGCGGGCCGAACCAGCGGGTGACGAAGTCGAAACCACGGCCAGCGGCAGTGACCGCGATGCCACGCACGTCGAATGCCGACAAGGCAACGAAATCGGGCTTCAGCGGCGCGAGCAGCGTGGCGTCATCGACCACCACCACATAGTCGTCGGAGCGATACACCGCCTTGGCCGCACTCAGGCCAAGCGCCTCCAGCAACCCGGCTGGAACGTCCACGGCTTGCGGCTGCTTGGCCGGGAAGTCCATCGCCAGCAGCCCGTCGGCGCCGCGGCTGACCCGCAGCTCGCCACTGCGGGTGTTGAAGCGCAGCACTTCGGCTTGCTCACCCAGCTGCTCGAACAGTACGTAGGCTGCGGCCAGCGTGGCATGGCCGCACAGGTCGACTTCGACGGCAGGGGTGAACCAGCGCAGGTCGAAGGTGGCGCCATTGCGTACGAAGTAGGCTGTTTCAGACAAGTTGTTTTCTTCGGCGATGCGTTGCAGCACATCGTCCGGCAGCCAGCTTTGCAACGGGATCACCGCCGCCGGGTTGCCACCAAAAGGCTCGGCGGAGAAGGCATCGACCTGAAAAATATCGAGTTGCATCAAACACTCCTTGTGGTCCGGCCATGCCGGGGTATTGAAGGGTCATGCGCGGACTGGCGTGAGTACCGGTTCGCCGGCAAAGAAGGCCTGCAGGTTGCGCAACACCAAGGTCACGGTGTCGCGTGCGGCCTCGGGCGACTGGCCGGCCACATGGGGCGTGAGCACGGTATTGCCGAGGGCCTTGAGGGCATCTGGCACGGCCGGCTCGTCATCGAACACATCGAGCGCGGCGCCCGCCAGGCGGCCTTGTTCAAGGGCTGATACCAGGGCCTGGGTGTCGACTACGCTGGCCCGGGCGATATTCACCAGGTACCCCTGCGCGCCCAGCGCCTCGAGCACCGGGGCATCGACCAGATGGCGGGTATTGGCGCCACCGGGGGTGGCCACGACCAGGATGTCGATGGCCTCGGCCAGGTGCAACGGGCTGTCGTACCAGGTGTAAGGCACGTCCGTACGTGGGGTGCGGCTGTGGTAGCTGATGTTCATGTCGAAGCCCAGGCTGGCGCGCTTGGCGATGGCCTGGCCAACCGCGCCGAGGCCCAGCAGGCCCAGGCGTTTGCCGCTGACCGAAGGGCTGATCACCCGGTTCCACTCGCCACGACGGGTGCTGGCGTCGGCGCGAGGAATATCGCGCAACAGCGCCAGCAGCATGGCCATGGTGTGGTCGGCAACAGCCGCGGCATTGGCGCCGGCGCCATTGGTGACGGTGATGCCACGGGCGGCAGCGGCGGCCAGGTCGACCTGCTCGTAACCAGCACCGATCACGCAGATGATCTGTAGCTTGGGCAAGGCGGCGATTTCAGCGGCGGTCAGGCCCAACGGCCCCCGGGTCAGCACGGCGTCAATCTCGCCGGCATGGCGCTGGATGGCGTCGCTGCGCATCTGCGGGGACGGGGCACGAATCAGGCGGTAGCCGGCCTGTTCGAGCAACGGCAGATAATCGTCGACGGTTTCTACCAGTACCAGGACAGTCTTGCGCATGCCACCTCCGAGTCAATTCGAAGGGGCATTATGCGGAGTCACCAGCCAGTACAGTCAACTGAAATATCCAGCTGAAACTGTACTGTACCGGCCTAAAAGTTACTGCCCGTAGGCTCGCCCCAACCCACCCGGCACACCACTGCTGTCAGTCTCCTGCCATGGCCCATCCGGGTTCAGCGACCAGCTCCAGCCATTGTCATAGCGGTAGTAGGTACGCTGCCGGTAAAAGACATTGGTCTTGTTCTCCAGCACATACACCCCAAGCTTCGGGTCCCAGTGGCTGGCGCCACCCGGCGGTGGTGCGAAGCTGGCGGAGGTCCGTGGCATTGGCTTGGGTATCGCCGCTGGCTTGCTCGGCTTCGACGGCTGGCCACCCGGCAGCGGCTTCACCGCTGGCCCCTGGTGCGGTGGCACGCTCTCGACCGGCGGCGACGGCTGCTCGTACGGCTGCTGCACCGTACACGCGGACAAACCCAGGGCCAGGGTGATCAGGGTCAGGCGGACGGTGCTATGCATGGTGTTGTTCTCTTACTGGTCGGGGCTGTCGATGGTCAAGTGCTGGGTGGCCTGGGTGGTATTGGCCAGGGGTGCGCCCTGGCCGACCCATTCGCCGCGGGTCGGCTGGCCGGCGCGGGATACACGTGCGACCAGTTGGACTTCGGCGAACTGTGACAGTTTCATCTGCGGCAGCATAGCGTCAGCGTCGGACAATTCCACTTCCAGCGGCAATTGCGCCACGGTGACCCGCTTGGCCGCCAGCGGCATGGGCGGGCCGTTGCTGGCACGGGCGAAGATGAACACGGTGTCGTCAGGCTTGACCTTGTCCTTGAGCGCCGCCGCCAGCTCCACCCGCACCTTCAACCGGGCTACCGCTGTGGCCTGCGGTTTGCCGCCGGTGCTGCCCAGGCGCTCTGCCGCACGGTCGATGCCGCCTTGCAGTGCCGCCCGCGAGGCATCGCCCTCTGGCAGCTGCGCCAGCAGGCGGTTCCAGTAGTCGATGGCTGCCTGGTAGCGCTCACCTTCAAAGGCGGCGATACCGCGCAGGCCAAGGCTGGTGACTTCATTCGGGTCGGCCTTGAGTGCTTCGTCGGTCAGCGCCTGCACCTGCGGGCTCCATTTCTTGTCTGCCGCGAAATACAGTGCCTGGGCCCACTGGCCCAGCAGCTCGGGCTGGCGACCGGCCAGGGCGACAGCGCGCTCGTAGGCGCGTGCCGCGTCGGCCGGACGTTGCTGGGCCATATAGGCCCGGCCAAGGAAGTACAGGCCTTCAGCCGAGTCGGGCTGCGCCTTCACGGCACGCTCCAGGCGCGTGGTCATTTCGTCCATCGTCTTCGGTGCGGCGGCGAATTCCTGGGTCAGCTCGACCTTGTCCGCCGCACCGAAGTGCAGGTACAGCCCCAGTGCCAGCAAAGGCACCAGCACTGCCGCCAGCAATGGCAGGGCCTTGCCCAGGTGGCCCTGACGCACGGGTTCCGCCCCCTCTGTGTCAGCCAGCAGCTCACGGGCAGCCTCATCGCGGCCCTTGGCCATCTGCCCCTCGTCGAGCACGCCGGCCGCCTGCTGGGCGGCCAGCTCTGCGACGCGTTCCTGATACAGCGCGACATTCAATGCGGTGCGGTCTTCTTCCTGCTGCTGGCGACGGCCGCGCAGGATCGGAATCAGCAAGAAGCCGAGGGCGGCGAGCAGCAGCAGGCCCGCGCTAAGCCAGAATTCAGTCATGGGTCTGTTCTTTTTCCAGCAGTTTGGCGAGACGCTCGCGTTCTTCGACGGACAGTTCCTCGGCAGCCTGGGCCGCCGGGCCACGGCGACGGCGGACAATCACCGCCAGCACCACGAAACCACCGGCCAACAAGATGCCCGGGCCGAACCACAGCAGCCAGGTGCGGCCACTGAGCGCCGGCTTGTAGCGCACGAAGTCGCCATAGCGGTCGACCATGAAATCGACGATCTGCTGGTTGCTCTTGCCTTCGCCGAGCATGCGGAAGATCTCGCGGCGCAGGTCGGCGGCGATCGGTGCGTTGGAATCGGCGATGTCCTGGTTCTGGCACTTGGGGCAGCGCAGTTCCTTGGTCAGTTGCTGGTAACGCTCGCGCTCGGCGTCATCACGGAACTGGTAGGTATCGATAGCCGCCTTGGCCACACCGGCCAGGCTCATGCCCAGCACGGCGGCTGCCACCCAGCGCCTCATGGCGTGGCCTCGTCGACCAGCCCCTGGTACAGCGGCGCCAGCTGCTGGCGCCAGACGTCGGCGTCGACGATGCCGACGTGCTTGTAGCGGATGATGCCCTTGGCGTCGATGAGGAAGGTTTCCGGCGCACCGTACACGCCCAGGTCCAGCCCCAGGCTGCCCTGCTCGTCACGGATATCCAGCTGGTAGGGGTTGTGGAACTCGGCCAGCCACTTCTGCGCGGCCGCGTTGTCATCCTTGTAGTTGATGCCGTGGATCACCACGCCCTGCTGGGCCAGCTGGTTCAGATACGGGTGCTCGATCTTGCACGACGGGCACCAGGTGGCCCACACGTTGACCAACGCCGGCCGGCCATGCAGGTCAGCCTGGGTCAGGTTGCGGTCACCCTGGGTCGACGCCAGGGCGAACGCGGGGAACGGTTTGCCGATCATCGCAGACGGCAGCTCGTCGGGCTTGAGGAACAGCCCCTTGTAGAGGAAAACCGCCATCAGCAGGAATACCGCCAGTGGCACGACCATGATCCAACGCTTCATGCAGCAGCTCCAGACACGCCCAGGGCTTCACGCACCCGGGTCTTGACCTTGACGCGGTAGCGCCGGTCGAAGGCCGCCAGCAACCCACCCAGGCCGGTCAGCAGACCGCCCAGCCAGATCCAGCGGACGTAAGGCTTGATGTGTACGCGCACTGCCCAGGCGCCGTTTTCCAACGGCTCGCCCAAGGCAACGTACAGGTCACGGGTGAAGCCGGCATCGATGCCGGCCTCGGTCATCATCGACTGCTGCACGGTGTACAGGCGTTTCTCCGGGTGCAAGGTCGTCACTTCACGGCCATCGCGGGTGACGACGATGGTGCCCTTGTCAGAAATGAAGTTCGGCCCCTCGAAGTGCTTGGCGCCCTCGAACAGGAAGTGATAACCACCCAGCTCGACGCTCTCGCCCGGCGCCATGCGCAGGTCACGCTCGGCGCTGTTGTTGCTCGACAGCACCACGCCCAGGGCACACACCGCCAGGCCCAGGTGCGCCAATTGCATGCCCCAGTAGCTGCGGGTCAGGCCACGCACACCCTTGGCCAGGCCCTTGTGGCGGGTCTTGTCGACGATGTCGCGCAGCCCGCCCAGCACCACCCAGGCCGCCAGGGCGAAGGCGCTCAGGACCGGCCAGTCGAGATCGTCGACGATCAAGCCAGCGATCGGCGCCAGCACCGCGCTGCCGATCAGCACCGGGGTCATCATGTTCGCCAGCCATTTGCCGGGGGTGTCCTTCCAGCGCACCACCACACCCACGCTCAGCACCCCCATCAGCAGCGCCATCAGCGGCAGGAACAGGGCATCGAAGTAAGGTGGGCCGACCGACAGCTTGGCACCGGTCAGGGCATCGAGCACCAGCGGATACAAGGTGCCCAGCAGGATCATCGAAGCGGCCACCACCAGGATCAGGTTGTTGGCCAGCAGCAGTGTCTCCCGCGACCACAGGGCAAAGCCGACCTGGCTCTTGACCACCGGGGCGCGCAGGGCGAACAGGGTCAGCGAGCCACCGACCACGAACAGCAGGAAGATCAGGATGAACACGCCACGCGCAGGGTCGGCAGCGAACGCATGCACCGAGGTCAGCACCCCGGAACGCACCAGGAAGGTCCCCAGCAGGCTCAGCGAGAACGCGGCAATCGCCAGCAGCACGGTCCAGCTCTTGAACACCCCGCGTTTTTCCGTCACTGCCAGCGAGTGGATCAGCGCGGTACCCACCAGCCAGGGCATGAACGAGGCGTTCTCCACCGGGTCCCAGAACCACCAGCCACCCCAGCCCAGTTCGTAATAGGCCCACCACGAACCCAGGGTGATACCCACGCCGAGGAAGGCCCAGGCGACGATGGTCCAGGGCCGCGACCAGCGCGCCCAGGCTGCGTCCAGCCGCCCGCCGAGCAGCGCGGCAATGGCAAAGGCGAAGGCCACCGAGAAGCCCACATAACCCATGTACAGCATCGGTGGGTGGACGATCAGGCCGAAGTCCTGCAACAACGGGTTGAGGTCACGGCCATCGGTCGGCACCTGCGGCAGCAGGCGCTGGAACGGGTTGGAAGTGATGATCAGGAAGCTCAGGAAACCGACGCTGATCATGCCCATCACCGCCAGCACGCGGGCCAGCATCACCTGCGGCAACTGGCGCGAGAAGATTGACACGGCAAAGGTCCAGCCACCGAGGATCAGCGCCCACAGCAGCAGCGAGCCTTCGTGGGCACCCCACACCGCACTGAACTTGTAGTACCACGGCAAGGCGCTGTTGGAGTTGCTGGCCACGTAGGCGACCGAGAAGTTGTCGGTCATGAACGCATGGGTCAGGCAGGCAAAGGCAAAGGCCAGGAAGCTGAACTGGCCCCAGGCGGCCGGGCGTGCCAGGCTCATCCACAGGCTGTCACCACGCCAGGCACCGAGCAGCGGCAGCGTGGCCTGCACGGCAGCGAAGCAGATTGCCAGGATCATCGCCAGCTGGCCGAGCTCGGGGATCACCAGGGCTGCATTCATGGCCTGGCCTCCGCACCGCTGGCCGCCTGGCCGCTTTCCTTCAAGGCCTTGGTGACCTCCGGTGGCATGTACTTCTCGTCGTGCTTGGCCAGCACTTCGTCGGCCACTACCACGCCGTCGCCGTTGAGCTTGCCAAGGGCGACGATGCCCTGCCCTTCACGGAACAGGTCAGGCAGGATGCCGCGGTAAGTGATTGGCACCGACTTGTTGAAATCAGTGACCACGAAACGCACGTCGAGCGAATCGGAGGAACGCTGCACCGACCCCTTCTCGACCATGCCACCGGCGCGAATGCGCGTGTCCAGCGGCGCTTCGCCGTTGGCGATCTGGGTCGGTGTGTAGAACAGGTTGATGTTCTGCTGCAGCGCGCTCAAGGCAAAGCCGACGGCAACCGCTACCCCGGCCAGCAGGCCGAGGATGATGAACAGGCGTTTCTTGCGCTGCGGATTCACTGGTTGTTCTCCCGGCGCAAACGGCGCGCCTCATCTTGCAGGTAGCGACGGCGGGCCAGCACCGGTGCAGCGACATTCAGCGCCAGCACCGCCAGGCAGATGCCGTAGGCCGACCAGACGTACAGGGCATGGTGGCCCATGGCGAGAAAATCGCCGAAGGAAGCGAAACTCATCGCGTGGCCCTCCGCCCAAGGCTGTTCAACACTTCATCCTTGACCCAACTGGCGCGTGCCTCGCGCTTGAGCACTTCAAGGCGCATGCGCAGCAGCAGCACGGCACCGAAGAAACAGTAGAAGCCCAGCGCCGTGCACAGCAGCGGCAGCCACATCTCGGCCGGCATCGCCGGTTTTTCGGTAAGGGTGAAGGTCGCGCCCTGATGCAGCGTGTTCCACCACTCCACCGAATACTTGATGATCGGGATGTTGATCACGCCGACGATGGCCAGCACCGCGCAGGCCTTGGCCGCGCTGTCGCGGTTACTGATGGCTTGGCCCAGGGCAATGATGCCGAAGTACAGGAACAGCAGGATCAGCATCGACGTCAGCCGTGCATCCCAGACCCACCAGCTGCCCCAGGTCGGCTTGCCCCAGATGGCCCCGGTGACCAGCGCCACGGCGGTCATCCAGGCGCCGATGGGCGCTGCGCATTGCAGGGCGACATCGGCCAGCTTCATCTTCCACACCAGCCCCACCACACCGGCCACCGCCAGCAGCACATAGCAGGACTGCGCCAGCATCGCCGCCGGCACGTGGATATAGATGATGCGGAAGCTATTGCCCTGCTGGTAGTCCTCAGGGGCGAAGGCCAGGCCCCAGACCACGCCGGTCACCAGCAGCAGCACGGCGGAAACGGCCAGCCATGGCAGCATGCGGCCGCTGATGGCATAGAACCATTTCGGCGAACCCAGTTTGTGGAACCACGTCCAGCTCATTTTCATCAGGTACATCCAGGGTATTAGCCGGGCTTGAGAGCCCGGGACTCGTTATTCGCCGACGCTGATCTTCAGCCCGGCCGCGATCGCAAAGGGTGCCAGGGTAACCGCCAGGGCCGTCAGGCTGGCGAGCCAGAGCAAATGGCCGGTGGCAGGCATATTCTGCAACGCCGCCTGCAACGCACCACTGCCCAGGATCAATACAGGGATATACAACGGCAGAATCAGCAGCGCCAGTAACAAACCACCGCGCTTGAGGCCGACCGTCAGCGCGGCGCCAACAGCGCCCAGCAGGCTCAACACCGGGGTGCCCAGCAGCAGTGAACCGAGCAGCACCGGCAGGCAGTGGCTGGGCAAGCCCAGCATCAGCGCCAGCAACGGCGCCAACAATACCAGCGCCAGCCCGGAAAAGATCCAGTGCGCCAAAACCTTGGCCAGCACCAGCATGGCCAGCGGGTGCGGCGACAGCACCCACTGCTCCAGCGAACCGTCCTCGAAATCGCTGCGGAACAGGCCGTCCAGCGACAGCAGCACGGCGAGCAAGGCCGCGACCCAGACCAGGCCAGGCGACAAGGTTTGCAACAATTGGCTTCCCGGGCCAACCGCCAGCGGGAACAGCGCCACGACGATGGCGAAGAACACCAGCGGGTTGGCCAGCTCCGCCGGGCGGCGGAACAGCAGGCGTGCTTCACGGCGCAGCAACAGGATGAATACGCTCATGCCGCCCATTGCCCCAGGTTGAGTTCGCGGTAGCCGGACGGCTTGCGTTCCAGCGTGTGGTGCGTTGTCAGCACCACCGTGCCGCCCTGTTCACAGTGAGCGGCCAGGTGCGCTTCGAGCTGGGCCACGCCCTGCTTGTCGAGGGCAGTGAAGGGTTCGTCGAGGATCCACAGCGGCGGGCTGTGCAGATACAGCCGGGCCAGGGCCACGCGGCGCTGCTGGCCAGCGGACAGGGTATGGCAGGGAACGTCTTCGAAACCGCGCAAGCCGACCGCTTCGAGCGCCGACCAGATGGCCTCAGGGGTAGCCGGCTGATGCAAGGCGCAGAGCCAGGTGAGATTCTCCTGCGCCGTGAGCAGGTCCTTGATACCCGCAGCGTGGCCGATCCACAGCAGGATACTGGCCAGGGCATGGCGCTGGTCGCCAAGCGGCTGGCCACCCAGCAGGATCTGCCCGGCAGTCGGCTGCATCAGCCCGGCCAACAGGCGCAGCAGGCTGGTCTTGCCACTGCCGTTGGGGCCGCTGATCTGCAGCATGTCGCCGGGGCGCAGCTGGAAATCGAGTTGCTCGAACAGCAGGCGCCAGTCGCGCTCGCAGGCCAGGCCCACGGCTTGGAGGTGAAGGGTCACGGGTTCGCCTTATCTATAGCTTCTCAAGTCGCCCACCTCGCTGCCGTTATACTGGCAGTGACAGGCGGCAGGCATTATTACATGTGCTGCCACGCTGCCAAGAGGGCGGGTTCCACAGGTTGTATACAATCATGACTGAAATCAATAGTCTCGGCGCACAAACCGCGATCACTGCGCAAGCGATCAAGGCCCAGCTGACCGGTGAACTGCTCAACCTGACCCAGGCGCAGCCGGGCCTGCTCAAGCCAGGCGAAACCGCTCAGGCCGAAGTGCTGACGATGCGCCAGAGCGGCAGCACCTTCCAGCTGGTGTTGCAAGTGATCCAGGGCAGCGGCAGCCGCACACAGGTCCAGGCCACTGCCAACCAGCCGATCCTGCCAGGCAGCCAGTTCACCGTCAGCCAGCCGCAGAGCAATCGCCTGGCCGTCATGGTGCAACAAGCCAACGCCAGCAACATCGCCACCCTCACCCAACTGGACACCGGCAAGGTGCCGGTCGGTACCCTGCTGCAGGGCAAGGTCCTGACCAGCCAGGCGCTGCCCCAGACCGTGGGGGAAGCGGCCACCTTCCGCTCGCTGGTCAGCTTGCTCAATACCGCTCAGGCCGGCGCCACGTTGACTGTCGACAGTCCGCGCCCGTTGCCGATCGGCAGCCTGCTCAGCGCCCTGGTGCAAGGCGACCAGTCGCTGCGGTTCGTGCCGCTCAGCGGGCGCCAGGAGCAATTGAACATCGCCCAGCAGCTGCTTGCCCAGCAAGGCCGCCAGGCTTCCTTGCCCGGCCTGCTCAGTGCGCTGCAGCAGATCGCCAACAGCCCGAGCAGCGACAGCGAGCTGCGCAACACCGCCAACAGCCTGCTGGCCACCCTGCCGGATGCCCGCCAACTCAGTGACGGCAAGGCCCTCGCCCAGGCCCTGAACAACAGTGGGGCGTTCCTTGAGGCCAAGCTGCTCGGCGGCCTTGGCGCCAGCGTGGTCACTGACCTCAAGGCGCAGCTGGTCAGGCTGGTGGCGCAGGCTTCGATCAGTGCCCCCAGCGGCCCGATGATCGCCTCCGCCACCCTGGCCCAGGCACTACCGGCCATGGCCCGCAGTGCCTTGGGCATGCTCGACCGGGTCAGCCCAAGGACACCGCCAGGGCCCTTTCCCCTGCCCTCGAGGCTGTTGCAGGCCATGGAAAACGAAGGTGACCTGCAACAGCTGCTGCGCCTGGCCGCCGCCGCCATCTCGCGCTTGCAGAGCCACGCCCTGAGCAGCCTGCAGCAATCCGGCACGCTGGAAAACGGCAACCTGCAGACCACCTGGCAGACCGAAGTACCGATCCGCCACGGCCAGGAGTTCGTTCCCCTGCAAGTCAAACTGCAGCGCGAGGAAACCCCGGAACAACAGGCCGAACGCCAGCAGCGCGAACAGCAGGATCCGCTGCAAGCGCTGTGGCGCATCGACCTGGCATTCGACCTGGCGCCACTGGGGCCTTTGCAGGTGCAGGCGCAGCTGCTCCAGGGGCGGCTGTCCGGTCAGCTGTGGGCCGAGCGCGAACAGACCGCTCGGCTGATCGACAGCCAGCTCGGTGCGCTGCGCGAACGCCTGCTGGCCCGTGGCCTGGAAGTCGGCGACCTGGAATGCCACCCCGGCATTCCGCCACAGGGCCCGCGCACGCGGGTGGAACAACGCTGGGTGGATGAAACCGCATGAGCAGCAAGCCACCGCGTCAGGCCGTCGCCCTGAACTACGACGGCCAGCAGGCCCCCACGCTGACGGCCAAGGGTGACGACGAACTGGCCGAGACGATTCTGGCCCTGGCCCGCGAGCACGAAGTGCCGATCTACGAAAACGCCGAGCTGGTGCGATTGCTGGCGCGGCTTGAACTGGGCGAGCAGATCCCCGAAGCGCTGTACCTGACCATTGCCGAAATCATCGCCTTTGCCTGGCAATTGCGCGGCAAGGTGCCGGTTGGCTTCAACGACGAGCCAGCGGGCGAACGCGACATCACCCCCGAACTGCTGCACCTGCCGCCAGGCCAGGCTCGCTAGGCTTTGTACGAAAAGTCGCCGAGCGGCGATCAGGCAAGGCGAAAACAGGCGAGGAACGGTCGGAGTCGCGCACGACTTTACGGGTTGTAAATGAGCATTCCGAGCCTGTTTTCAACGCAGCATGATCGTCGCGCAGGCACTTTACGTACAAAGCCTAGATATCTACCACCGTTAGCCGGTTACAACGCAGCAGCCTTGCCAGCTCCTCCGCCAAGCAAGGCCATACCCATGTCCGGAAACATCAATGCCAGCGGCGTGCAGTACGTCCGCGACCACCTGAGCAACCTGCCTCGCCCTGATCGCGAGGCCAACCGTCTGATCCGCGCATGGCTCGCGCAACGCGGCTTCGACCTGGACCCGCAAGAGATCGACGTGGTGACGTTGCACTACCGCGCCGATGGCGAGGGCGGTCACCTGGCCGCCGTCACCCAACGACTGGACCTGGTCCAGGCCCTGTTGGGCAACTGGCAAGGCGAATCGAACAACGATCTGTTCGGTGCGCTGTTTGCCGCGCCTTGGGCCGGCACCCTGCCCAATGGGTCGATTCGCCTCGTCGAGACCCTCCCTGCCCCCGGGTTCAATCACTATGGTGCCGACCATGCCGTGTTCAATGGCCTGTTCAGGCGCACCGAGCCGGCCCGTTATGACGCCTCGACACACCTGCCGATCAGCGCAGAGGCGTTCCAGCAGTTCATCGAGCAACTGGACTTCCAGGCGCCGTTCAAGGCGATGCTTGACCGCTACTGGAGCAACCATCTGCAGGCCTATCGGTTGTCCTGCAAGCTCAGTTTCGTCGCCGCCTGCAACCTTCAAGTCGAGCAGGGCAGCCTCAGCGACGCCGCACGCCAGCTGGCCTGGCGCGCCGCCGACCTGCTGCCGCGAGGCAACGGCCTGCGCCTGAGCACGCTGAGCATCTATGGCTACGCAGCTACCGACCTGCTCTACATCAACGACGCCAACACCGACCTGACACTGCTCTACGCCCCGGGCAACAGCGCACCGCTACTGGAGTTCGCCAGCGAAGCGCTGCTCAAGGACTGGGTCGGCCAGCAATGCAAGGACCCCGCCCGGCGCCAGGCGCTAAGGCAGCATTTCAGATTGGCCGATGGCCCTCAAGGCCTGGATTTCAGTGGCCTGGACACCGCTCTGGCGGGCCTGGCCGAGTACCCACATAGCCATCGCCTGCCGCCGGAACATGGCTTTTTCAACGACGATGGCGTCTGGTCACCGCAGACTTATGTGAACTACCGACCGGGCAAGTACAACCCCAGGATTACCGGTGACCTGTTCCAGGCGCTGGCCGAGCGGCAACGCCAGCGCAGCTACGACGATGCCGACTTCATCATCACCGCCGACAGCGAGATCACCAAGGCACGCTGGCGCGGCTACCTGGCCACCACGCTCAATCTGGTGGCACCGCTGAGCCTGGTGGTGCCAGGCCTGGCACCGCTGCTTGCCCTGGGTGGCATTGCCCAGCTCGGCCTTGGCCTGGACCAGGCAATCAACGGCAAGCACCTGCAGGACAAACAGGACGGTGTCGCCAACATCACCTGGGGCCTGCTCAACGCCGTGCCCCTGATCGTGCATGGCGCAGCCAGAGGCAAAGTGCTTTTCGAAACCAAAAGCGAGCGCTTCGTAACACCCAGCCGCATCAACGAGCAGATCGGTTATCCGTTGAGCCCGATGATGGCGCCGCACCTGCCGGACATCGATGTGGCGCCTTACTTCCACATCCATGACCCAATCGCGCCCCTGCCCGGTGGTGATCAGGCGATTGCCGGTTCGGTGATCCGCGTCCCTCGTTACGATGGCGGCCCGGATTTGCTCAACACGGCCATCGACGGCTACCAAGCCCAGGTGATCTACGACATGGAGGCGGACGTATTCATCAACGACCGCGATATCAATGATGTCGATCCCGTGGCTTACGTTGCCCGCCCGGGGAGCGCCCAGCTGTATCCCCTGGCGACCCCGCGCGCAGTCGACGACGCCATGCGTACCAGCAGCCTGCGCGCCCTGGGCGTCGAGTTGCCGTTACCGGTCGAGCTGCCTGGCCTGGCGCCGCAGAGCACGCCGATACGCCGACAGATCAGCTGCCTGTGGGTTGGCGACCGGGTGATCAGCCAGAGCCTGATCAATAACCTGGCCAACAATGCCGCTCGCCTGGCCGACAGTGACTATGGCATACGCCTGTTTCTGTCCAACGCATCGCCCGCCGCCTACGCTGAGAACCTGCGCTTGCTCACCGAGCACGCGCCAGGCCTGCAGGTGCTGCCGCTTGAGGAACAGCCATTCTTCCGTGATTTCCGCCTGGGCCCTTACCATGCCCAGTATCAGGCAGCCCTGGACGGCAACGGCGGGGTCGCCAGTAACTTCTCTTCGGCGTCGGATGTGCTGCGCTATCCGATGTTGCACCATGAGGGGGGGCTGTACATGGATGTCGACGATACCTTGCTGGCACCTGGCGAGCCCGGCGAACACATCGATCAGGTGCCACTGCTCGCCACGCCGAATGGCCTGCTGCTGGCACCGCCGCAGTCCAATGAAGCGCTCAGCATGAATTGCCTCTACAACACCAGCATCATCGGCAGCCACCCGGGCAACCCCACATTACTGGCGATCTCCGAGGAAATGCGTACCCGCTACCTGAACGAACCGGACTTCTACGACCACCGGCCGAACCGCCAGGAGGATCCGCGAGGCTTCTACCAATATGCCAGCCGCCTCAGCCGGCTCACCGGGCCGGCGCTGCTCACTGCCGTGGTCGACCAGCACCTGCCGGCCCTGCATACCCTGCGCCAGGTCACCATCCTCTATGCCGTGCCGCGCATCAACTCCTGGCAGTTCATCAACGTCGAGCATTACCAAGCGGCGCTGGGTCAACTGCTGCCGCTGAACCGCTTCGCCCGTGTCGGCAGCTTCAACGCCTGGGCGCGCCCCTGACCCACTAGATGAAAAAAGGCGACCCTGGGGTCGCCTTCTTCATCACTCGCCGCGGTGCAGCTTGCTCATCAACTCCGCCTCAGCCTGGGTCAGGCCACAGGTTTCGGTAAGCTCCGCTACGCTGGCGCCCATTCCCACCAGCTTGGCGGCCTGGGTAAAGGTCACGCTGTTGGGGTCGCGCTGCTCCAGTTGCTGAAGCCTCTCGGGCAGCGGTGCCACGGTCGCGCGCAATTCATGGAGCGCCTCACCCATGCGCACGGTGCCGTTCTGGTAGTCATCCAGCCGCTTGGCCAGGTCCTTGATGCGCTGGTCGCGCAGGGCATCGCCCACGGCCTGCTGCGCCGCCAGTTCGCGCTGGCGCTTGCTGTAGTTCAGGAAAAACCACAGGCTCAGGGCCCACAGCAACGCCAGCAAGATTACCGCCACCTCGAAGATCAACTCAGATGTTCTCCAGCTCGGACCACTCTTCTTCGGTCATCATCTTGTCCAGCTCGACCAGGATCAGCAGTTCGCCGTTCTTGTTGCACACGCCCTGGATGAACTTGGCCGACTCTTCGTTGCCCACGTTCGGCGCCGTTTCGATTTCCGACTGGCGCAGGTACACCACCTCGGCGACGCTGTCGACCAGGATGCCGACCACTTGCTTGTCAGCCTCGATGATGACGATACGGGTGTTGTCGGTTACATCCGATGGCATCAGGCCAAAGCGCTGGCGGGTGTCGATCACCGTCACCACGTTGCCACGCAGGTTGATGATACCCAGCACGTAGCTTGGCGCGCCCGGCACCGGAGCGATCTCGGTGTAGCGCAGCACTTCCTGTACCTGCATGACGTTGATGCCGTAGGACTCGTTGTCCAGACGGAAGGTTACCCACTGCAGGATCGGATCTTCAGAACCTTGCGCAGACGACTTTTTCATTCCCCTAGCCCTCTAAATCCGCTGTTGGCGGTTGTGTTCGGTGTTATTTCTGTTTGCCATGCAACTGCTTGACCGCACCGCTGGCGATCAGCTCGGCCAGTTCGGCGACGTCGAGCAGTGCACACATGTGTTCGATGACCGTGCCAGCCAACCAGGGGCGCTGGCCACGCTGGCTGCGCCACTTGATCTCGGCCGGGTCCAGGCGCAGCGAGCGGCTGACCTGATGGACCGCCAGGCCCCATTCGTAGCCCTGGACGGAAATCACGTAGTTCAAGCCCTGACGGAAGTCGTCGCGGTAGCGGTCGGGCATCACCCAGCGCGCGGCGTCCAGCACCTTGAGGTTGCCGGCCTGGCAGGTGAGGATGCCGAGGAACCAGTCCGGCTGACCGAACAGCGGCGTCAACTCCTGGCCCTCCAGGCTGTAGATCGAGCCCAGGCATACCAGCGGCACTGCCAAGGTCAACCCGGCAACGTCGAACAGCAGGCACTCGAACGGCTCGGCCGCCCAGGCCGGGCGGCCATCTACGCTGGCCGGCGGTGTCGGTATGTCAGCCATGCTCGCCGCTGGCAGGTGCACGTCCACCAACGGTGCTACCGGCTCCGGCGTGGGGGCTTCGGTCAGCACCGGGATGCTGGCTTCAGCCACCACTTGCGCCTCGACCACCGCCACCACAGGCTGCTCGACCGGCAGCACGGCGGGCAGCACCTTCACCTGCGGCTCGGCAAAAGGCCTGGCGGCAAGTGTTTGCGTGTGCGCGTCGCGTGCCTGCTCTTCACGCACGGCGGCGGCGAACTCATCATCCGCTACGGGCTCTGCAGCCGAGCCTGGCAATTCGAGGATATCCTCGGCCTCGGTGGCTTCCTGCAGCAACCCGTCAAGGTAGGACTGCAGGGCCAGTTGCGGCTTGGTGCCGACAGGTCGGTTCATGTGGCCACCTGCGCGGCGGGCTTGTAGGTCAGCATATGTTTGAGCAGTGCCCGATAGGCGATCACCCCGCGGCTCTTGCCATCGAACTGCGACGGCGTGACGCCATTGCGGCTGGCATCGCGCAGGCGCGTGTCGACCGGGATGTAGCCCTGCCACACCTGATGCTCGTAGGTATCGCGCAGCACCTTCAGCGTGCCCAGCGAGGCCTGGGTGCGGCGGTCGAACAGGGTCGGCACGATCTGGTACGGCAACGCCTGCTTGCGCGAACGGTTGACCATGGCCAAGGTGCCGATCATGCGTTCCAGGCCCTTCACTGCAAGAAACTCGGTTTGCACGGGAATCACCAGCTGCTGGCTCGCAGCCAGGGCGTTGACCATCAGCACGCCAAGCAATGGCGGGCTGTCGATCAGCGCAAAGTCGAAATCCTGCCACAACTGCGCCAGACTCTTGGCGATCACCAGCCCCAAGCCACTCTGCCCTGGCGACTGACGCTCCAGCACCGCCAGCGCCGTGCTCGAAGGCAGCAGCGAAATACGCTCATCGCTGGTCGGCAACAGCAACTGCCCCGGCAGGCCCTCGGGCACGCTGCCCTTGTGCAGGAACAGGTCGTAGCAGCTGTGCTCCAGGGCATCCGGGTTGTGCCCAAAATAGCTGGTCATCGAGCCATGCGGGTCGAGGTCGACGACGACCACGCGCTTGCCCGCCTCGGCCAGCAGGCCGGCCAGGGCGATAGTGGTGGTGGTCTTGCCCACGCCACCTTTTTGATTGGCTACTGCCCAGACTCTCATAGGACAACTCTTGTCTCATTGGTGTCGCCAGCTGCCCCAAGGCATGCGGTGACGGAGAATTGACGGCTCACCTCGCCGTCGTCGCTGCTGGGGCTGGCGGTGCACTTTGTGTGCCAGCACGACGCAGCGCAGCATCCGCAGTGGCGTTGGCACTGCCCGAGCCGGTCAGGCTGCGGCGCACTTCGAGGTTACGGGAAATCACCAGCACCACCCGACGATTGCGCGCACGCCCTTCGGCGCTGTCGTTGCTGGCCACCGGCTGGTACTCGCCATAGCCCACCGAGGCCATGCGCGCCGGGTTGACCCCTTCCATGGCCAGCAGCCGCACGATGCTCGCTGCCCGCGCTGCCGACAGCTCCCAGTTGGTCGGGTACTGCGCCGTGCGGATCGGCAGGTTGTCGGTGAAGCCCTCGACATGCACCGGGTTGGCGAACGGCTTGAGGATCTTGCCGACCTTCTCGATGATGGCGAACGCCTGGTCGCTGGGCATGGCATCGCCACTGCCGAACAGCAGCGATGAATTAAGCTCGATCTCCACCCACAGCTCATTGCCGCGCACGGTCATCTGGTCGGACTTGATCAAATCGCCGAAGGCATCGCGCACATCGTCGCTGATGGTTTTCAAGGGGTCGACGTTGGTCTGCGCCAGGCCGGCATCGGTCTGCTCGCTGTCCTTGATCAGCGGCTGCGCCGGTTTCACGCTGAGCGGCTGCTCATCCCCGATCGGGATCGGCTTCATGCTGCGCTCAGGGTCGTTGAACACCCCGAGCAGCGCTTGCGAGATGACCTTGTACTTGCCCTCGTTGATCGAGGAGATCGAATACATGACCACGAAGAAGGCGAACAGCAAGGTGATGAAGTCGGCGTACGACACCAGCCAGCGTTCGTGATTCTCGTGCTCCTCGGTATGACGGCGACGGCGCATGGCTTACTCCATGAAGCCTTGTAGCTTCAGCTCGATCGAGCGCGGGTTTTCACCCTCGGCAATCGACAGCAGGCCTTCGAGCAGCATCTCGCGGTAGCGCGACTGGCGCAGGACGATGGCCTTGAGCTTGTTGGCGATCGGCAGCAGGATCAGGTTGGCACTGGCCACACCGTAGATGGTGGCGACGAAGGCCACGGCGATGCCGTTGCCCAGCTGCGACGGGTCAGCCAGGTTGCCCATGACGTGGATCAGGCCCATGACCGCACCGATGATACCGATGGTCGGGGCATAGCCGCCCATGCTCTCGAACACCTTGGCGGCCTGGATATCACGGCTTTCCTGGGTCAGGAAGTCGACTTCGAGGATGCTGCGGATCGATTCCGGCTCGGCACCGTCGACCAACAGTTGCAGGCCCTTGCGCGCGTATGGGTCAGGTTCGGCATCGGCCACGCCTTCCAGGCCGAGCAGGCCTTCCTTGCGCGCCGTCAGGCTCCAGTTGACCACACGGTCGATACCACCGGCGAGGTCGACCCGCGGCGGGAAGAAAATCCAGCGCAAGATCTGCAAAGCGCGCTTGAATGCCGGCAGCGGCGACTGCAGCAAGGCCGCCGCCAGGGTGCCACCGAGCACGATCAGGCCGGCCGGGCCGTTGAGCAAGGCCCCCACGTGGCCACCTTCGAGGAAGTTGCCACCGACGATGGCGACAAACGCCAGGATCAGGCCAATCAGGCTGAGCACATCCATCAGACGCAAGCCTCGACCAGGTGTTTGCCGATTTCATCCAGGCTGTACACCGCGTCGGCCAGGTTGGCTTTGACGATGGCCATGGGCATGCCATAGATCACGCAACTGGCTTCATCCTGGGCCCACACGGTGCTGCCGCCCTGCTTGAGCAGGCGTGCGCCTTCACGGCCATCGGCGCCCATGCCGGTGAGCACCACCGACAGCACCTTGTCGCCATAGGACTTGGCGGCCGAGCCGAAGGTAATGTCCACGCACGGCTTGTAGTTCAGGCGCTCGTCGCCTGGCAGGATCTTCACCGTGCCACGACCGTCGATCATCATCTGCTTGCCGCCAGGGGCCAGCAGCGCCAGGCCCGGGCGCAGCACGTCGCCATCCTCGGCTTCCTTGACGCTGATCTTGCACAGCTTGTCGAGGCGTTCGGCAAATGCCTTGGTGAAGGCAGCGGGCATGTGCTGGATCAGCACGATCGGCGCCGGGAAGCTGGCCGGCAACTGGGTCAGCACCCGCTGCAGGGCCACCGGGCCGCCAGTGGAGGTACCGATCGCCACCAGCTTGTAAGGCTTGCGCTTGGGCGCCGGCGCATGTGATGCAGCCGGTGCCGGCGTTGGCACACGGGCAGGCGCAGCAGCACGCACCGGCGCGGCGCTGGCCAGGCTGCTGGCGGGTGCATGGCTGCCGGCCGGCGCAGGTGCGCTGACCGGCGCGTGGCTGGCGTAGCTTCCAAAACGGCGGTTGCTGCGCGAGATGGTATGCACCTTCTCGCACAGCAGCTGCTTGACCTTCTCTGGGTTGCGCGAGATGTCTTCGAAGTTCTTCGGCAGGTAATCCACTGCACCGGCATCCAGCGCGTCGAGGGTGACGCGGGCGCCTTCATGGGTCAGCGAGGAGAACATCAAAACGGGCGTCGGGCAGCGCTGCATGATGTGCCGCACTGCAGTGATGCCATCCATCATGGGCATTTCGTAGTCCATGGTGATGACATCGGGCTTGAGCGCCAGTGCCTGGTCGATCGCTTCCCTGCCGTTGGTCGCGGTACCAACCACCTGGATCGTCGGGTCCGCCGAGAGGATTTCCGAAACGCGGCGGCGGAAGAAACCGGAATCATCCACCACCAGGACCTTGACTGCCATAAACACTCCATTAGGCGGCGCAACCCGCCAGGGTGCGCCGCCGAAAATCAGATACGCCGTGCCGCGTAACGCTTGAGCATGCTCGGCACGTCGAGAATCAGCGCGATGCGGCCGTCACCGGTGATGGTGGCGCCAGACATGCCCGGGGTGCCCTGCAGCATCTTGCCCAGCGGCTTGATCACCACCTCTTCCTGGCCGACCAGCTGGTCGACCACGAAACCGATGCGCTGGGTGCCGACCGAGAGGATCACCACATGGCCCTCATGCTGCTCCTCGTGCACCTGGCCCTGAACCAGCCAGCGCTTGAGGTAGAACAGCGGCAGCGCCTTGTCGCGCACGATCACCACTTCCTGGCCGTCGACCACGTTGGTGCGCGACAGGTCGAGGTGGAAGATCTCGTTGACGTTGACCAGCGGGAAGGCGAATGCCTGGTTGCCCAGCATCACCATCAGGGTGGGCATGATCGCCAGGGTCAGCGGCACCTTGATGACGATCTTGGAACCCTGGCCCTTGGCCGAGAAAATGTTGATCGAGCCGTTGAGCTGGGAAATCTTGGTCTTCACCACGTCCATGCCGACGCCGCGGCCAGACACGTCGGAGATCTCGGTCTTGGTCGAGAAGCCCGGGGCGAAGATCAGGTTGTAGCAGTCCGACTCGCTGAGGCGGTCGGCAGCGTCCTTGTCCATCAGGCCCTTTTCCACGGCCTTGGCGCGCAGGATGCTCGGGTCCATGCCCTTGCCATCATCGGAGATCGACAGCAGGATGTGGTCACCTTCCTGCTCGGCCGAGAGCACCACGCGGCCGGTGCGGGCCTTGCCGGCGGCTTCACGCTCGTCCGGCATCTCGACACCGTGGTCGACGGCGTTGCGCACCAGGTGCACCAGCGGGTCGGCCAAGGCCTCGACGAGGTTCTTGTCGAGGTCGGTCTCTTCACCGACCAGCTCCAGGTTGATCTCTTTCTTCAACTGCCGAGCCAGGTCGCGGACCAGGCGCGGGAAGCGGCCGAACACCTTCTTGATCGGCTGCATGCGGGTTTTCATCACCGCGGTCTGCAGGTCGGCGGTGACCACGTCGAGGTTGGACACCGCCTTCGACATGGCCTCGTCGCCGCTGTTCAGGCCCAGGCGCACCAGACGGTTACGCACCAGCACCAGTTCGCCGACCATGTTCATGATCTCGTCCAGGCGCGCAGTATCGACGCGCACGGTGGTTTCCGCTTCGCTGGCAGGCTTTTCCGCGGCCGGGGCCGGCGTACGGGCTGGCGCCGCTGGCCTGGCAGCCGCAGCCGGTGCAGCGGCTGCCGGTGCAGCGGCTGCCGGTGCTGCTGCAGGCTTGGCGGTCGGTTTGCTTTCGGCCACCGCCGCAACCGGCGCTGGCGCGGCAACCGCTGCTTCGCTGGCAGCGCTTTCACCGGTGAACTTGCCCTTGCCGTGCAACTGGTCGAGCAACGCTTCGAACTCGTGTTCGGTGATCTCGTCACTGCTGGCGGGCGCGGCCACGTTTTCCACCGTAGCGGCGGCAGCCGGCAAGGCGTCGGCCTGGAAGGTGCCTTTGCCATGCAACTGGTCGAGCAGCGACTCGAATTCTTCGTCGGTGATCTCGTCGCTCACCGGCGCACTGGCATCGCCCCCCGCTTCGGCGGCGGCGACTTCGGGCGAGAACTGGCCCTTGCCATGCAACTGGTCGAGCAACGATTCGAACTCGGCGTCGGTGATGTCGTCACCCGAGCCGCTCAGGCTCTCGCCCTGCATTTGCGCTTGGGCAGCGGCAGCTTCTGCCTTGACCGCATCGAGCGAGTCGAGCAGCTGTTCGAACTCGGTGTCGGTGATGTCCGCCTCGGCCGCCACAGGCTCGGGCGCTGCCTCGACCACCGGCGCAGGGGCATCGGCGCTGGCAGGCTCTGCCAGGCGCGACAGGGCCGCCAGCAGCTCCGGGGTGGCCGGGGTGACTGCACTGCGCTCACGCACCTGGCCGAACATGCTGTTGACCGTGTCCAGTGCTTCGAGCACCACGTCCATCAGTTCCGCGTCGACCCGGCGCTCACCTTTGCGCAGGATGTCGAACACGTTCTCGGCGATGTGGCAGCACTCCACCAGCTCATTCAGCTGAAGGAAGCCGGCGCCCCCTTTTACAGTGTGGAAACCGCGAAAGATCGCATTGAGCAGGTCGGCATCGTCGGGCCGGCTTTCCAGCTCGACCAGTTGCTCGGACAGTTGCTCAAGAATTTCGCCGGCTTCTACCAGGAAATCCTGAAGGATTTCTTCATCGGCGCCGAAGCTCATTAAACGTGCTCCTTAAAAACCCAGGCTGGACAGCAGATCGTCGACGTCGTCCTGACCGGACACAACGTCTTCACGCTTATCGGCATGAATCTGCGGACCTTCACCCCGAGTCGGATGTTTTTCTTGATCTTTTTCAGCGCGCAGCTGCTGGTGGTCATGTTCGATACCGGCAAAACGGTCGACCTGACTGGCCATCAGCACGAGCTTGAGCAGATTGCTTTCCACTTCGGTCACCAGCGCAGTGACGCGCTTGATCACCTGGCCGGTCAGGTCTTGGTAGTCCTGGGCCAGCAGTATGTCGTTGAGGTGGCCGGCGACCTTGCGGTTGCCCTCGGCGCTGTGCGTCAGGAAACTGTCGACACGCTTGACCAGTTCGCGAAACTCCGGCGCTGCGACTTCACGGCGCATGAAGCGCTGCCAGTCGACGCTCAGGCCTTGTGCCTCGGCTGCCAGCTCGTTGAGCACCGGGGTGCTCTCCTCCACCAGGTCCATGGTGCGGTTGGCCGCACCCTCGGTGAGCTTGACCACATAGGACAGGCGCTCGGTGGCATCGGTGATCTGCGAGACTTCCTCGGCCTGCGGCATGCGCGGGTCGATCTGGAAGCTGACGATCGCGCTGTGCAGCTCACGGGTGAGCTTGCCGACCTCCTGGTACAGGCCACGGTCTCGGGTCTGGTTGAGCTGGTGGATCAGTTGCACGGCATCGCCGAAGTGGCCCTTCTCCAGGCTCGAGACCAATTCTTGCGCGTGCTTCTTGAGGGTCGACTCGAACTCCCCCAATGACGTATTTGATGATTCCATGGCGCCCCCCTGACGTGACTCAGCCGTTGACGCGCTCGAAGATCTTCTCGATCTTTTCTTTCAGCACCTGGGCAGTGAACGGCTTGACCACATAACCATTCACGCCGGCCTGGGCCGCTTCGATGATCTGGTCGCGCTTGGCTTCGGCGGTCACCATCAGCACCGGCATGGTCTTCAAGCGCTCGTGCGCACGTACCTTGCGCAGCAGGTCGATACCGGACATGCCCGGCATGTTCCAGTCGGTCACCAGGAAGTCGTAGTGGCCGCTTTCGAGCATCGGCAGCGCAGTGGTGCCGTCGTCGGCTTCTTCGGTGTTGGTGAAGCCCAGGTCACGCAACAGGTTCTTGATGATCCGCCGCATCGTCGAAAAGTCGTCAACGATGAGGATTTTCATGTCTTTGTTCAAGTAGACCTCCAAGCAGTCTCAAACGCGCTCGGCCCCGAGCGCGCGTATTCATTCAATTCGGTACAACGTGGAAAACGACTGCAACGACCCCCGGCTCAACGCGCCCGCCATTCCCCCAGGCGGCTGCGCAGGCGCGCGGCACACTGGCTGTGCAACTGACTGACACGCGATTCGCTGACCCCCAGCACCTCACCGATTTCCTTGAGGTTCAGCTCTTCGTCGTAGTACAGCGCCAGCACCAGGCGCTCACGCTCCGGCAGGTTGGCGATCGCATCGGTCAGGGCGGCCTGGAAGCGCTCGTCTTCCAGATCGCGTGACGGCTCGACCTGGCTACTGGCGCCGTCCTCGTGCAGCCCTTCGTGCTCGCCGTCCTGCAACAGGTCGTCGAAACTGAACAGGCGGCTGCCCAAGGTATCGTTCAAGATCCCGTAGTAATCATCGAGACTCAATTGGAGTTCGGCAGCAACTTCATGATCTTTAGCGTCGCGGCCAGTTCTTGCTTCCACGGCGCGCATCGCGTCACTGACCATGCGCGTATTACGGTGCACCGAACGCGGTGCCCAATCGCCCTTGCGGACCTCGTCGAGCATCGCCCCGCGGATGCGGATACCCGCGTAGGTTTCAAAGCTGGCGCCCTTGCTGGCGTCGTATTTGTTGGCCACTTCCAGCAGGCCGATCATGCCGGCCTGGATCAGGTCTTCGACCTGGACATTGGCCGGCAGGCGCGCCAGCAAGTGGTAGGCAATGCGCTTGACCAGCGGTGCATAGCGCTCCACCAGCTCGAACTGGGCGTCTTTCGACGCCTTGCTGTACATCTTGAAGCCGCTCGCGTTCATAGCACGGGCCCTGCGCTGGTGGGTTGCACCAGGCGCTCGACGAAGAACTCAAGGTGGCCGCGCGGGTTGGCAGGCAGCGGCCAGCTGTCAACCTTCTGCGCAATGGCCTTGAACGCCAGGGCGCACTTGGAGCGTGGGAAGGCCTCGTACACCGCGCGCTGCTTCTGCACCGCCTTGCGCACGCTTTCGTCGTAAGGCACGGCACCGACGTATTGCAGGGCGACGTCGAGGAAGCGGTCGGTGACCTTGGTCAGCTTGGCGAACAGGTTGCGCCCTTCCTGCGGGCTTTGCGCCATGTTGGCCAGCACGCGGAAACGGTTCATCCCGTAGTCGCGGTTGAGCAGCTTGATCAGCGCGTAGGCGTCGGTGATCGAGGTCGGCTCGTCGCACACCACGAGCAGCACTTCCTGGGCGGCGCGCACGAAGCTGACTACCGAGTCACCGATACCCGCAGCGGTGTCGATCACCAGCACATCGAGGTTGTCGCCGATCTCGCTGAAGGCCTGGATCAGCCCGGCATGCTGCGCCGGGGCCAGGTGCACCATGCTCTGCGTGCCGGAGGCGGCCGGCACGATGCGCACACCGCCAGGCCCCTGCAACAGCACGTCGCGCAGCTCGCAGCGCCCTTCGATGACATCGGCCAGGGTGCGCTTCGGGGTGAGGCCCAGCAATACGTCGACATTGGCCAGGCCAAGGTCGGCGTCCAGCAACATCACCCGGCGGCCGAGTTCAGCCAGCGCCAGGGACAAGTTCACTGAAACGTTAGTCTTGCCGACGCCACCTTTGCCACCGGTGACGGCGATCACCTGTACGGGATGCATGCTACCCATGTTCGTTGTTTACCTTGTCTCGCTTGGACCCAAGCCACACGCGGGGCAAGACTGCCAACCCCGGAATGTAGGTACTTTGCATACGCTTCATCCTCAACCCGCGCGCCGCGGGTTGTGGTAGAGATCAGCGAACATGTCGGCCATCGCCTCTTCGCTGGGCTCGTCCTGCAACTGCACATTGACCGCGCGGGTCACCAGTTGGTGCGGGCGTGGCAGGTGCAGGTCGTCAGGAATACGCGGGCCATCGGTGAGGTAGGCCACGGGCAGTTCATGACTGATGGCCAGGCTCAGCACATCGCCGAGGCTCGCCGTTTCATCGAGTTTGGTCAGGATGCAGCCGGCCAGGCCGCAGCGCTTGTAGCTATGGTAGGCGGCGGTCAGCACCTGCTTCTGGCTGGTGGTGGCCAGTACCAGGTAGTTCTTCGCGGCGATGCCACGCCCGGCCAAGCTTTCCAGTTGCATGCGCAGGGCCGGGTCGCTGGCCTGCAGGCCGGCGGTGTCGATCAGTACCACACGCTTGCGCAGCAGCGGCTCCAGCGCTGCAGCCAGCGATTGGCCAGGGTCGACGTAGGTCACCGGCACATTGAGGATGCGCCCCAGGGTCTTGAGCTGTTCCTGGGCACCGATGCGGAAGCTGTCCATGCTCACCAGGGCCAGGTTCTGCGGGCCGTACTTGAGCACATAGCGTGCCGCCAGCTTGGCCAGGGTGGTGGTCTTGCCCATGCCGGCAGGGCCGACCATGGCGATGACCCCGCCCTCTTCGATCGGCTCGATCTGCGGCACTTCGATCATCCGCGCCAGGTGCGCCAGCAGCATGCGCCAGGCCTGACGCGGTTCTTCGATCTCCTGGGTGAGGTCGAGCAGCTCGCGGGCGATCGGGCCGGACAGGCCGATGCGCTGCAGGCGACGCCAGAGGTTGGCCTGAGCCGGTTTGCTGCCCTGCAGCTGGTTCCAGGCCAGCGAGCCGAGCTGCACTTCGAGCAGTTCGCGCAGGCCCGAGAGCTCCGAGCGCATGGCGTCGAACAGGCGCGGGTCGACCGGCGCCGGGGCGGGCGCGGCAGCGGGTGCCGGCGCCTCCACGTGCGGCTCGATCAACGGCTCGGCCGCGGTCAGCGACTGGCCGGCGAACAATTGGCGGTTGCCTTCGCTGGCTTCGGCGCGGTTGTCCAGCTCGGCCTGGGCTGTGGCGATACGCGACTGGGTCTTGCGCAGCTCTTCTTCCAGCGCGACGTTGGGCACGCGGGGGGCCAGCGCAGACAGCTTGTAGTCCAGCGCGGCGGTCAGCTCGACACCCCCGGCGATGCGGCGGTTGCCAATGATGGCGGCATCGGAGCCCAGCTCATCACGGACCAGCTTCATGGCCTGACGCATATCGGCGGCGAAAAAACGCTTGACTTGCATAACCCACTACCTCAGCCGTTGGGGCCCACTGTGGCAACGATGGTGACTTGCTTGTTATCCGGTATTTCCTGATACGCCAGAACATGCAAATTCGGTACAGCCAGGCGGCCGAAGCGCGACAGCATGGCACGGATCGGGCCAGCGACCAGGAGAATGGCCGGCTGGCCTTGCATTTCCTGGCGCTGGCAGGCGTCGATCAACGAGCGCTGCAGCTTTTCGGCCATGCTCGGCTCAAGAAGAACACCGTCTTCCTGGCCCTGCCCGGCCCTTTGCAAACTATTGAGCAAAATCTGTTCCAACCTTGGTTCAAGGGTGATCACGGGAAGCTCGGACTCAACGCCGACAATGCTTTGGACGATGGCGCGACACAATCCGACGCGCACCGCTGCCACCAGCGCGGCGGTATCTTGACTCTTGCTGGCATTGTTGGCGATGGCCTCGGCAATACTGCGGATGTCACGCACCGGCACTTGCTCGGACAACAATGCCTGCAGGACCTTGAGCAGCCCCGACAAGGAAATGACACCCGGCACCAACTCTTCTGCAAGTTTAGGCGATGCCTTGGACAACACCTGCAACAGTTGCTGGACCTCCTCATGGCCGATCAGCTCGTGGCAGTGCTTCTGCAGAATCTGGTTGAGGTGGGTGGCAACCACGGTGCTGGCGTCGACCACGGTGTACCCCAGCGATTGGGCCTGCGCGCGCTGGCCGATATCGATCCATACCGCCTCAAGGCCGAATGCCGGGTCGCGCGCGGCGATACCGTTGAGCGTGCCAAACACCTGGCCGGGGTTGATCGCCAGTTCGCGGTCCGGATAGATCTCGGCCTCCGCCAGGATCACCCCCATCAGCGTCAGGCGATAAGCGCTGGGCTGCAGGTCGAGGTTATCGCGGATGTGTACGGTCGGCATGAGAAAACCCAGGTCCTGCGACAGTTTCTTGCGCACCCCTTTGATCCGCGCCAGCAGTTGCCCACCCTGGTTGCGGTCGACCAGCGGAATCAGGCGGTAGCCCACTTCCAGGCCGATCATGTCGATCGGCGTCACGTCATCCCAGCCCAGCTCCTTGGTCTCCAGCGCGCGCTGCGGCGACGGCAGCAAGTCCTGCTGGCGCTGCGCCTCCTTCTGTGCGTCGAGCCTGGCCTTCTGCTGCTTCTTCCATACCAGGTAGGCGCCGCCACCGGCCAGCAGGCCGAGGCTGAGGAAGGCAATGTGTGGCATGCCCGGCACCAGGCCCATGATGATCATCAGCGCCGCCGACACCCCCAGCGCCTTGGGCGAATCGAACATCTGGCGGTTGATCAGCTTGCCCATGTCCTCGGAACCCGAGGCACGGGTCACCATGATCGCGGCGGCGGTGGACAGCAGCAGTGATGGCAATTGCGCCACCAAACCGTCACCGATGGTCAGCAAGGCGTAGACCTTGCCCGCATCGCTGAACGACATGTTGTGTTGCAGCATACCGATCAGCATGCCGCCGATGAGGTTGATGAACAGGATCAGCAGGCCAGCGATGGCGTCACCCCGGACGAACTTGCTGGCACCGTCCATCGAGCCGTAGAACTCGGCCTCCTGGGCCACCTCGGCACGACGCGCCTTGGCCTGGGCCTGGTCGATCAGGCCGGCATTGAGGTCGGCGTCGATGGCCATCTGCTTGCCCGGCATGGCGTCGAGGGTAAAGCGCGCGCTCACCTCGGAAATACGCCCGGCACCTTTGGTCACCACCACGAAGTTGATGATCATGAGGATGGCGAACACCACCGCACCCACGACGTAATTGCCGCCGATCACCACCTCACCAAACGCCTGGATCACTTTACCGGCAGCGCCATGGCCCTCCTGACCATGGAGCATCACCACCCGCGTGGAGGCCACGTTCAGCGCCAGGCGCAGCAAGGTTGCCACCAGCAGGATGGTCGGGAACGCGGCAAAGTCCAGCGGGCGCAGGGCGTACACGCAGACCAGCAGGACCACGATTGACAGGGCGATGTTGAAGGTGAAGAACACGTCGAGCAGGAACGGCGGTATCGGCAACATCATCATTGCCAACATCACCAGCAGCAGCAACGGCACGCCCAGGTTGCCCCGGCCGAGCCCGGCCAGGTTGTTGCGGGCGTTGCTGATTAACTGAGTGCGATCCACCGCGAGTCCTCTTGATGCAAAACTTTGACGCCCAAGGGGCGCTTGGGCGTGGCTTTGCAAGAAGCTTTCCAACTTTGTTCGCCTTGAGGGATTTAGCGCCTGTCAGCTATCACGCCGAAGATCCGGCGGAATCGGCAGATCTTCCTTCAAAGGCTCCGGCCGCTTGCCCTTGCCCGAGCGGTACTGACGAATCTGGAACACATAAGCCAGCACCTGCGCCACCGCCAGGTAAAGCCCCGCCGGGATCTCCCCCTCGACTTCGGTGGAGTAGTAGATCGCCCGCGCCAGCGCCGGCGACTCGAGGATCTGCACCTTGTGCTCGACACCAATCTCACGAATCTTCAAGGCAATGAAGTCAGTTCCCTTGGCCACCAGCAACGGCGCTACCCCGCCCTTCTCCGGGTCGTACTGCAGGGCCACGGCATAGTGCGTCGGGTTGGTGATGATCACGTCGGCCTCGGGCACAGCCGCCATCATGCGCCGCTGCGACACCTCGCGCTGCAACTGGCGGATGCGCTGCTTGACCTCGGGCTTGCCTTCGCTGTCCTTGTACTCGTCCTTGACCTCCTGCTTGGTCATCTTCAGCTTCTTGTGCGTCTGCCAGAGCTGGAACGGCACGTCCGCCGCCGCGATCAACAGCAACCCGGCCGCCATCCACAAGGCACTCCAGCCGACCACCTGGACGCTGTGGATGATCGCCTGCTCCAGCGGCTCGTTGGCGATCGCCAACAACGCCTGGCGATCATTGCCCAGCACCACCAGCGCAACGATCAGGATCACGAAGAACTTGGCCATCGCCTTGAGCAACTCGGTCAGCGAGTTGAGCGAAAACATCCGCTTGATACCTGACAACGGGTTCATCCGGCTGAACTTGGGCTGCAACAGGCTCCCGGAAAAGATGAACCCGCCAAGGGCGATGGGTGACACGAAGGCGATCACGAACAGCAGCATGAGCACCGGCTGCACCGCCCATATGGCCATCTTGCCCGACGCCAGCAGGAACATGCCCATCGAGCGCTCGTCGGTCAGCACTTCCCGGGTCAGGGAAAAGTTCATCCGCATCAGCGTCATCAAGGTTTCCGCCAGGTTGCCGCCAAAGGCCAGCAGCGCGCCGGCACCGGCCAGGGTAGAGGCTACGGTGTTGAGCTCCTTGGAACGGGCAATCTCACCTTTCTCGCGCGCATCGCGCTTGCGTTTGTCGGTGGGGTCTTCCGTCTTGTCCTGCCCACTCTCGCTTTCAGCCATGCTCAGCGCGCCCTTGCCAGTTCACGCAGCCACTGCAACGCGTCACTGGCCAACGCCTGGTAGTGGGAGAGAATGTCGGCCAAACCGACCCAGAAGATGCCCATGCCCAGTACCAGCGTCAGCGGAAAACCGATGGAAAAGATGTTCAGCTGGGGCGCTGCGCGGGTCATCACGCCAAACGCGATGTTCACCACCAGCAGCGCGGTGATGGCCGGCAGGATCAACAGCAATCCGGCACCGAACACCCAGCTCAGGCGCCCGGCCAGCTCCCAGAAGTGACTGACAACCAGGGCGTTGCCTACCGGCAAGGTGGTAAAGCTTTCGGTCAGCACTTCGAACGCCACCAGGTGGCCGTTCATCAGCAGGAACAGCACGCTGACCAGCATGGTCATGAACTGGCTGATCACGGCCACGTTGACCCCGTTGGCCGGGTCGACCATGGAGGCAAAGGCCATGCCCATCTGCACGGCGACAATCTGCCCGGCGATGACGAAGACCTGGAACAGCAGCTGCAGGGAAAACCCGAACAACGCGCCAACGATGACCTGCTCGCCACACAGCAGCAGGCCGCGCAAGCTCAGCGGGTCGAATTCCGGCAGGGGCGGCAGGGCCGGCACGATCACCACGGTGATCGCCACCGCCACATACAAGCGAATCCGCGCCGGCAGCATGCGGGTGCCGAAGATCGGCATGGTCATCAGCACCGCCGTCACCCGGAACAGCGGCAGGATGAAGGTGGCGACCCAGGTGCCGATCTGCGCGTCGGTCAGCTCCAGCATGGCAGGCTCAACCGATCAGCTGCGGGATGCTGGTGTACAGGCCGGTGATGTACTCCATGAACTTCTGTACCAGCCAGGGCCCGGCGACGATCAGCGTGACCAGCATCACCAGCAGGCGTGGCAAGAAGCTCAGGGTCTGTTCGTTGATCTGCGTGGCAGCCTGGAACATCGCCACGACCAGGCCAACCAGCAGGCTCGGTATCACCAGGATGGCAACCATCAGGGTGGTCAGCCACAGTGCGTCACGGAACAGGTCGACAGCGACTTCAGGTGTCATGCGTAGGCTCTCCCTGGCAGCGTCACACGCCGCCGAAACTGCCGGCCAAGGTGCCCATGATCAGCGCCCAGCCATCGACCAGGACAAACAGCATGATCTTGAACGGCAGCGAGATGATCAGCGGCGACAGCATCATCATGCCCATGGCCATCAGCACGCTGGCCACGACCATGTCGATGATCAGGAACGGGATGAAGATCATGAAGCCGATCTGGAACGCGGTCTTCAATTCCGAGGTAACGAATGCCGGCACCAGGATCGTCAGCGGGACCTGCTCGGGGCCGGCGATGTCGGTGCGTTTGGACAGGCGCATGAACAGGTCGAGATCGCTTTGCCGGGTCTGCGCCAGCATGAAGTCCTTGAGCGGGCCCTGGGCCTTGTCGATGGCTTGCTGGGCGGTCATCTTCTCGCTCAGGTACGGCTGCAGGGCATCCTGGTTAACCCGGTCGAACACCGGCGCCATGATGAACATCGTCAGGAACAGGGCCATGCCGGTCAGCACCTGGTTCGACGGCGTCTGCTGCAGGCCCAGGGCCTGACGCAGGATCGAGAACACGATGATGATGCGGGTGAAGCTGGTCATCAGGATGACGAACGCCGGGATGAAGCTCAGCGCCGTCATGATCAGCAGGATCTGCAGGCTGACCGAATACTCCTGCTGCCCGTCCGCAGTGTTGGACAGGGTGATGGCCGGGATCGACAGCGGGTCCGCGCCCTGGGCCAGCGGCGCTGCCAGCAGCAGCGCGATTGGCAACAAGGTGCTCAACAAAATGCGCAACGCGCCATTCATCACTTCTTGTCCTTCTGATCCTTGCCCATCAGCTCCATCAGCCGCTGGGCAAATTCCGGCGTCGCCTGGCGGGCGCTGGCGGGCACTTCGACGGGTTCGGCCATGACATGCAGGGCTTCGATGCTGCCTGGCGTGTGGCCTATGAGG
This sequence comes from Pseudomonas urethralis, assembly GCF_021602465.1. Taxonomy (NCBI): domain Bacteria; kingdom Pseudomonadati; phylum Pseudomonadota; class Gammaproteobacteria; order Pseudomonadales; family Pseudomonadaceae; genus Pseudomonas; species Pseudomonas urethralis. The sequence goes on from NZ_BQIJ01000001.1 coordinate 255,519, forward strand.
ATCTGCTCCTTGCCGACCTGCACCAGCAGCAGCCGGTCACGCGGGCCGATGGCGCGGCTACCGACGATCTCGATCACCTGCCCACCCTTGGGCGTGGCACCCTGCATGCGGCGCAGCGCCCAGGCCAGGAAGAAGATCAGCCCCACCACCAGCAACAGGCCGAACACCATCTGCGCCAACTGCCCGCCCAAACTGCCGGGCGCAGTGGCCTGTACCGTAGCCGGAGTGGCAGCAGGCGTGGCAGCGGCGATGGCCAGGTCACTGACCAGCAGTGTGGCCAGGGCCAACACGGCCCGCATCGTGCCCTTCACTCAGCGCAGCTTCTTGATACGTTCGCTGGGGCTGATCACGTCCGTCAGGCGGATGCCGAACTTCTCGTTGACCACCACCACTTCACCGTGGGCGATCAGCGTGCCGTTGACCAGCACATCGAGCGGCTCACCGGCCAGCCGGTCGAGTTCGATCACCGAGCCCTGGTTGAGCTGCAGCAGGTTGCGGATGTTGATTTCGGTACTGCCCACTTCCATGGAAATGCTCACCGGAATATCCAGGATCACATCCAGGTTCGGCCCTTCGAGGCTGACGTTCTCGTTTGGCCGCGGCGAGCTGGCGAACTCCTCCATCGGCAGGCGACCGGCACTTGGCTTGCCGCTGTCAGCGGCGAGCAGTGCATCGATGTCGGACTGGCCGGCATCACCGGTTTCTTCCAGGGCCGCAGCCCATTCATCGGCCAAAGCCTGGTCTTCCGGGGAAGTGATCTCGTTTTCGTTAGCCATGATGTCCTCGACAGGCATTCAATTCGTAGAGAGCGACCGGCACGCGCTCAGCGGCGTTCGATCGGGTCGATGATCTGCAGGGCCAGGTTGCCCTTGTGCGAACCCAGGCGCGCCTTGAACGACGGCACGCCATTGGCGCGCAGTACCAGGTGCTCGGGCAGCTCGACCGGGATCACGTCACCGGCCTGCATGTGCAGGATGTCGCGCAGCTTCAGCTGGCGGCGGGCAACCGTGGCGGTCAGCGGCACGGCGACGTCCAGCACGTCCTCGCGCAGGGCCTTGACCCAGCGCTCGTCCTGGTCGTCGAGATCGGACTGGAAGCCGGCGTCGAGCATCTCCCGCACCGGCTCGATCATCGAGTACGGCATGGTCACATGCAGGTCGCCGCCACCGCCGTCCAGTTCGATGTGGAAGGTCGACACCACCACCGCCTCGCTCGGGCCGACGATGTTGGCCATGGCCGGGTTGACCTCAGAGTTCATGTACTCGAAGTTGACCGGCATGATCGCTTGCCAGGCCTCCTTGAGGTCGACGAAGCACTGGTCCAGCACCATGCGCACCACGCGCAACTCGGTGGGGGTGAATTCGCGGCCCTCGATCTTGGCGTGACGGCCGTCACCACCAAAGAAGTTGTCCACCAGCTTGAACACCAGCTTGGCGTCAAGGATGAACAGCGCAGTGCCACGCAATGGCTTGATCTTCACCAGGTTGAGGCTGGTCGGCACGTACAGCGAATGCACGTACTCGCCAAACTTCATCACCTGCACGCCGCCGACAGCCACGTCGGCCGAGCGGCGCAGCAGGTTGAACATGCTGATGCGGGTGTAGCGGGCGAAACGCTCGTTGATCATTTCCAGGGTCGGCATGCGACCCCGCACGATCCGATCCTGGCTGGTCAGGTCGTAGCTTTTGATGCTGCCAGGCTCGGCAGCGCTCTCGGTCTGTACCAGCCCATCGTCGACGCCATGCAACAGGGCATCGATCTCATCCTGGGACAGCAGGTCCTGTACGGCCATTGCGGACTCCTACTGCAATACGAAATTGGTGAACAGCAACTGGTCGACCACCGGCCTGCCGACTTCCTTCTGCGCCACTTCCTGAACCACCGCGGTGGCTTTCTGACGCAGCATCTCCTGGCCCACCGAACTGGCCGCCAGGGTGTCGAAGCCCTGCCCGGAGAACATCATCACCAGGTTGTTGCGGATCACCGGCATGTGCACCGTGAGCGCGTCCAGGTCGGCCTGGCTACGGCCTTGCATCGTGATGCTCAGCTGCATGTAGCGCTGGCGGCCGTTCTGGTTGAAGTTGACCACAAAGGCGGGCGCCAGCGGCACGTAGATCGCGGGAGCCTTGCCGTTGGTGGCAGCTGCTTCCGGGGCGGGTGCCGATTCAGTCTTGTGCATGATGAACCAGGTGGCGCCCACCGACAGGCCGACTGCCAGCAACAGGGCCAGCACCAGCAGCAGGATCAGCTTGAGTTTGCCTTTTGCGGCGGGGTCTTTCACTGCGTCGCTCTTCGCCATGCCAATAATCCGTCGTCCATCGGGGTTTCAAAGAAGGATGACGTGGCTTGAGCAAGTGTTATGCCATGTTTGGCTGGAGAGGTGTGGCGCCTGTGAGATCGAGCGCCGCGCCGGCGGCGCTCGATCTCACAGGCGCTGAAAATCCCAGGACAGGACCATCAGGCGTAGTAATCGACAGCACTGTCGCCAATCACCACCTGCTGCTCGACAGGCCGGGACATCTCGCTTGGCTCACCTGGCTCGCCCCCACCCTCCTGCGCCCGGCGCGCAGCTACCCCGGACAACTGCGAGCCGTCCTGCTGCGCCTGTTGCTGTTGCTGACGCGACTGGTCGGCCACGTTGACGTCCGGCTGCGCCAACCCCTGCTGGGCAAACAGCTCGCGCAGCCGATACACCTGGCTGTCCAGCGCATCGCGCACACCGGCATGACCACTGACAAAGGTGATTTGCGTGGACTGGTCAGTCGCCACATTGACGCGAATATCGAGGCGGCCGAGCTCAGCCGGCTCCAGCTGAATATCCGCCGACTTGAGGTTCTGGCTGGACAGGTACATGACCCGGTTGACCAGGCCTTCGGCCCATGCGCCCTGGTTCATGTGCAGCGGCTGATGCAACGGATTGGCATTGACCGGCACGGCATTGGCGGTCTTGGCAGTCACCGCCTGGGTCAGGCTGGCCAGCCGATTGGCAAAGTCATCGACGCGGGTGTCGCTGCTGGCGCTCTTGGTGTCCTTGAGCCCGTCTTCGAGCAAGGCACCGAAGGCCTTGTCGCCGGTCTCGGACTTGCCGGCCTCGCCCTCGACCTTGTCGATCAGGGTCGCCAATGGATTGACGGCTGCCTGACTGTCATCGGACTGGGTTTTGCCTGGCTCTGCAGCGTGCGTCGACGTCGTGCCTTTGGCCTGGGCGCTCTGCTCCAGGGCCAGACGCAACGTCGGCAGGTTGGCCAGAGGGTCGGCATCCGGATCAAACGCCTCGGTCTCCGGCTGTTCCGGCAGTGGCTTGGCAACCTCGGCCACGGGCGGCTGCTGGATAGCCGCCTGCAACACCGGCGCCACGGCTTCGGCCTGGGCCTGCAGCAACTGCGCGCCGGGCTGCGCGTCGGTCACCTGGCCCGCCACCAGGCTGGCATCGAGCGACCCCACGTCACTGGGCACGGTAGTGTCGGCAGTGGCAGGTGGCGCATCGTCTGCTGGCAATAGGTTGCCGTCATCGGCAACCGCCGGTTTGTCGGCGGCCTCCTTCTTGCCGCCCTGGGCAACGTCAGGCTTGTCCTTCGCGACGGGCTGGGCCGCCTTGTCGTTGCGTGCAGGTACCTTGTCACGCCCCTGCCCAGCCATGACCTGATCGAAGCCGGCGCCTTGCCCGCCCGCCGCCTGCAGCGGCTTGTCCACCCGCGAGGAGCTCGCACTCGACGGCTTGCTCAGGGTGTTGGCTTGCAACAAAGGGTTGGATGCGACAGGCATTGAGCGGTCTCCGCGCCAGAAACTGGAATATCATCTGGACACTGAGAGGCAAAAGTCGCGCCAACTTGCCATCAGCTCGCCGAAACGCGCTCACGCTCGCCACGATAGAAGCCTTTCACCTCCAGGTATTCCTGGTCGATCCGGTTGATCAGGTCTTCGATGCCATACAGCGGCCGCTCTTTGACCCGCTCCTCCAATTGCTGGCACAAGCGGGAAAGGCCAATGGCCCCCATGTTGCTGCTGCTGCCCTTGAAGCTGTGCGCGGCCATGCCAAGCTCATCGGCGCTCTTGGCCTCATGCAGCTGGTTCAAACGCTGTTCGGAGTCTTCCAGGAAGGTGTCCAGCAGCTGCAGGTAGCCATCTTCCATGACCTCCTGCAGGTCGCTGAGTACCTTGTGGTCAATATGCATGTCAGTCACTTGCTCACTCCTTGATCAAGCCGGATTATGCCTGAGCCGCCCTGCGGCCCTCCAGACACCTCACCAATCAAACCGCACGCGGGCGCAGCGGCCACCTTCGCACCACTCGGCATGGCTGCCAAGCCGCCGCACCAGGTGTAGCCCGCGCCCACTCAACTCCTGCTCCACCGACGGACGCGACAACACACGCTGCACATCGAACCCCGCGCCACTGTCACGGACCTCGATGGTGAGACGCCCGCCCGGCCCTGAGGGTTCAACCTTCAGGTCGATACGCACGAAGCCATCGGCCAGTGTCACCAGGCGCCGGGCGCGCTCCTCATAGTAGTCGGCAAAACCTTGCACATCCCGTTTGAGCTGCGAATCCAGGCCCAACACACCATGCTCCAGTGCATTGGTGAAGAGTTCACTGAGCACGTTGTGCAAAGCGCCAGTGCGCGGCCGCAGGCCGTGAATCTCCTGCAACAACTGCACCAGGTAAGGCACCGGGTTGAATCGCTTGAGGCTTTCACCGCGCAATTCGAACGCCAACGCCCAGTCCAGCGGACTGGAGCGCCCACTGTCGGAGTACAGGGTCGGCGCGGGCACCCGGTCATCGCCACTGAACATGCGTATGTCGCACAGGCTGATGTCATCCCGGGGGCTGCCGCCAAAACGCGCCAGGGCCTGCATCACCTCATCGAACAACTGCGCCGGGTCACGATTGGCGGCCAGCACCTCGCGCAAGCGCTCGACACCAAACAGGCGCTCGTGCTCGTCTGCGGTATCGACCACGCCATCGGACAGCAGCAACAGCCGCTCCCCCGCCGCCATCGGCAGCACTTCGGTGCTGTCATCGAAGCGCTCCGGCGCGAGGATGCCCAGCGGCAGATGACGCGACCTGAGCCTGCCGAGCACTTCGCCGTCTACCGACAGCCGGTAGCCATCCGGCATGCCGCCATTCCACACTTCCACCGCCCCGCGCTGCACACTCAGGTTGAGCAGCAGCGCACAGCAAAACATGTCCACCGGCAGGATGCGCTTGAGCTTGGCATTCATCTCGCGCAGCATCTGCGCCAAGCCATAGCCCTTCGCGGTCATCCCGTAGAACACTTCCGCCAGCGGCATCGCCCCCACTGCCGCCGGCAAGCCATGGCCGGTGAAATCCCCCAGCAGCACATGCATGTCACCGGCCGGGGTAAACGCAGCCAGCAGCAGGTCACCATTGAACAGCGCATAGGGAGACTGCAGGTAACGGATGTTCGGCGCGGTGATGCAGCCGGAATGCGCGACCTTGTCGAACACCGCCTTGGCCACCCGCTGCTCGTTGAGCAGGTGGTGATGGTGGCGGGTGATCTGGTCACGCTGTTCGAGCACGGTCGCCTGCAAACGGCGCAGGCGGTCCATGGCGCGGATCTTGGCCGCGAGGATCACCGCACTGTAGGGCTTGGCCATGAAGTCGTCACCGCCGGCCTCCAGGCAACGCACCAGGGCATCCTCTTCACTCAGCGAGGTGAGGAAGATGATCGGCACCAGCGCCTCGCCGGCCAGTGCCTTGATCTGCCGCGCCGCCTCGAAACCATCCATCACCGGCATCAAGGCGTCGAGCAACACCAGTTGCGGACGCTGCTCGGCAAACAGCGCCACGGCCTGCTCGCCATTTTCCGCAGTGAACACGTGGTGGCCCTGGCGACGTACAATCTGCGCCAGCAGCAAGCGGTCGACCGCACTGTCCTCCGCCACCAGTACGGTCAACGCATGCTCGGCCGGCATCTGGACACTCAACTGATATCGAACAGTTTTTCGAAATTGGAAATGGCCAGGATCTTGCGCACGTCGGAGTTGGCATGCACCACGCGCACGTCCGAATCGTCACCCCCGGCATGATCACGCAACAGCAGCAGCATGCCCAGCGCAGAGCTGTCCAGGTAGGTCGCCTCCTTCAGGTCGACCACTACCGAATCGGGCTTGTTCTCTTGGCGCTCGTAGGCATCACGGAATTCCTGATGCTTGCCAAAATCGAAGCGCCCCTTGACCTTGATCGTGAGCTTTTTCCCGTCCTGCGAAAAATCAGTCTCGACTGCCATGCTAGCGATTCCTTCGATGATGGCGAATGCAACTCTTCAAGGTTTAGCAGCCCGGGGCTGGACTATCAAGGTAAGCCTGCACTGGCCTCTTCGCGGGTAAAGCCGCGAAAAGGCCAGTGCAGGCTATAGATGGCCTTGCCGCGGCAAGCGCTGCGACAACTCGTCCAGCAAGCGCTGCTCACGCTTGTCTTCGGCCCGCCGTGCCTCGTCCATGTAGCGCTGCACCAGCTTGCGCAGCCCTTCCACCCGGGCATAGGCTTGCTGCCAGGCGCCACGGGCATTCTTCAGGTTGTTCTCATGCCAGGCCAGGCTCTGCCGCTGCTGGGTCATGGCCGTTTCCAGCTGGGCCAGGAAGCGCTGATAGTTGAGCAGCCAGCTGCCATTCACGCCCTGCCCGCCACGATTGATCCACTGCGCCTGATACCCCTCGCGGAACGATTCCAGCTCGGCCAGCTTGGCCTGGGCCTGGACCACCAGCTGCTGGAAGTGCCCCACCCGCTGGGCAGCCTTGCGCTCAGCCTCTTCGGCCATGTCGACCACCGGGGCCAGGCGCGCTGCGCGACCGGGCTGGCTCATGGGCTATCAGCCCTTGGCCGGGGGCGTGAAGATCGCCCCCAGCTCGTCGCGGCTCTGGCCCATGCCGACATTCTCGTCCAGGCCCTGGCGCAGGAAATCCACCAGCTTGGGCTGCAAGGCAATGGCCAGGTCGGTTTCCGGATCGCCACCGGCGACGTAGGCGCCCACATTGATCAGGTCACGGCTTTGCGACAGGCGCGACCACAGCTGCTTGAATTTCTGGGCCTGGCGCAGGTGGTCGGCATCGACCACCTGCGGCATGACCCGGCTGATCGAGGCCTCGATGTCGATGGCCGGATAATGGCCTTCCTCGGCCAGGCGCCGGGACAGCACGAAGTGGCCGTCGAGCACACCCCGCGCCGAGTCGGCGATCGGATCCTGCTGGTCGTCACCCTCGGACAGCACGGTGTAGAACGCCGTGATCGAGCCGCCACCGGGCTCGCCGTTACCCGCGCGCTCGACCAGCTTGGGCAGCTTGGCGAACACCGACGGCGGGTAGCCACGGGTGGCCGGCGGTTCGCCGATGGCCAGGGCAATTTCGCGCTGGGCCTGGGCGAAACGGGTCAGCGAGTCCATCAGCAGCAGGACGTTCTTGCCCTTGTCGCGGAAGTACTCGGCAATGCGTGTGCAGTACATGGCGGCACGCAAACGCATCAGTGGCGCATCGTCAGCAGGCGATGCCACCACCACCGAGCGCTTGAGCCCTTCCTCGCCGAGGATGTGCTCGATGAATTCCTTGACCTCGCGCCCCCGCTCGCCAATCAGCCCGACCACGATGATGTCCGCCTCGGTGAAGCGGGTCATCATGCCCAGCAACACCGATTTACCCACGCCGGTACCGGCGAACAGGCCCAGGCGCTGGCCACGACCGACGGTGAGCAAGCCGTTGATGCTGCGAATGCCCACGTCCAGCGGCTTGCTGATCGGGTCACGGTTGAGGGGGTTGATGACCGGGCCGTCCATCGGCACCCAGTCCTCGGCGCGCATGCCGCCCTTGCCATCGAGGGCGCGGCCGGCACCATCGAGCACCCGGCCGAGCATGCTCATGCCCATGGGCAGGCGGCCGCTGTCGTCCAGCGGCACCACGCGGGCACCCGGTGCGATGCCGGCAATGCTGCCCACCGGCATCAGGAATACCTTGTTGCCGGCAAAGCCCATCACCTCGGCTTCGACCTGCACCGGGTGGTAGCTGTCGTCGTTGATCACCAGGCAACGCCCGCCCACCGCAGCGCGCAGCCCTTCGGCTTCGAGGGTCAGGCCGACCATGCGCAACAGGCGGCCTTCGACCACCGGCTGCACCGGCAGCCCGATCGCCTCGGCGTAGCCACCCAGGCGCTTGCCGAAGCTGGTGCGGTCAAGGCGCATCGCGGGCGTCCAGTTCGATCGACAGGTCTGGTGTCGCCGGGTGCAGGGCCTGGTCGTGCAGCTGGTCGAACAGTTGCGCCACGGCTTTCTCGATGCGCGTCTCCATGGTCGCGTCGATGCGGCTGTGCAAGGTCTCGATGCGGCAGCCGCCCGGCAGCAGGGCCTCGTCTTCGAGCAGCTTCCAGCGCTCCTCATGGCGTTCGCGCAACGCCTTGACCTGCTCGAAGTCCTGCGGGTTGAGGTGGATGCGAATGTTGTCGGCGCCCATCGGCAGCAGCTTCAGCGCCTCACGCAGCACCTGGGTGATCTGGCTGGAGTCGCTGCGCAGTTCACGGCCGATGACCTGCCGCGCCATATGCGCAACCAGATGCACCAGGCTGCGTTCGATCTGCGTGTCCTGCTCGGCGATCGGCTCCAGCAAATGCCCCATCAGCTGCTCCAGGCTGGCCAGCTTGACGGCAAGCGCTTCCTCGGCCTCCTGGCGCACTTTCAGCTGGGTGCTGTGGAAGCCCTCGCGCTCGCCGGTGGCGAAGCCTTCGTTGTAGGCCTCCTGGCGGATCGCTTCGAGTTCTTCGAGGGTCAGGGGCTGGACTTCTTCCAGCGGTACTTCCTCGACTTCTTCCTCGATGACTTCCGGCTCTGGCTCGGGTTCCGACTCAGGCTCCGGGTCGAAGCTGGGCAACGCCCAGACATCGAACCCCTCGAGGTCGCGGGCGCGGATCAGGTCGCTGGGGTGGGATTCTCTGCTGGGCATGCTGTGCTGTTCTCAAAACCCTGTTCAGCCAACGCGATCCCTGTGGGAGCGGGTTTACCCGCGAATGCGTCGGCAGCGGCAACCGGACTCTCCCAGGCTGACGCCTTCGCGGGCAAACCCGCTCCCACAGAGGGCAGCGTCGGCCGGGAGAACTCGCTGACCTTAAATCATTTCCTCGGCACCCTTGCCGCCGAGTACGATCTCGCCGGCCTCGGCCATGCGGCGGGCGATGGTGAGGATTTCCTTCTGCGCCGTTTCCACGTCGCTCACGCGCACCGGGCCCTTGGCCTCGAGGTCGTCGCGCAGCAGCTCGGAGGCACGCTTGGACATGTTCTTGAAGATCTTGTCCTTGACCCGCTCGTCGGCGCCCTTGAGCGACACCACCAGCACGTCGGAAGAGACCTCGCGCAGCAGTGCCTGGATGCCACGGTCGTCGACGTCGGCCAGGTTGTTGAAGACGAACATCAGGTCTTCGATCTGCTCCGACAGGTCGCTGTCGATCTCGCGGATCGCGTCCATCAGCGCACCTTCCACCGAACTATCGAGGAAGTTCATGATGTCGGCGGCGCGCTTGATGCCACCCAGGGTGGTGCGCGCAGCGTTGGAGTTGCCCGAGAACTGCTTCTCGAGGATCTGGTTCAGCTCCTTGAGCGCCGCCGGCTGCACGGTATTGAGCGACGACACGCGCAGGACGATGTCCAGGCGCACCTTGTGGTCGAAGTTGCTCAGCACTTCACCGGCCTGGTCGGGGTCGAGGTAGGCGACCACGATGGCCTGGATCTGCGGGTGCTCGTAGCGGATCACATCGGCCACGGCACGTGGCTCCATCCACTTGAGGCTGTCCAGGCCGCTGGTGTTGCCACCGAGCAGGATGCGGTCGACCAGGCCGTTGGCCTTGTCCTCGCCCAGGGCCTGGTTGAGCATCTTGCGGATATAGGCGTCAGAGCCGACGCCCAGGCTGGTCTGGTCGCCGACGATCTCGACGAACTCGCTCATCACCTGCTCGACCTGCTCGCGGTGCACGGTGCCCATCTGCGCCATCGCCACACCGACCCGCTGCACTTCCTTCGGGCCCATGTGTCGCAGCACTTGTGCTGCATCGGTCTCACCGAGCGACAGCAGCAGGATGGCTGCCTTGTCGACACGGCTCAGCTTGGCGGTAATGGCTCGATTGTCACTCATCGGCGTTGATCCACTCTTTGACGACCTGGGCTACACGGCCCGGGTCTTCGGCCACCAGGCCCTTGATTGCGTTGAGCTGTGCTTCGTAACCCTCGGTCGGGCTCGGCAACAGAATGCTTGACGGGCCACCGAGGCTGACACGGTCGTTGGCCAGTTCGCCATCCAGACCGATCATCCCGCCCAGTTCCATGTCGCTGTCCGCAGCAGCCTGCTTGCCGCCACCGGTGATGTTGTTGAGCACCGGACGCAGCACGCCGAACACCAGCACCAGGATGAACAGCACGCCCAGCACCTGCTTGACGATGTCCCAGAACCACGGCTGCTGGTAGAACGCGATATCGGCGATCTCTTCGCCACGGTCGGCGGCGAACGGCACGTTGATCACGGTCACACTGTCGCCACGGCTGGCATCGAAGCCCACCGCGTCCTGCACCAGGCGCGTGAAGCGCGCCAGGTCTTCGGCCCCCCAAGGCGCACGCGTGGTTTCGCCATTGGCATCGACCTTGACCTGGTCGTCGACCACCACCGCCACCGACAGGCGGGTCAGGCGACCCTGCTGCTGACGGGTGTGGCTGATCGAACGGTCCAGCTCGAAGTTCTTGGTGGTCTGCTCACGCTTGTCCGACGGGTACGGCGCCAGCATCGGCTGGCCGGTGGCCGGGTCCATGATCTGTTGACCGTTGGCATCCACCAGCGGCTGGCCAGGCTGGATGGCAGCGGCCGCCCCGGCGGCCCCCCCGGTGGTTTGCGGCGCCGACGCCGGCCCTGGCGGCTGGTTGCTCAGCGCGCCCGGCACGCCCTGCGGGCCTTGGCTGCTGGCGCGCTGTTCATTGACTGCCTGTTCGCTGCGCAGCGCCGGCTGGTCCGGGTTGAACTGTTCGGAGGTCGACTCGACCGCACTGAAGTCCAGGTCGGCGGAGACCTCGGCCTTGTAACGGTCATTGCCCAGCACCGGCTGCAGGATGTTGTGCACACGCTGGGTCAGCATGCCTTCCATGCGGCGGCTGTAGTCGAACTGCTTGCCGGCCATGGTCAGCGCGGTGTCCTGCAACTGCTCGGAGAGCAGGTTGCCGCGCTGGTCGACGACGGTCACTTGCGACTTGTCCAGCTCGGGCACACTGGTGGCGACCAGGTTGACGATAGCCATGACCTGGCCCGCTTCCAGCGAACGGCCCGGGTACAGTTCGACCAGTACCGAGGCACTGGGCTTGCGCTCGTCACGCACGAATACCGAGCTTTTCGGGATCGCCAGGTGCACGCGGGCGGCCTTGACGTTGTTCAGGCTGGAAACGGTTCGCGCCAGTTCACCTTCCAGGCTGCGGCGATAACGGGTGGTTTCCATGAACTGGCTGGTGCCCAGCCCCTGCTCCTTGTCGAGCAGTTCGAAACCGACAGTGCCATCGCTCGGCGCCACGCCGGCAGCCGCCAGCTTCAGGCGCGCACGGGAGAGGTCGTCGGCCTTGACCAGCAGAGCACCGGAGTTGGGCTCGACGTGATAGGGGATGTCTGCCGAGGCCAGGGTGTCCATGACCTGCTTGGTGTCCATGCCAGCCAGGCTGCCGTACAGCGGCCGGTAATCCGGTTGTTGCGACCACAGCACCACGGCGAAGCCGATCGCCACGCTGGCTGCCAAGCCGACCAGCAGGCCGACCTGACGCAGCATGGGCATCTGCGAGATATTCTCCAGGAACGCCATGTTCAGGAACGGTGGCTTGGAACCTGGCGCACCGCTCTTGGCGGGGGCGTTTTCGACGACTGCTTCAGCCATGACTTACTTCCGCCCTCAAACCGGCATCTGCATGATGTCCTGGTACGCCTGGACCAGCTTGTTGCGTACCTGGGTCAATGCCTGCATGGATACACTGGCTTTCTGCGAGGCAATCATCACGTCGGTCAGGTCGACGCCGCTCTTGCCGATCTCGAAGGCATTGGCGAGCTGGGTCGACGCCTGCTGGGTCTGGTTGACCTTGCCGATGGCCTGGCCAAGCATGTCGGCAAAGCTGCTTTGGCCAGGCGCCAGTTCGGGGGCGACAGTGGCTTTGGGCAACGACATGGCATCGGCCTGCATGGCCCGCATGTCCAACATCAGACGATTGAATTCAACACCTTGGCTCATGACCTTCTCTCTCCGGCGGCCGCATTTTTTTGACACTCATGCGGCGGATAGCGCTGAACTAGCAACTCATGTGCCAGCCCGCCCCGCAAACCTATAAATGACTGTTTCAGCCGAACAGGCTGGCTTCCACATCGAGCCCGGCATCACGCATCTGCGCCAGCTTGTAGCGCAAGGTACGCGGGCTGATGCCCAGTTTTTCGGCAGCTTCCTTGCGCCGCCCCCGCTCGGCGCGCAGGGTGTCGATGATCATCTGAAATTCATGACGACGCATGTCGTCACCCAGGCCACCGGAGTCCTGCGTCACCTGTGCAGGCGATGGCGAAACTGCGGTCACCCCTGCAGCCGACAATGGAATGGCGCCTGCCAGACAAAAATCTGCCGCCTCGATCACCCCGCCCTGCTGCAGGATCAACGCCCGCTGCACAGCATTGTCCAGCTCGCGCACGTTGCCCGGCCAGGCATGCGCCTGCAGACAGGCACGCGCCCCGGCCGACAGCCGCACCGGCGCATGCTTCATCTTCGCCACGTGGCGAGCGAGCAAGCGCTCGGCCAGCGGCAGGATATCGCCAGCACGCTCGCGCAGTGGCTGCCAGGCCAGCGGGAACACCGAAAGGCGGTAATACAGGTCTTCGCGGAAGCGCCCCGCCGCCACTTCGCCCGCCATGTCGCGGTTGCTGGTAGCCAGCACGCGGATGTCCAGGGCGATCGGCTTGCGCCCACCGACCCGCTCCACCTCGCGCTCCTGCAGCACCCGCAACAACTTGGCCTGGAGGCCAAGGGGCATTTCGGAGATCTCGTCGAGCAGCAAGGTGCCGCCCTCGGCCTGCTCGAACTTGCCGGCCTGGGCAGCGATGGCCCCGGTGAAGGCGCCCTTCTCGTGGCCGAACAGCGTGGCCTCGAGCATGTTGTCCGGGATCGCCGCGCAGTTGATCGCAACGAATGGCTGCGCCGCCCGCGGCGACTGCTGATGGATGTAGCGCGCCAATACTTCCTTGCCGGTGCCCGATTCGCCGGAAATGAGCACAGTCGAGTCGCTGCGGGCCACACGCGCTGCCAGCTCCAGCAGCTGCCGGCTGGCGGCCTCGCACGCCACCGGCCCCTCGCTGTCGGCTGCAATCAGGCGCCCGGCGGCATGCCGCTCGACCAGGCTCAGCAACGCCTTGGGCTCGAACGGCTTGACCAGGTAATCCGCAGCCCCCTCACGCATGGCCTGCACCGCGCGCTCGACGGCCGCGTGGGCGGTCATCAACAGCACAGGCAACTGTGGCTGCTGCCGTCGCAGCTGGGCCAGCAACTGATGGCCGTCCATGCCCGGCATGTTCACGTCGCTGACCACCAGGCTGTAAGCCTCGCCCGCCACCGCTTCCAGCGCCTCTTCGGCGCTGCCGACCGCATCGAAGGCAAACCCGCCGATTTCCAGGGTATCGCCCAGCGCCTGGCGCAACACGCGGTCGTCCTCGACCAGCAGCACCTTGATTGCCATCACACGACCTCCGCTGCCTGCCCGCTTATCAACGGCAGCTCCACCTTTACACAGGTGCCACGCCCGACTTTCGAACGCAGCGCAAGCGTGCCCTGGTGCGCACGCACCACGGCCTTGACCACCGCCAAGCCGAGCCCGGTACCGGTGGCCTTGGTGGTCAGGAACGGTTCACCCAGGCGCCCCAGCAGCTGCGCATCGATACCGCTGCCGGCATCGCTGACGGTCAGATGCAAGGTGTGCTGACGACGGAACAGGTGCACCTTGAGCCGCGCCGGGCTGTCGCTGGCCTGCAAAGCGTTCTCGATCAGGTTGAGCAAGGCGCCCACCAGGGTGTCGCGATTGCACAGCAACTCACCCAGATGGCAGTCACACTGCCAGCGCACCGCGTGGCCTTGCACATGGGCCTGGGCAGCTTGCTGCAGGGCCTGGAACAGGCCCTTCGGGGTCAACCGATCACTCAATGGCAGCTCGCCGCGGGCAAACACCAGCATGTCGCGTACCTGGTGCTCCAGTTCGTGCAAGCGCTCCTTGAGGCTGCCGGCGAAGCGCTGGCGGGTTTCTGGCGCAAGTTCACGCTCGCTGTCGGCCAGATGGCTGGCATAGAGCATGGCCGCCGACAACGGCGTACGGATCTGATGCGCCAGCGAGGCGACCATGCGCCCCAGCGACGACAGGCGCTCATGGCGCGCCAGCTGATCCTGCAGGCGACGGGTTTCAGTCAGGTCGTTGAGCAACACCAGCTGGCCGGGCTCAGCGTCCAGCGAGCGCGTGGCAATGGACAGGCGCCGACCATCACGCAGCGAGACCTCATGGCCATCATCCTTGCGCGGGGCGAAGCTGCGGGCAATCACCTGGCGCCACAGCTGGCCGACCAGGGGCTCGCCGAGCAATTGACAGGCTGCCGGGTTGGCTTCTCGCACCAGGCCCTGGTCGTCGATCACGATCACCCCGCCCGGCAGCAGGTCGAGCAGGTTCTGCAGGCGGTTGGCCAGGCGCTCCTTCTCGTTCAGTTCGGCCATGCGCTGCTGGCCGACCACCGCCAGCTCGCCCTTGAGCTCGCTGACGCGGGCTTCGAGCATGCTGTAGGACTGGTTGAGCTGGGTGGACACCTGATCGAACAGGGCGAATGCCTGGTCCAGCCCCTGTCGACTCTCCTGTTCGACCGGGGTACGCCCCTGCGGATCAGGGACTCGGGAAAAGTGGGCGGCCTGGGGCATCGTGCTCTCTCGCGTGGCTGACCGTCATAAAAACGGTGTGTTGCCAGCGGTGTAGCAATAGCCGTGCCGGGGATGGGGGATTGGCTGAGAGTGGATGGCTTTAGCCCTGTGGCGAGGCGTAGATCGAGCGCCGCCCGCGCGGCGCATCGCGGGCAAGCCCGCTCCCACATCTGTTTCGGGCCAGTCTGTCCTGTGCCGCCAACAGGATCAGCCTTGGCACATGACTTGAGACAGGTGGAGCGGCATCAGCGCCCCCTGAGATGCATCGCCATGCCAACAAGGCGGTCCCTGTTGGCTTCACAGGAGTGACTGGCCCGAAACAGATGTAGGAGCGGATTTATCCGCGATGCGCCGCGCGGGCGGCGCTCGATCTACGCCTCAACATCAACCTCAAGCCCTGCACCCCAAGCGCAATCAGTCTTCCGCCTGATCCTCGCCGCCCTGGCGGCTCATGCCGTATTTGCGCATCTTCTCGACCAGGGTGGTCCGGCGAATGCGCAAACGTTCAGCCGCCCGCGCAACGATACCGTTGGCATCGTCCAGCGCCTGCTGGATCAGGCCCTGCTCGAGGCTACCGAGGTAGTCCTTCAGGTCCAGGCCCTCCGGCGGCAACATCGCATGATTGCTGAAGTTCGGCGCATGGCCATTGATCGCCACGCGCTCTTCGAGGTCGCTGCGCAGGCTGTCGACCAGCTGCTCGTCCTCGTCATCGATGTAACGGAACTTCTTCGGCAGCTCCGACACCCCGATCACCCCATACGGATGCATGATCGCCATGCGCTCGACCAGGTTGGCCAGCTCCCGCACGTTGCCCGGCCAGCCATGCCGGCATAGCGACATGATCGAGGCGGAGTTGAAGCGGATCGAACCGCGCTTCTCGTGCTCCATGCGCGAGATCAGCTCGTTCATCAGCAACGGGATGTCTTCCACACGCTCGCGCAGTGGCGCCATCTCGATCGGGAACACATTGAGGCGGTAATACAGGTCTTCGCGGAACGTCCCACCCTCGATCATGGTTTCCAGGTTCTTGTGGGTCGCCGCAATGATGCGCACGTCGATGCTCTGGGTCTTGTTGCTGCCCACGCGCTCGAAGGTACGCTCCTGCAGCACACGCAGCAGCTTGACCTGCATCGGCAACGGCATGTCGCCGATCTCGTCGAGGAACAGCGTACCGCCATTGGCCAGCTCGAAGCGCCCGGCACGGCTGGTGATCGCGCCGGTAAAGGCGCCCTTCTCATGGCCGAACAGTTCGCTTTCCAGCAATTCGGCAGGGATCGCCCCGCAGTTGACCGGCACGAACGGCGCTTCGCGGCGCTTGGAGTGGTAGTGCAGGTTGCGCGCGACCACCTCCTTGCCAGTGCCGGACTCGCCAAGGATCAACACGCTGGCGTCGGTATCGGCCACCTGCTGCATCATCTGCCGCACGTGCTGGATGGCACGGCTGGTGCCAACCAGGCTGCGGAACAGGTTGGGCTCGCGCTGACGACCGCGCTCCCGGGCCTGGTCGTACATCTCGCGATAGACCTGGGCACGGTGCAGCGAATCGAGCAACTGGCTGTAGCTCGGCGGCATTTCGAGGTTGGACAGGACCCGACGGCGCAGCTCTTCCGGGAACTCCACAGAAGAAATTTCACCAATCAGCAAAACCGGAAGGAACTCATCCCACCCAGCCACTGTCTTAAGCAACCCAAGGACACTGCCCGGGGCATTGACGGTACCGATCAGCACGCAGAGCACTTCACGACTCGAAGACAGACTCCCTACGACTTGCTGCCAGTCCTGGCTGGAGCAAGGGAGGTTTTCTTCGCCGAGAAAGTTCAGGACCACCGCCAGATCGCGGCGGCGTGCACTGTCGTCATCGATCAGGAGAATCTTGGTTTCACGCCACATGCAATAGCAACTTCCCTAGTCATATCGGCGCCCTTTTCAGGGCATGCTCGACATCTCCGACTGAATGGTCAGTGTTCGGACGTCTGGAATTCGAAAACAGCCACTAGTAAAGTCAAAAAAGCCGATGCAGTCAAATTAATGGCGCCCGGCTTTTTGCACATCTGTGGTCAGCTGAACAGATGGTATACCTTAGCGGCATTTTTCGCCTGACGGATTTGTGTCATCTCGTCGACTATTGATTGACGCTCCCCACTTGCAACTTCAATCAGTTGCCGGTAAACGGCCAACAATTGCTCAAGACTGTCGCGAACGTCGGCTTCCTGGCCGTGCGCCTCGCCCAGCACATCGTTGATGCGCAAGCGGCAGTCGAGATCCAGTTCACCCACTGCATCCCAGTCGCGCTTCTCCAGCGCCGTCAGCAACAACCGGCGGGTCTGTTCGATTCGGGCGATTACATCGCTCATGGCACCCTCCTCCTGGCTCAGGAAGCCGACGACTGCTCGCCGATGGCGTCCCAACCTTCCTTGACGGTAATCAGCAGGCGCGCCACTTCATCGATGATGGCCGGGTCACTCTTGGCGTTGGCTTCGATCAGGCGGCGGCTCATGTAGGTGTACAGGCTGTCCAGTTCGGCCAGGCTGTCGGCGTGGTTTTCCAGATCCAGGCCCTCGCGCAGGCCGCCGATGATGTCGATGGCCTTGCCGATCAGGATGCCTTTCTGGGCGATATCGTTGCGCGCAATCGCACCCTTGGCCTGTGCCATGCGGTCCAGCCCGCCCTGCATGAGCATCTGCACCAGGCGGTGAGGACTGGCTTCGGATGTCTGGGCCACGCCGTTGACTTTCTGGTATTGCCGAAGGGCCAACATCGGGTTCATGGATCTACCTCGTTGCTGCGAAAAAGGTTGCTTGTACCCTGTGTATCGCCGAGACGTCAAAAAACTTTAGCGGCAAAACGAAAAGCCCGGCGCGCTTGCTGGCGCTGCCGGGCTTTTGTCGCTTTGCTCGTGATTTCGCGTCGCGATGCCGATCAGGAGTTCTTCGCCTGGGCGTTCAGCGCATCGAACACCGACTTGATCTGATTGGCCTGGGCATTGAGCTTGGCCACCGCAGTGTCCATTGCCACGAACTTCTTGGTCAGCGACTCGGTCAGCGACTCGGTGCGACGGTCCAATGCCAGCTGCTGGTCAGCCAGGTTCTTGGCGACCTTGTCCAGGCTGGCCTTGCGCGTGGCAAGGCTGCCATCGCTGGAGTTGTAGGGATCGATGGCCTTGTTCATGCGATCGAAGATGCCGTTGGTGCCAGTGAACAGCTCCTGCACTTCCGAACCCAGCTTCTTGTCGCTCATCGCGGCCGTGAACTTGGTCGAGTTGAACTCCAGGGTGCCATCCTTGGTGGTGTTGATGCCCAGCTGACTCAGGGTGGTCAGTTGGCTGCCCGCCCCCACTTCCGAGAGCACCTTGCGGATATCGTTGACCAACGAACGGGTGGTAGGGTCGTTGGTCAGCGGGCCGAGCACCAGGTTGTCGTTGTCATCTTTGGAAGTCGAGGTCAGCGAAGTGATCGCCTTCTGCAAGGTATTGTAAGCATCGACGAACGACTGGATCGACTTCTGCAAACCATCGTTGTCCGCCGACACCGTGACGCTGGTCCCGGTGGTGCTGCCAACCGGCGTGGTACCGGTGAGTTCCAGGGTCATGCCGCTGATGGCGCTGTCGACGGTGTTCTTGGCACTGGTCACCTTCAGCCCGTCGATGGTCAGCTCGGCATCCTGAGCCAGGCCAGTGATGTAGCCCGCGCCACCGGCAGCGGTCATCTGCTGGGTGCCATCGATCTCCAGCTCGGGGATCCCGGTGAGCGACAGGTCGGAGCCAGCACCGGTGGTGGTCGAGCTCAGCACCAGGCGCGCACCACCTTCGCCGTTGACGATGTTGGCCGAGATACCCTGGACGCCAAGCTCCTTGTTGATCTGGTCGCGCACGCTTTCCAGGGTCGCACCACTGGCAATGTCGAGCTTCCAGGTGTTGCCACCCTGGCTGACACTGAGCTGGCCGGCGCTGATGGCCGAGGTCGAGCCCCCGGCGAACGACTGGCTGGCCACCTTGGAGCCAGTGGCCAACTTGTTGACCATGATGTCGTAGCTGCCGGCGACTGCCGTGTTGCCTGCGGTTACCTTGACCACCGACTCGTTGGCCGACTTCGCTGCATAAGCATTGAACGACGGCGCTTTCGGGTCGTTGAGCTTCTTCATCGCGTCCTGGTACGCGGTGAGGGCACTGCGCAGCGAGCCCACACCCGAAATCATGGCCGAGTTGTTGCTGGTCTGCCGGGTGATCTGCGCCTTTTTGGCGGCAGTATCGGCGGTGACCAATGCAGTGACCATGTCAGTGATGTTCAGACCAGTACCTTGGCCGATACTGGAAACGAGTGTGCTCGCCATAACGTTATCCCTCTTTTCGAAGCGTCAGCCCTGCTCCTGCAAGACTGACATGAATCTCGCCTTCCGGCATTCGCCGCCGGTCAGGCTTTGGCGTCGAACAAAAGACTGTTTACATCGCTCAGGCTGTGGGCGATTCGCAGGGCCTCTTCCGAGGGCAACTGGCGAATCAGCTCTCCAGTCTCGCTGGCGATGACTTTGACCACGATCTTGCCGGATTCCTCATCAGTGGAGAACTCCAGGTTGCGTCGGGTCGAACTGAGAAACTTCTCGATTTCCGAAACGGCGTTTTTCACCTTTTCGGCATCGTGTGCCTGCTCGGCAGCCGTGACTGCCTTGTCCTCCAGCATACCACTGCCACGCGGCGCTTCAGCCGTGCGCGCAACCGGCTTGTCGGCGGCCGGTTCGGCCGGACGAGCAGTCGGGTAGGACAGGTTCAGCTTGACGCTCATGTCCATGACTTACCACCTCGCAATGAAAAGGCGGGGAAGCGCCTCAACGTGCACTCCCCCGCCGGTCGCCATCAGCGATTACTGAAGCAGCTTCAGTACAGCGGAAGGCAGCTGGTTGGCCTGGGCCAGAACCGAAGTCGAAGCTTGCTGCAGGGTCTGCTGCTTGGTCAGCTGAGCAGTTTCAGCAGCGAAGTCGGTGTCCTGAACACGGCTACGAGCGGCTTCGGCGTTCTCGTTGATGTTCTGCAGGTTGTTGACGGTAGAGGTCAGACGGTTCTGCGAAGCACCCAGGTCGGCACGAGTGGTGTTGATGGTCTGCAGAGCCTTGTCGATCGCGTCCAGCGCAGCGTTCATGCTGGCTTCAGCTTCGGCGCTGGTCGAACCGGTGATGGCGATGGCGGCCGAGTCGACGCTCAGGGTCTGGGCATCGAAACCGCTGTCCAGACGGATGCTGATCTGGTTGTTGGCACCGGAGTTGGAACCGACCTGGAAGGTCAGTACGCCAGCGCTGCCGTCCAGCAGGTTCTTGCCGTTCAACTGGGTGGACTTGGCGATACGGCTCAGTTCGTCGGACATCTGGGCGAACTCTTTGTTCAGAGCGTCGCGGTCGTCCTTGCTGTTGGTGTCGTTACGCGACTGGACGGCCAGTTCACGCATACGCTGCAGGATGTTGGTCTGCTCTTGCATCGCGCCTTCAGCGGTCTGGGCAACCGAGATACCATCGTTGGCGTTCTTGATTGCCATGGTCTGACCGCGGATCTGCGAGGTCATACGGGTAGCGATCTGCAGGCCGGCGGCGTCGTCTTTGGCGCTGTTGATTTTCAGGCCGGAAGACAGACGGGTCATCGAGGTGCTCAGAGCATCGGAAGCACGGTTCAGGTTTTTCTGAACGCCCAGAGAGGTGGTGTTGGTGTTAACGGTCAAAGCCATGACGAATTCCTCGTTGGATTGGGTACTACGGCTTCCGGCCTTGGCAATTCGCCGGGTGTGGCACAGAGAACCTTCGTAATAGTTATCTTCGTCAGGGCGGGTTTCTTTAGCGGATTTTCGAAAAAATTTGCTGGCATCCTGCCAGCTCAATGAAATCAAGGTCTTGACGCCAGAATGCAGGCACTGGCGGCAGCCACGCAGAAAAGAAAACGCCGCCTGGAAACGGCGGCGCCTGCTTCAGCACTGTTCGCTCAATCGCGGCGCTCGATGATTGCCGAGCCCCAGGACAGACCGACGCCGAAACCGCTCAGGGCCACGCGCTTGTGCTGGGAGCCGAGCACGTGCTTTTCCAGCAGCAGCGGAATGCTCGACGACACGGTATTGCCGGTCTCGACCATGTCCTTGACGAACTTCTGCTTGTGCTCGCCTTCGATGAAGCGCGCCGACACCGCATCGACGATCGCCGCGCTGCCCTGATGCAGGCAGTACAGGTCGATGTCGCCGGCCTGCAGCTCGCTGGCTTCGAGCAGTTGCTGCAGGTGCGCCGGTACCTTGACCAGGGCGAAGTTGTAGACCTGGCGACCATTCATGAAGAACTTGCCATCGGTGGTACGCAGATGCTCGGCACCACCACCGTCGCTGCCGAACAGCGACTTGCCCAGTTGCCAGGCTGCGCCCTCGCCCATCCAGGTGGCGGTGGCGGCATCACCGAACAGCATGGTGGTGTTGCGGTCTTCGGGGTCGACGATCTTCGAATAGGGGTCGGCAGTGATCAGCAAGCCGTTCTTCAGGCCAGCGGCTTCCATGAAGCCTTTCATGGCATACAAGCCATACACGTAGCCCGAGCAACCCAGGGAGATATCGAAAGCGGCGACGGCCGTCGACAGGCCGAGCTTGTGCTGGACGATTGCCGCAGTGTGCGGCAGCCCTTCGGCATCCCCGTTCTGGGTGACCACGATCACCGCATCGATGCTTGCCGGGTCCAGCGACGGATTGGCGGCGAACAGGTTGTTCACGGCCTCTACGCAGAGGTCGGAGGTTTCCTGCGCGGCTTCCTTGCGTGGCAAGAAGGTCGAACCGATCTTGCCAAAGATGAAATCCTGGTCCTTGCCGAATTTCGCGCCTTGGGCGTAGTTGTCCACGCCTTCAACCGGCACGTAACTGGCGATGCTTTTAATGCCAATCATATGGCTTCCCAATTCAGTAACAGCGAAATACCCGCCTGGGCCGAACGGCAAAACGCCAAGCGATACGGTTGATCCGATCCTTGGCGGTTTGTCCGGGGGCGACGCGGCGGTTCCCGGTTTCGACAATATACAGTGAAGATGCGCGTTCTGACTCTCAAGTCACGCTCTTTTTGTCGAATGGGCAAAGCGCCTGGCTGACGCAAACGAAAACGCCATGGGCGCGGGGGCGCCCATGGCGTTCATCGCTCAGCAGGCAGCGTTCAGCTGCACAGCGCCTGCCACTCCACCCGGCTGTGCGGATCCAGGGTGAACAATGCCGCGCAGCGGCTGTGGGCGGCGTTGTAGAACGGATCCTGCGCATGCGCCGGGGCCGCCAGTTGCTCCACGTCACCATGGCGCACCACCTGAGCCTGCGGGGTCCAGACGACCAGCAGACCCGCCCCGGCAACCTGCAGGCACAGGTCCACCTGCGCGGCGCGGAGGGTGGCCAGTTGCTCATCCAGGCCACCCAGAGCGTGCAGCACCTGCGTGCGCACCATCAGGCAGCCGGAGACCGCCGCCACGTTGTGCTCCACCTGCAGGCGTTGCAAGTAACCCGGCGCATCCTTGGCCGCACCCTGGAACGCCGGGCGGATGCCCGCCTGTCCCGCCAGCACCAGCCCGGCCTCGACCACCTTGCCATCGGCCCCCAGCAGCTTGCCGCCGACCACCCCGACCTCGGGGCGCTGAGCCTGGTTGAGCAGGCCTTCCAGCCAATTGGCGTTGAGCACCTCGGCCGCGCTGTCGAGCAGGACCAGGTACTCGCCCCGGGCCTCACGGCTGGCGAGGTTGAGCATGGCCACAGGTGCCAGCGGCTGTTCGCTGCGGACCACCCGCACGCGGCTGCCAGCGGCCGCCAGGCTGGCCAGCCACTCGCGCAGCGGTGGCGACTGGCTGGCGTTGTCGGCGATGACGATTTCGTGGTTCTGGTAACGGGTGCGCTGCAGGACGCTGACCAGGCAGCGCTGCAGCTCATCGGCATTGTCCTGGCAGTGCAACAGCACCGACACCACGGGCCGTTCAGGATGACGGTAGTCGATCTGGTGAGTGCCCGGATGCACCGAGCCGACGGTGGCGGTATAGCCGCGCTCGGCCAGGCGCCGGGTCAGCACCGCGCGCTCCTGGTCCTGGCTGTCGGCGCTTGGCGCGGCGCAGATCAGCAGCGGTTCGGCAAGGTGCGCCAGGCCGGCCAGGCCCTCATCGCCGATCAGGCGCAGCAGCAGGTCGAACTCCAGTGCCAACGGATACTGGCTGTCGAACCCGCCGGCGGCCAGCACCAGATCACGACGCAGCAGCCAGTGCCGCGCCATCGCCCCTGGCACGCTCTGCAACAGGTCGAGGCTGGTACCCGGGCGCAGCACTTCGCGCAGGCGGCCATCGGCCTGTACTTGCACCTCATCCATGGCCACCGCACGAATACCCTCGACCTCCAGCAGCTCCAGGCTGGCTCGCAGCAGCCCGCTGGCGGTAAAGCGATCGCCGGCCTCGGCGAGGATGACCCAGTCGCTGCCCAGCTCGGCAACCGCCTGGTTGATGATGCGCACGTAGTCCTTGCCGTCGGCCTTGACGAAATGCACGGTCTGCCCCGCATGGGTGGCCATCGGCAGGTCGCCGCTGGTCAGCACCACGACCTTGAAATGACGGCATGGCCCGGCCATCAGGCTGTCGAAAGTAGCCTGCAGCTTGTCCATCTGCGCATCCAGATCGAGCAGCACGATGCCGAAGCTCGGCCCGCCGTTGGCGGCGGCCAGGCGTTGCCTGGCCAGGTTCAGTTGAACGCCATCCGGCGCACGTGCCGCCAGCCAGGTCAGCAGCTGGCCGGACGGCAGCGCATCGAGCAACGCCTGGCTGTCGTAGCTCGGCAGGGCCTCCAGACGCGCCAGCCAAGGGCGCAAGGGCGCGGCCTCGGCCTCGTCACCGGCGGCCTCGAGCGAGGCCAGCAGACGCTGCACCACCACCCGGTTGAACGGGCTCAGCGCCAGCGCCTGCCAGAGCCGTGCGCGCAGCGTGCGGTCGTTGTCGTTGTCGTTGACCTGCAGCAGCGCCTGCTGGCGCACCAGAATGGCCTCCAGCTCACGCAGCTGCAGGCGCCCGCACGGCATGGCATGGATAAGAAATTCCAGCTCTGCCAGCAGGTCGAACATCGGCTGGTTGTAGAACGGCATCTCGACGAACTGCTGCTTGCCGAAGATCCGCTGCGGCTCAGGGGTCGGCACATTCCAGCGCGAGGTGACGATCATGCAACCGTGCAGGGCCCGGCCACTGAGCAGGCCTTCGCTCATGGCCTGGAAGCCGGCCAGGGCCACCTGCTTGGCCTGTTCGACGCCCAGCGCGCCGAGCGCACTGGGAACCGAGGCGAGGAATTCGGCAAACTGCTCGCGCTCCTGGCAACTGCGCTCATCGCGGTTGGCCAGCACGGTGAGCACATTGGTGTTGTGGTCCGAGCCGCCCAGGTTGGCCTCCCGCACCGCGTAGGGGATCGGCAGGATGCGCGCCTTGGCGTTGGCCAGCAGATAGAAGGTGTGGCCAATCTCCTGCCATTCGAAGCTGGTGCCCGGCGGCAACAGCGCATACCACTGCTGCAGCAGGTCGGTACGGGTGACCGCGTAGAACGGTGGCAGGAACTGGCCCATGAACTCGACCAGGCGCTGAGCCGGATCGTCGCTGCAATAATCCTCCTGCACACGCTTGTCCCGACGATAGAAATGCACCTCGGTACCGTGCGCCACGTACATCATGCCGTAACCATGGCAGACGCCGTAGTCCGGATTCTGCGTCAGAAACTCCACCGACTGCGCCATGGCATCGAACAACAGGAAATCGTCGTCCGCGGCAAAGGTCATGAACGGCGTGCGCACTTCGTTCACGCCATAGCTGAGCTTCTCCTGCAGGCCGCGATAGGTGTACTGCGGCAGGTGGCGGTAATCCACCTGCGGGTAGTCCGCCTGCAGCGTGGCATCGGCCTGGTTCGACGAGTCGAGCACCAGGATGCTCGCCGGGAAGTCGCGGTAGTAATGCAAGGTCCGGCGCAGGAACGCCGGGCGGTTATGGGTGATCAACACCAGCGTGAAGCGCTCGCGCAGGCCGCTGTCGATGGGCGTGTTCTTTTCAAGCTGCATAAGGGTGTTCCTGGGGACCTTGAGGAAGAATCAGCGCACGCGGCGCAGATAGCCGTCCGGCGCGACGGTCAGCAACAGCTTGTCCTGCACCTGGCGGTCGATCTCGAAGTCGCTGTTCTCTTTCAGGTATTGCCACACGGCAGTCTTGGGGTTGTCGCCATGGCCCCAGGGGCGGTCCGGGAAGAAGTCGGCCGGCATGTCCTCGACCACGGTATCCATCACCACGCAATAGCTGTCCACCGATACCAGCGGCGCATAGGCCCGCAGCTCGTCGAGCACGTGCTGGTGGGTATGGTTGGAGTCGAGCACGACGATGACCTTCTTGCCTTCGGCCAACTGGCGCACCTTGGCGATCATGTCCGGCGCGATGCTCGACCCTTCGAGCATGCTGATGCGGTGCGCCATCGGGTGCTCCTCGATGGCCTTGCGGTTGTGCGGACGGATGTCGACGTCGATGCCGAGCACCTCGCCATGGCCCAGCAGCTGCAGCAGCGAGGCGTAGTAGATGATCGAACCGCCGTGGGCGATGCCGCACTCGATGATCAGGTCCGGCTTGATCCGCCACACCAGT
This sequence comes from Pseudomonas urethralis, assembly GCF_021602465.1. NCBI lineage: Bacteria > Pseudomonadati > Pseudomonadota > Gammaproteobacteria > Pseudomonadales > Pseudomonadaceae > Pseudomonas > Pseudomonas urethralis. Next base: position 281,086 of record NZ_BQIJ01000001.1, read on the forward strand.
TCCTGCATGGCGACCATGTCCTGCGGCAGCTGGATGATCGGCCGGCCCATCCACGAGAAGTGGTAGCTGTACTTGTGCTTGGCCGATTCGTTGAACAGGTCGCGTGCCAGGCCCTGGAGCTTCTGGTCCTGGCCCTGGGCGGCGATCTGCTCGTTGCACTCGGCGACGAAGGCCTGGTGGACGTTGGTGTCAGTCATGGAGGCGGTCTCTGCAAAGGTCATTGGAACGCGGCGTCATCGACCGCGTGGTAGACGAAACGGTTGCCGGTGTCACGGCGGATCTCGTCCAGGTAGTTGGAATTCATCACGAACACCTGCGCACCATCGGGCAGGCTGGCCAGCGCTTCCTCAGGCGAGGACACGCGCAGGCCGCTCAGCGGCAGATAGCGGCCTTGCTTGGCCGGGTTGATATCGATCACATGGTCGACCTGTACGCCAGCGCGCTGCAGGTACAGCGAATAGATCACCCCTTTGGACGAGGCGCCCCAGATCGCCGCGCCGCGCCCGGCGTGTTCGCGCACCAGGGCCTGGCCACGTTCGAGACTGGCGCTGAAGCCAGACGGCAGTTGCAGGCGCTGGCCATCGAAGGCCGGCTCGCGCAGGCTGGCCAGGTCAGCGACGATGTACAGGTACTGGCCGTTGAACAGGTGCCCGGATTCGAGCACCTTGCCGAAGCAGCGGCGCAGGTCGTCCAGGCGGAAGTAGTTGACGTGCTCGTAGAACAGGTCGAACCAGGCACGGTGCTCGAGTATCCAATCCAGGCATGGCACTTCGATGTAGATCAGGCCGCCCTGGTTGGCGTCGGCGATAGCGCCGAGGAAGGCCAGCGGGTCGGCGATATGCTCCAGTACGTGACGCAGCACCACCGCATCGGCGGCAAGCCCCAGGGCGCGGGTGAACGGCGCCTTGATCACGTCCGGGTTATCGCCCTCGTAAGCCGGGTCGATGCCGGTCACCTGGTGGCCACGCTGGCGCAGCAGTTCGAGAAAGTAGCCCTTGCCACACCCCACCTCGATCAGGCGCTGGCCGGCGAAGTGCCGGGCCACCAGGCGCTCCACCGCGTCCAGGTGACGCTGGAACGCCGGCGACAGGGCCTGTTCGTTCTGGTAGTCGCTGTCGTAGCTGAGCAGGGACGCGTCGAAGGCCTGGTTGTAGACCAGACCGGTACGCTCGTCCTGAACCAGGCACAGGTCGCCGCTGGCGGATGCCTGCGCGCTGGCGGCATCGGCGAAGGTACGATTCTGCAGCACGGGCAAGCCGACCGCACGATACAGTTCATAGGCCATCAGGTTCTCCTTGGGCGGCCAGCAGTTGCGTGAGGCGCTCGGTCACGGCCCAGAATGCCATCGGCTCGTGGCTTGGATAGGGGTAATGGCCGAGGTTGAGCGCCAGCTTGGCGCCGCGCTCGCGCAGGCGCTGCTCGACCAGGCTGCGCACCGCCAGCGGCTGGCCGCTGGCACAGTTGACCACGCCGGAGAATGCCCGGCAGTGCAGCAGCCCGGCCAGCTGCCGCGCGGCCTCGGTGACGGGTTGGAAATCGCGCAGCTGCTCGCCGGCAGACATGTCGAAGGCCGTCGCACCGCTGTCGATGGCGCGGTCGAGGGCGGCCAGCAGGCTGCTGGGGTTCTGCCCCTGGCCATGCAGGTAGAACAGCCGCGCCCATTGCAGGACAAACGGCATGTGCAACTGCAACGCCTGGAGGAACTGATGCAGGCTGTGCTTGGCCAGCCCGTAGGGATTGCTCGGGCGCGCCGGGCACTGCTCGTCCAGCGGGCCATTCTGCATGCCGTACTCGAAGCAGGTGCCGGTGACCAGCACCTGGCGCACACCCGCCTCGACCGCGTACTTGATGAAGCGGTAGTCGGCCATCAGGTTCTGCTCCAGATGGAACAGCGCCTGATAGTTGGGCAACCCTGGCCAGGCCAGGTGGGCAAGGGCATCGATGCCCTCGACCCAGCCCCCCACTTGCTCGGCATCGGCCAGGTGCAGGTCGCCGGCGACGAACTGCACCTGGTCGAACCACGGCATGCTGCGTGCGCGCTGCACGTCGCGGGCCATGGCGCGCACCCGGCAGCCACGGGCCAGCAGTTCGGCAACCAGGTGGCGGCCAACGAACCCGGTGGCGCCTGTCACCAGCACATGCAGACCGGTCATAGCACGGTCAGCTCAGGCACGGCGATCACGAACTTGCCGCCCCACTCGCGAATGCCGGCCTGCTGCTCGCTGACCTCGCGCAGCAGGTTCCACGGCAGCACCAGCACATAGTCCGGCTGCTCTTCGGCCAGGCGCGCCGGCGCCACCACGGGTATACGGCTGCCCGGCAGGAACTTGCCCTGTTTGTGCGGGTTGGCATCGGCCACCCAAGCCAGCAGGTCAGCCTTGACACCGGCGTAGTTGAGCAAGGTGTTACCCTTGGCGGCCGCCCCATAGCCGACCACGCGTTTGCCCGCGGCCTTGGCATCGAGCAGGAATCGCAACAGCTGCAGCTTTATGCGCTCGGCGGCCGGCGCCAGGCTCGAATAGAACCCGGCGCTGCGCACGCCCACATCCTCTTCCAGGGCCAGCAGGCTGGCGACGGCCGCTTCCGCAGTCCGGCGCTGGCCGTCGGCGCGCTGCACGAATACCCGCAGCGAACCGCCATGGGTGGGCAGTTCCTGCACGTCGAAAATCTCCAGGCCATTGCGCTGGCAAAGGCCCTGCACTGCGGTCAGGGACAGGTAGGAGTAATGCTCGTGGTACAGGGTGTCGAACTGGTGCTCGGCAATCAGCGACAGCAGGTGGGGAAATTCGAAGGTGGCGACCCCGGCTGGCTTGAGCAAGGTCGCGAAGCCCCCGAGGAAATCGTTGATGTCCGGCACATGGGCGAGCACGTTGTTGGCCGCCATCAGGTCGGCGCTCCAGCCTTCGGCGGCCAGCTGCGCGGCCACCTCGCGGCCGAAGAACACTTCACGGATCTCCAGGCCCTTGGCCCGCGCCGCCGCAGCCGTGCTGCGGGTCGGCTCGACGCCCAGGCACGGAATGCCACGTGCCGCCACGTACTGCAGCAGATAACCGTCATTGGCCGCGATCTCGACCACGCGGCTATCCTGGCCCAGTGCGAAGCGCTCGACCATGCCCGCCACGTAGGTTTCGGCATGCGCCAGCCAGGAACTGGAGTAGGAGCTGAAATAAGCATAATCGGCGTCGAACAGCTGCTCGGCGCGCGTGTAGTCTTCGGTCTGCACCAGCCAGCACTGTTCGCACACCGCCACCTTCAGCGGCACCCACTGTTCAGCCTCGGCCAGTTGCTCGGGACGCAGGTAGGCGTTCGAAGGCGGCGAGGTTCCCAGGTCGATCAACGGCAGGTGCAAGGCGCTGCCACAACCACGGCAATTCATACGGTCACTCCGGTAAAGCAGTCGTCCAGCCAAGGATGCAGCTCATCCCGGGCCGACAGGTTGATCACGGGCAACGGCCAGGCGATCGCCAGGCGCGGGTCGAACACCGACAGCCCGCCCTCATGCTCGGGGGCATAGTCGGCGCTGTGCAGGTACAGCAGCTCGGCATCGTCGCTCAGGGCCTGGAAGCCGTGGGCGAAGCCTGCCGGCACCAGCAGGCTGCTCGCGTCGCCGGCCTGCAGATGCTCGGCGTGCCAGTGCAGGAACGTCGGCGAACCGGCGCGCAGGTCGACTACCACGTCCCATACCTCACCGCGCAGGCAGGTGATGTACTTGCTCTCCGGCTGCGGTCCGGCCTGGTAGTGCAGGCCACGCACGCTGCCTCGCTGGCGGGTCAGCGAACGGTTGATCTGGCGGATGTGGAACGGCGCGCCGAAGCGCTCCAGGCTGTCTTCGCAATACAACCGCGAGAAGGCGCCACGGGCGTCTTCAGCGCGGCGGTGCTCGATGCGGGCAAGGCCCGACAGCGGCAAGGCATGCAAGCTGTACTGACTCACAGCGACTCCTGATAAAGGCTCAGCTGGGTCAGGCAGACCGCGCGCATGTCCATGCCCTTGCGCCAGGCCAGGTGCCAGTTCAGGGTTTGCTCCAGGCATTCGCCGAGTGTCCAGCGCGGGCGCCAGCCAAGCAGCTGGCGTGCGCGCGAGCTGTCCAGGCGCAGCAGCCCGGCTTCGTGCATCTCGCTTTTCTGCAGTTCCACCCCCGGCGCCTGCGGCCATTGCCCGGCGAGCAACTGGACGACCTCGCCGACACTGCACATGTCGTCGTCACCGGGGCCGAAATTCCACGCGCCGGCAAAGCGCGGGCCTTGCTGATACAGGCCAGCCGCCAGCGCGAGGTAGCCCGCCAGCGGCTCCAGGGCGTGCTGCCAGGGGCGTACCGCCTGGGGCAGGCGCAGCGTCACCGGCTCCCCGGCGGACCACGCCTTGAGCACATCGGGGATCAGCCGCTCAGGGGAGAAGTCGCCGCCGCCCAGCACATTGCCGGCGCGGGCGGTGGCCAGGCTCAGGCCGTGCTCGGCATGCTTATCGAGTGGAAAGAACGAAGCCGCGTAGGACTGGGCCAGCAGCTCGCAGCAGGCCTTGCTGCTGCTATAGGGGTCGTGCCCGCCCAACGCTTCGTTCTCGCGATAGGGCCAGGCCCATTCCTGGTTGGCGTAGACCTTGTCGGTGGTGACCACCACGCAGGCACGCACACCCCCGACCTGGCGGATCGCCTCCAGCAGGTTGAGGGTGCCCATGACATTGGTGGAGTAGGTCCCCAGCGGGTCCCGGTAGCCTTCCCGGACCAGCGGCTGGGCCGCCAGGTGCAGGACGATTTCCGGTTGCACCTCGGCGATCAATTCCAGCAACACGCCCAGATCACGTACGTCGCCACGGCGGTCATCGATGCCCTCGCCGACCCGGGCCAGTTCGAACAGGCTTGGCTCGGTCGCCGGATCCAGGGCGAAGCCGGTCACCTTGGCACCCAGGCTCTGCAGCCAGAGCACCAGCCAGCTGCCCTTGAAACCGGTGTGGCCCGTGACCAGGACGCGCTTGCCCGCCCAGAACGCAGGGCTCAGGCCCATTGCTTCCATGGTGCCTCCCCGCTGCTCCACAGCTGTTCGAGGTGATTCTTGTCGCGCAGGGTGTCCATCGGATGCCAGAAACCTTCATGGGTGAAGGCATGCAACTGCCCCTCGCTGGCCAACCGCGACAGCGGCTCGGCTTCCCAAGAGGTGGCGTCGCCGTCGATATAGGGCAGCACCTCAGGGGACAGCACGAAGAACCCGCCGTTGATCCAGCCGCCATCGCCGCGTGGTTTTTCGGTAAAGCCCAGCACCTGGTCACCGTCGCGCTGCAGGGCGCCATAACGCCCCGGCGGCTGCACGGCAGTGACCGTGGCGAACCGGCCGTGGGCATGGTGGAAGTCGACCAGCGCACCGATGTCGATGTCGGAAACCCCGTCGCCGTAGGTGAAGCAGAACGCCTTTTCACCTTCCAGGTAACGGGCCGCGCGGCGCAGCCGGCCGCCGGTCATGGTCTCCTCGCCGGTGTCGACCAGTGTCACGCGCCATGGCTCGCTGTAGTTCTGATGGACATCCATGCGGTTGGCGCGCATGTCGAAGGTGACGTCGGAGGTGTGCAGGAAGTAGTTGGCGAAGAAATCCTTGATCGCGTAGCCCTTGTAGCCCAGGCAGATCACGAAGTCGTGGATACCGTGCGCCGAATACTGCTTCATGATGTGCCAAAGAATTGGCTTGCCACCGATTTCGATCATCGGTTTGGGCTTCAGATGCGACTCTTCGCTGATCCGCGTGCCGAGCCCACCCGCCAGAATGACTGCCTTCATCGATTTCCTCATGTACTTCGCGCCCCCGGCAACGCCAGGGCGAAGGATTTATGGCGATATCGAGGGCTACTGCAGGAAATGCGCCAATCTGCAAAATAAAGGGGCCGCTTGGCGGCCCCGAAAGTTCTTTGGCGTCTATCAGTCGGCCAACCAGCCCCATTCCCAATGACGCAGGTTGTCGTCGCGCAACACGAAGTCGCGCATCACCGCCTCGCGCAACTCGTCACCCATGCGGTAGCTGGCCACCGGGTCGGCCAGGTGCGAACGGATCGCCCGCAGCCATTCCTCGGTGCCATTGCCATAGACCCGCGTGCAGGGCAGGTAGCCCCGGTAGGCCTCGGTGTCGGTGCAGATGGTCGGGTAGCCGCAGGCGCCATATTCCAGCAAGCGCAGGTTGCTCTTGCAGTCGTTGAAGATGTGGAACTCCAGCGGCGCCAGGGCCAGGTCGAGGTTGAGGCTGGCCAGCTTGGCCGGGTACAGCGCCAGCGGAACGCCCGGGTGGTATTCGTGGATGTACGGCCTGAGCACATCCGGGCACATACCGAAGAACACCCACTCCACCTCGTCGGCCAGCTCGCGCACCACGTCGGCGATGATTTCCAGGTCGCCACTGTGGCTGGTGCCGCCTCCCCAGCCCACCCGCGGCTTGCTCGAGGTGCCCCGGCGGCTGGCCGGCAGCTGGGTCCACAGGTGCGGGGCGAGCATGTTCGGCACCACGCGGATGTCGTGGTGCATGTCCGACAGCGCGTTGGCGAGCGCCTGGGTGGTCACCACGACACGGTCGCACAGGCTGATGCCGCGGCGCAGGTGCTGCTCGATGTCGGCCGGCTTGTTGCGCGCATGGGTGTTCTTCTGCGGGGCGCTGAGCACGTAGTCGTCGATCTCGAAGATGCGTCGGGCATTGGAAAAACGGGCGATGCGCTCGATGTCGCGGACCGAGTCATCGTTGTGCCGCAATTGCAGGATAATCACATCCGGGTCCATGCGTGCCAACTGGACCACGGTTGGCGACTCGTAGACTACCCGTCCGACTACACGCCCGGCCGCTTCCAGCTGCTTGAACGGCTGCTCGACACGGTAGTGGCCAACGGCGCTGTCGTTGATCGGCAAGCCCAGCACCGACGGCAGGGCACGGGCGCACAGCGGGCTCCAGCTGCCGCGCAGGCTCGGTTCGAGGCTGAAGTCGGCGGCAGCCAGCCCAAGGTTCGGGTTGTAGGCCGGGTCACGGATCACCTTGCTCAGCCAGCGCTCGCAGAACACCTGTTGCTGTTCCAGCAGCACTTGCCGGTCGAGGCCGTCGGACTCGGCCGGCACCTCGCGCTTGAGCAGGGTGGCATACGGCGTGCCCACCACCAGATAGCCCTGGGCGCCAGCACGCAGGCACAGGTCGAGCTCAGCCATGCCCTGGCCGAGCGGCTGCGCAGCCAAGCCACCGAGGTCATCGAAGACGCGCTTGCGCACCATCAGGCAGGCACCGCCGACGGCGCTCCAGTTCTGTGCCACCTGCAAACGCTGCAGGTAGCCGCGCGACTGCATGTCCTCGCCGGCAAACGCCGGGCCGGCCACGCTGGACGCCCCCAACACCCAGCCCGCCTCGACCACCCGCCCCTGGCCCTCGACCAGCCGGGCACCGACCACCGCTACTTCCGGGCGCTGAGCGTGTTGCAGCATCTCGTCCAGCCAATGGCCGTCGAGCACCTGCACGCTGGGGTCGAGCAACAGCAGGTAGTCACCACGCGCCTGCGCGGCGGCAGCGTCGATCAACTGGATGCGGGAATCGCCAGCGCTGCGGATCACCCGCAGCATGTCGGCCCCCAGCTCGTCCATGGCCTGCAGCCAGGCAGCCATGTCACCCTCGGCGGCAGCCCCCGCCACCATCAGCACTTCGTATCGCCCTTGGGCGGTACGCTCGATCAGGCCTTCGACGCACGACTGCAAGCTGGCCAGGTCGCGGCCCACCGGAACGATGATCGAGGTCAAAGTGGTGTCGCCGTGCAGGTAGTGGACGCGATTGAGCAGCGCCAGGTCGTCGTGCTGAATGCGGTGCGCCACACCCAGGCGCCGCAGGTGCGCGGCAACCACCGCCTCACTCTGGGTGATCACCTCAGGCAGCGACAACCACTGCGCAAAGCTCAAGCTCGACTGCACCTGGATTTCGGCAATGTGTTCGATGACCTGCGGGCCGCGGGTCTCGACCAGGCGCCAGAGCAGGTCATGCGGTGCCAGCTCGGTGAAGCCGGCATCGAAGCCGCCCAGGTCGAGAATCGCCTCGCGGGCAAAGGCCAGGGTACGGCCAACGTAGGGGTAGCTGCGCAGCAGATCGAGGTTGAAGTCCGGCTTGAAGACCGGCTCACCCGGCAAGCCATCCAGCCAGGCCCCTTCGTCACTGTAGGCACAGGCCAGGCTCGGGAACACGGCCGCGCGCTCGGCCAGCAGTAACGTGGCCGACTCGCTCAGGCGGTCGCCAGCACGCAGCAGGTAGACCCAGTCGGCATCCTGCAGCGAGGCCAGCAGCTGGTTGAGCTGCTGCGGCCAGTCGGCCTGCAGCGGTTGCTGCACCAGCGCTAGCGTGCTGGCGGGCGCGGTATCGCTCAGGACCACGCAGGCGTGCACCGGGTACAACTGCCGTGCCAGGCTTTGCAGGGTCTGCTCCAGCGCCCCGGCATCGCCTGCGACATCCAGCACCAGCGGCACGATGCGCGGCTGCTGCGGCCAGGCGGCGATCGCCTGCGGCAGCAGGCCGCGCTGCACGTCACTGAAGCGGCGCGCCGCCAGCCATTGCTGGTACAGCTCGGCATAGCTCTCGCAGTCACTACCGACCCGGCCGCCCAGGCGGGTCTGCCAGTTGCTGATGATCCGCGCCACGCATAATTCCTGCCACTGGCGCGGCTGCTCCTGCGCCTCGGTCAGCGGTACATAGCGCACCCAGCCGCTGGCCGGTGCCGCTTCACCGCTGCGTGCGGCGAGCATCTGCATCATCCAGCGCCATTCCTGCGGCGCCCCTTGCACCACCGCATCCTGCTTGCTCAGGCGCTGCGGATGCAGGCGCTCGATCAGGCCGGGCTCGCTGAGCATGATCATGTTGCCACGGCGCATCAGGCAGGCGAACAGCGCAAGGTCAAGCAGCGCGACAAAGCTCAGGCCATCGCCGGTCAGCGCTTGCAGCCACTGCAGCGCCTGCTCGCGGCGCATCAGCGCAGCCGAGAAGTTGCCGAGGAAGTTCACTGGCCGGCCGTCGAGCATCGCCAGCATGTCTTCGCCCTTGAACAGGCTGTCGACGTTGGCGAAGCGCGCATTGGCAATGCGCATCGGCAGGATGAAATTGTTCTCGTCGCACAGCACCCGTTGCGACAGCACCAGGCCGACTTCCTCGTGGCCCTGCAGCGCCTGGACCTGATGTGCCAGGCACTGCGGGAACAGGCGATCATCGTCGCACAGCACCTTCACCAGCTCGCCACGCGCCTGCCCGACCGCCTGCACGAGATTGCCGACGAACCCCAGGCGCCGGGCGTTGCGCACATAGCGCAGGCGAGGCTCGGCGTCTATGGCATTGACGATCGCCTCGATCTCGTCACCCTCGCTGTCGTCGCAGACCAGCACTTCGAGGGCGTCATAGGTCTGGCCCAGGGCACTGTGCAGGGCCATGGCGAAGAACCGGGGATTGAAGGCAGGAATGACGATACTGACGAGCGGCTTTTGGTTCACGGTGACGACCTTGCAAAAAAAATGTGCGCCGCACCTGACGGTGGCGGCGCACGGTTGACTACGCCAGAAGCGTGATCACATGTAGTTGATCAGCGACAGGCCGGCGACCTTGGCATAAGCCTGCAGCGAGGCCTGCAGCATGTTGGTCTGCATGGTCAGGCGGATCATCACCTCGGCCGGGTCGCTTTCGCGGATCGAACTCTGGGTCTTGGTGTTCTCTGCGCTCAACGCCGAGTTGGTTTCCGCCTGCACGTCCAGCGCCTGGCCACGGCCACCGATCGAAGCGATCGACGCTGTCACCTGGTTGCTGGCGCTGGCGATGTTGCCGATTGCCGAATCCAGCGCCGCCTTGAAGTTCTGCCGGGCCGCCGGATCGCCGTCGACAGGCGTGTTCAGCGCGGCGCGCAACTGGCCGATGGTGTCGAGGATGTTCTGGGTCTGGTGGGTGTCGACCTTGACCGCGAAGGAATCACCCGCATTCGGCGCGCCCGAGAGGTCGAACTGCACGCCCATGGCCGTGGCCGTGGTGCCACTGAGGGTACCGGTGGAGATCGGCTTGCTGTTGGCGCTGACCGGTGCCGCATACAATTCGAAATCGGTGGCGCTGGTGAACTTGAGCACCGCACCTTCAGGGAAGGCGGCCTTGTACGCCGACTGGTCGACTACAGTGGCCCCGGTGACCTGGGCCGATGAGCTGTTGCCCGGGCTGCGCGTGCCGCTGATCTGGTCCGGCTTGGAAGACAGGCTGAAAGTGTGACCGGCGATGGCCGCGTCCGGGTCGGCCGAATCACCTGCCTGGAAGCTGATTTCCAGGCGCAGGTCGACACCCCGGAAGGAGATCTGGGTGTTTTCCCCCTTGGGGTCGAACTTGCCGCCCTGGGTCGCTTCGAGGGTCACGTCGTTGCCACTGGCATCGGTGATCTTGAATTCGGTGCTGCTGGTGAATTCGATGCTGTAAGGCTCGCCACTGCGGAAGCGGTCGTTGTAGGTGGCGCTGCCCGATACCTGGCCATTGGACAGGCTGACACGCCCGTCATCGGTAGCCGGTGCGGTCAGGCGGGTCTCACTGCGGCTGGTGTTCAAGGCCTGCTCGAAGGCATCGTAGCCGGTCTCGTTGGCGGCCAGGCTGAGCATGTCGCCAACCTGCAGCTTGAGCTGCGACTGGTCACCCTGGTACGTGTAGGTACCGTCAGCGTTGCGCACGTAGGGCTGAGTGTCGCCCTTGGAGCCGGAGAAGAGGTACTTGCCATTCTCGTCCCTGCTGTTCATCAAGGTGAACAGCTGCTTCTCCAGCGAGTCCAGCTCGGCGGCATTGGCCTTGCGGTCGGCGTCGGTGAAGCCGGCGTTGCCGGAACTGACCGCCAGTTCATTGACCCGCTGCAGGATGGTACCGATGGCATTCAGGGTGCTTTCGGTAGTACCCAGGGCATTGCGAATGCTGGTGACATTGCCGTTGTACTGATCGAGCAGGTTCTGCTGCTGCTCGAGCTGCAGCAGGCGCGCCGCGCCAACCGGGTCGTCCTTGGCGGAACGCACGCGGATATTGTCGCTGGCGTCCTGCTGCGATTTCGCCACATTGGCGAAATTCTTCTGATAGTTGGATTGGGTGGTCGAGTAGAACTGCGAAGTGGAGATGCGTACGCTCACGATCTACGGCTCCTTAAAGACTGTTGATCAGGGTGGCGAAGGTTTCCTGGGCCGCCTTGATGATCTGCGACGACGCGGTGTAGTACTGCTGGAACTTGATCAGGTTGCCGGCCTCCTCATCGACCGACACCCCCGACAGCCCATTGCGGCTGTCCAGGGCGGAGGTGTGCAGCGCGCCGGTGGCATCGCTGTCCATCTGCGCCTGGCCGGCCTTGCCGCCGACATTGGAAACCAGCTTGGCGTAGGCGTCGGTGAAGCTGATGCCCTTGCCATCGGCTCCGACCTCGACCGTGGACTTGGTCTGCAGGTCAAGCACCGATTGGGCGTTGCGGTTGTCTGCAGAGCCGGATGCGGTCATGGCCACGGTGAAGCTGTCGCCATTCTTCGGCGAGCCGGATACATCCATCTCGAAGGTAAAGGTCTTCTGCGTGGCGCCGTCCATGATCGGGTTGCCACTGGCATCGACCATGGGCACCGACAGCTGCAGCTTGTTGTCCTGGCCGGGCACGATGGTGCCGCTGCCGATGGCCGTGCCCTTCGAGTCGTACAGGGTGTACGCCTGCGGCGAGGCGGTATCGTCGCCGAACACCAGCTTGACCGGGGTCGAATACTTGATGCCGGTCTGCAGGTCGGCACGCTGGGCGGCATCATAGATATCCAGCTTCGAAGTCAGGGTCGGCTGGGTGATGGTGCCGGTGCCCTTGTTGCCCGAGGCACTGGTACCGGTCAGCGGCGCGGCCATGGCCAGGCGCTTGGGATCGGTCAGGGTGGCTTCGATGCCGGCAGCGGCATTGCGCGTCGGGATGATCTTGAAGCTGTCGCCGGCGCTCAGGGCACCGCCATTGAGCGACAGGCTGAAGCCATCGATGACCGGTGCCGGGTCATCGTCCAGGCTGTAGCTGCCCATGTCGGTGCCGTCTGGCAGCTTGCGCACGGTGTACTGCTTGTCGCTGGTAAAGGTGACCTGGTAGTCGCTGGTGGTCAGCTTGCCCGTGTCCTTGATGGTCACGTCGAGGTTGCCGGAACCTGCGCTGTTGCCGGACTTGGCGATGCTGCGCTGGCCGATGGCGGCGGCACTGTTGATGTCGGCGAACATTGCCGAGCCGAACTCACCGTTCTTGTCGATACCCTGTGCCAGCTGGCTGTTGATGGCATCGGCCACCACCAGCGCCACCCGGCCGAGCTCGTTGAGCGCTGGGTCCAGGGTGTCCTTGCGGTAGCGGATCAGCCCGCCAAGCTCACCACCGGAGGTGCTGTTGGTGATGTCCATCTTGGTCGAGCCGCGGTTGAGGATCAGGCTCATGCGGGTCGGGTCGGTGGCGCTTGCCTCGACGCCGATGGTCTGGGTGGTGTTGCCCAGCACCAGGGCCTGGCCGTTCTTCAGGTAGATGTCGTAGTTGCCGTTCTTCTGCTCGACCACGTCGGCACCGATCAGCGCCGACAGCTTGCGCACCGCGCCGTCGCGCTGGTCGAGCAGGTCGTTGGGCTGGCCGGTCACCGCGCCTACCTTGGAGATCTGGCCGTTCAGGTCGGCGATGGTCTTGGACAGCGCATTGACCTGTTCGGCAATCGAGGCCATGTTGCTGTTGATGTTGCTGTTCTGCTGGTTGAGCTGCGAGGACAGGGTGTTGAAACGCTTGGCCAGGGACTGGGCGCTGGTCAGCAACAGCTGGCGCGAAGCGTCTTCGGTCGGCTTGGCCGAGGCGTCCTGAAGGGCACTGAAGAAGCTCTGCAGCGCGGCGGTGATACCGGTGTCGCTGCTCGACAGCGCGGTGTCCAGCGGGGTGATCTGGTTCAGGTAGGAAGTGGCGTCGCTGCTCAGCGAGGTCGTGGTGCGCAGCTGGTTCTCGAGGAACGCGTTGTACACCCGGCGCACGTCGGCCAGGGTGGTGCCGGTGCCGATGAACACCTGGCCGACCTGCTGGCCGCCCTTGGTCTTCTGCACGTTCTGCTGGCGCGAGTAGCTCTCGACATCGGCGTTGGCAATGTTGTTACCGAGGGTGTACATCCCCGACTGCGCGGCGCCAAGCCCCGACATACCAATATTGATCAGACTCGCCATGGTTCCATACCCTTAAAGTTTCGTTGTGGTACCGAGCATTGCGTAGCTCTCGTACGACTTCATCTGTCTTGCGATCTGCGAGATCTTGCTGGCGTAGTTCGGGTCGGTGGCGTACCCGGCCTTTTGCAGTTCTCGCACGAATTGTTCTGGGTTATCGGCCGACTTCACCGCATCTTGATAGCGCGAATTGCTCTGCAACAGGCTCACCAGGTCGTGGAAACTGTCCTGGTACGAGTCATAGGAACGAAACGCCGCCGTCTCCTTGACGAACTGGCCGTCGCGGAATTCGCTGGTGATCGCCCGCGCCGAATCACCTTGCCAGTTACTGCTGGCCTTGATGCCGAACAGGTTGTGGCTGCTGCTGCCATCGCTGTTGCGCATGACCGATTTGCCCCAACCGGTTTCCAGGGCGGCCTGGGCCACCAGGTAACGTGGGTCGACACCAATGCGCCTGGCGGCCTGCTCGGCCATGGGCAACATGGTGGCGACGAATTCGTCGCTGTCGGCAAAGGCCTTCTTCGGCGCCAGCGGCGGCTGCGCCACGGCACGGCCGGTGATGCGCAGGCCGTTGTCCGGGATGGCGATGGCCTTGGCCACCTGCTGCCCGTCACGGGCCGGCACGGCGGCGCTATTGGTGGTCGCAGCGGGGCTGGTGGCCGAGGGCACGATACCGGCCAGCAGGCGGTCGGTGAGCTTGCCCGGCAACGCCAGGCGCCGCGAGTTGAGCGCGGCGACGTCGTTGCGCGTGGCCGTGGTTTGGGTAGCCTGCACCGGGTCGGCCACCTTGTTGCCCCACAGCGTCGGCGCACTGCCGTCGATACGCGGGAACGGGCTGGTGTTGGCCGGGGTGCTCTTGTGCTTCGACAGCTGGCGCACCAGCACATCCTGCAGGCCGATACCGCCGCCCTCGCGGGACATGCTCACGGCCAGCTGCTGGTCATACATGTCGCGGTACTGCTTGACCGTCTCGCTGTTCATCGGGTTGTCGTCGGCCAGCACCTCACTGGCCTTGCGCGAGGCCTTGAGCATCTCGCTGATGAACAGCGACTCGAACTCCTGGGCCACCTTGCGCACGTTGGCATCGCTGTCGCGGTCACCGTGCTTGAGCGAGCTCAGGCGATTGAGGTCGGTGTAGGCACCACTGTCGGCGTGGCTGGAGACCAGGCTTTTCGAATTCATCCGTGGCGTCCTCAGATCACGATCAGGTCGGCCTGCAAGGCGCCGGCCTGTTTCAGTGCTTCGAGGATGGCCATCAGGTCGCCCGGTGCCGCGCCGACCTGGTTCACCGCGCGAACGATCTCATCCAGCGTGGTCCCAGGGCCGAACTTGAACATCGGCTTGGCTTCCTGCTCGGCATTGACCCGCGAACGCGGAACCACTGCGGTCTGGCCATTGGAGAACGGCCCCGGCTGGCTGACGATCGGGTCTTCGGTGATGGTCACGGTCAGGCTGCCGTGGGTCACCGCCGCCGGCGAGACCTTGACGTTCTGGCCGATGACGATGGTACCGGTACGCGAGTTGATGATGACCTTGGCCACCGCCTGGCCCGGGTCGATCTCGAGGTTCTCGAGGATCGACAGGTAGTCGACCCGCTGGCTCGGGTCCATCGGCGCGGTGACCCGCACCGAGCCGCCATCAACGGCCTGCGCCACACCCGGGCCGAGCAGGTCGTTCACCTTGTCGACGATGCGCTTGGCCGTGGTGAAGTCCGGGCGGTTGAGGTTCAGGGTCAGGCTGTTGCCCTGGTTGAAGCCGCTCGGCACGGCGCGCTCGACCGAGGCGCCGCCGGGAATACGGCCGGCCGACGGAACGTTGACGGTGATCTTCGAACCGTCACGGCCCTCGGCATCGAAGCCGCCGACCACCAGGTTACCTTGCGCGATCGCGTAGACGTTGCCGTCGATCCCCTTGAGCGGGGTCATCAGCAGGCTGCCGCCGCGCAGGCTCTTGGAGTTGCCGATCGACGAAACGGTGATATCCACCACCTGGCCCGGCTTGGCGAAGGCCGGCAGGTCGGCATGCACCGACACCGCCGCGACGTTCTTCAACTGCACGTTGCCGGAGCCGGCCGGCACCTTGATGCCGAACTGCGACAGCATGTTGTTGAAGGTCTGCAGGGTGAACGGGGTCTGGGTGGTCTGGTCACCCGTGCCGTTGAGCCCCACCACCAGGCCATAGCCGATCAACTGGTTGGAACGCACGCCGGAGATGCTGGCAATGTCCTTGAGGCGTTCGGCATGGGCACCGAACGCGCAGGACAAGAGCAGGGTCGCGGCTATCAGCTGCCTAACGTTGAACATGTTCATCCGTACTCAGAAGGGCCAAAGCGGGCTCATGAAGAAGCGGTCCAGCCAGCCGGGCTGACTGGCATCGGCGAACGAACCGGTGCCCGAATAGGTGATGCGCGCATCGGCCACGCGAGTCGACGGCACGGTGTTGTCGGTGGCGATATCGTCGGCACGGATCAGGCCGGCGATACGCACCAGCTCTTCACCGGTGTTGAGGGTCATCCACTTTTCACCGCGCACGGCAATGATGCCGTTGGGCAGCACCTCGGCCACGGTGACGGTGATCGAGCCGGTCAGGGTGTTGCCCTGGGTGGCCTTGCTGTCGCCCTTGGTGGTGCGGTCACCGCTGTAGCCGGCTTCCAGCGACAGATCGCCGCTGCCGAACGGGTTGTTGGTGTTCGGGTTGGAGCCGAACAGCGAGGTCAGGCCAATGTCGGCCTTGCTGTTCTTCTGGATCTGCGAACCCGCGTTCTTGCTCGCCGAGGTGCGTTCGTTGAGGGTGATGGTGATGATGTCACCCACGCGGAACGCCTTGCGGTCGGTGTACAGGCCCTGCTCGAAACCGGCCTGGTAGATCGAACCGTTGTTGGCTGCAGCCGGCAGCGGGGTACGCGGCAGAACCGGCGCGTAATACGGGTCGTTCGGCTTGGGCGTCGGCGCGACGCAACCAGCCAGCACAAACGCCCCCCCCAGGGCGAATACAGACAACAGACGCTTCATGACACTTACCTCACGGTGTAACGGGAGTAGAACCTGAACTTGGGCTTTTAGAGCTGCTGAGTCACGAACGACAGCATCTGGTCGGCGGTCGAGATGACCTTGGAGTTCATCTCGTAGGCACGCTGGGTGGTGATCATGTTCACCAGCTCTTCCACGGTGCTGACGTTGGAGTTTTCCAGGGTCTGCTGCAGGGTGGTGCCGAAGCCGTTCAGGCCTGGAGTGCCGACCTGTGGCGCGCCGCTGGCAGCGGTTTCCAGGAACAGGTTGTCTCCGATCGCCTGCAGGCCTGCCGGGTTGATGAAGTCGGCGGTCTGCAGGTTGCCGATCACCTGTGCAGCCGGGTTGCCGGCGGTGGTGATCGACACGGTGCCGTCCTGGCCGACGGTGAAGGTCTGGGCATCGTTCGGCACGACGATCGCCGGCTCCAGGGCAAAGCCTTGGGCGGTGACGATCTGGCCGTCGGAGTTCAGGTGGAAGGTACCGTCACGGGTGTACGAGACGGTACCGTCCGGCTGCAGCACCTGGAAGAAACCACGGCCATTGACCGCCATGTCCAGCGGGTTCTCGGTGGTCTGCAGGCTGCCGGTCTGGAAGTTTTTCTGGGTGCCGACGATGCGCACACCGGTACCGACCTGCAGGCCCGACGGCAGCTCGCTGTCCTGGGTCGACTGCGCGCCTGGCTGACGCTTGATCTGGTACAGCAGGTCGGCGAACTCGGCACGATCACGCTTGAAGCCGGTGGTCGAGACGTTGGCCAGGTTGTTGGAAATGACAGTCAGGTTGGTGTCCTGGGCGGACAGGCCGGTTTTAGCGACCCAAAGAGCCGGAAGCATCAGTATTCTCCTCGTGCGCCTGTTTTACGGCACCCGTTCATAGTTGGTTAGCCGATTTGCAAAACACGCGCCATGGCTTCATCGCCTTCCTTGGCCGCGTTCATCATTTTCACGTGCAGCTCGAACTGGCGGGACAGCGCCAGCACCGAGGTCATTTCTTCAACGGCGTTGACGTTGCTGCCTTCGAGGAAGCCCGACACCACCCGCACATTGACGTCGGCAGCAGCCGGTTGGCCGTTCTGGGTGTGGATCAGCCCGTCCAGGCCTTTGGTCATGCTCTTGATGTCCGGGTTGACCAGCTTGATGCGGTCGACCTCGGCCATCACCCGTGGGTCTTCACCCATCGAGCGGATGCTGATGGTGCCGTCGGCACCCACTTCAACCTTCTGCTCTGGTGGAATGGCGATCGGGCCACCATTGCCGATCACCGGCATGCCGTTGCCGGCACGCAGCACGCCGAGGGCGTCGATGTTCAGGCTGCCGGTGCGCACGTAGGCTTCGCTGCCATCGGGCGCCTGCACGGCAATGAAGCCCTGCCCGGACACGGCCACGTCCAGGTCACGCCCGGTCTCGACCATCGGCCCTTCGCTGAAGTCGGTAGCCGGGCGTTCAGTCATGGCAAACGCCCGCGACGGAAAGCTGTCACCAAACACCGGCATCGAGCGCGCCTGCTCCAGGTCGCGCTGGAAACCATTGGTGGAAACGTTCGCCAGGTTGTTGGCGTGGGCCTTTTGCGCCAGCGCGTTCTGGCTGGCGCCGGTCATGGCCACGTAAAGCATCTTGTCCACAGTCATCCTCCGCTGCACTGACGATCGTTTGCCGCTCGCCGTTGCTGTGCAGGCTCTAAAGCAAGTTCCGAACCAACTTTCTGAATTGATGAAAAAGCCCGTGATTACGGGCTTTTTCGGGGTTTTGCCAAAGGGTGGACGCCGGATATCCGGCGCCGGATTGCCGCTGGCGGCAAGATTCAGGGCTCGCGGCAACCGCCATTGCTGAATGGGCCGGCGAATTTTTTCCAGCCATCGCCCGGCGACCATTGCGAGCACACCAGCCGGCCATCCGCCTGACTCTCCCAGCGCCACCAGGGCGCGGTGCCGGCGTGGGCCTGGTACAGACAGAAAGCGGCGATCAATGTGACAACCAGCCTTTTCATGATCCCTCCTGCAAATACGACTGACCCCTTTCCAGGAAAGGGGTCAGTCCACACACGCTCAGCCAGCGACCATCAAGTCATCTGGATGATGGTCTGCATGATGGTGCTTTCGGTGGAGATGGTCTTGGCGTTCGCCTGGTAGTTGCTCTGCGCCTTGATCAGCTCGACCAGCTCCTGGGTCAGGTTGACGTTCGAGGCCTCCAGCGAGTTGGACTCGACGCTGCCCAAGGTGCCGGTCTTCGGCGAGTCGATACCCGGAATCCCCGAGGAGTAGGTCTCGGTCCAGCGCGTGCCGCCGATCTGCTGCAGCCCTTGCTCGTTGGCAAAGCTGGCCAGGGCCACCTGACCGATCGCGCGGGACTGCTGGTTGCTGAAACTGGCGAACATCACCCCGGTGGAGTCGATCGACAGGCTCGACAGGATGCCGGTGGCATAACCATCCTGGGACTGCGACATGCGCGCGGTCTCGGTGTTGTAGGAGGTCGTGCTGTTCATCGACAGGCGCATGCCAGCGGTGTTTTCCGCCGAGCCATTGGAGGCCCAGTTGCCCGAGGCATCCTTGGCGGCAGGGATCCAGCCCTTGAGGGTGAAGGTGTTGTTGGTCACATCCCACTGCGCACCCGCCGGGGCACCCACCGGGATGCTCGCCGGGTCGGTGGCCATGGACGCCACGCTACCGTCGGAGTTGAAGGTCATGGACGCTTCCAGCGGTGCGGTGGAAGTCGGATCCATCGGGTTGCGACCATCGATCAGGGTGTACATGGTCCACTGGTTCGTACCGGTCTTGCGGTAGAACTGCTCCATGGTGTGCTCGTTGCCCTGGCTGTCATACACCTTGGTCGGGAAGGACTTGGTGTAGGTGGTGTCATCCGCAGGGTCGAACGTCGGACCGGCTGGCGTGGCGCTCGGCAGCGGGATGATAGTCGCCTCGGAGTTGAGGTTGATGCCCTGGTCGATGAGTGTGGTGGCCTTGGGCGCGAGTGCCGAAGTATCGATCTTCAGGTCAGTCAGCGCGCCGCGCTTGATGTTGCCGTTCTCGTCGGCGGCATAGCCTTGCAGGCGCAAGCCGTCAGAGGTCACCACGTAGTTGTCCTTGCTGTTCTGGAAGGCACCGGCACGGGTGTATACGCGCGCACCGTTGTCCGACAGCACGAAGAAGCCCTGACCCTGGATACCCATGTCCAGCACGTTGCCGGTGTTGTTGACGTCACCCTGGCTGAACTGCTGGGAAATCGCCGCCAGGCGCACGCCGTTGCCGACCTGGTTCTTGCCCACACCCAGGCGGTTGGCGCCGGCGTAGACATCGGCGAACTCGGCGCGCGAGGATTTGAAGCCGGTGGTGTTGACGTTGGCAATGTTGTTGCCGGTAACGTCCAGCTGCTTGTTGGCTGCGTACAGACCGCTAAGGCCGATATTGAAAGACATGCTGTTGCTCCTTTTGCCGTTCTGTCGGCCTTAGATACCGATGGTTTGTACGTCGGACAGGGATACCTTGCCCACGCCGGCCAGGTTCAGCACCATCTCGCCGGTGGTGTTGAAGCTGACGCTGGTGACCTTGGCCGGCAGCAGGGTGTTCATCTGCACCGCCTTGCCGTCCACCGTGGTGGTGGCTGCGAAGGTATAGGTACCCGGGTCGACCTTCTCGCCCTTGTTGTTGGTACCGTCCCAGATGAAGTCGCTGTAACCGGCTTTCTGCTCGCCCAGTTCGATGGTCTTGACCGTGTTGCCATCCTTGTCGGTGATGGTGATCTTGGCCTCGCTGATCGCCTGCGGCACCACGAACTGTGCGTTGAAGCTGTCGGCGGTATCGACGATCGCCTTGTCGTTCTGCACGATCACCGAGCGGCCGACCAGCGAGGACGCCTGCAGTGCCTGGGACGACGCCATGGCGCCGGTGATCGCACTGACCGACTGGTTCAGCGAGGTGATGCCTTCGAGGCTGCTGAACTGCGCCAACTGGGCGACGAATTCGCTGTTGTCCTGCGGATCCAGCGGGTTCTGGTGCTGCATCTGGGTGACCAGCAACTGCAGGAACGCATCCTTGCCGAGGGCCTGCCCACCGGTCGCGGAGCTGGTCGCAGAATTGGTCGCGGTGGTTTTCTTGGTGCTGGAGCTGACACCGGACGCCGCGATGACGTCGTTGAGGTTCACACCGCTGGTGCTATCGACTGCCATGGTCTGGATTCCTTATCACTGACCCAGGGTCAGTACTTTCTGCATCATGTTCTTGGCGGTGTTCATCAGCTCGGCGTTGGTCTGGAACGCACGGCTGGCGGAGATCATGTCAGCCATCTCCTCGACCACGTTGACGTTCGGGTAATAGACGTAGCCGTCCTTGTTCGCCGCCGGATGATTCGGCTCGTAGCGCGCTTCCAGGTTGCTCTGGTCTTCGACGATACCCTTGACCTGCACACCCTGCCCTGCTTCGCCCTGGTCCTCGAACAGCGACTGGCTGACGCCGCTTTGCGCGTTCTGGAAGGTGGTGGCGAACACCGGGTGGCGCGCACGGTAGGTCTGATCGATGCTCGACGACACGGTCTCGGCGTTGGCGATGTTCGAGGCGACGGTGTTGAGGCGGGTGTTCTGCGCGCTCATGCCACTGCCGGCAATGTTGAAAACACTGGAAAGGGACATGAATTACTCTCCGCGCAGGGCCGAAACCAGCCCTTTGAATTTACTGTTGAGCAAGGTGAAGCTGGCCTGGAAACCGATGGCGTTCTCCGTGTAGTTCGATTGCTCGATCTGGGCGTCCACGGTGTTCTGGTCGATCGATGGCTGGGTCGGCACGCGGTATTGCAAGGTGTCGTCGGCCATTGCCAGGCCTTCGGCCTCGATGTGGCGGCTGTTGGTGCGGTCCATGGCGAAGCGGCCGCTTTGCTGCTTCTGGCTCTCGGCGGCGAGCACCGACGAGAAGTCCATGTCACGCGCCTTGTAGTTGGGCGTGTCGGCGTTGGCGATGTTGTTGGCCAGCACTTCGGCGCGCTGGGCGCGGAAGCCCAGTGCCTTTTCGTGAATGCCAAGCGCCTTGTCGAAACTGATGCTCATGTCGGGGAACCTTCGAAGGTTGGCCGGAATTTCGTTGAGCAAGGTATAGCAAGGGCTGTGCCAGAATTCCGAAAGCCCGGAAATGCTGGGCTTCGACGCTGCTAGCTGATGGCGTGATGCCAGAAAAGCGGCAAACTGCTTCCGCCTGGCGAAGCGAAAGCGGCAATTGCCGGGCGGCAAAAGCGGCAAAACAAAAAATTGACGTCAGCGCGGGAGACTGCCTTCAGTTTTACGGTGAGGCACAAATCGAGCGCCGCCCGCACGGCGCTTCGCGAACAAATCCGCTCCTACAGTTTGTTGCAACGCGCCGAACCTGTTACGCCACGGTCGCCTGCCTCGGCGCATGGCTTGTGGGAGCGGATTTATCCGCGATGCGCCGCGCGAGCGGCGCTCGACCCACCCATTCACTTGGCCTGGTAGATGATCCCCGGGCTGCACTGGACCATCTGGTAATGGTCCGGCAACCCGTTCAGCGCTTCCGAAGCGCCGAGGAACAGGTAGCCCCCAGGCTTCAGGGTGCTATGGATACGCATCAGGATGTCCTTCTTCACCTGCGCCGAGAAGTAGATCAGCACATTGCGACAGAACACGATGTCGAACTTGCCCAGGCTCGCATAGCTGTCGAGCAGGTTGAACGAGCGGAACTCGACGCGGCTTCGGATTGCCGGCTTGACTGCCCAGCGCCCCGGCCCCTTGGCGTCGAAGTAACGCTGCAGACGCTCCTGGGACAGGCCACGGGCGATGGCCAGGCTGTCGTACTCACCGGTCTTGCAGTTGGTCAGCATCGAGCCGGACAGGTCGGTGGCAACGATCTGGGCCCCCATCTTCAACTGGCCCAGGTTGCTGCGCTCGAACTCATCGATGGCCATCGAGATCGAGTACGGCTCCTGCCCCGACGAGCAAGCCGCCGACCACATGCGCAGGCGCTGCCCGGGGTTGTTCCTGATGAACTCGGGAATGACCTTGTTCTTCAACACTTCGAACGGGTAGGTATCGCGAAACCACAGGGTTTCGTTGGTGGTCATCGCATCCACTACCTGTTCGCGCAGGCCACCCCGCGGCTGGGTCTGGATCCGCTGCACCAGCTCGCCCAGGCTCTTGATGCCCTGCTGCTCCATCAACTTGTTGAGACGGCTGGAAACCAGGTACTGCTTATTCTCGCCCAGCAGGATGCCACAGGCTTTTTCCAGGAAGACCCTGAACTGTTCGAACTCCAAATTACCCGTAGACACTACTGCCGCCTCTTTTAAATCACTGGTGCCGGAAACATGCCCCGGCTGCTTCAATTCGCTGCCTTGATCCGGTCGACCACGCGCTGGGCCAGGTCGTCCGGCTTGAACTTGGCCAGGAAATCATCCGCCCCGACCTTCTTGACCATCGCCTGGTTGAATACCCCGGACAGCGAAGTATGCAGGCAGATGTGCAATTTTTGCATGCGCGGATCGCTGCGGATCTCTGCGGTAAGCGTATAGCCATCCATTTCCGGCATTTCAATGTCGGAGATCATCATCAGGAACTCTTCTTCCGGCTTTTTGCCCTCCTCCACCAGCTTGCGCAGGTAGTCGAGCGCCTGTCGGCCATCGTTGAGCGCCACCACGTCCACCCCCACCGTCTGCAGGCAGCGGCTGACCTGCTTGCGCGCCACCGACGAATCGTCGACGGTCAGCACCCGCAGCAGCGTGGCCTTGTCCTGCACCTCGGCGTCGACCACGCCGGCAGACACCGACTCGGACGATGGCGCCACTTCGGCCAGCACCTTCTCCACATCGATGATCTCGACCATTCGGTTGTCGACCCGGGTGACGGCGGTCAGGTAGTGGTCGCGGCCCGTGCCCTTGGGTGGCGGATGGATCTCTTCCCAGTTCATGTTGACGATGCGCTCGACCGAGTGCACCAGGAAGCCTTGGGTCTTGGTGTTGTACTCGGTGATGATCACGAAGCTGTTGCGCGTGTCTTCCTGCAACCCCGGCAGGCCGGTCGCCATCGACAGGTCGAGGATCGGAATGGTCGCCCCGCGAATGTTGGCCACGCCTCGCACCACCGGGTGCGACTTGGGCAGCACGGTCAGCTCCGGACACTGCAGCACTTCGCGAACCTTGAACACGTTGATGCCGTATAGCTGCGCCCCGTTGAGACGGAACAGCAGCAATTCCAGGCGATTCTGCCCAACCAGCTGCGTGCGCTGGTTGACTGAATCCATTACCCCCGCCATGCCTGACTCCTTATGCGTTCTGCCTTTTTGGTGCTACATGACCACCAAGTCGGCACGGGCTTTGCTTTTTTGAGCGCCATGTACACGAAAACGACAAATTTCCGACGACTGACGCGCCTGCTGAGCGGCACGCTCGCCGTGCTGTGCCTGCTGGCACCCGGCGTTCGCACGCTGGCGGATGCGGTTACCTTGCCTGAACAGCTTATCGGTGTCACCCAAGGGTTTCTTGAATTCAGTGTCGAGGATTACCTGGCCACCACCCAGACGCCCGGGCGCTACGAAATCCAGGTCAACCCGCTCGATCCGCGTCTGCGCATGCCACTGTGCAGCCAGCAGCTGGACGCCTCGCTGGAGAGCCCGGCGCAACCGCTGGGCCGGGTCACCGTGCGGGTCCGCTGTGACGGCAGCGCGCCGTGGACCATCTTTGTGCCGGCAACCGTGAAGCTGTTCCGCGATGTGGTGGTGGTGACCCGCCCGCTCAAGCGCGACAACGTCGTTGGCGAAGCTGACGTGGCCCTGCGCGAGCGTGACGTCGGCACGCTGCCCCAAGGCTTTCTCACCGACCTCGACCAGGCGGTCGGCATGAAGATGCTGCGCCCGACCGTACTCGACCAGGTCCTCACGCCGCAGCACCTGGAGCAAGCCGAAGTGGTGCGTAAAGGCGATCATGTGGTGATCACCGCGCGCAGCGGCACCTTGAGCGTGCGCATGCCTGGCGAAGCCTTGGCCAAGGGTGGCCAGGGCGAACAGATCCGCGTGCGCAACCTCAATTCGCAGCGCGTGGTAAAAGCCCGTGTCACCGGCCCCGGGCAGGTCGAGGTCGCCATGTAGATTGCGCTGGCGGTGAGGAACCGCTTTTCCTAAACTGTGTCAGAACACGGGTTCGCGAGCTTGCTGACAGGCGGCTATGCATTTACGCCTAAAGTTTCTTTCGGGTTGGCCGAAAACAAGGCAAGCGTCCAAATACCCAGAGGTTTCTGATCATGGTCATCGACTTCAGTCGTTTGAATAATTCTCCGTCCATCACGGGCGGCGTTCGTGGCAACACCACGTCCGGCAACGCCGAGAAAACCGGCGAAACCCAAGAAGCGCCAAAAAGCGCCAGCGCCAGCGGAGAAGCGGTACACCTCAGCCAAGAGGCCCAGCAGTTGCAAAAGGTGAGCGACAAGCTGCGCGACCAGCCCGTCGTCAACAGTGCCCGGGTGGCCCAGTTGAAGCAGGCGATCGCCGACGGCAGCTACCAGGTCGATGCCGGCCGCGTCGCCAGCAAACTGCTCGATTTCGAAGCCCAGCGCTGACCGTTCGGCGCGCTGACTTCACGGACGCTATGTAAAGCCAAGAGTTAGCCATGCACGACATCACTTTGCTGCAACTGATCGAAGACGACATCGCTCCGACCCAGGAACTGCTCGACCTGCTCCAGCAGGAGTCAGTGGCGTTGCACGGTCGCGACATGGCGCCGCTGGAGGGCATCCTCGCCCGCAAGCAGTCGCTGATCGTTCTGCTCGAGCAGCAAGGCATGCGTCGCAACAACCTGCTTGCCAGCCTTGGCCTGAGCGCCAACCGTGCCGGCGTGCAGGCATTGGCGGCACAATCGGACAACGGCGAGCTGATCATGCAGCAGCTCGATGTGCTGACCCAGCTGATGGATGCCTGCCAGAAGGTCAACGAGACCAATGGCCGGATCATCCAGGTGCAGCAACACGTCACGGCCAACCAGATCAGAATCCTTCAGGGTGGCGAAGCACCGTCGCTCTACGACAGCCGTGGCGCCACTTCTCCACTTGCCAAGCCCCGGGCGCTCAGCCAAGTGTGATTACTTCTATCAAGGCACGGAACATACTGGCAAAATGCCGTTACTTGCGTGTGTCGTTTTTGCCTGGAGATTGAAAACCCGTGTTCAATGAAACCGATGCCCCGCAACCGCCGAAGGTGCTGAACACGCCCTTGGAGATCGCGGCCAACCTGCGCCAGCTACAAGAAAGCCATGATCCGTTGATCATCACCTTCCACGAGCGCAGCCAGCGGTTCCAGAGCTATGTGGTGCATGTGGACCGTGACAGCAATGTCCTGGCGCTGGACGAAATGATCCCGCGCGACGGCGAAAAATTCATCGAGAACGGCGAACCGTTCCGCGTCGAAGGCTTCCATGACGGTGTGCGCATCGCGTGGGAGTGCAACCATGAACTGAAGATCAGCGAAGTCGACGGCCACCGCTGCTACCGTGGCGCGATGCCCGAAGAGATGACCTACCACCAGCGTCGCAATGCCTTCCGCGCCGCGCTGAAGCTGTCGCAACTGGTCGACATCATTCTCGACGGCAGCTACCTCAAGGGTAACGGCGCCTTGCGCGGCAAGCTGCTGGACATCTCTGCCACCGGCTGCAAATTGCGCTTCGAGGGCGATGTCGAGGACCGTCTGCAACTGGGCCAGGTGTACGAGCGTTTCAAGGCCAGCAACCCGCTGGGCCTGGTAGACACCATGGTCGAGCTGCGCCATCTGCACTATGAAGAGCGGATCAACACGACCTTCGCCGGTGTGCGTTTCCACAATCTCAATGGCCAGGCACAGCGCAAGGTCGAGAGTTTTGTCTACCAGCTGCAACGTGAGGCGCGGCGGTTCGACAAGGACGACTACTGATCGGCCCTTGAATGCAAAACGCCACCCACCGGGTGGCGTTTTTGTTTGAGGTTTGCAGGAGCGGCCTCTTCGCTCCTACAGGTTGCATACAAGTTTCAAAAAACGGTGCGGTCCCTGTGGGAGCGGGTTTACCCGCGAAGAGGCCGGTACAGGTCAGTACAACGCTCAAACCGACTTGCTGACCTCATCCTCAGGCCGAGCCTCTACCACCGGCTCAGCCTTCTGCTCATCCTCGGTATCCTCAGCCGCCACCGGCGCCTGCATCACGTCCTGCACGGTCTGCTCATCCACCCGCGGGTCAAGCGCTGCCGACAATGGCGAACCCGCCGCCGGCATCGCCACGTGCCCCAACGGCGCATCCTGCACCTGGTGCAGCCCGGTCACCGCCTTCGGCCGGATGCGCCACACCAGTACCAACGCGAAGAACGCGAAGAACGCATAGAGCATCTGCGCGCCCAGCACCTTCATCAGTACCCCCGCCGCCAGCGGCCCGATACAGGCACCGACGCCATAGGTGACCAGCAGCATGGCCGTCAGCGACACCCGCCGCTCGCTCTCCACATGGTCATTGGAAAACGCCACGGCCAGCGGGTACAGGCAGAACTGCAACAATGAAATCACGAAGCCAATGCTGAACAGCACCTCCAGCGGCACGCTTGGCAGCAACGCCAGCGGCACCGAAGCCAGCGCCAGGCCTATCGCAACGCTGCGGATCAACACCGCCCGGTCGTAGCGGTCGGACAACCAGCCCAAAGGCCACTGCACCAGCAGCCCGGCAAAGATGCAGCAACCCATGAACAGACCGATCTGCTCGGTCGACAAGCCCTGGCTGGAGGCGTAGAGCGGCGCCAGGCCATAGAACGAACCGACGATCAGGCCTGACCCCAGCACCGTACTGAGCGACTGTGGTACCCGCTTGATGAAGAACTTGGGCTCCATCGGTGCCGGACGCAGGGGCGCCGGGTGGATGCGCCGGGTCATCGCCACCGGCACCAGGCACAGGGCGAAGCACATGGCCACCAGCATCAGCAGTTCCGGGCCCAGTTGCGGGTGCACCACCAGGATCAGCTGGCCAAGCACCAGGCCAAGGTAGGAGGCAATCATGTAGCCACTGAACACCGCCCCTCGGTGCTTGGCCTCGGCCTGCTCATTGAGCCAGCTCTCGATCACCATGTACTGGCACATCATCCCCAGGCCAACGATCATCCGCAGCCCGACCCACACCGGCAACCAGCTGGTCATGCCATGCCCCAGCACCGCCGCGCAGACGATGCCAGCGCACGTGGCATAGGCCCTGATGTGCCCTACCCGGCCGATCAGCCGGTGGCCGACCTTGCCGCCCACGGCCAGGCCGAAGTAGTTGGCAGCCATCAAGGCACCGACCCACAGGCTATCGACATGATCGGCCGCCAGGCGCAGCGCCAGGTAGGTACTGAGCAGGCCCGAGCCGATCAACATCATCAAGGCGGCGAAATACAACGACTGAAAGGGCTTCCAGATGTTTCGCATACGTCCCGTCGAGCTCCGTGATCAGGTGGCGTTGGCTTGCTGGCAAGCATAAAAGCAAAATGGCCACGGCGCAGGCCCCTACCCGCCAAATAAGCGGACAGGGGCGCGTCCAGTGCCGATTGTGTCGCGATCAGGCCTGTGCTGCCAGCACGCGCCGCTCCCAGGGAGTGATCTCGTTGAAGAAGTCGGTCAGTTCCAGGGTCTTGCTGGCAATGTAGCCTTCGATGAACTCGCTGCCGAACAGTTCCCGCGCCAAGGCGCTGCGCTTGAGACGTTCGAGCGCCGCATGCAGGGTGCACGGCAGGCTCAGGGCTTGCGGCACCTCGAACTCGCCTTGGATCGCCGGGGCAGGCTGCAGGCGCTGCTCGATACCGTGCAGGCCGGCGGCCAGGCTGGCCGCAATGGCCAGGTAGGGGTTGGCGTCGGCACCCGGCAGGCGGTTCTCGACCCGCCGCGCCACCGGGGCACTGGCCGGAATGCGCAGGCCGGCCGCGCGGTTGTCTTCGGACCAGCAGGCATTGTTCGGCGAAGCGTAGGGGTGGCACAGACGCTGGTAGGAGTTGACGTTGGGCGCGAACAGCGCGGTGAAGTCGGCCATGCACGCCTGCTGGCCGCCGATGAAGTGGTAGAAGGCATCGGTCGGCTGGCCTTGCTCGTCGCTGAACACATTACGCCCACTGGCGATTTCCACGACGCTCTGGTGAATGTGCATGGAGCTGCCCGGGGTGTGCGCCAATGGCTTGGCCATGCACACCACGCTCAGACCGTGCTTGAGCGCCACCTCCTTGAGCAGGTGCTTGAACAGGAAAGTCTGGTCGGCCAGCAGCAAGGGGTCGCCGTGCAATAAATTGATCTCGAACTGGCTCACGCCCATTTCATGCATGAAGGTGTCACGTGGCAGGCCCAAGGCCGCCATGCACTGGTAGACCTCCTGGAAAAACGCACGCAGGCCATTGTTGGAGCTGACGCTGAATGCCGAATGGCCAAGCTCGCGGCGGCCATCCTTGCCAACCGGTGGCAGGAAGGGTTGCTGCGGGTCGGTGTTGGGGGCGAAGACGAAGAACTCCAGTTCGGTCGCCACCACTGGTGCCAGGCCCAAGGCGGCGTAACGGGCGATCACCGCCTTGAGTTGACCACGGGTGGACAGCGCCGAGGGCCGGCCATCCAGCTCATTGGCGTCACAGATGGCCAGCGCCAGCCCTTCTTCGCTCCAGGGCAGCCGGTGAATCTGCGAGGGCTCCGCCACCAGCGCCAGGTCGCCGTCATCACTGCCATAGAAACGCGCCGGCGGGTAGCCGCCCATGATGCATTGCAACAGCACCCCCCGGGCCATTTGCAGGCGGCGGCCTTCGAGGAAGCCCTCGGCGGTCATCACCTTGCCGCGGGGAACGCCGTTGAGGTCGGGAGTGACGCATTCGATCTGGTCGATGCCCTGGAGGAGCTCGGCAGGCGAGCGGTGGGCGGCGGTGGTCATGACGCTTGTCCTTGTTGTTATAGGCTGACAACAACATAGGCTGAGGGTGTTTAAAATATCAAGCACCCTGTGTATGGCAGCGCCGGCCTCTTCGCCGGCTCGCCCGCGCCCATAGGAATCACACCCTGTGTGAGGCTTGCGCTGTACCTGTGGGAGCGGGTTTACCCGCGAAAGGGCCGGTACGGGTGAAAGCTATTCGCGCAAGGTCATGCCATTCGAAGGCAACGGCAACGCCGTCTTGTAGCGCACCTGCTTGAGGGCAAAGCTGGAGCGGATATTGGCCACCCCCGGCAACCGCGTCAGGTAATCGAGAAACCGCTCCAGCGCCTGGATGCTCGGCAACAGCACGCGCAGCAGATAGTCCGGGTCCCCGGTCATCAGGTAGCACTCCATCACCTCGGGCCGTTCGGCGATTTCTTCTTCAAAGCGGTGCAACGCCTGCTCGACCTGCTTCTCCAGGCTGACATGGATGAACACATTCACATCCAGCCCCAGCACTTCCGGGGACAACAAGGTCACCTGCTGGCGGATCACGCCCAGCTCTTCCATGGCCTTGACCCGGTTGAAACAGGGCGTCGGCGACAGGTTCACCGAGCGCGCCAGTTCCGCGTTGGTGATGCGGGCATTGTCCTGGAGGCTGTTGAGAATGCCGATATCGGTACGATCGAGCTTGCGCATGAGACAAATTCACCGGATTTTTGTGTTTATCCGGAATGTTTATCTCCACCGCCAGGCAAAGGCAATCAACTTGAGAGAAAAATTCTCCTGCCCTGCCACTAAGATGTAGATGACGCTGACCTGCCAGTCACAAGCCGGTACTCAGCGGCGGCCGCTTCAGAGCTCACAAAAACAACATCCGAGCGAGCGTAAAAAGCATGAACGAGTACGCCCCCCTGCGTTTGCATGTGCCCGAGCCCACCGGCCGGCCAGGCTGCCAGACCGATTTCTCCTACCTGCGCCTGAACGACGCAGGGCAAGTCCGTAAACCGCCGATCGATGTCGACGCTGCCGACACTGCCGACCTGTCCTACAGCCTGGTCCGCGTGCTCGACGAGCAAGGCAACGCCCAAGGCCCCTGGGCCGAGGACATCGACCCGCAAATCCTCCGCCAGGGCATGCGCGCAATGCTCAAGACGCGCATCTTCGACAGCCGCATGGTGGTTGCCCAGCGCCAGAAGAAGATGTCGTTCTACATGCAGAGCCTGGGCGAAGAAGCCATCGGCAGCGCCCAGGCGCTGGCGCTCAACCGCACCGACATGTGCTTCCCCACCTATCGCCAGCAGAGCATCCTCATGGCCCGCGACGTGTCGCTGGTCGAGATGATCTGCCAACTGCTGTCCAACGAGCGCGACCCGCTCAAGGGCCGCCAGTTGCCCATCATGTATTCGGTGCGCGAAGCCGGTTTCTTCACCATCAGCGGCAACCTGGCGACCCAGTTCGTCCAAGCGGTCGGCTGGGCCATGGCTTCGGCGATCAAGGGCGATACCAAGATCGCCTCGGCCTGGATCGGCGACGGCGCCACCGCCGAGTCGGACTTCCACACCGCCCTCACCTTCGCCCACGTCTACCGCGCCCCGGTGATCCTCAACGTGGTCAACAACCAGTGGGCGATCTCCACCTTCCAGGCCATCGCCGGTGGCGAGCAGACCACCTTCGCCGGCCGTGGCGTGGGTTGCGGCATCGCGTCGCTGCGGGTCGACGGCAACGATTTCGTCGCTGTCTACGCCGCCTCGCGCTGGGCCGCCGAACGCGCCCGCCGCGGCCTCGGCCCCTCTTTGATCGAGTGGGTCACCTACCGCGCCGGCCCGCACTCGACCTCGGACGACCCGTCCAAGTACCGCCCGGCCGATGATTGGAGCCACTTCCCGCTGGGCGACCCGATCGCCCGCCTGAAGCAGCACCTGATCAAGATCGGCCACTGGTCCGAGGAAGAACACCAGGCCACCACTGCCGAGTTCGAAGCCGCGGTCATCGCTGCGCAGAAGGAAGCGGAACAGTACGGCACCCTGGCCAACGGCCATATCCCGAGCGCGGCCTCGATGTTCGAGGACGTGTACAAGGAAATGCCTGATCACCTGCGCCGTCAGCGCCAGGAACTGGGGGTCTGAGATGAACGATCACAACAACAGCATCAACCCGGAAACCGCCATGGCCACCAGCACACTGACCATGATTCAGGCCCTGCGCTCAGCCATGGATGTCATGCTCGAGCGCGACGACAATGTGGTGATCTACGGCCAGGACGTCGGTTACTTCGGCGGCGTGTTCCGTTGCACCGAGGGCCTGCAGAGCAAGTACGGCAAATCGCGGGTGTTCGATGCCCCGATCTCGGAAAGCGGCATCGTCGGCACTGCCGTCGGCATGGGTGCCTACGGCCTGCGCCCGGTGGTGGAAATCCAGTTCGCCGACTACTTCTACCCGGCCTCGGACCAGATCGTCTCGGAGATGGCCCGCCTGCGCTACCGTTCGGCCGGCGAGTTCATCGCCCCGCTGACCCTGCGCATGCCCTGCGGCGGCGGCATCTACGGTGGCCAGACCCACAGCCAGAGCCCGGAAGCGATGTTCACCCAGGTCTGCGGCCTGCGCACCGTGATGCCATCCAACCCGTATGACGCCAAGGGCCTGCTGATCGCCTCGATCGAATGCGACGACCCGGTGATCTTCCTCGAGCCCAAGCGCCTGTACAACGGCCCGTTCGACGGCCACCACGACCGCCCTGTCACGCCCTGGTCGAAGCACCCGCAAAGCGCCGTGCCGGACGGCTACTACACCGTGCCGCTGGACAAGGCGGCGATCACCCGCCCGGGCAACGATGTCACCGTGCTGACCTATGGCACCACGGTCTACGTGGCTCAGGTAGCCGCCGAGGAGACCGGCGTCGACGCCGAAGTGATCGACCTGCGCAGCCTCTGGCCGCTGGACCTGGAGACCATCGTCGCGTCGGTGAAGAAGACCGGCCGCTGCGTGGTCGTGCATGAAGCGACCCGCACCTGCGGCTTCGGCGCCGAACTGGTGGCGCTGGTGCAAGAGCACTGTTTCCATCACCTCGAAGCGCCGATCGAGCGCGTCACCGGCTGGGACACCCCCTACCCCCACGCACAGGAATGGGCCTACTTCCCAGGCCCTTCGCGGGTAGGCGCGGCATTGAAACGGGTCATGGAGGTCTGAATGGGCACGCACGTCATCAAGATGCCGGACATTGGCGAAGGCATCGCGCAGGTCGAGTTGGTGGAATGGTTCGTCAAGGTCGGCGACGTGATCGCCGAAGACCAGGTGGTAGCCGATGTCATGACCGACAAGGCCACCGTGGAAATCCCTTCGCCGGTCAGCGGCAAGGTGCTGGCCCTGGGCGGCCAGCCAGGTGAAGTGATGGCGGTTGGCAGCGAGCTGATCCGCATCGAGGTGGAAGGCAGCGGCAACCATGTCGATGCGCCACAGGCGAAGCCGGTGGAAGCGCACAGCGCGCCCGCTGCGCCTGCTGTACCCAAGCCAGCAGCGCCAGCGCCGCAGCCGGCGGCCTACCAGGCCCCCGAGCATCACGTCGAAGCGGCGATCGTGCCGCGCCAGCCGGGCGACAAGCCGCTGGCCTCGCCAGCGGTGCGCAAGCGCGCCCTGGATGTCGGCATCGAGCTGCGCTACGTGCATGGCAGTGGCCCGGCCGGGCGCATCCTGCACGAAGACCTCGACGCCTTCATGAGCAAGCCGCACAGCCCTGCCGGCCAGGCGCCGGGGGGCTATGCCAAGCGCACCGACAGCGAGCAGGTGCCGGTGATCGGCCTGCGCCGCAAGATCGCCCAGCGCATGCAGGACGCCAAGCGTCGTGTCGCGCACTTCAGCTACGTGGAAGAGATCGACGTCACCGCCGTAGAGGCCTTGCGCCAGCAGCTCAATGCCCAGTACGGCAACACGCGGGGCAAGCTGACCCTGCTGCCGTTCCTGGTCCGCGCCATGGTCGTGGCGTTGCGCGATTTCCCGCAGATCAACGCCACCTATGACGACGAAGCCCAGGTCATCACCCGCCATGGTGCTGTGCATGTGGGCATCGCCACCCAGGGCGACAACGGCCTGATGGTGCCGGTGCTGCGCCATGCCGAGGCTGGCAGCCTGTGGGCCAATGCCAGCGAAATTTCGCGCCTGGCCAACGCCGCACGGAGCAACAAAGCCAGCCGTGAAGAACTGAGTGGCTCGACCATCACCCTGACCAGCCTCGGCGCACTCGGCGGCATCGTCAGCACCCCGGTGGTCAACACCCCGGAAGTGGCGATCGTCGGCGTCAACCGCATCGTCGAGCGGCCGGTGGTGATCGATGGCCAGATCGTGGTGCGCAAGATGATGAACCTGTCCAGCTCGTTCGACCACCGGGTGGTCGATGGCATGGATGCCGCGCAGTTCATCCAGGCCGTGCGTGGCCTGCTCGAACAACCTGCCTGTCTTTTTCTGTAAGGAGCCGGAGTGAGCATGTCACAGAAAATCGACACCACCCTGCTGATCATCGGCGGCGGCCCGGGCGGCTACGTCGCCGCCATCCGCGCCGGGCAACTGGGCATCCCCACCGTACTGGTCGAAGGCCAGGCTCTGGGCGGCACTTGCCTGAACATTGGCTGCATCCCGTCCAAGGCGCTGATCCATGTGGCCGAGCAGTTCCACCAGACCACTCGCTTTGCCGGGCAGTCGCCGCTGGGCATCAGCGTCGATAGCCCACGCCTGGACCTCGGCCAGAGCGTGGCCTGGAAGGACGGCATAGTCGACCGCCTGACCACCGGCGTGGCCGCCTTGCTGAAAAAGCATGGGGTCAAGGTGATTCACGGTTGGGCGAATATTCTCGACGGCAAGCAGGTCGAGGTCGACGGCCAGCGCATCCAGTGCGAACACCTGCTGCTGGCCACCGGCTCGAACAGCGTCGAACTGCCGATGCTGCCGCTCGGCGGGCCGATCATCTCCTCCACCGAAGCCCTGGCGCCCAAGGCCCTGCCCAAGCACCTGGTGGTGGTGGGCGGCGGATACATCGGCCTGGAGCTGGGCATCGCCTATCGCAAGCTGGGCGCGCAGGTCAGTGTGGTGGAAGCGCGCGAGCGCATTCTGCCGACCTATGACAGTGAACTGACCGCGCCGGTGGCCGAATCGTTGAAGAAGCTGGGCATCGCCCTGCACCTGGGCCACAGCGTCGAAGGCTACGAGGACGGCTGCCTGCTGGCCAGCGATGGCCAGGGCGGGCAACTGCGCCTGGAGGCCGACCGGGTATTGGTGGCCGTCGGCCGCCGGCCACGGACCCAAGGCTTCAACCTGGAATGCCTGGACCTGAAAATGAACGGCGCCGCCATCGCCATCGACGAGCGCTGCCAGACCAGCATGCGCAACGTCTGGGCCATCGGTGACGTGGCCGGCGAGCCGATGCTCGCCCACCGCGCCATGGCCCAAGGCGAGATGGTTGCCGAAATCATTGCCGGCAAGACCCGCCGTTTCGAACCCGCAGCGATTGCCGCGGTGTGCTTCACCGACCCGGAGGTCGTGGTCGCGGGCAAGACGCCGGAGCAAGCCAGCCAGCAAGGCTTGGACTGCATCGTCGCGCAGTTCCCGTTCGCCGCCAATGGCCGGGCCATGAGCCTGGAATCGAAAAGCGGTTTCGTGCGGGTGGTGGCGCGGCGTGACAACCACCTGATCGTCGGCTGGCAGGCGGTTGGCGTGGCGGTTTCGGAACTGTCCACGGCGTTTGCCCAGTCGCTGGAGATGGGCGCACGGCTGGAAGATGTGGCGAGCACCATCCATGCTCACCCGACGCTGGGCGAGGCGGTGCAGGAAGCGGCACTTCGCGCACTGGGCCACGCACTGCATATCTGACACTGAAGCGGCCGAGGCCGATTTGACCCGCTGCGCCCCTGGCGCCGCGGGTCTTTTTTCATCAGTTGCCGCTCATTCGGAAATCGTGTTCTTGCCCGCCTCCTTGGCCCGGTACAACGCCTTGTCAGCCCGGGCCAGCAGCGCTTCCTGGCCTTCGCCTTGCTGCCATTGCACCACGCCATAGCTCATGGTCAGCCGGCATTCAGCCACCGGTTCGAGCCGCTCCATCACCTGGCGCAACTGCCTCGCCAGGTCGAGCGCATCGCCCAGGGTGGTCTGTGGCAGCACCATGACGAACTCGTCGCCGCCCCAGCGCGCCAGCAGGTCGGGCTCGCGCAGGCAGGCACGCAGGTTGTCCGCCACCTGGATCAGTGCCGCATCACCTCGGGCGTGGCCATGGCGATCATTGATCGGCTTGAAATCATCCAGGTCCATGGCAATCAGCGACAGCGGCTGGCGGAAGCGCCTGGCCCGCTCGCATTCATCCTGCAAGGTCTTCTCCAGCCGGTAACGGTTGGCCAGCCGCGTCAGCGCGTCGCGCTCGGCCAGGATGCGGTTCTCGTCCAGCTGGCGCTGCAGCTGCTGGTTGACCCATGACAGCTCGCGGGTGCGCTCGGCCACCAAGGCTTCCAGCGAAAGGTTTCTCTGCTCCAGCTGCGCCACCAGGCGCTTGCCCGCATCGATGTTGCGGTGCGCACCCAGCACGCGCGCCACCGAGCCGTCCTCATTGCGATCGATGATGTGGCCACGGTCTTCCACCCACAGGTAGCTGCCGTCGCCGCAACGGCAACGGTACTCGATGAGATAGTGCTCACTGTGCTGGTTGATGTAGGCTTCGAAGTGCGCCATCACGCGTGGATAGTCTTCAGGATGGATGATGCTTTCCCAGGTCAGCACGGTGTTGGCCTTGGAATGGCTTGGGTAACCGAGCATCGCGTACCAGCCGGGGTTGCGATAGACGTAACCGGTATTGGCATTCCAGTCCCAGATCCCATCGCTGATCAAATTGAACAGCGTGGCGATCTGCTGTTCACTGAAACCGGCCGGAGCCGGCTGTGCTTCCTGATTCATGGACGCTCTCCCTGATGTCCAGCAACTGCGCCCCGAACAAGGTGCTGCCGACAGTGCTTGTGTTTGCCGCAAACGGCAACGTGCTTCTCAGACAGCCAAGCATAGGCCGCGCGGCTGACCACTGGAATAGTACGGGCATTGTATTTCCACTTGCGCGCCGGCATGGCTGATGAACCTTCAAGGAGCCCTCATGCACTACAAAAGCGGGATGCACGCTTTCAACGACGGAGTCCGCGCCGTTCTACCGCTGACCACCGGCATGTTGCCGTTCGGTCTGATTACCGGGGTGACTGCCATCGGCGTGGGCATGTCCCCGTTCGAAGCGATGGGCATGACCCTGCTGTTCTATTCCGGCTCTGCGCAAATGGTGGTGCTGCAGCTGATGCAGAGCGGCGCGCTACCGCTGACCATGGTGGCCACCGCGCTGGTGATCAACTTGCGCTTCCTGATGTACAGCGCAGCCCTGGCCCCGCATCTGAGCAGCCTGCCACGGCGCAAGACCTGGCCACTGTCCTACCTGCTATCCGACCAGTCGTTCGCCCTGTGCAGCCTGAAGTTCGGCGCTGGCGACCTCGGCCGATTCGCTTTCCCGTACTACCTGGGCACCGCCTTGCCGATGTGGCTCGGCTGGAACCTGGCGGTGCTGGCGGGTGTGTACCTGGGGACCGGCATTCCGGAGTCCTGGTCACTGGGCTTTGCCATTCCTCTGTCATTCCTGGCACTGCTGGTGCCGGGCATCCGAAACCCGGCAATGCTGGGCGCAGCGGTGGTCGGCGGCGCGCTGGCCGTACTGGCTCACGACCTGCCCTACAACCTGGGCTTGCTGGTCGCCTCGCTGGGCGGTGTGCTCAGTGGGTTGTGCATCGAACAGCTGCGCAAAGACGCAGCCGTGGCAACGGAGGCGCCATGACCGACATCAACCCATGGATCACCTTCGCCCTGATCGGCCTGGGCACCTTTGCGATACGGCTGTCGTTCATCGAGTTCTACGGTACGTTGCGCATTCCACCGATGTTACGCCGCGCGCTGGTGTATGTGCCGGCCAGTGTGTTGGCCGCGCTGGTGCTGCCGGCCGTGGTGTTCAAGGCCGGCCAGCCCGGGATCGACTGGGGCAACCCGCAGATACCGGCCGCGATCGTGGCCGGGCTGGTCGCCTGGCGCACGCGCAGCACACTGCTGACCCTGGCGGTGGGCATGGGCGGGCTATGGGCGCTGCAGCATTGGGGCTTCTAGCGGTCGGGCACCATACTGAAGCGGTTGCGCCCGCCGCGCTTGGCCTCGTACATGGCCTTGTCGGCGAGCGCCAGGGCATCCTCGGCCGTTTGCGGGTCATGCCCGGAATGGTTGAGGTACACGCCAATGCTGGCGCCAACGGCCACCTCAGCCCCTTCCACCGTGATCGGTGCCGACAGCACATCACACAGTTTACCCGCGATATCACGGGCTGACGCCTGGTTGCTCACGGCCTGGGCGATGACCACGAATTCGTCACCGGCCAGCCTGGCCACCGTGTCATCAGCGCGCATGGCCGCCAGCATGCGCCCCGCAGCCGTCTGCAGCACGGCATCGCCCGCTTCGTGGCCATGCTGGTCGTTGACTTGCTTGAAGCCATCCAGGTCGATGAAGAACAAGGCAAACGCCGTCCGCTGTTTCAAGGCGAAGTCCAGCTCCTCATGCAATGCCGCGCGATTGGGTAGCCCGGTCAGCGGGTCGAGCGTGGCCTGATCGAGCAGGGTCTTTTCCTTGCGCTTGCGTTCGGTCACATCCAGCGACATGACGAAAAAGCCCTCGACCTTGCCGTTGCGGATATCGGGCACGTACGTGGCGTGCCAGATCCGCGGGTCGTCGAGGCTGTAACGCACGTTGTCAACCTCCACCCGCTCGCCGGCCAGCGCTTTCTGGAAGCAAGGCAACAGCTGCTGATACACATCCGCCGGCAGCACATCCTGCACCTTGCGGCCTTTGAGCTGGGTCGGCTCGACGTCGAAGATCTGCCGGTACACGGCGTTGTTGAAGCGGTATTCGAGGTTGGGGCCGATATGCGCGATCAGCACCGGGATATTGTCGGCGATGGCTTGCAGGGTTTCCTGGCTGCGTGCCAGCTCTTCGGTGCGCTGCGCCACCTGTTGCTCCAGGGTCGCCTGGTAGCGCTGCAGTTGCTGCTGGCGGCGCCTGCGCTCGCTGATGTCGCGCACGAACACCACCAATTGCTCGGTAACGCCACGCTCGTTGCGCAGCGCCGACACGCTCAGCTCGCTCCACAGCGCGGCATTGCCGGGGGTCATCAGCCGTACCTCGATGACCAGAGAATCCTGCTCGCCGGCAACGATCTGCTGCCAGGGCTCGTCCAGCTTGGCCAGGTCTTGAGGGTCGATCAGCTCGCCCAACCGGGTCAGCACCAGCCACTCCTTGGCCCTGCCCAGCAACTGGCAGAATTCCCGGTTGGGCTCGAGGATGCGCCCGTCAAGGCCCACCAGCGCCTTGCTCGTCGGGCTACTGTCGAACACCCGTTGAAAACGCGCCTCGGAAGACGCCAGGGCGCCCTGCTCCGCCTGCTGAACTGCGCTGCCCGAGTCGATGGCCAGGCTGCGGTGCAACATCTCGCGCTCGACGATCCGCGCGAGGTCGCGCAGGTGCGCCAGTTCGGTATCCGACACCTGGCGGGGGCGCGAGTCCAGCACGCACAGCGTGCCCACGGTCAGCTCGCCGGCAAAGCGCAGCGGCACACCGGCATAGAAGCGGATGCACGGCCCACCGGTCACCAGCGGGTTGTTTTCGAAACGCGGGTCGGCGCTGGCATCCGGGATCACCAGGATGTCTTCGGCATGCAGGGCATGGGCACAGAACGCCACATCGCGCGTGGTCTCGGCGACATCGATGCCCTGGCGCGACTTGAACCACTGGCGGTTCATGTCGATCAGCGACACCAGGGCCATGGGCACATTGATCAGTACACTGGCCAACCGGGTAATGCGGTCGAAGGTTTCCTCGGCCGGGGTATCGAGAATGTTCAGGCTCTCGAGGAAACACAGGCGGGCTGCCTCATTGAGAGGCGACGGGGCAATTTGCATGACAACGCGCTCGACTAGATCATGACCCGCAATCGATAGCGCCGCAGCGCTCAAGTGCAAGCCTTTCATCTCTTCTATGAAATTGCGCAAGCCGTATAATCGCGTCTTTTTGTAAGCCTAAGACGTATTTCATGAAGAAACTGCTTTGCGCCGTCGCCCTCGCCTTCGCTGCCATCCCCGCCGCCTTCGCTACCCCACCCGCCACCTTCACCGAAGCCAAGGTGGTCGCCAAACAGAAGATCTACCAGGACCAGGGCAACAGCGCCATGGGCGAGCTGTACTGTGGCTGCAAATGGACCTGGGTGGGCAAGTCTGGCGGCCGGGTCGACCTGAAATCCTGTGGTTATGAAACCCGCAAGCTGCAGACCCGCGCCGAACGTACCGAGTGGGAGCACATCGTCCCGGCCTGGACCTTCGGCCACCAGCGCCAGTGCTGGCAGAACGGCGGGCGCGAGCAGTGCGTCGACAGCGACCCGACCTTCCGCGCCATGGAGGCCGACCTGTTCAACCTCTACCCGTCCGTGGGCGAAGTGAACGGAGACCGCAGCAACTTCAACTACGGCATGGTCTCTGGCGTTGCGCCGCAGTACGGCCAGTGCACCACCAGGATCGACTTCCAGCAGAAAACCGCCGAGCCACGCGACGAGGTGAAGGGGCTGGTGGCACGCACCACGTTCTACATGTTCGATCGCTACAAGCTGAGCATGTCGCGCCAGCAGCAGCAGGTGCTGATGGCTTGGGACAAGCAGCACCCGGTGACGGCCTGGGAGAAGCAGCGTGACCAGCGCATTGCCGCGATCATGGGGCACAACAACCCGTTCGTGACCGGTGAGCGCAAGTGGGCGCTGGGGTATACGCCGCAGGGCGCGGCTGCGGTGCCGGCAACGGCGGTGAAAGAAGCGGCAAAGCCGACGCTGGCCAGCACGGCGGCTGGCGGTGCGGTGCTGGGAAACCGCAATAGCCATGTGTATCACCTGGCCAGCGGTTGCCCGGGGTACAGCCAGGTTTCGCAGAAGAACCAGGTGGCGTTTGGTAGTGAGGCCGAGGCGCAGGCGGCTGGGTATCGCAAGGCGGGGAATTGTAAGTAACGGAATGAAGGTTGTGTGAGGGCCGGGAGGTGTTCGCCATAAGAGCATCTGCGCTTGTGAGATCGAGCGCCGCCCGCGCGGCGCATCGCGGGCAAGCCCGCTCCCACATCTGTTTCGGGCCAGTCACTCCTGACCTGCCAACAGGGACCGCTTTGGTGCATGACTGGAGACAGGTGGAGCAGCATAAGCGCCGACCGAAATGTATCGCCATGCCCCTGTTGGCTTCCACCGAGATGCATCGCCATGCCCCTGTTGGCTTCCACCGAGATGCATCGCCATGCCCCTGATGGCTTCCACCGAGATGCATCGCCATGCCAACAAGGCAGTCCCTGTTGGCGGCACAGGAGTGAATGGCCCGAAACAGATGTGGGAGCGGGTTTACCCGCGATGCGCCGCGCGGGCGGCGCTCGATCTCACAGGCGCTGCACCTGTCATGGCGAGCACCTGTAAGCCATTACACAACCTCCCGCCCAAAAATCACGCCCCCTCCGGCAATTTCATATGCCGCGCATACCAAGGCCTGCGCGGCGTACGCCGCAGCAGCTCATCAACATCCCGCTCGCCACTGAAGGCAATGCGCAACGCCAGCTTCATCGCCTCCACCTCCATCTCCCCCGCCCCGCCGCCGGCATCGGAAATCCCCCCGCAGCCATGGGTCATCGGCCCAAGCCAAGGGTCGCCAACCTGCACCCAGCGCCCCGGAGCAAACCACGACACACCGTTGACTTCGCGACGCTGCACCTCACCCGGGTGGGCGCGCTCGTGGGCTCGGTACCAGTCCTCGATGCGGTCGTCGATCCAGCCATGAAAGCGCCAGAACACCGGGTTGACGTGTGACGAGAACGGATCACCGAGAAAGTCGTTTTCCTCGCGGAACCAGCGCGCCGCGTAGTCCGTCTGGTTGCGATCGCCCATCACCGGCGCGCCGTTGGAGGGGTCGCGAGTGACGGTCGCCCAGCGCATGTGCAGCCAGTCGTGGATGTTCAGCTCCACTTCCGAGCCGAACTGCCCCAAGGTCAGGCGGCTGAGGTAGTCCGGGTCCTGGTATTGCGACTCCCAGACCTGGAAGTTGCTGAAGAACGTTTCCGCCGCCTTGATGCCATGCAGCCATTGGCTCAGTTCTTCATCATCGGCCGCGACCCAGGCAGGCGGTACCGAATTGCCGTCATGGTTCTCCTGATAGCGGATGAAGCCCAGCCGGTCGTATTCCAGTTGCGGTGACGGCAGCGGCAGTTGCGTCCAGTTCGGCAGGTCAGGCTGCAGGCCGCGGGCGTGCCCCAGCATGTGCCGGTGCATGAAGAAGAAGTCCTCGCCTGAGCCATTGAGGTGCTTGCGCCGCCCACGTGCGCCGCGCTCGGCGTCACGCGGGCCGGGTTGCCAGCCGGCACCACGCAGGGCATCACGCTTGTCATCGTCCAGGCGGTGCCACTTGTCCCGGGTGGCATGCCACACCTGGTGGAACAGACGGTGCTCGGGCGAGTTCAGCCAGGCCATCAGCGCCGGCGCCAGCGGCGCGACCTGGCGGGCCTCGGGGAAGGCGCGCTTGCTGGCGACGAAGTGATTGTCCGGTTCGGTCATCAACAATGGCCGGTCGAGGCGACGGATGCGCCCGGTCAGGGTGCCGGCACCCGCGTTGCCCCAGGACGCCCAGACTTCGTCGAGGGTCGCCTCCAGTTCATGGCTCGGCGCTGATGCCCCGGCCGGCACCAGGCGCCAGCGGACCTTGCCGACATCGGCGGCGACCAGCTCGCCGAGCACTCGGTAGCGCGGCTGATCATTGCCACGCAGGCGCTCAGCCACGTCGATGCAGCCACGCAGCGAGCGGCCGGTCGGGCCGACATCGAGCAGCATCTGCAGGCCCTGCAGCGCCAGGCCGTCCAGGCCGGCATCGGCACCACTGAAGCGCACATCCCAGATGCCGCGCAGCTTGTCGGCGATGCGCACGCCGTTCCCTGCGGCAGCCTCTACCGTGGCTTCGCCGGGGGTCTCCACTTCGTCTTTGTTGAGTTGTTCATCATGGTCGCGCGGCTGGCGCGCATACCACGCTGCCGAACCCGCTGCCCCGGCCACCGCCAGCCCCACCATGAACCCACGCCTGGAAAACCTCATCGCCACATCCGTATCCGTGTCAGCCACGCCTATCGAGCTAGAACGAGACGCTGCCCGGCAAATTTACCGGCGGCGCGCCGCTAAATTTCCCCCTGCCGCTCTCGTCCCTCCGTGACAGGCAAGCCCCGTGATCGCGGCTGCCGCAACCGCATCGACCCTGCAACCAACGGGATGGCAATGAACACGACACGCTTGCGCAAGGCCCCCTACCTCGCTGCCCTGGCGCTGATCCTCGCGCTCGCGGGCGCCGCGGCCTGGTACTTCTTCATCTACCTGCCGGCCGGTTACCCGCGTGAGGTGGTGAAACATGCCGAAGAACTTCAGGAGCGCATCCTCTCCTTCGACAGCCATATCACCGTGCCGCTGAACTTCGGCACCGAAGGCAAGGAAGCCGACAAGGATGGCAGCGGCCAGTTCGACCTGGTCAAGGCCGGCCGCGGCCGGCTCTCGGGCGCGGCGCTGACGATCTTCGGCTGGCCGGAAATCTGGAACGGCGCGAACGCCCCCCATCGCCCGACCGCCGCTTTCGTCGACGAAGCACGCCAGCAGCAGGAGATGCGCTACAAGATCCTCACCGGCATGGTCCGCGACTACCCAAATCAGGTCGCCATCGCCTACACCCCCGCCGACTTCCGCCGCCTGCATGGCGAAGGCAAGTTCGCGATCTTCCTCAGCATGCTCAATGCCTACCCGCTGGGCCACGACCTCGATGCCCTGGACACTTGGGCCGCACGCGGCATGCGCATGTTCGGCTTCAGCTACGTGGGCAACAACGCCTGGGCCGACTCCTCGCGCCCGCTGCCGTTCCTCAACGACACCCCGGATGCCCTTGGTGGCCTGTCGCCGCTGGGCGAGCAGGCGGTGGGCCGGCTCAACGACCTGGGGGTGATCATCGACGTGTCACAGATGTCCACCCTGGCCCTGGAAGACGTCGCCCGCCTGAGCCGCGCGCCGATGGTCGCCTCCCACTCGGCACCGCGGGCGCTGGTGGACATCCCGCGCAACCTCAGCGACCACGAGCTGCAAACGATCAAGCACAGCGGCGGCGTGGTGCAGGTAGTAGGCTTCCCGGCCTACCTCAAGCCGCTGAGCCAGGCCACCCTGGACAAGCTCAATGCCCTGCGCAAGCGCTTCGACCTGCAGCCGCTCAATGGCCTGGCCAATGCCTTGATGCCCGGTGACGCGATCATCTCGATCTGGCCCGAGAAAAAGTTCGGCGAGTACGCCAGCGCGCTGTACGCCATCCTCGACGAAGAGCCCCGCGCCACGGTCAAGGACCTGGTCGACGCCATCGATTACACCGTGCGCAAGATCGGCATCGACCATGTCGGCATTGCTTCCGACTTCAACGACGGTGGCGGCGTCACCGGCTGGATGAACGTCGGCGAGTCGCGCAATGTCACCGCCGAGCTGATCCAGCGCGGTTACTCCGACGCTGACATCGCCAAGCTGTGGGGTGGCAACTTCCT
The DNA here is from genome assembly GCF_021602465.1 of Pseudomonas urethralis. Taxonomy (NCBI): domain Bacteria; kingdom Pseudomonadati; phylum Pseudomonadota; class Gammaproteobacteria; order Pseudomonadales; family Pseudomonadaceae; genus Pseudomonas; species Pseudomonas urethralis. The sequence continues at coordinate 324,787 of NZ_BQIJ01000001.1, forward strand.
GCGGGTGTGGGAAGAGGTGCAACGCCTCGCCAAGCCTGGTGGCAACCGCCAAGCGGAGCGTGGCTGATGAACGACCGTCGCAGCTTTCTCAAGCAGGCCGGCCTGCTCGCCGCCGCCCTGCCCCTGACCGGCAGTTTTGCCCAGACCGCCATGGCGGCCGCGCCTGTGGCAACAACCGGCCTGAACAAATGGCAGGCCTTGCGCCAGCAGTTCGACCTCGACCCGGCCTACCTGCACTTCTGCAATTTCCTGCTCGCCTCCCACCCCCGTGTGGTCAGCGAGGCCATTGCCCGCTTCCGTGCGCGGCTGGACCAGAACCCGGGCGAAATGGTCGACTGGGACCGCGAGGAGCTCTGGGGCTATGAAGATGAAGTGCGCAACTGGGCCGGCCGCTACTTCGGCGTGCAGCCAGGCCAGGTGGCCCTGACCGGCAGCACCACCGAAGGCTTGTCGATGATCTACGGCGGCCTGCAGGTGGCGCCAGGCAAGGAGATCCTGGTCAGCGCCCACGAGCACTACTCCACCAATACCCGCCTCGCCTACCGCGAGCGGCTGATGGGCACCCAGGTGCGCCGCGTGACGCTGTTCAAGGAGCCGCAGTTGGCCTCGGTGGACGAAATGCTCGGCAACCTCCGCCAGGCCATCCGCCCGGAAACCCGCGTGCTTGGCATGACCTGGGTCCAATCCGGCAGCGGCGTCAAGCTGCCGATCCGCGAGGTCGGTGAACTGGTCAAAACGCTTAACCAAAGCCGTGACGAGCAGGACCAGATCATCTACGTGGTCGACGGCGTGCACGGCTTCGGCATCGAGGACGTGAACTTCGCCGACTTCCACTGCGACTACTTCATCGCCGGCACCCACAAATGGCTGTTCGGCCCACGCGGCACCGGCGTGATCATCGCTCGCGAAGCCAAGCCCCAGCCCTACCTGGTGCCGAGCCTGCCGACCTTCACCAAGGGCGATAACTTCGGCACCGTGATGACCCCCGGTGGCTACCACGCCTTCGACCATCGCCTGGCCTTGGGCAAAGCGTTCGAACTGCACCTGCAACTGGGCAAGGCCGATGTCCAGGCCCGCGTGCACCAGCTCAACGGCTACCTCAAGCAGCGCCTCGCCGAGCACCCCAAGGTGCAGCTGGTGACGCCGCGCAGCAGCCAGCTTTCTGCCGGTTTCACCTTCTTCCGCGTCGAGGGCCGCGACTGCGATGCCGTCGCCCGTCACCTGATGGCCAACAAGGTGATCAGCGACGCCGTCGACCGTGACGTCGGCCCGGTAGTGCGCCTGGCCCCGAGCCTGCTCAACGACGAGGCCGAGATCGATCGGGTGATGACCATTCTCGCCCCGCAACTCGCCTGACCTTTTGCCTTTCAAGAGAACCGCCATGCACACGTTCCCCCCCCTGGCCCTGGTGGCCGCCCTGCTCGCCAGCGCCCCGGCCCTGGCCGCCGATGCCCACGCACCCGGCCAGACGTTCAAGGACTGCAAGGATTGCCCGCCCATGGTGGTGCTGCCCGCTGGCAGCTTCACCATGGGCGTGCCTGACGATGAAGTCGGCCGCCAGCCGGACGAAGGCCCAATGCACACCGTGACCTTCGCCAAACCCTTCGCCATCAGCCAGTTCCAGGTGCAAGCCAAACAGCTGCAGGCCTGGCAGCGCGACGCCAAGGTCACCCTCCCCGACGGCGACGACCGCCCCGGCCGGCGCTGCACCAACGGCAAGCCCAGCTACCCGCAGGGCCCCGACCAACCGGCGGTGTGCATCAGCTACGACGAGGTCAAGGCCTACGTCGCCTGGCTGTCGAAGAAGACCGGCAAGCACTACCGCATGCTCAGCGAAGCCGAGCGCGAGTACGCCGCCCGCGCAGGCTCCAGCGGCCCGTTCCCGTTCCCCTTCGATGAAGGCAAGGACTACAGCATCGCCCAGCACGCCAACACCTACGGCGCCGCCGACGGCTACAACTACACCTCGCCCGCCGGCAGCTTCCCGGCCAACGCGTTCGGCCTGTACGACATGCACGGCAACGTCTACGAATGGGTCGCCGACTGCCGGCACGACAACTATGTCGGTGCCCCCACCGATGGCAGCGCGTGGATGGAAGCAAGCTGCGAATACAACCACATCCGCGGCAACGACTACAGCGAAGCCCCGGTGTTCTCCCGCTCCGGCAACCGCAACTACCGCGAACCTTATGTACGCGGCGACTGGCTGGGCTTCCGGGTAGCCCGCGAGCTCTGAGCGACACCCCTCTGCGCACTACCTGACTGGCCCGGGCACACGGCCCGGGCCGGCTAAATCACAGCCCCCCTCACACGTCTTTTCACTGGGCAACCCGCCCACACGGTGCTCGCCGCGCGCAGCGCCAGAACCGCATCCGCGTACCCACCAGGAACTCACCATGAACCGATCGACCCCTGGCGCACTCCGCGAACTCCTCGGCCTGCTCAAGCCTTACCGACTGATCGTCTCCCTGGCCGTCGTGCTGGGGATCGTCGGCGGCCTGTGCATCACCTTGCTGCTCGCCAACATCAACAACCTGCTGCATGCCCCCGGCACCATCACCTGGGGCGTGGTGCTTGCGTTCGCCGGCATCTGCCTGCTCGCCCTGTGCGCCTCCATCGCCTCGGACATCGGCACCAACCATGTCGGCCAGCATGTGATCGCCAAGCTGCGTCGCGACCTCGGCGCAAAGGTGCTGAGCGCCCCCATAGAACAGATCGAACGCTACCGCAGCCACCGCCTGATCCCGGTACTGACCCACGATGTCGACACCATCAGCGACTTCGCCTTCGCCTTCGCACCGCTGGCCATTTCCCTGTCGGTGACCCTGGGCTGCCTCGGCTACCTGGCCCAGTTGTCCTGGCCGATGTTCCTGATCACCGCCTGCGCCATCCTGATCGGCACCGCCGTGCAGTACATCGCCCGCGTGCGCGGCATCCGCGGTTTCCATGCCGCCCGCGAGGCCGAAGACGAAATGCAGCGGCACTACAGCGGTGTCGCCTCCGGGGCCAAGGAGCTGCGCATCAGCCGCCCACGTCGCCAGCGCATGTTCGACGAGCGCATCAGCCGCACCGCCAATTTCATTCGCGACACTCATATCCGCTCGATCAACATCTTCGTGGTCGCCAAGAGCCTTGGCTCGATGTTGTTCTTCGTGGTCATCGGCCTGGTGCTGGCCCTGCAACAGGCCGGGCTGATCACCGACCCCAAGGTCACCAGCGGTTTCGTACTGGTGCTGCTGTTCATGAAAGGGCCGCTGGAACACCTGGTCTCGACGCTGCCCATTGTCAGCCGCGCACAAATCGCCTTCCGCCGCATCGCCGAGCTGTCGACCCAGTTCTCGTCGCCCGAGCCGCACCTGCTGCTCGACGCCCCTGAAGTCCCTGACCGGCAGATCCGCAGCCTCGAGCTGCGTAACGTGCGCTTCGCGTTCCCGCCGGTGGACGGTGCCGCGCCGTTTGCCCTGGGGCCGATCAACCTGCGCGTCGCGCGGGGTGACATCCTGTTCATCGTCGGCGAGAACGGCTGCGGCAAGACCACGCTGATCAAGCTGCTGTTGGGCCTGTACGCCCCCCATGAAGGCGAGATCGTGCTCGATGGCGAACCTGTCACCGCCAGCAACCGCGACGACTACCGCCAGCTGTTCACCACGGTGTTCGCCGACTACTACCTGTTCGATGACCTGCTGCAGGGCGGCGAGGCCTTGCCCGAGGATGCCGGCAAGTACCTGCAACGGCTGGAGATCGCCCACAAGGTGCAGATCCGCGATGGCGCCTTCACCACCACCGACCTGTCCACCGGCCAGCGCAAGCGCCTGGCGCTGGTCAATGCCTGGCTGGAGAAACGCCCGGTGCTGGTGTTCGACGAATGGGCCGCCGACCAGGACCCGACCTTCCGACGCATTTTCTACACCGAACTGCTGCCGGAACTGAAGCGCCTGGGCAAGACCATCATCGTCATCAGCCACGACGACCGCTACTTCGATGTGGCCGATCACCTGCTGCGCCTGCATGACGGCAAGCGGGTGGAACAAGAAATTACAGAATTTTCACTGTGATCTTTCCGGTTCTGGGCGGCCGGCACGTTACATAAATGCAAATAAATCTCATAAGTAATCTATCTGCCAACACTGAGTATCCGCATGACCATTACCACGCTTACGCCGCTCGCCCGGGCGGTACGCAGGAAGACACTGGCCATTCTCCCACCGTCGCTGCTGGCCTGTGCCCTGGCGGCGTCCATGGCAGCGCACGCCGAGCCGGTCGCGCTGGATATCCCTTCGCAAGGGCTGGTGGGGGCACTGACTACCCTGGCCAAGCAGGCCAATCTGCAGCTGCTGTACAGCCCGGACGCAGTGCACAACACCCCGGCACCGGCGGTCAGGGGCAACATGGAGCCCGAGCAGGCACTGCGCCTGCTGCTGCGCGACAGCGGCCTGACCTACCAGCTCGATGGCCACACCATCACCTTGAGCGGGCCAGCAGACACTTCCGCCTTGAACCTGGAGCCGGTGAACATTTCCGGGCGCCAGTTCGATGCCACCACCGAGGACTCGGGGAGCTACACGTCCAATGCGGTGACCATCGGCAAGGGCACCCACCGCCTCAAGGACATCCCGCAGTCGGTCAGCGTGGTCACCCGCAAGGCGATGGACGACCAGCGCCTCGACACCCTCGACCAGGTGCTGGAGAAGACCACCGGCATCACCACCTACCAGAGCCCGTCTGGCGGCAAGTACATCTATTCGCGCGGCTTCGAGGTGGAGACCATCCAGTACGACGGCGTGCCGCTGGACCGCCGCTACTATGGCATCGGCAGCAGTTTCACCTCCGACACCCTGCTGTACGACCGCGTCGAGATCCTGCGCGGCGCCAACGGCCTGCTGCAAGGCAGCGGCAACCCCGGTGCGGCGATCAACCTGGTGCGCAAACGTCCGAAAGCCGAGCCGTCCCTGTCGATCACCGCCAGCGCAGGCTCGTGGGACACCTATCGCCAGACCCTCGACGCCAGCGGTCCACTGACTGCCGATGGCCGGCTGCGCGGGCGCCTGGTCGCCGGCCATGAAGACCGCGACTACTTCTACGACACGGCAGAAAGCCGCAAGAACGTGCTGTACGGGATTCTCGAATACGACCTCAGCGACTCCACCACGGTCGCCGCCGGCGCCAGTGTCGAAGACCTGCACTCGACGCCCTACTTCGGCGGCCTGCCGCGCAACAAGGATGGCAGTGCGGTGAACGTCAGCCGCTCCACCTTCACCGGTGCCGACTGGAACAAGTGGAACAACAAGCAGACCACCTACTTCGCCGATATCACCCACGACTTCAACGAAGACTGGCGCCTGAAAGCCTCTGGCAGCTACATCCGCGAAACCAACGACATTTTCTACAGCTTCGGCCGCGGCGCCGTCGACCCGGCCACCGGCAGCGGCATGCAGTCGCGTGCCTACCTGTACGACTTCGAGAACATCAACCAGGGCGCCGACATCAACCTCACCGGCAAATGGCGCGCCTTCGGCCTGGAGCACGAGGTGGTGGTGGGTGCCAACGCCAGCGACCTGCGCACCGACGACCTGCAAGGCGGCCTGCTCAACCTCGGCCCGATGAACATCTACGACCCGGTCTCGCCTCGCGAACCCACCCTGGATGAAATGCTCAGCACCACCTACGCCGGTGTTTCCAAGGCCAAGATTCGCCAGAACGGCGTGTACGGCGTGATGCGCTACAAGCTGATCGACCCGCTGACCCTGGTGCTCGGCGCACGGGTCAGCAACTACAAGTACGACTATGAACTGACGCGCTTCACCACGGCATCGCCGGACCCGTCACATGCCAAGGAAACCGGCGAAGTCACCCCGTACGGCGGCCTGATCTACGCACTGAACGATCAATGGTCTGCCTACGTCAGCTATGCCGACATCTTCAAGCCGCAGACCGAACTGACCGAAGACCTCGCCCCACTCAAGCCGATCGAAGGCTCCAATTACGAGATCGGCCTGAAAGGCGAGCTGATGGATGGCCGGGTCAACACCAGCTTCGCGGTGTTCCGCGTCGACCAGAAAAACCGCGCCCAATACGATTACTCGTCGGTATGCGGGCAGGACGGTGAAACCAACTGCTACGTGGCAGGCGGCAAGGTACGCGCCGAAGGCTTCGATGCGGAAATCAGCGGCGAAGTGCTGGCCGGCCTGCAATTGTTTGCCGGCTACACCTACACCTCGACCAAGTTTCTCAACGACCCGGGTGATGGCAGCACGGCGTCCGGCGCCACCTTCAACAGCTACACGCCACGCCACCTGCTGCGCTTCTGGGGTGACTACAACCTGCCTGGCGAGCTGAACCAGTGGACCGTCGGCGCCGGCGCCAGCATCCAGAGCAAGAACCACAACACCAACCAGGGTGGCACCAACGGCATCGACAAGATCGAGCAGGCCGGCTACGCCATCTGGAACGCCCGCGTGGCTTACCAGATCAACCAGAACTTCAGCGTCGCCCTCAACGGCAACAACCTGTTCGACAAGAAGTACTACTCCTCCATCGGCTGGTTGAACGCGAGCAACGTGTATGGCGAACCGCGCAACTACACGGTGACGCTCAAAGCCGACTTCTGACGCTGACGGTATGAAAAAGCCCCCTGGCGTGATGCACCTGGGGGCTTTTTTCATGCGGTTGTGACATACGAACCACCGTCACTATCATGGAGACCCAGCGGACCTCCTTAGGCAGCATTTAATCAACTGAAAATGATGAAAAACAAAACGATAACTTATTTTCCTCAAGATCGCTCAATTGATAACGTATTCTGTCAAAGCCGGAATCCAGCTTATCCACGCTCATGTGCATCAGCTGAGTCAATCCGCCGCCAAAATCACGGCACGCGAATTGGGCTATGTCAAGGAATCTGATACGCAAGACATCAAACCCTACCTCTTCAGAGGATGAAATTGACAGAGACAAGTCATAAGCCATTCCTTCCCCACTCAACTGAATACTGATTGCATGCAAGCAATTATGAGCGACAAGCAAGTCATTCAACTCCGAAATACTAGTCATTGTTTATTCTGGAAGGTAATTACGTCGAGTAGCTTGCCACCCACGCGCCCATCTGCGAACTGTTGCCATCACCGTTGCCCGCAGCAGCGGCCATAAGATCCAGCAACTGTATGTTCATTATCAACAACTGCCGCTTCTTCTCAGGCTGCATTTCGGCATAGCTGTGCAAGCGTATCACTGCCGCCTCATTGAGCCCGGCTGTAACTGCACCGGTTATGAAATCGCCTCCAGCCGCCTCCGCGGCCAGCCCGCCCATCACCGGAGCCTAATGATCAAGGCAATGGAGCCCACGTATTTTTAAATAGACACCATCGCCGTTGACCTTGAATGAAATAAAGTGAGCTTGCCGGGAAACTTCATAAATCAGTATTACATCACCCTACTTACGATAAACCATCACCCCTATCATCAATCACCCGATGAATCTATATGCAACAAAAGACATTTACCATCCCGTTTAACAACGAGACTAATGGGCTTCGCTGTTTGCCCTTCATCAAAGGACATTTCCACCTTAAGGTGCTGATCGCCAAACGTCTTAAGTTCAGCGATAAGCTCCGCCACTGTCTTGCCTCGACGCTCCCAGTCTACTCTCTTGCTCATTCAATCACCGATACGATTCAAATTCTTGTCAAAAGTCCCGTCACGTGTTGTTCTACTTTCCAAAGCTTTGACTGAACTGGCCATTTTCCATGCACCTCCGTTGTGCCCATCCAGGTCTCGGGTGATGTAAGATTTGCCCTTGCGGAATACGGCTTGGCCGCCATGAACTGTTTCGCTTATTTTCTGATAACCTAACTCCTCTGCCGCTACTTTAGCCTCCTTGGTCGTCCTGTACACCGGTTGTTTAGTGACAACCGAGCGACCGCCCATGGTCGCACTCAGCAACGTCGAGCCTAACACGGAAAGGAACCGACCCCCATCCCCTCCCTTGAGTGCGCTCAGTTCACTGGCGATGGTATTCTGCGCGTCTTGATTACTACTGCTAATCACATACCCGATGACAACGGACGCGCCAAATTCACCTCGAGCAGATGCTTCTTTAGCCAACGCTCTGAGTTTCGGTTCGTCGGCACTGAGCTTCGCGGAAATGTCCTCGCACCGCCCAGGGTTATTACGACACACGTCGGCCAACTCTTTATTGCGAGTCTCATCCAACTGTGCATATTTCTCTCTCGTATCCTGAACGCACCCCTCATCCAGGCAGGCTTTTTCTTCCGCGTCCTTATTTTTAACTTCTTCATGTGTAAGGTAATTATATTGCGTCGAGTAGCTCGCGACCCACGCGCCCATCTGCGAACTGTCGCCATCACCGTTGACCGCAGCAGCGGCCATAACACCCAGCAACTGTGAATTCATTATCAGCAACTGCTGCTTCTTCTCAGGCGGCATTTCGGCATAGTGCTGCGCAAGCGTATCCACTAGCGCCTCATTGAGCCCGGCTGCAACTGCACCGGTTTTGAAATCGCCTCCAGCCGCCTCCGCGGCCAGCCCGCCCATCATCGCATGCAGTGCAACTTTGGCGGCGCCTCCCGGCTGAAGTTCGAAGCGGCTACCCAAATCGCCAACCAGGTTGAACCCAGCAGCTGCGAATGTACTGGCGAGGCTGCTTCGCAGCGCATCACTCAATGCGCTGTCGCCACCGAGGGCACGGTCCAGCACGGTCGAAGTACCATTCTGAAGCAGCTGATTGCCTGCAAAGCGACCAATGCCGTCCCAGGTGGAAAGCCCTCCCGCTGGCAATACGGCGCCACTATTAGGCAGCGCGCTTGAAGTTCCCGTTTCGGTCGCTGTCCAGTCATCGAACACGCCGGTGGTCAGCCCTGCGGTAACCCCACTAACCGCATAATTACGAAGCGCATCTACCGAGGTGACATCCTTCAGCACGAGGCCCAAGTTGCCACGATTGTTGATGGTACTGATCGCTGCACCGCTTGCAGCACTGGTCGCCACTGACGTCAGCGCGACGTTAGCCCATCCCGCCGCTACGGTTGAACCGGCTGTCGCGGCGCCACTCGCCACGGCACTGGCGGTCGCCGTTCCACTTGCCGCCATGGCCGTACCGGATCCGGCAGTCGCACCCGCCGCAGAACCCAGGGCAGCGCTGGCTGCGCCTGCAGTAAGGTAAGTGATGATGATCGCAACGACCAACTGTGCCGCAACCCCCATACCCGACTGGCTGTACTTGAAGGAATCGTGCACTTCCTTGACTTGCCGCCAACCAACATCACCTCGAGCCTCTGCCTCCTTGAGCCAAGCCAGCTGTGGGTCTTGCTGGACCATCAGATCGATGGTCTCGCTCACGCTCGTCTGATCGACCTGCCTGATATCGATCTTCAAGCCATCGGCGGCCTTGATAAGCACATCACCACTGGCCAGCAACTGGCTCTGACGCAGTGTCTCATCGGTGTTGCCTTTGCCTTTGGCGCTGTTCCAGGCAAGACTGGTCTTGCTCTTGACGTGGCTCTCCTGATGCAGGTCCTTGACCGCTTCGAAGGTGATTTCACCACCACTGCTCAGCACCAGGTCTGCACCACTGTCGAGCTTGGCCGCCTGGTACAGCTGGTCGCCCCCGCTGACCAGCGTCAGGTCGCCACCTGTGCTGATCGCACTGCCGATGTTGGTGACCTGGGTGACTTCATCGCGCTTGGTGTACTTGCTGCCGAAGCTGCCCTTCTTTTTCTTGTCGTACAGCGAGTAGTCCAGATCCTCCGCCGCCAGCAAGGCAAGCTGGCCGCCGGCCACCAGGTAGGCTTCATCGCCGGCACTGATGCGGCTGGCGCTCAGGGCCAGGTCCTTACCGGCGCTGATGGAGACATCGGCACCGGCTGTCAGCACGGTGGACACCTGGCTGACATGGTCTTGCTGGGTCTTGAGCTTCTTCGAGGTGTATGCCGAATGGCTCTCGTCCGCCGCGGACATCAAGGTCACGTCACCCGTGGCGCTGATATCGATGGCGCGCTGCGCCTCGATCTGGCTGGCCACTGCGCTGAGGTCGCGCCCTGCCACGGCGGTGAAATCGCGCCCGGCACTGACACTGGAGCCGTTCTGCGTCACCGTCTGGGTGGTGGTGCGCCCATAGGCGGCGCTGTCAATGGCCTCGGCGGAACCCAGCAGGATGTCGCGACCGGCCTCGATCGAGGTGTCGCGACCGCTCTGCAGTACCCCGCCGGCGCTGACGAAATCTCGCCCGGCGTTGATGCTCAGGTCGTTGGCGGCCTCGATGCGCGCGGCGCTGTCGACGTAGTCGGTACGCATGTGCAGGCGGGAAGCGTCGGTGACCTGGCTGGTCCGAACGCTCGTTGATTACATCGCCCCTCAGGGTGGTAACTTCCTTGTATATATCATTTTGCCATCACTTATAACGGGGGGAAAATGGCGTAAAGAAAATTATGCTCAACGGACGTGCCCGCAATAGCAGTGCGCAATACCACGCAACTAAGTCAAACTTCGAATAGAGCCTCCTGGCACATGGCGCCGATACCCTCCAGCTGCCCGGCCACCGTCTCGATCAGTTGGGCATCCTGCGGCAGGTCGAAATGGCCACGGTCGCTGCTCAGGTGCCGCAGTGCCGCACCGTAGTGACTATCAAGGCTCGACTGCGCCGACACTTCGCGCCCTACCGCCCACCAGCAGGTCGGCTTCACTTGAGTGCCTGGCAGCCCCTTCATAGCCATCGCCACCCGGTCCAACTGCAACGTGGTCCGCACGAAAGCCACCCGCTCGCCAATGGCAAGGTTGGCCAGCACCGGCGCCGACAGGTTGCTCAGGACGGCCACCATTGGCTCACCAAACAACAGTCGTTCATCCATTTCAGGCCCCTGCCATCCACTGCAAAGCGCCCGACTGGCGCCCTCATCGGCCCCCAGCGCCAGCAGCAGGCTCAGCAAGCGCTCATCCCATTGCTGTTGTTGATCGGCCTGTGGCAAGTAGCTGTCCAGGAGCCCGACGAAGGCCACCACCTGCCCCTGGGCCTCCAGCTCGCTGGCCACCTGCAACGCCAAGGCGCCACCCAGCGACCAACCGAGCAGGAAATACGGCCCCTGCGGCTGCACGGCGCGGATGTAATCACAGTAGTCGACGGCCATGGACTCGACATCCACGTCGACCCAGGCGGCATTGAACAGCATCCGGCACTGGATCCCATGCACCGCCCACTGCGGCTGCAGCCGCCTGGCCAGCGGCAGGTAATCGAACACCGAGCCATGCACGCCGTGCAGGCAGAACAGCGGTGTGGCGCCCTGTGCCGGGGTGTTCAGCAAGAGTACCGGGGCCTGGCTGGCAGCGCTTTGCAGGCGCCCGACCAACTCGCCAATACGCGGCGTGGTCATCAGATCGCGAAGGGTCATGGTGAAGCCGTCCAGCGCTGCCAACCGTACCCGGCGCACCAGCTCCATGGCCAGCAGCGAGTTGCCGCCCAGTTCGAAGAAACTATCATCGAGCCCGACCTCTTCCACTTCCAGCAGCTCACCCCAGAGCTTCGCCAGGCTCACTTCCAGCGGCGTGACCGGCGCCCGATAGTGCTCGGAACGGTCCAGCACCGGGGCTGGCAAGGCATGCCGGTCGAGCTTGCCGTTGGGGTTCAATGGCATGGTCGGCAGCACCAGCAAGTGCGCGGGCACCATGTACTCGGGCAAGGCCTGGCGCAGCCGGGCGAGCACCTGGCCACGCAACGCGGCATCCCACTGCATCTCCGGCGCCAGCACCAGGTAGGTCACCAGGCGCGAACCTCGCCCTTCGCCTGCCACGGCGACCACCGCCTCGCGCACTTCCTCCATGCCCATCAGGCACGATTCCACCTCGCCCAGTTCGATGCGGAAGCCACGCACCTTGACCTGGTGATCGACCCGGCCAAGGTATTCGACCACGCCATCCTGACGCAGGCGCACCAGGTCGCCGGTTCGATAAAGGCGGCCACCCGGTGGCCCGAACGGGTCGGCGACGAAGCGCTCGGCGGTCAAGCCCGGGCGCTGGTGATAGCCGCGTGCCAGCCCCTCACCGCCGATATACAGCTCGCCGGGCACGCCCGCCGGCAACAGTTGCAGATCGCTGCCCAGCACATAGGCCGAGCGCGCACCGACCGGAGTGCCCACCGGCATGTACTGCGCATCGAAGCTGCTGCCGAGGTGGGCCGCCCACAGCAGCGGCGTAATCACGGTCTCGGTCGGGCCATAGCCATTGATGATGCGCGGCGGGCGCAACACCTGCTGGATTTGCTGGAAGGTGGCGCGGCTGGTGCCTTCCCCGCCCACGGTGTAGGAACGGATGGGCAAGCCTGCCCCATCATCGCCCAGATGCTCGGCCAACTGCTGCAGGTAGCTTGGGGTGAAGCAGGTGATGGTGATGCCATGCTCGGCAATCTCGCGGGCGCTGCGCTCGACATCCCAGGCATCGTTGTCGCGCAGCATCAGCATCGAACCGGAAACCAGTGGCACCAGCCAGCGCTCGTGGGCGCCGTCGAAGTTGATCGAGGCAAACTGCAGCTCGCGATCTTCAGGCGTCATGCCGTAGCGTTCGGCAATCGCCAGGCAGTGCATGGCCAGCGGGCCATGGGTGACCGCCACCCCCTTTGGCCGGCCGGTAGAGCCAGAGGTGTAGATCAGATAGGCCAGGTTGTCCGCTGCCACCGGGTAGTGGGCATCGTGCGCGGGGTAGCCTTGCAATTCGGCGCCATCAGCGCTCACCGGCAAGACCTCGACGCCCGTCGGTAGCGGCAGTGCGGCCAGCAGATGTGGCTGGGCCAGCACCAGGGCAACGCCGCTGTCCTCGAGCATGTAGCGTAACCGCTCATGCGGGTGGGTCGGGTCCAGCGGCACATAGGCACCGCCCGCCTTGAGCACGGCCAGCAACCCGACCAGCATTTCGACGGAGCGCTCCAGCGCGATCCCCACGCGCACTTCCGGGCCTACGCCCGCTTCATGCAGGCGCGCCGCCAGCCGGTTGGCCCACTGGTTGAGCTGCTGGTAATCAAGCTGCCTGCCTGCCACGATCAGGGCCGGGGCGGTCGGGCGCAGTTGGGCCTGTTGCTGGATCAGGCTATGCACGGTGCGCGTTTCGGCCGGCTGGCCGAGGCCTGGATTCAAGGCCACAAGCTGCCAATGGCGCTCGTCTTCGCTGAGCATGCACAACTCGGCGATCGGTTGGTCAGGCTGGGCGCTCATGCGCCGCAAGAGGTTCTGCCAGTGCGCGAACATCTTCACGGCGGTGTCCGTATCGAACAGATCAGTGGCGTAAGTCAGGCTGGCACTGAGCTGGCCGCCATGCTCCTGCGTGTCCAGCGCCAGGTCGAACTTGGCTCGCGATGTCGGCGCTGGCAACAGGCTCAGCGACAAGCCGGCAAGCGCCGAGGTGCCCAGGCCATCGCCCAGGACCTGGTGGTTGAACATGACCTGGAACAGCGGATTGTGGCTGAGGTCGCGGTGCGCCACCAGGCTATCGACCAGCGCTTCGAACGGCAGGTCCTGGTTGGCCTGGGCGGCAAGCAAGGTGGTGCGTGTGTGCTGCAGCAGCTGCACGGTGCTCAGGCCATCTTCAAGCCGGCCGCGCAACACCAGGGTGTTGACGAAGAAACCCGTCAGGGGCTGCACCTCCGGCCGGTTGCGCCCCGCCGACGGCATGCCTACGCACACATCGCTCTGGCCGCTGTAGCGGCGCAGCAGCAGCTGGAACGACGCCAGCAGCACCATCGACAGCGTGCAACCGTGCGCCTGTGCCAGCGCGACGAGGCGCTGGCGCAGCGGCGCGTCGAGCGTGCCGCTCACTGCCTGGCCACGGTGGCTTGGTACCGCTGGGCGTGGCCGGTCGGTGGGCAGTTCCAGTACCGCAGGGGCATTGCTCAGTTGCTCGGTCCAATAGGCCAGCTGTCGCGGTCCCTCGCCCGCTTCGAGCACTTGGCGCTGCCAGGCGGCGAAGTCGGCGTACTGGATGGCCAATGCCGGGAGTCTGGCCTCACGCCCCGCGCAGGCTGCCTGATAGAGCTGGATCAGTTCGGCGATCATGACCTGCATTGACCAGCCATCGGAGACAATGTGGTGCTGGGTCATGACCAGCACCCGGTCCGTCGCGCCGATTTCCAGCAGCAGTACCCGCAGCAGCGGGCCACGCTGCAGGTCGAAGGGGCGCACCACTTCACGACTCACAGCCTCGGCAATGGCCAGGTCGTCGGCACCGGGCAAGGCCACGCGCTCGATCGCCACCGGGCCTGCTGGGTGGATCCGCTGCTGGGGCTCACCTGTACCTGCCTCGAAGGTGGTGCGCAGCGGCGGGTGCCGCGCTACCAGGGCATCGAAGCTGCTCTGCAACGCGGCAAGGTTCAGCGTGCCTTCCAGGCGCAGCGCTGCCGGCATGTTGTAGGCGGCACTCTGCGGGTCCAACTGCCAGAGGAACCACTGACGCTGCTGGGCATGGGAAAGGTGCGGCACTTCGCCTTCAGCCATTGGCACGATGGGCAGCCGGCCCGGATCGACGCCTTTCTCCAGCAGGCGCTTGAACAGGGCCACGCGCTTGTCGTGGCTCAGCCCGCTGATCCGCTGGACCAGCTCATTGCCCTGTTGGGTCCCTTGCTTAAGCATCAAATGCCTCCAGTTCGTCCAAGGCGTCAAAAATGGCGTCGTAGTCTTGTTCCGCCGGGCTCGCGTTACGCGTCACCAGGGCGGCCAGGGCACCGAGGTCGTCGGCGAGGTAGGCGTCCTGGATCGGCAATTCCACGGAAAACTCGGTCTTGATTCGGGACACCAGGCGCACCAGCAGCAGCGAGTGCCCGCCCAGTTCGAAGAAGTTGTCAGTGAGACCGACCCGCTCGACCTGCAGCACCTCCTGCCAGATCGCGGCCAGACGTTGCTCCAGTTCGTTCTGCGGCGCCACGTACTCGCGCCGCGACTGGCCCAGCTCCGGTTTCGGCAGGGCCTTGCGGTCGAGCTTGCCGTTGGGCGACAGCGGCATGCGCTCGAGCAGTTGCCACTGGCTCGGCACCATGTAGTCCGGTAGTACAGCGGCCAGATGAGCCTTGATCGCCGCCAGGCTGTCGGCCTGCTCAGCTACCAGATACGCCACCAGCTGACCTTCGCCGGCTACCACTACGGCTTCGCGTACCGCCTCCAGCTCCTGCAGACGGGCTTCGATCTCGCCCAGTTCGATGCGCAGGCCGCGGATCTTCACTTGATGGTCGATGCGCCCGGCATATTCGATCACCCCGTCCTCGCGCTGGCGCGCCAGGTCGCCGGTGCGGTACAGCCGCTGGCCTGCGCCGAACGGGCTGGTGACGAAACGCTCGGCGGTCAGCGACGGGCGACGGTGATAACCGCGCGCCAGGCCGATACCGCCCAGGTACAGTTCACCGGTCACGCCGGGGCTGACCGGGTTCAGTTCGCCGTCCAGCACGTAGGTTTGCAGGTTGGCGATCGGCTGGCCGATCGGCACGCTGTCCTTGCCTTCCTCGACACAGGTCCAGTGGGTGACGTCGATGGCCGCTTCGGTCGGGCCGTAAAGGTTGTACAGGCCACTCTGTGGCAGCAGCGCCAGGGTCTGGCGTTGCAGTTCCACCGGCAGCGCTTCGCCGGAGCAGATGATCCGTTGCAGCGAGGTGCAGCGGGCGGCGTTTTCGTCGCCGACGAAGGCTTGCAGCATCGACGGGACGAAGTGCAGCGTGCTGATCTGCTCGCGGCTGATCAGCTCGGCCAGGCGCGCCGGGTCGCGGTGGTCACCCGGCAGCGCCATGACCAGGCATGCGCCCTCCATCAAGGGCCAGAAGAACTCCCACACCGAGACGTCGAAGCTGAACGGTGTCTTTTGCAGCACGCTGTCATCGGCAGTGAGTGGGTAAGCCTCCTGCATCCAGGCCAGGCGGTTGTGCAAGGCGACATGGCGGTTGCCGGCGCCTTTCGGTTTGCCGGTGGAACCCGAGGTGTAGATGACGTAGGCGAGGTTTTCCGGGTGCAGCTGGACTTCAGGGTTGCGCGCGTCCAGGGCACGCCACGCCTCGGCCCGGTCCAGATCGAGCACGGCCAGCCCTTCAGGGATCGGCAGGCCATCGCGCAGGTGCGACTGGGTCAGCAGCAAGGCGATGCCGCTGTCCTCGAACATGTAGGCCAGACGGTCCTGCGGGTATTCCGGGTCGAGCGGCACATAGGCGCCACCAGCCTTGAGGATCGCCAGCAGGCCGACGACCATTTCCACCGAGCGCTCGGCGGCGATACCGACCAGCACGTCCGGGCCCACGCCCAGGCCACGCAGATACTCAGCCAGGCGATTGGCCTCGGCATTGAGTTCGCCATAGCTCAAGGTACGCTCGGCAAAGGTCACGGCCGGCGCCTGCGGTTGACGGGCGGCTTGCTGTTCGAACAGCTGATGCACGTACGGCGTGCCCGGGTAGTCGCGTGCCGTGGCGTTCCAGCCGTTCACGATTCGCGAATAAACCGCTGCATCGACCAACCCGAAGCTGCCCAGCAAGGCTTGCGGCGTGCTGGCGAAGCCCTGCAGCAGATGACGCAGCTCGGCCGCAATCTGCTGCACCTGCTCGTGATCGAAGGCCTGGCGCTGGTAGGCGAAGGTCAGCTGCACCTGATCCCGTGCTTCAGCAATCAGGGTCAGCGGGTAACCACTGTATTCCTGATAATCCAGGCCGGACAAACGCAGACCAGCACAGCTCTGCGACAGGCTCTGCGCCAGCGGATAGTTCTCGAACACCAGCAGGCTGTCGAACAGCGCCTCGCCAGGGCGCCCTGCTGCTGCCTGAATAGCGTACAGCGGCAGGTATTCGTAATCGCGCAGGCGTACGTTGAGTGACTGCACTTCACGCACCCAGTCGGCGACCGGTATGTGCCCTTGCGGCTCGGCGGCCACCGGCAGCGTATTGATGAACAGGCCCAGTTGCTGCTCGATACCCGACAACTCCGCCGGGCGCCCGGACACGGTAGCACCGAAGCACGGCCGAGGTTGACCGGTGCGACGCTGCAACAGCAGTGCCCAGGCGGCCTGCAGCACACTGTTGAGGGTGACTTGCTGGGCCTGCGCAAAGTGCTTCAGGGCTTGGCTCAATGCTTCACCCAGTTCCAGCACCAGCGCGCCCTGCCCGGACGGCTTGGCATCGCGTGTGCCACCGAGCAGTGTCGGGCCGTCCAGGTCGAGCAGTTGGGCTTTCCAGAAGGCATCGGCACCCGCGCGATCCTGCTGCTGCAACCAGTCGAGATAATCACTGCGCGTGGTCTGCGCCAGCGCGGCCGGCTGCCCCGCGTAGGCCTGCATCACCGTCGCGAACAGCAACGAATTGCTCCAGCCGTCCATGAGAATGTGGTGGCTGGTGTAGATCAGGTGATGGCGCTGCGGCCCGGTGCGCACCAGCACCAGGCGCAGCAGCGGTGCCTGGCCGAGGTCGAAGGCGCGTGCCTGCTCGGCCTGCGCCAGGGTTTCCAGGCGTGCGTCGATATCAGCCTCGCCTGCCCAGTCGAAGCGCTCCACCGGCAGCTCGACATGGCGCAGCACCACCTGGCGCGGCGCCTCCAGGCCCTGCTCCCAGACAAAACCGGCGCGCAGCGACTCATGCTGGTCCAGTGCCTGCTGCCAGGCCTGGATGAAACGTTGCGGGTCGAGGTCGTCGAGGTCCAGGCGCAGGCGGTTGACGTAGCTGCTGGCCTGGCCGTCGTACAAGCTGTGGAACAGCATGCCTTCCTGCATCGGTGCCAACGGGTAGATGTTCTCGACCTGGCGCAGGTCGACCGGCAGCGCATCCAGCTGGGCCTGAGTCAGGCCGGCCAGCGGGAAGTCGGCCGGGGTGGCACCGCCGGCCTGTTCGTCGAGGCAATGGGTGACCAGCGCGGCCAGCTCTTGGGCGTAGTCATCAGCCAGGCTAGCGATCACCGGCTCGTCGAACATCGCGTGGCTGAAGGTGAAGCCCAGTTCAAGCTCGCCCCCCAGCACCTGGCCGTTGATGCTCAGCCAGTTGCCCAGCGGCGCATCGGCCGCCTGGGTGGCGCCCACACTTTCCAGGGCGGGTGCGAACAAGCGGTCCTCGGCAAAGCCCTGGTCGAACTGGCCGAGGTAGTTGAATGTTACCCGCGCTTGCGGCAGCGCCTGCAGCGCCGCCTGCTGCGCCGGGCTGCCAAGGTAACGCAGCGCGCCATGGCCGATGCCGCGCCCGGGCACGCCACGCAACTGCTCCTTGATGGCCTTGAGCGAGCCGCCCAGGGCGTCGGTCGGGGTCAGCGCTACCGGGAACAGGCTGGTGAACCAACCCACCGTGCGGCTCAGGTCCACGCCGTCGAACAGGTCTTCGCGGCCGTGGCCTTCCAGCTGGACCAGCACACTGCCCTGCCCGGTCCAGCGGCACAGCACCCGTGCCAGGGCGGTCAGCAGCAGATCGTTGACCTGCGTGCGATAGGCCGCTGGCGCCTGCTGCAGCAGGTTATGCGTGGTGTCGGCATCCAGGCGGCAGTGCACGGTGCGGGCGTGACGCACCTGCAACCCGGCGTCGCGGCGTGCCGTCGGCAGGTCACCGCTCAGCCCGGCGAGGGTCGCTTGCCAGTAGGCCAGTTCTGCCTCGCGGGCAGGCTCCGCGGCCCAGCCCACCAGGCGTTCGGCCCAGGCCTTGAACGCCGTGCTCTTTTCCGCCAGCGCGGGCGTGCGCCCGGCCAGCTGGGCCAGGCAAGCCTGCTCAAGGTCGTCCAGCAGCACCCGCCAGGACACACCGTCGACCACCAGGTGATGAATCACCAGCAGCAGGCGCTGCCCACCTTCGGCGAGGTCGCACAGCACGGCGCGCAGCAGCGGCCCCTGAGCGAGATCGAGACTGCCCTGGGCCTCTTCGGCGATGGCCAGCAGTTGCGCGGTATCGGCCGCCTGACGGTGCCAGAGCAGCCCACCTGGCACGCTGGTGCGGTGCTCGGCATGCCAGCTGCCGTCCACCCTGTTGAATGCCAGGCGCAGTGCGTCGTGCTGGCTGACCAGCAACGCCAGGGCCTGTTCGACGATGCTCGCCGTCAGCGCCTGGCGCGGCTGCAGCATGACCGCCTGGTTGTAATGCCCAGGCTGAACCAGCGCCAGTTCGAAGAAGCGCGCCTGCACCGGCAGCAGCGGCATGCCGCCGCTGACCTGCGCGACAGCGGCAGGCTTGGCCGCTGCAGTGATCAGCTTGGCGACCTGGGCCAGCTGGGCGATGGTCTGCCTCTCGAACAGCTGGCGCGGGCTCAGCCTGATGCCCTGGCGCTTGGCCCGGGCGATGATCTGCAGGCTGAGGATGGAATCGCCCCCGAGCTCGAAGAAGTTGTCCTCGACGCCGATGTCTTCACGCTTGAGCACCGCTTGCCAGATGTGCAGCAGTTGCTCCTCCAGTGGTGTGCTGGCGGCGACATGGCGCTTGAGGTGTACCTGCGGCTGCGGCAGCGCCCGGCGGTCCAGCTTGCCGTTGGCGGTTAGTGGCAGGCGCTCCAGCAGCATGAGATGGGCCGGCACCAGGTAGTCTGGCAGCAGCGCCTGCAACTGCTCGCGCAGGGCCTCGACGCTCGGCGCGGGGTTACCCGGCACGCACCAGCCGACCAGTTGCAGTTGCGCCGCGTCGTCCCCTTGCGGGACGGCCAGCACCACCGCGTCATGCACCCCGGCCAGGCCACGCAGCACGCGGCCGACTTCCCCGGGCTCGACACGATAACCACGGATCTTCACCTGGTCGTCGGCGCGCCCGAGGAAGTACAGCAAGCCGGCGCTGTCGCAACGCACCCGGTCACCGCTGCGGTACAGGCGCGTGCCCGGCGCGCCGAACGGGTCGGGCACGAAACGCTCGGCGGTGAGTGCCGCCTGGCCAAGATAGCCTTGCGCCAGGCTGTCGCCGCCAATGTACAGCTCGCCAGCGACCCGCGCCGGCACCCCGTTGAGCACATCGTCCAGCACCCGCACGCTGGCCCCCGGCAGCACAGTGCCCAACGGCACCGCCTGGGTCACTGCACCTTGCAGCTCATGGGTCAGTACACCGACCGTGGTTTCGCTGGGGCCGTAGTGGTTGATGAAGCGGCAGCCTGGCTTGAGCTCGCGCACTTTCTGGTACAACGCGGGTGAGCAGGCCTCGCCACCGACGATCAGCGCGTGTTCGGGCAACACGTCGGCAGCATTGGCCGCCTGCAGCAAGCCGTTGAGGTGGCTGGGGACGATCTTCAGCACGCCGATGCGCTGCTCGGCCATGTAGGCGGCGAAGGCATCCGGGTCGAAGCCCAGCGTCTCTGGCAACACGTGCAGCGTGCGCCCGGAGCACAGGGCGCCGAACACTACCGTGTGACCAAGGTCGGCGGCGATGGTGGAGACCAGCGCCATGCTCGCGTCCGTGGCCAGATCCAGGCGTTGCAGCAGGCCGTCGACATAGCTGGCCAGCGCGCCATGGCTGACCACCACCCCCTTCGGTTGGCCGGTGGAACCGGAGGTGTGGATCACATAGGCCGGTGCACCCGGCAGCATCCGGATAGGTGGCGCATCGCCCGGCAAGGCGGCCCAGCGCTCCGGTGCGTAAGGCTGAACCTGGCAGCCGGACGATGCCAGCGCCTGCTGGCGCGGCTCAGCCGCATCGCACAGCAGCGCCTGCGCGCCACTGCGCTGCAGCATGCCGTGCAGGCGCTCGGTTGGCGCCTTGGTGTCCAGCGGCATGTACACGCCACCCGCCTTGAGAATGCCCAACAGGCACACCAGCCAGCCCAGCGAGCGCTCCATCAGCACCGCGACCGGCTGCCCCGCAGCGACGCCCAGGTCGCGCAGGTGGTGGGCCAGGCGATTGGCCTGGTGGTCCAACTCGGCATGGCTGAGGCGCTGCCCGGCACAAGCCAGCGCAATGCCATCAGGCTGGCGACGGACCTGCTCGTCCCAACGCTGCAGGACCAGGGCCGGTTGCGCACGCTGGCTGGCAACCTCTGCGTCAGGCGCCTTGACCAGGGCATGCAGCGGCGTATCGGGCGCATCGAGCAGCGTCTCGAACAGCTCGCGCAGGGCAACGATGAACCCTTCGATGGTAGCGCGCTGGTAAAGATCGCTGGCGTAGGTCATCTCGCCGTGCACCAGGCTGCCGTCGTCGGTGATGTCCAGAGCCAGATCGAAGTGGGTGCCCTCCTTGCGCAGCGGATACTCGCTGACGGTCAGCCCCGGCAATTGCAAGGCGGTCTGCTTCTGCACGCCGACGTTCTGGTTGAACTTGGCCTGGAACAGCGGGTTATGGCCAAGGCTACGCTCGGGCGCGAGCACCTCCACCAACTGCTCGAAGGGCAGCTCCTGATTGGCCTGGGCGGCCAAGGTCGCTTCGCGCACCTGCACCAGCAGTTCACTCAGCGACAGGCGCTCGTCGACCACGCAGCGCAACACCTGGGTGTTGACGAAGAAGCCGATCAACCCCTCCACCTCTTCGCGCCCGCGGTTGGCGTTGGGCACGCCGATGCGGATGTCGCGCTGGCCGGAGTGGCGCGAGAGGAACACGGCGTAACCGGTCAGCATCAGCATGAACAGCGTCACCCCCTGCGCCCGGGCGGCGTCGCGCAGGCGCTGTGACAGCGGCCCGCCGAAATCGAACCTGAGGGTCTCGCCTTGCAGGCTCTGCACTGGCGGGCGCGGGAAGTCGGCCGCCACCTCGAGCAAGGGGTGGTCATCGCCGAGCTGCTCGCGCCAGTGCTGCAACTGCCGCTCGCCCTCGCCGGCTTCCAGCCAGCGGCGCTGCCACACGGCATAGTCGGCATACTGCAACGGCAACGCTGGCAGGCTCTGAGGCCCGGCCTGGTAGCACTGGACGAACTCGCGGACCATCACGTCCATCGACCAACCGTCGCAGACGATATGGTGCATGCACACCACCAGCACGTATTCGTCCTGGCCCAGGCAGAACAGGCTGGCGCGCAGCAGTGGGCCCTTGAGCAGGTCGAACGGGCGACTGACTTCCTCTTCTACCTGTCGGGCCAACTCAGCCTCGCCGGCGCTGCCAAGGTCGACATGCCGCAAGGCCAGGGGCTCGGCCGCCAGCACCCGTTGCAGCGGCTGCTCGCCGTCGACCTGGAACACCGTACGCAGCGCTTCGTGGCGCTCGATCAGGGCGTCGAAAGCGCCTTGCAGACGGCTCTGGTCCAGATCGCCGCGCATGCGCAGGCCGGCAGCCATGTTATAGGCCGCGCTCTGCGGATCGAGCTGCCAGAGGAACAGCAGGCGCTGCTGGGCGTAGGACAGCGCAATGGCTTCATGGCCGTGGCGGCTGACCGGGATCGGCAGCAGGCCGAAGTCCTTGCCATCCTGGCGCAGCCTGGCGAGGAACTGGCGGCGTTGTTCGAGCGGCAACCCGATGAACTTCTCGGCGATACGCAGCGTCGTGTTGCGGGTCATGCTCAAACCTCCTCCAGTGAATTCATGAACGCTTCCATGTCGGCCCAGTCCTCGTCGGCGGTACCGCCCAGGGCCTCCAGCTCTTCGGCCAGGGCAGCCAGGTGCGGGCGTTCGAACAGGCTGCGCATGGGCAGCGCGACGCCCAGTTCGGACTTGATCCGGGCAATGACCTGGGCTGCCAGCAGCGAATGCCCGCCCAGGTCGAAGAAACTGTCGTCGAGGCCGACGCGGGGCACCTGCAAGACTTCCATCCAGATTGCCGCCAGGCGTTGCTGCGGCTGGCTGACTGGCGCACGGAAGCCGGCCTGCAACTGGCTCGGGTCAGGCGCGGGCAGGGCTTTGCGGTCGAGTTTGCCGCTGGGGGTCAGCGGCAGGCGGCCCAGCAGCACCAGATGCGTCGGCACCATGTAGTCCGGCAGCGTCGCACGCAGGCCCTGGCGGATCGCCTGGCGCTGTGCCTCGGCATCGGTGCCGTCGGCGTCGGTGACCGCATAGGCAACCAGTTGCCGCCCACCGGCCATGTCCAGGGCCAGCACCGCCGCTTCGCGCACGCCGGGGCATTGCTGCAGGCGCATCTCGATCTCGCCAAGCTCGATACGGAAGCCGCGCACCTTCACCTGATGATCGACCCGGCCGATGTACTCGATGGCGCCATTGGCGTCGAAACGGGCACGGTCGCCCGTGCGGTACAAGCGCGCACCGGGCACGCCTGGGTCGGGCAGGAAGCGTTCGGCGCTGAGTGCGGGCTGGCCGTGGTAACCGCGCGCCAGGCCCGGGCCACCGATGTACAGCTCGCCAATGGCGCCAGCCGGTACGGGCTGCATCTCGCCGTCGAGGATGCACAGGCGCCGGCCGGCCAGCCCCTGGCCGATGGGGATACCGCGCCAGGACACATCCCGCGAGGCCAGCGTCGTGCAGTCGTGGATGCTGGACACCACCGTGGCCTCGGTCGGGCCATAGGTGTTGAGCAGGCGCACACCGGCCAGGCCGGCGCGGCGCCACAGGTCGAGCCCGTCCACCGCCATGGCTTCGCCGCCAACATGCACCTGGCGCAATGCGGCAAATGCCGGTGGCGTGTCGCGCGCGTAGTCCTGCACCAGCATGTGCCAATAGGCAGCCGGCAGGTCGGCGACAGTGATGCCGTGCCGTTGCAGTGCGTGCAGGAAGCGGGTGCTGTCCCACAGGTGCCGGTCGCGCAGCACCACACGGGCACCGACGCACAGCGGTGGGTAGAACTGCTCGACGAAACCGTCGAAGCTGCAGGTGGCGAACTGCAGCACGCGATCATCGGCGGTCAGGCGCGAATAGTCGCTGGCCAGTTCGCAGAACTCGGCCAGCGCGCCGTGGCTGATGGCGACGCCCTTGGGACGGCCGGTGGAGCCGGAGGTGTAGATCACATAGGCCAGGTTGCCCGGCTGCAGTGATACCTGCGGTGCATGCTCAGGTTGCTCGCCCTGCGCGTGGTCCAGGCAGACGACCTCGATACCGCCGGCTTCAGGCAGTTGGCTCAGCAGGGTCGATTGGGTCAACAGCAGACGCAGGCCGCTGTCGGCGAACACCTGGGCGATGCGCTCGCTGGGCGCTTGCGGGTCCAGCGGCACATAGGCACCGCCGGCCTTGAGCACCGCCAGCAGGGCGACCCCCATGTCCAGCGAACGCTCAAGCGCCACACCGACCAGCACCTCGGGGCCGACACCCGCCTGCACCAGGCGCTGGGCCAGGCGGTTGCTGCGACGCTCCAGCTCGGCATAGCTCAGGCTGGCGCCCTGCCCTTCGCCAGCCAGTACCAGCGCGACCGCTTCGGGCGTACGCGCTGCCTGGGCCTGAAAGCGCTGGTGGGCCAACGCCGCTGCCTGAGGTGCAGGTGCTTGCAGTGCCCAAGCCTGCAGTTGGCGGGATTCAGCCGCATCGAGCAATTCCAGCTCGCCGATTCGACGTTGCGGGTCGGCCAGCACGCTGCGCAGCAGGTTGCGCCAGTGGCCGGCCATGCGCTCGACGGTGGCGGCATCGAACAGATCCGTGGCGTAGGTGAAGGCAGCCAGCAGGCGTTCGCCTTCCTCGCGGGTTTCCAGCATCAGGTCGCTGGCAGCGGCATGGCTGCGGGCGCCGGCCGCGCTCTGTTCAGCGTCCAGATGCGCCAATTGCAAGCCGCAACCCAGGCGCATGCCCTGGATGTCGGTGACCAGCGGCTGATGGTTGTACATGACCTGGAACAGCGCGTTGTGGCTCTGGCTGCGGTTGGGCTGCAGCGCCTCCAGTAGCGCATCGAATGGCAGCTCCTGATGGGCCTGGGCGCCGAGGGCGGTCTGACGCAGCGCTGCCAGTAGCTGCTCGAACGTCTGCTGCCCATCCAGCTGACTGCGCAGCACCTGGGTATTGACGAAGAAACCGATCAGTCCCTCGACCTCGCCGCGGTTGCGGTTGGCAATCAGGCCTCCGACGCGGATGTCACCCTGCCCGCTGTAGCGGTACAACAAGGTTTTGAAGGCTGCCAGCAGCACCACGAACAAGGTCGTACCCTGACGTTGGGCCAGCGCCTTCAGGCCGCTGCGCAGCTCGGCGTCGATGGCGAATTCAAGGCGCGCACCGGCATGGCTCGGCTGTGCCGGGCGTGGCCGGTCGGTGGGCAATTCCAGGGGTTCATGCTCCTCGCCCAGCTGAGCTCGCCAGTAGTCGAGCTGACGGGCCTGCTCACCGGCTTCCATCCAGCTGCGCTGCCACAGGGCGTAGTCACGGTACTGCACGGCCAGCGCCGGTAACTGGGCCTGGTTTCCGGCGCTGCGGGCGTCCAGGCAACGCATGAACTCGTCGATCAGGATGTTCATCGACCAGCCGTCGGCAATGATGTGATGCATGGTCAGCAGCAACACATGGTCATCCGCAGCCAGTTGCAGCAGCGCGGCCCGCAGCAGCGGGCCATGTCGCAAGTCGAACGGCTGTGCGGCTTCGCGGGCGACCGCCTCACGCGTCTGTTGCAACCGCTGATCGGCATCCAGCGTGGACAGGTCGACATGGCGCACCCGCACCTGCGCACCGTCACCCACACACTGCACGGCCTGGCCGTCGACTTCCTCGAAGGTGGTGCGCAGGCACTCGTGGCGCTGCACCAGGTCGGCAAAGGCCAGGTCCAGCGCCTGGTGGTTGAGGCGGCCTCGCAGGCGCACGGCCCCTGGCAGGTTGTAGGCAGCGCTGCCGGGTTCCAGCTGCCAGAGGAACCACATGCGCTGCTGGGCATAGGAGAGCTGGTCGCGACCGGTAATGCCGCTGCAGTCGGGGATGGGGTATTGAGTGAAATCGACTTGCTCGTCGCGCAGGGCGGCGAAGAAGACACGGCGTTTTTCCAGCGGCAGTTCAATGAAGCGGCGCGCCAGCTTCAGGGATTGATCGAGGGTACTCATAGGTCGTCCGAACCGGTGATGGGAGCCGCCCTGGGCTCCGCGATACCTGTTGAACGAATGGTTCCGGCTTGCATTTAGGTGCTGTTGGTAAAACCGTCGCAGCGCTTTTGCGGCAGCGCGCCTGCGCTGACGGCCGCGCTGCGCGGCTCAACCTGCGCCGTGCCCCTCGGCCATGGCCACGATGACCTTGCGCTTGCCGGTGAAGCTGCTGCGGGCGTGGGCGGCGAGCATGTTATCGAGCATCAGCACATCGCCTTCCTGCCAGGGGAAGGCGATGGTGCACTCATCCAGCACACCGCGTACTTCGTCGAGGATCGAGTCTTCGATCGGTGACCCGTCGCCGTAATAGACATTACGAGGCAGGTCTTGCTCGTCGACGATTTCCAGCAAGCTCTCGCGCACCTCAGGCGGCAGGTTGGACACATGGAACAGGTGCGCCTGGTTGAACCACACATCCTCAAAGGTTCGCGGGTGGCGGGCCACGGCCTGGCAGGTCTGGCGAGTCCGCAGTTCGCCGTCGTCCTTCCATTCGCAGGTGATCGCATGGCGTTGGCAGTAGGCTTGCACCACTGCCGGGTCGTCACTGTTGAACACCTGCTCCCAAGGCACATCCAGGCCATTGCCGAAGTTGCGCACGTACATCAGCCCATGACGATTGAAACGCTCGTGGATACGCGGGGCGATCCGGCGGAACACTTCGCGGCTGTCGGCGATGGGCGTTTCCCCGCCGCTCTGGGCGGCGATCATGCTGTAGAACCAGATCTTCATCGGCCATTCACGGGTGTAGGCCTGCTCGTTGTGCAACGGGATTTTCTGGTGCGGCGGGTATTCGGTAGAGGTGTACACGCCCTGGGTAACGTTACTGCGCGGGGTAGAGCCGAACTCATAGTTCAGCAGCGGGTGGCCAAAGCCGCCGGCAAAGCTGCGAAAAGCCTCGGCGCCGCCCACGTCGAAACCGCGAAAAAGGATGCCACCGGCATCGAGCAAATGGCGGTCTACCAACGCACGGATCGGCTCCAGCGCCTCGTTGAGGTCCAGGCCGGCATGGGGTGCCTCGACCAGTAAGGGCAGGCTGCGCTGGCCTGGCAGCAGGGGCCGGGCCAGCAGTTCCAGTATGGCACTCATGGCCTCCCCCTCGCGGCAGCTGGCCGCAGCGGGTTGAGCAGCAACTGATTGGCAACAGGCAGCACCTGGCTGGCCTTGAAACAAATGGCGGCAAGCATCCTTCGACCCTCGATGAAAAGACAGCAAGCTCCGGTGGCGCGTACGGCGCACGTCGGCCTTGTGCAAAGGAAACGAGGGGCAGAGGGTGGGATTTAGCGTGGATGGCGTCCCCGGCAGGAATCGAACCTGCACCAGAGTCTTAGGAGGACCCCGTTCTATCCATTAAACTACAGGGACTGAAACCCGCCAGCCATGTGCTGACTGAATGCAGCAGCAGCGGGACGGCGAGCATGTTAACCAGCGCGCCACCGTTTGTCATGCCTGAATCGGGCTTTTTGCACGTAGGGTGTTTCTGAAAGCCGTTCAGCCAAGCAACTTTTCCTGGCGCAGCAGATCGAGCAAGGCCGCCACCGCCGTGGCCAACGCCCCTGAATTGTCGAGGTGGTGCAGCGATGGCCCAGCGTTCAGTTGCAGCAGCGCATTGCGCGCCAGGCGCTGGTCGACTTGCTCCGGGGTCTCTCGCCCACGGGCCAGCAAGCGTTCACGCAGCACGGCGGGCTGCACGTCCAGGCACACGGCCAAAAGACCAGGGTAACGCGCCTGGGCTTCTGGCAAATAAGCCCTGGAACCATTGACCAGCACCGAGCGCCCCTGCGCCAGCCACGCGTCCACCTGGGCCGGTATCCCGTATTCCAGGCCATTGGCTCGCCAGTGCATGGCGAACGCGCCCTCTTCGCGCAGCTGCGCGAACCGCTCCGCGCTGACGCCATGGGCCGCTTCACCCTTGGCTTCGGCGGAACGGGTAATGATGCGACGGGCTATTTCAACGCCTGCCGCAGACAATTGCGCACGAGCGGCATCGATCAGGGAATCTTTTCCCGAACCGGAGGGTCCTATCAGGAATATCAGGCGGCCTGAGGCTCCATCTCGGGCGCTTGCGTCATGTTGCATAGCCACTATGCTCTATGGAAGGAAACCTGCGCATTCTAGGTGTTTTCTGCGTCCTTTGCTGCGTTTTACAGGTTTTTGGCGGCAAAAGGCTGACGGTGCGACGGGCCGGATGATGTAAAACTTTTCAAACCAGTACTCATTTCTGATAATTGGTACTGGCAAAAAGCCTTTATCCGGCTCACTATTTGTCACAGAATTGACGCCAAGGAAACGGCGACCATGAGGCAAGATGACCTTCCAAATATTCATGACGGTTGAACATTTTGTCGTCGCCACGGTCGTACTTCCACCCCGTGCGGCCAATTTGAGAACCGCTTCCCCTGAACCAGTAAATCCGGTCAATTTATATGCGCCCAATGAAACAGGCTATTTATTCGAGCCGCACCGCTGACAAGTTCGTCGTCCGCCTGCCAGACGGGATGCGTGAGCGCATTGCCGAGGTAGCGCGCAACCATCACCGCAGCATGAACTCCGAGATCATCGCGCGCCTGGAGCAGAGCCTTATCCAGGAAGGTGCGCTGGGCGACGAGCTGAGCATGCGCCTGGACAGCCCGGAGCTGTCGCTGCATGAGCGCGAGCTCCTGCAACGTTTCCGCCAGCTGTCGCACCGCCAGCAGAATGCGCTGGTGGCCCTCATCGCTCACGATGTGGAAATGGCCGCCGACGCCTCCTGAGGCCGACAGCGAGCAGACACGAAAAAGCCAGCGTATGCTGGCTTTTTTGGTTGGGCTTGTTTTTCTGCTGGCGCTTCAGAGCAGGAACAGTGTCGCCAGGCCCAGGAAGATGAAGAAGCCGCCGCTGTCGGTCACGGCGGTGATCATCACGCTCGAGCCCATGGCCGGATCGCGCCCCAGGCGCGTCAGGGTCATGGGAATCAGCACGCCCATGAAGGCCGCCAGCAACAGGTTCAGCGTCATGGCGGCGGTCATCACCACGCCCAGAGACCAGCTGCCATAGAGCCAGAAGGCCACCGCGCCGATAACCCCGCCCCAGACCAGGCCATTGAGCAGCCCCACCGCCAACTCCTTGCGCATCAGCCGGCTGGTATTGCCCGGCGACACCTGGTCCAGTGCCATGGCACGGACGATCATGGTGATGGTCTGGTTGCCCGAGTTGCCACCAATACCGGCAACGATGGGCATCAGCGCAGCCAGCGCCACCAGCTTCTCGATCGATCCTTCGAACAAGCCGATCACCCGCGAGGCGACAAAGGCGGTAATCAGGTTGATCGCCAGCCAGGCCCAACGGTTGCGCAGCGAACGCCAGACCGAGGCGAAGATGTCTTCCTCTTCACGCAGACCCGCCATGTTGAGGACTTCGCTTTCGCTCTCCTCACGGATCAGGTCAACCATCTCGTCAATTGTCAGACGGCCGATCAGACGATCACCCTTGTCGACCACTGGCGCCGAAACCAGGTCATAACGTTCGAAGGCCTGAGCGGCGTCGTAGGCATCTTCCTCAGGATGAAAAGACACGGGGTCGGTCGCCATGACCTCCGCCACTTTCTTCTCTGGGTCGTTGACCAACAGGCGCTTGATTGGCAATACGCCCTTGAGAATGCCTTCATAGTCGACCACGAACAGCTTGTCGGTATGGTTGGGCAGCTCTTTCAGGCGGCGCAGGTAGCGCAGCACCACTTCCAGGCTGACGTCTTCGCGGATGGTGACCATCTCGAAGTCCATCAGCGCACCGACCTGCTCCTCGTCGTAACTCAGTGCCGAGCGGACCCGCTCGCGCTGCTGGGCATCGAGGCTTTCCATCAGCTCGTGAACCACGTCACGCGGCAGCTCTGGCGCCAGGTCGGCCAGTTCGTCGGCGTCCATTTCCTTGGCGGCAGCCAGGATCTCGTGATCGTCCATGTCGGCGATCAGCGACTGACGAACAGAGTCGGATACTTCGAGGAGGATGTCGCCGTCACGGTCCGAGCGCACCAGCTGCCAGACCGTCAGACGGTCTTGCAAGGGCAAGGCTTCGAGGATGTAGGCGACGTCGGCTGGGTGCAGGTCGTCCAGCTTGCGCTGCAGGTCGACCAGGTTCTGGCGGTGGACGAGGTTTTCCACCAGGTCGTTGTGCTGACCTTCCTGACGATGGGTCAGGTCTTCCACCACACGTTGGCGCTGCAGCAGTTCGACCACCTGGGCCAGGCGATCCTGCAGGCTCTCTTGAGCTTTCTTTACTTCTACTTCAGTCATAGGCGAACTCCACTCCCAGCAGCGGAGCACGCCGGGAGAATCAATCAGTCAGATCTAGCTGTATGAATCTTGTTAGGGAGTAACTACTGGGTAAGTCCATGGTGGTTTTCCACAAGCCCCGGCGGGGCTGACGGGCGCAATCATACACTGCCTAAGCTGTCAGATCGCTTAAAATTTCGGCCAGAACAATCGTTTGCGAGATAAAGCTGGGACAACGCTCGATGCCACCTGTGCGACGGCATGCGCGTGATAAAGAACACATTCACCGCGCAAAAGTCTGTCGGGCTGGTTACTGTGCAGTCTAGTCAGGCATCACTGACAAAACAGTGAAAGAGAAAAACAAAAAGCCCGCTCAAATGAGCGGGCTTCTTATCGTGTATGGCGGACTCAGCAGGATTCGAACCTGCGACCGCTCGGTTCGTAGCCGAGTACTCTATCCAGCTGAGCTATGAGTCCGTGGTTGGCAGTTTCAAACCAGATACCGCTGGTGATGAAGCGACTTTGCAAGCAGAGCCACTTCAAAAGTGGCGGACTCAGCAGGATTCGAACCTGCGACCGCTCGGTTCGTAGCCGAGTACTCTATCCAGCTGAGCTATGAGTCCGTGGTTGGCAGTTTCAAACCAGATACCGCTGGTGAATGAAGCGACTTTGCAAGCAGAGCCACTTCAAAAAGTGGCGGACTCAGCAGGATTCGAACCTGCGACCGCTCGGTTCGTAGCCGAGTACTCTATCCAGCTGAGCTATGAGTCCGCGATTGGTAATTTTAGACCAGGTTACCACTGGTGATTTGAAGCAGCCTTGCATGCAAAGCCACTTCAAAAGTGGCGGACTCAGCAGGATTCGAACCTGCGACCGCTCGGTTCGTAGCCGAGTACTCTATCCAGCTGAGCTATGAGTCCGTGTCTTGCCGCGCATGATAGTTCGCTGAAACATTTTTGCAAGAACTTTTTCGTTTAACTTCAACGACTTAGCGTTCTTACCGTTTACAGCGCCCTACGCAAATAATGGCGGTGAAGGGGGGATTCGAACCCCCGATACCCTTATGAGGTATACTCCCTTAGCAGGGGAGCGCCTTCGGCCACTCGGCCACCTCACCGCAACACGAGGCGAATATTAAACAGGCTCTTCCTCGTTTGCAACCCTTTTTTTGAAAAAAACTTCAAAAAAATTAAAGGCTTGGCTCCTCGTCCTTCTCTTTCTTGATCCGCAGGTAGATTTCTTCGCGGTGAACGGCCACTTCTTTAGGGGCGCTGACACCAATACGCACCTGGTTGCCTTTCACGCCGAGCACCGTCACGGTGATCTCGCCGTCTCCAATGATCAGGCTCTCGGCGCACCGACGAGTCAGAATCAACATAGCTTTCTCCTTACGCAAAACATTCAGGGGTTACAGTCTTGGGATGTCAGGCCTGAGCGCGGACGACGCACATGGCCTGGATGATCGCCCCGCTGGCAGGACAAGGCCTGCGTGGCGACCAGAAACGCGAAGGGCGCGGCTAAGCCGCGCCCTCCAGGCAAGGCGTTACTCGCCCTGTCGGGCCGGAGCGTCAAGTTCGAACGCGGTGTGCAGCGCGCGTACGGCCAGCTCCAGGTACTTCTCTTCAATGACCACCGAGACCTTGATTTCGGAGGTGGAGATCATCTGGATGTTGATGCTCTCCTTGGCCAGGGCTTCGAACATGCGGCTGGCAACGCCCGCGTGGGAGCGCATGCCAACGCCGACGATCGACACCTTGGCGATCTTGGTGTCGCCGATCACTTCACGGGCACCGATTTCACGCGCGGTGTTTTCCAGCACGCTGTAGGCCTTCTCGTACTCGTTGCGGTGCACGGTGAAGGTGAAGTCGGTGGTGTTATCGTGGGAAACGTTCTGCACGATCATGTCCACCTCGATGTTCGAAGCGCTGATCGGGCCGAGGATCTTGAAGGCAACGCCCGGGGTGTCCGGTACGCCACGAATGGTCAGCTTGGCCTCATCACGGTTGAAGGCGATACCGGAAATGATCGGCTGTTCCATGGATTCCTCTTCATCAATGGTAATGAGGGTACCTGGACCCTCCTTGAAGCTGTGCAGCACGCGCAGCGGAACGTTGTACTTGCCGGCGAACTCCACCGAGCGGATCTGCAACACCTTGGAACCAAGGCTGGCCATTTCCAGCATCTCTTCGAAGGTGATCTTCTCCAGGCGCTGCGCTTGCGGCACAACGCGCGGGTCGGTGGTGTAGACGCCATCGACGTCGGTGTAGATCTGGCACTCGTCTGCCTTCAGCGCAGCCGCCAGGGCCACGCCGGTGGTGTCGGAGCCACCGCGGCCGAGGGTAGTGATGCTGCCGTGCTCGTCGACACCCTGGAAACCGGCCACCACGACCACGCGGCCTTCCTTGAGGTCGGCACGGATCTTCTGGTCGTCGATCTGCAGGATGCGCGCCTTGTTGTGCGCGCTGTCGGTGAGGATGCGCACCTGGTTGCCGGTGTAGGACACCGCTGGCACACCACGCTTGATCAAGGCCATGGTCAACAGGGCAATGGTGACCTGCTCACCGGTCGACACGATCACATCCAGCTCACGCGGAACCGGCTGATCGGTGATCTGCTTGGCCAGATCGATCAGGCGATTGGTTTCACCGCTCATGGCCGACAGCACAACCACCAGGTCGTCGCCCGCTTCACGGTGTTTCTTGACCTTTTCGGCTACCTGCTCGATCCGCTCGATGGAACCGACAGAGGTGCCGCCAAATTTCTGTACGATCAACGCCATTTCAATGGTGCCTCAGCCCGTACCGGGCCTCAAAAAAAACATCCAAC
This sequence comes from Pseudomonas urethralis, assembly GCF_021602465.1. Taxonomy (NCBI): domain Bacteria; kingdom Pseudomonadati; phylum Pseudomonadota; class Gammaproteobacteria; order Pseudomonadales; family Pseudomonadaceae; genus Pseudomonas; species Pseudomonas urethralis. The sequence continues at coordinate 357,677 of NZ_BQIJ01000001.1, forward strand.
ATGAAGGAGCCGGCGACTAGACCGCCGGCCCCTTCATCTCAAAGTCCCTGCTCTGCGAACGGCACGGCCAGCGCCAGCGCCTGGTCCAGTGCAGCGACGTCGACGCCACCACCCTGGGCCATGTCCGGACGGCCACCGCCCTTGCCACCCACTGCCGCAGCGGCTTGTTTCATCAGGTCACCAGCCTTGAGTTGGCTGGAGAGGTCCTTGGTCACGCCGGCCACCAGCACGACCTTGCCCTCATGCTCGCTGCCCAGCAGGATCACTGCGTGGCCGAGCTTGTTCTTCAGCTGATCGACCAGCGCCAGCAGTGCCTTGCCATCCTGCCCATCCAGGCGGGCGGCAAGCACCTTGGCACCTTTGACCTCAACGGCCGCGTTGGAGAGATCGTCCCCGGCGGCGCTGGCGGCCTTGGCCTGCAGCTGCTCGAGCTGCTTTTCCAGCTGGCGGTTGCGCTCGAGCACAGCCGACAGCTTGTCGATCAGGTTGTCACGGTTGCCCTTGACCAGTTGCGCGGCTTCCTTGACCTGCTCTTCGGCAGCGTTCAGGTAGTCCAGCGCAGCGGCACCGGTAACCGCTTCGATACGGCGCACACCCGAGGCCACGCCGCCTTCGCTGATGATCTTGAACAGGCTGATATCGCCGGTGCGCTTGGCATGGATACCGCCGCACAGCTCGACGGAGAAATCGCCGCCCATGCTCAGCACGCGCACGGTGTCACCGTACTTCTCGCCGAACAGGGCCATGGCGCCCTTGGCCTTGGCGGTTTCGATATCGGTCAGCTCGGTTTCAACCGGGGTGTTCTTGCGCACTTCACGGTTGACGATGTCTTCCAGGGCCTTGATCTGCTCCGGCTTGACCGCCTCGAAGTGGCTGAAGTCGAAACGCAGGCGCTGGCTGTCGACCAGCGAGCCCTTCTGCTGTACGTGCTCGCCCAGCACCTGGCGCAGCGCTTCGTGCAGCAGGTGAGTGGCCGAGTGGTTCAGCGAGGTGGCGTGCTGCACGTCGGCATCGACCTTGGCCTCGACAGGCGAGCCGATGACCAGCGCACCGCTGGCGACCACGCCGTGGTGCAGGAAGGCACCGCCGGTCTTGGTGGTGTCGCGCACGTCGAAGCGTGCAGCGCCGGCCTGCAGGAAGCCGCTGTCGCCGACCTGGCCACCGGATTCGGCATAGAACGGGGTGCGGTCGAGCACCACGACGCCCTGCTCGCCTTCACCCAACTGGTCGACAGACTGGCCGTCCTTGTACAGGGCGATGATCTTGCCCTGGCCTTCGGTGGCGTCATAGCCGAGGAACTCGGTGGCGCTGTCGATCTTGACCAGGCTGTTGTAGTCCATGCCGAAGCTGCTGGCAGAGCGGGCACGCTCGCGCTGGGCTTCCATTTCACGCTCGAAGCCGGCTTCGTCGATGGTCAGCTCGCGCTCGCGAGCGATGTCGGCGGTCAGGTCCATCGGGAACCCGTAGGTGTCGTACAGCTTGAACACCACGTCGCCCGGGACCACGTCGCCCTTGAGCTGGGCCAGGTCCTGCTCGAGGATGCGCAGGCCCTGCTCCAGGGTCTTGGCGAACTGTTCTTCCTCGGCCTTGAGCACGCGCTCGATATGCGCCTGCTGGCTCTTCAGCTCGGGGAAGGCCTCGCCCATCTCGGCGGCCAGGGCAGCGACGATCTGGTAGAAGAAGCTGCCCTTGGCGCCCAGCTTGTTGCCGTGACGGCAAGCGCGGCGAATGATGCGGCGCAGCACGTAGCCACGGCCTTCGTTGGACGGCAGTACGCCGTCGGCAATCAGGAAACCGCAGGAACGGATGTGGTCGGCAACCACTTTCAGCGAAGCCTGGCCGTCGTTGCTGCAGCCGATGGCCTTGGCCGCGGCAGTCAGCAGGTTCTGGAACAGGTCGATCTCGTAGTTCGAGTGCACGTGCTGCATCACCGCACTGATGCGCTCCAGGCCCATGCCGGTGTCCACCGACGGCGCTGGCAGCGGGTGCAGCACGCCGTCGGCGGTGCGGTTGAACTGCATGAAGACGTTGTTCCAGATCTCGATGTAGCGGTCGCCGTCTTCCTCCGGCGAGCCGGGTGGGCCGCCCCAGATGTCGGCGCCGTGGTCGTAGAAGATCTCGGTGCAAGGGCCGCACGGGCCGGTGTCACCCATGGTCCAGAAGTTGTCGGAGGCGTATGGGGCGCCTTTGTTGTCGCCGATGCGCACCATGCGCTCGGCCGGCACGCCGACTTCCTTGGTCCAGATGTCGTAGGCTTCGTCGTCGGAGGCGTAGACGGTGACCCAGAGCTTTTCCTTGGGCAGGTTCAGCCACTGCTCGGAGGTCAGGAAGGTCCAGGCGAAGGTGATCGCATCGCGCTTGAAATAGTCGCCGAAGCTGAAGTTACCCAGCATTTCGAAGAAGGTGTGGTGACGCGCGGTGTAGCCGACGTTTTCCAGGTCGTTGTGCTTGCCACCGGCACGCACGCACTTCTGGCTGCTGACAGCGCGGGTGTAGGCACGCTTCTCGGCACCGAGGAAGCAGTCCTTGAACTGGTTCATGCCAGCGTTGGTGAACAGCAGGGTCGGGTCGTTGTTCGGGATCAGCGAACTGGAGGCGACTCGGGTATGGCCCTGCTCTTCGAAGAAGCGGAGGAAGGCTTCACGGATTTCTGCGCTTTTCATAGGTTCTTCCACGGAAACGGCGGCCCTTGGGGGCAAACACGTCGACGAAACGACGGCAAAGGGCCGCATTATATCGGTCCTGCAAGCAAGGTGCAGTGTGTTTATGCGATAGAAAGCGTCGATTGGACGGCTTTTAAGGCGCTTGCAAACGAAAATGACATGAGCGGATGCTAATTGCAGCCTTTCGCCACTGGCAAGCCAATTACCGCCCAAGGGAAGGGAAAATGGAACAGGCGGTGAATTAAAAGGTTTTCATCAGCGATCGGATCCGAAAACCTGCCGCCGTTTTCAGCGGCGGCCACGGTCTCAGCCCAGGCGCTGCCCCGAATCAGGCACGATCAGGATGCCGGCGCGCAGGCCATTCTTGACCCTGGGGTTGGGGAAGATGATCCGCGCCCCCTCCTCCTCGACCACCCAGCGCATCTCCGCCAGGTCTTCGGCCAGCAAGTACCCTTTGCTCAGCTCGGAGAAGTTTTCGATGTCCGCCGGCAGGTGCAGGTGGAAGCTGTCGCTGTGCTTGATGATCTCGCGGGCGACGCTGAACAGTTTGAGGCCGTCCAGCGAGCCGTCGATTTCAGGCTCGGTATCCTCGATGATATGAATCAACCGTTCTTCGAGCCTGTCGAGGTTGACGTGCTCGTTCTGCCCGAACGGCCGCGCCTTGCCCAGCTCCAGGGTGAACGCCTCGGCATCCAGTTGCTCGTAGGTGAAGGCACTGAAGGTGATGGATGACTTGCTTTGCAACAGCACCGCCTCCATGCCGGCAGCAGCCAGGCGGGCCAGCTCGCGACGGGAATGCTTGCGCCCCTCCTTGTAAGGATAAAGAGCGAACTGCTCGATCTTCGAGCCACGGATGGCGGTATGCAGGTCGTAATGCAGGCGGGTGCGCCCAGGCTTGCCGAAGAACACCCGGGCGAACTGTTCCAGCTCGGCGGCACGCAATGCCTCGAACCCACTGGAGAGCTCATGGCGACCGTTGAACAGCCGGTTGATATCCTGCTCGACAAAACGCTCGCCTTTGCGGATGGCGACCGGGTTGCCGAACAGGAACAGAATCCGCGCACGCGGCTTGATCTTGCCGTTGGCCACGCCATGCAGGAGCCTTTCGAGCAGTTCGATCGGTGCTGTTTCGTTACCGTGAATACCGGCCGAAAGCAGCAGGTCGAGCCCACAATCCTCGTTTTCGGGCGGACGCACCTCCAGTGCGCCCTCCCCCAACCAGCGCAAGCGCACGCCCTTGGTTGTCACTTGGGTCTTCTCGGCCGGTTCGTGATCGGTCAGGGTCAGCTCGAGCAATTTGCCAAGGGCGAGCATAGGCGCTTCCTTAGTGGTGGTGGCCGCAGTCAGGGCCATGGACATGATCGTCCTCTTCGCCGACTTCCGCCGGCTCCATTTCCAGCTGCAGGCTGACCAGGTTGGTGGCCATCGGACGCAGCAGCAGGTTGGCGTATTCGACATCGCCTTCCTCGACATCCACGCCGATCAGCAGCTGGCCACGGCCGTCCTGCTGGACCCACACTTCCTTGCCTTGCCAGACAATGGCAAAACGGGTGCAGGAGGTTTCCAGCTGGGTGCCGTCTACATCTTCGAGGATCAGGCGCAGGGCGTCGGTCATTGCAAATTCTCTCTTCAAGGTTGGCGTTGGAACGGGTACACCGAGCCCAACTTCAGGATCTGGGTCAATTCATCCAGTGCGGTGCGGCACTCCAGCAGCAGCTGCGGGTCGGCAAGGTCGGCTTCGCCAAGGCGATCGCGGTAGTGCTTGTCGACCCACTGCAGCAGAGTGTCGTACAGCGGGGCGGTCATGATAACGCCTGGATTGACCGCTGCCAGTTCCGATTCCTTCAATGCCACGCGCAACCGCAGGCAAGCCGGGCCACCGCCGTTCTGCATGCTCTGCTTGAGGTCGAACACCTTGACCTCCTTCACCGCACCGCCTTGGGCGGTCAACTGCCGCAGATAGGCCCAGACCCGCTCGTTGTTGCGGCACTCCTCCGGCACCACCAGCAGCATCGAGCCATCGTCACGGCTGAGCAGCTGGCTGTTGAACAGGTAGGAGCGCACGGCATCTTCTACCGTCACCGCCGCACGCGGCACACGGATGGCCTGGAAGTTGCCACCCTTGCTGGCCAGTTTAGCCTGCAGCTGGCCAAGCACCGCGTCGGTCTCGAGGAAAGCGTCCTCATGATAGAAGAGCACTTCACCGTTACCGACCGAAATCACATCGTTGTGAAACACGCCCTGGTCGATCACCGCCGGGTTCTGTTGAGCGTAGACCACACCGTCCTCGCTCAGGCCGTGCAGCCGCGCCACAGCCTGGGAGGCCTCCAGCGTTTGCCGGGCCGGGTACTTCTGCGGCGCGGGGTAGCGGCTATCGAAGGCGCTGCGGCCATAGACGAAGAACTCCACCCCGGCTTCACCGTATTCGCGGCAGAAGCGCGTATGGTTGGCCGCGCCTTCATCGCCGAACTGCGCCACCGCGGGCAGCGCTTCGTGGTGGGCGAAGTGCTTGTCGTCGTTGAACATCGCCGCCAGCACACGGCTGGTGGTCGGGTGCTCGATGCTGCGGTGGTACTTGCAGTTGAGGTTGGCAGCCGTGAAATGTACGCGACCATCGGCCGTGTCGGCGCTCGGGCTGACGGTGGCGGCGTTGGCCACCCACATGCTCGAGGCCGAGCAGCTGGCGACCAGCAGTGGCATGGCCTCCTTGGCGGCACGCCGAATCACCTCGGCATCGCTGCCGCTGAAGCCCAGGCGGCGCAGGGCAGCCACGTCCGGGCGTTCTTGCGGCGCCAGCACGCCCTGCTTGAAGCCCAGGTCGGCCAGCGCTTTCATCTTGGCCAGGCCCTGGCGCGCCGCTTCCCGCGGGTTTGACCCTTGCTGGCTGTTGCTCTGCGAAGCCACGTTACCGTAGGACAGGCCGCCGTAGTTGTGGGTTGGCCCCACCAGGCCATCAAAATTCACTTCATAGGATTTCATCGGCTAGGCTCCGTGACCTGTTGTTATAGAGTGACGCCCGGCGTCAGGGTCGCCGGCAGGGCAAGGCTGGCGGTCTCCAGCGAAGCCACGGGGTAAGCGCAGTAATCGGCTGCGTAGTAGGCACTGGCGCGGTGGTTGCCACTGGCACCGACCCCACCGAACGGCGCACTGCTGGCGGCGCCGGTCAGCTGTTTGTTCCAGTTGACGATACCGGCGCGGCTGCGCAGCCAGAAGTACTGGTAGCGCGCCCGGGAATCGGACAGCAGGCCGGCGGCCAGGCCGTACTGGGTATTGTTGGCCTCGTCGATGGCGGCATCGAAGTCGGCGTAGCGGATAACCTGCAGCAGCGGGCCGAAGAACTCCTCGTCCGGGCGCTCGGCCAGCGCAGTCACATCCACAATACCCGGCGTGAGCAGCGCGGCGTTGGCCTGGGGCTGGGTCATTGCCAGCAGTTCCACCGCACCTTTGGCCAGCAGTTCGGCCTGGGCCGTCATCAATGCCTGCGCGGCCTGCAACGAGATCACCGAGCCCATGAAAGGTGCCGGCTGCTGGTCGAAGGCGCCGACGGTAATGCTGCGGCACACCGCGACCAGCCTCGCGATCAGCGCATCGCCCCAGGCGCCCTGCGGCACCAGCAGACGGCGCGCGCAGGTGCAGCGCTGGCCGGCAGAAATGAATGCCGACTGGATGATGGTGTACACCGCGGCATCAAGGTCCTTGACCTCATCCACCACCAGCGGGTTGTTACCGCCCATTTCCAGGGCAAGGATCTTCTCCGGCCGGCCGGCGAACTGCTGGTGCAGCAGGTTGCCGGTGCGGCTGGAGCCGGTGAAGAACAGGCCATCGATACCCGGGTTGGCGGCCAGCGCCACACCGGTTTCACGAGCCCCCTGCACCAGGTTGAGCACACCGGCCGGCAGGCCTGCGGCGATCCAGCAGTTGACCGTCAGTTCGGCGACCTTGGGGGTCAGCTCGCTGGGTTTGAACACCACGCAATTGCCCGCCAACAGTGCCGGCACGATGTGGCCATTGGGCAAATGGCCGGGGAAGTTGTACGGGCCGAACACCGCCACCACGCCGTGGGGCTTGTGCCGCAGCACAGCGGTGGCATCGGCCAGCGGGCCGCTCTTCTCGCCGGTACGTTCGCGGTAGCTCTGCACCGAGATCGCCACCTTGTTGACCATGCTGGTCACTTCCGTGGCCGATTCCCACAGCGGTTTGCCGGTTTCCTCACCGATGCAATGTGCCAATGCCTCGGCATGCTGCTTCAGCTGCTCGGCGAACTTCTCCAGCACCTCGATGCGGGCGTCCAGGCTCAGTTGCGCCCAGGCCGGGAATGCCTGGCGGGCCGCCTTGACGGCTGCGTCGACCTGGCCGGCATCGGCCCCCTGCCCTTGCCAGACGACCGCCTGGGTCACCGGGTTGAGCGACTGCAGGGCTTCGCCCTGGCCTGCCAGCCAGCTGCCTGCGATGTAATGCGTAGTCATTTACTGGGCCTCCCGGCTTGCCGACAGCGGCACGGCGCGTACGTTGTCGCCGGCGCCCATGCGCAGGCGCTTGGCGGTCAGCGGGTCGACCACCAGGGTGCCCGCGGCGAGGCGCGCGGGGGCTGCGGTGATGCGGCAGTCGTCGCGCTTGCGGTTGTGAATGATGTAAGGGGTCGCGTCATCACCCGGCGTGCCCACGGCCAGCACGAGGGTCTCGCTCTCGCGCACGGCGCGGATCTTCGACGTCTCGCATTCGATGGCCGGGCCTGCGTCGAAGATGTCGACATAGCCCTGGTAGCTGAAGCCTTCCTGCTTGAGCATCGCCAGCGCAGGTTCGGTGTCGGTGTGCACACGGCCGATGACATTGCGCGCAGCTTCGGACAGGAAGCAGGTGTACAGCGGGAACTTGGGCATCAGCTCGGCAATGAACGACTTGTTGCCCACGCCAGTGAGGTAGTCGGCCTGGCTGAACTCCATCTTGAAGAAGTGCCGGCCCAGGCTTTCCCAGAATGGCGAACGTCCTTGCTCGTCGGACATGCCGCGCATTTCAGCGATGATCTTGTTGCCGAACAGTTCAGGGAACTCGGCAATGAACAGCATGCGCGCACGCGACAGCAGGCGGCCGTTGAGCCCGGAGCGGTAATCGCTGCGCAGGAACAGCGAGCACAGCTCGGAGTTGCCGGTCAGGTCGTTGGCCAGGAACAGCGTGGGGATTTCGCGGTAGATCTTCAGCTCCTGGGAGGCGCTGACCGTGAGGCCGACCCGGTAGTTGTACCAAGGCTCACGCAGGCCGACGGCGCCGGCGATGGCGCTGATGCCAACCACCAGGCCCTCATCGTTCTCCAGCACGAACAGGTAGTCGGTGTCGCCACGCTCGGCTTCGCCGCGGAAGCTCTTTTCGGCCCAGCCGACGCGGTGGCCAAGGCGCTCCTCGTTGGCCGGCAGGGTGGTCAGCCCGGTGGTGCCGGTGCTGCGGGCCAATTCGATCAGCGCGGGTAAATCGCTGCTGCGTACAGGACGAACGATCATGCTATCTCCTTGTGCGGTGGCCAGTGCCTGCCGCATGACTCTCTATACCTGCCGGTTCTCCCGGCTAGCGCACCGTGGCTCAGGCGGCGACCAGGCGCACGCTGGCGCCTTCACCAACACCCAGGGCTTCGGCCGCCTGGCTGCTGAGGCTGACCGGCTTGCCCGGCACCCAGTCCAGTTCCAGCAGCACGGCGCGGTAATCCTGCAATTGGCCGTTGCACACCAGGTAAGGACGACCGCCCTTGACCGGGGTGTCGTCCACCTTGACCGGCACCACGCGGCTCTGGGCGATCGAGCGGATGCCCGAGGTACGCGCATGCAGCGTCGGGCCGCCGTCGAAGATGTCGATGTAGTGCTCGGTCTCGAAGCCTTCGCGCATGAGGATGTCGAAGGTGATCTGTGCCCGCGGGTGCACCTGGCCCATCGCTTCCTGCGCGTCGTCGGGCAGCAGTGGCACGTAGATCGGGTAGTGCGGCATCAGTTCGGCGAGGAAGGTGCGGCTCTTGAGACCACACAGGCGCTCGGCGTGGGCATAGTTGAGGTCGAAGAAGTTGCGACCGATGGCATCCCAGAACGGCGATTCGCCTTGTTCGTCGCTGTAGCCGACGATCTCGGTCACCACCGAGTCGGCGAAGCGCTCCGGGTGCGAGGCCATGAACAGCAGGCGGCCACGGGAGTTGAGCTCGGCCCAGCCACTGTTCACCAGTTCCGGCAACACATAGAAGCTGGTCAGCAGGCTGTTGCCGGTCAGGTCGTGGCACAACGAGAGGACGTGGATCTTGTTGTGAATCTTCAGCTCACGCGAAGCATGCACGAAGGTTTCGTTGCGGAAGCTGTAGAACGGCTCGGAATAGCCAGCCGAGGCGACGATGGCCGAACACCCCGAAAGCTTGCCCGTCTCGCTGTCCTCGAGCACGAAGAAGTAGCTTTCTTCACCGTTGAAGCTGACTTCAGCGGCGAAGGAGGTTTCCGAGGCGGCAATCTTGTCGCCCAGGCGGGCGGCATCGTCCGGCAGCGAGGTGACACCAACGGGGCTGTCGGCAGCCATGCGCTGCACTTCGTTCAGATCAGCCATTTGCGCGGGGCGCATCACCAGCATGGTGTCACTCCTTTGGAAAAACGGGCCATTCATGACGGCACGGAAAATCGGCGGGCGCATCAGCCCCCGCACTGGAATTCGAGGTTCACCGGCCCGAGGCCTCGAACGGCGCCGGCCGGTGAACGGACCGCAGGCCGATCAGCCCTGGGTCAGTTGCGCCACAGCGCGTTCGAAGCGATCGAGGCCTTCGTCGATGTCGGCATCTTCGATCACCAGGCTTGGCGCGAAGCGGACCACATCCGGGCCGGCCTGCAACACCATCACGCCGTCTTTTTCAGCAGCGTTGAGCACGTCCTTGGCCTTGCCCTTCCAGGCTTCGGACAGCACGCAGCCGATCAGCAGGCCGACGCCACGTACCTGGCTGAACAGACCGTACTGCTGGCCGATCTTTTCCAGACGGGACTTGAAGCGCTCGTGCTTGGCCTTGATGCCCGCCAGGGTTTGCGGGGTATTGACCACGTCCAGCACCGCGCAGGCGACGGCGCAGCCCAGCGGGTTGCCGCCGTATGTAGTGCCGTGGGTGCCGACAGCCAGGTGCTTGGCGATGTCGGTGGTGGTCAGCATGGCGCCGATGGGGAAACCGCCGCCCAGGCTCTTGGCACTGGTCAGGATGTCCGGGGTCACGCCGAAGTGCTGATAAGCGTACAGCGAGCCGGTGCGACCCACGCCAGTCTGCACTTCGTCGAAGATCAGCAGGGCATTGTGCTCGTCGCACAGCTTGCGCGCGCCTTCCAGGTAAGCCTTGTCGGCCGGTACCACACCGCTTTCACCCTGGATCGGTTCGATCACCACGGCGCAGGTCTTGTCGGAAATCTGCGCCTTCAACGCTTCCAGGTCGTTGTAGGGCACATGGCTGATGCCGGTGATCTTCGGGCCGAAGCCGTCGGAGTACTTGGGCTGGCCACCGACGCTGACGGTGAACAGGGTGCGACCGTGGAAGCTGTTCACGGTGGAGATGATCTCGTGCTTCTCAGGGCCGAAGCGGTCGTGGGCGACGCGACGGGCCAGCTTGAAGGCGGCCTCGTTGGACTCGGCGCCGGAGTTGCAGAAGAACGCCCGGTCGGCAAAGGTAGCGTCGACCAGCTTGTGCGCCAGGCGCAGGGCTGGTTCGTTGGTGAATACGTTGGATACGTGCCAGAGGGTGTTGGCCTGTTCGGTCAGCGCCTTGACCAGGGCCGGGTGGCAATGGCCCAGGGCGTTCACCGCGATGCCGCCGGCAAAGTCGATGAGTTCGCGGCCCGACTGGTCCCAGACGCGGGAACCCTCGCCTCGCACAGGAATGAAGGCCGCCGGAGAATAGTTGGGGACCATGACCTGGTCGAAATCGGCACGTTGCACCGGGGCTTGCTCAACGGACATCTGAGTCTCCTGAAGAGGAACGCTGGCCTGGAAGTGGCGAGCGATGGGGGGATTGTAAGGACTGAACCGCGCCTGTCCTTGCGGCCAAGCGACAACTTGTTACAGCGCAAAACCCAGTTTTACCCAGGCTTTCGGCAATGCGACAAACACTGTCGCAATCGCGCAGTGTACGGGAGAGAGGGGGCTGGGTGAACGGGTGTGCACATTAACAAAGATGGCTGCCTGTGCCGGCCCTTTCGCGGCTAAAGCCGCTCCCACAGGACCTGTGCCGCCCCTGAAGCTTGTGCGGTCCCTGTGGGAGCGGCTTTAGCCGCGAAAGGGCCGGCACAGGCAGTAGAAAACTCAGCCCTTCTCGGCAGGCGCCGAGCTCAGTTCGAACGGACTGCTGCTACGCCGCTGGTTACGGTCTTCCCGCGGCGTGGCGCCGAAGAAGTTGCGATAGGCGCTGGAAAAATGCGGCCCCGAGGAGAAGCCACAGGACAAGCCAATCTGGATGATCGACTTGCTGGTCTGCATCAGCATCTGCCGCGCCTTGTTCAGCCGCAGCTCCAGGTAATACTGGCTCGGCACGCGGTTCAGGTACTGCTTGAAAATCCGCTCCAGCTGCCGACGCGATACGCAGACATGCTGGGCGATTTCGTCGGTGGTCAGCGGCTCTTCGATGTTGGCCTCCATCAACAGCACCGCCTGGGTCAGCTTCGGGTGGCTCGACCCCAGGCGGTTCTGTAGCGGAATGCGCTGGCGCTCGCCCCCTTCGCGAATGCGCTCGACCACCAGTTCCTCGGACACCGCCCCGGCAAGCTCGGCCCCGTGATCGCGGGCCAGCACCGCCAGCAGCAAGTCGGTCACCGCCATGCCACCACAGGCCGTCAGGCGGTCACGGTCCCAGTCGAACAGGTGGCTGGTAGCAATCACCTTGGGGAATCGTTCGGCAAAGTCGTCCTGCCAGCGCCAGTGCACCGCAGCGCGGTAGCCGTCGAGCAGGCCGAGCATGGCCAGCGGGTAGACCCCGGCGGACAGGCCGCCAATCATGCAACCACTGCGTGCCAGCTGCTTGAGCGCCGCCGAAAGCGCCGAACCCACTGGCTGAGGCAGGTCGTCGGCCAGCAGAAAGAGCTTGTGGCAGCCCTCCAGGCGCCCGTTCCACGGCTCGCCCGGCAGGCGCCAGGCGCCCTCCCCGGCGCGCTCCGCCTGAAGGAAGGCGATCTCGTAGACCACCTCCGGGTGCACCCGCTGGGCCACCAGCAACACTTCCTCAGCCAGCGCCAGGGTCAAAGGCTTGGTGCTTGGCCAGATGAGAAAACCGATTCGCTGGGTGGTCATAGGGTGCGGTCCGAAACCTGGGTTCGTTCGAGTCTGTGGCGCCGGGTCACACTGCGCTCGCTGCGCAGCATGCCCTATTCTGGTGCAAAGGTGCAGCCTTTACTTCAGGCTGCCGGAGAGGAACTGCTTGAGCCGCTCCGATTGCGGATTAGCGAGCACTTCACGCGGGCAACCGGTTTCTTCGACCAGGCCTTTGTGCAGGAACACCAGCTGGTTCGACACCTCGCGGGCAAAGCCCATTTCGTGGGTCACCACCACCATGGTGCGGCCTTCCTGGGCCAGCGCCTGCATCACCTTGAGCACGTCCCCCACCAGCTCCGGGTCGAGCGCCGAGGTTGGCTCGTCGAACAGCATGACCTCTGGCTCCATGGCCAGGGCCCGGGCAATCGCCACACGCTGCTGCTCACCGCCGGACATGTGGCCGGGGAAAGCGTCCTTGCGGTGCGCCACGCCGACCTTGGCCAGGTAGTGCTCGGCCTTCTCCAGGGCTTCCTTCTTGTTCACACCCAGCACATGCACCGGCGCTTCGATGATGTTCTCCAGCGCGGTCATGTGCGACCACAGGTTGAAATGCTGGAACACCATCGACAGGCGCGAGCGCATGCGCTGCAGCTGGCGCGGGTCCGAGGCCTTGAGCGCGCCATCCTTGCCAGGTACCAGCTTGAGCTCTTCATTGTTGAGCAGGATCTTGCCTGCATGGGGCTGCTCGAGCAGGTTGATGCAGCGCAGGAAGGTCGACTTGCCCGAACCGCTGGAGCCGATGATGCTGATCACATCGCCTGCTTTCGCCGCCAGGGACACGCCCTTGAGCACTTCATGGCTGCCGTAGCGCTTGTGCAGGTCTTGGACTTCGAGTTTGTACATGCTGTCGGTTCTCACAGAGCGTTCAGTGCTTGCGCGGCGCCAGGTAGCCGAGCCAGCGGCGTTCGGCCATCTTGAACAGGCGCACGAGGATGAAGGTCAGGCACAGGTAGAATACGCCCGCCGTGATATAGGCCTCGAAAGGCAGGTAGTACTGGGCATTGACCGTGCGCGCGGCACCGGTGATGTCGATCAGGGTGACGATCGACGCCAGGCTGGTGGTCTGCAGCATCATGATCACTTCGTTGCTGTACTGCGGCAGGGCCCGGCGCAGGGCCGATGGCAGCAGGATGCGGCGGTACATCTTCATGCGCGACATGCCCATGGCCTTGGCCGCCTCGATCTCGCCATGGGGCGTGGCCTTGAGGCTGCCAGCGATGATTTCCGCGGTGTAGGCACTGGTGTTGATGGCGAAGGCCAGGCAGGCACAGAAGGTCGCGCTGGACAGCCACGGCCAGAAGATGCTTTCGCGCACCGTCTCGAACTGGGCCAGGCCATAGTAGATCAGGAATAGCTGCACCAGCATCGGCGTGCCGCGGATCACGTAGGTGTACAGCCAGGCGACCAGGTTCACCAGCGGCTGCCTGGATACCCGCATCAGGCCCAGCGGAATCGCCGCCAGCAGCCCGAACAACAGCGACAGCGCCAGCAGCTTGAGGGTGGTCAGCAGGCCGCCGAGATACAGCGGCATGGCCTCCCAGACGACGTTGTAGTCGAAAATCATAGTTCAGCCACCTTGACGCCAACCGAGTAGCGGCGCTCCAGATACTTCAGCGCCAGCAGCGAAATACTGGTGATCACCAGGTACAGCGCAGCCACGGCCAGGAAGAAGGTGAAAGGCTCGCGGGTGGCGTCGGCCGCCTGCTTGGCCTTGAACATCATGTCCTGCAGGCCGACCACCGAAATCAGCGCCGTGGCCTTGGTCAGCACCAGCCAGTTGTTGGTGAAGCCCGGGATGGCCAGGCGGATCATCTGTGGCACCTGGATGCGGAAGAACACCTGGCGCGCGCTCATGCCATAGGCCACGCCGGCTTCGGCCTGGCCCTTGGGGATACCGAGGAACGCACCCCGGAAGGTTTCCGACAGGTACGCACCGAAAATGAAGCCCAGCGTGCCGATACCGGCCACCAGCGGGTTCAGGTCGATGTAGTCGTCATAGCCGAGCAGCGGCGCCACCCGGTTGATGATGTCCTGGCCGCCGTAGAAAATCAGCAGGATCAGGACCAGGTCGGGGATGCCACGGATCACCGTGGAATACAGATCCCCCAGCCAGGCCAGCCAGCGCACCGGCGACAAGCGCAGCGCCACGCCGATCAGGCCGAGGACGATGGCCAGGGCCATCGACGACAAGGCGAGCTGTAGCGTCAGCCACGCCCCGTCGAGGATGACTGCCCCATAGCCTTTCAACATGATTGGGATTCCTCAGGGCTTGGGAATGAAAAATGGTGCAAACCTCAGAGCTTCTGCTGTTTGCACCATTGCACAGGTGAAACCCGACGCCTTAGTTCGAGTCTGGACCGTAGATGTCGAAGTTGAAGTACTTCTTCTCGATTTCTTTGTACTTGCCGTTGGCGCGGATGGCGTCGATAGCCTTGTTGATGCGCTCGCGGTTGGCATCGTCGCCTTTGCGCACGGCGATGCCGACGCCGTCACCGAAGTACTTGACGTCGGTGAACGATGGGCCGACGAAGGCAAAGCCTTTGCCAGCATCGGTTTTCAGGAAGCCGTCTTCGAGCAGGGTGGCGTCGGCCACGGTACCGTCAAGGCGACCGGCGGCAACGTCCAGGTAGATTTCGTTCTGGGTGCCATAAGGCACGACAGTGGCGCCCTTGGGAGCCAGCACTTCCTTGGCGAAGCGGTCGTGGATCGAGCCGCGCTGTACACCGATCTTCTTGCCCTTGAGTTCGTCGAGGCTGTCGCTGACGGTGGTGCCTTCCTTCATGACCAGGCGTGCTGGAGTCAGGTAGTAGCGCTTGGTGAAGTCGACCGACTTCTTGCGGTCGTCGGTGATCGACATCGAAGACAGGATGGCGTCGATCTTGCGCACCTTCAGCGCCGGGATAAGGCCGTCGAACTCTTGCTCGACCCAGGTGCACTTGGCCTTCATCTCTTCACACAGGGCGTTGCCGATGTCGTAGTCGAAACCGGCGATGCTGCCGTCTGGCTGCTTGAAGGCGAACGGTGGGTAGGCGGCTTCGATGCCGATCTTCAACGGTTTTTCATCGGCCTGCGACACCAGGGAAAACACAGAAAGCGCCAGGGCGCCAAGCAGTGCGAGCTTCTTCATCAGGTAACTCCATCGGTACGGGGCAATACGAGGCAGGGGTAACAACTGCCCGATATGCGAATGGGTACAACGCGAGCCGCGCAGGTTTCGACCAAGGTCGCAGACCACGAGCGAGTGAGTGGCATTTTAACGACAGCCCGGTAGTCGATATTTCTTCAAAGCGACAACTACTTACAGAAGCGCTTGAAATCGCGGCGGGCGATGTTGACAGCTTTTGCAAAACATGCAAGAGCTCGAGAGAAATAACCTGTAAGCCAAGCAATTACCGGGCCTATTATTGGCAAACCCTTGCGATACGGCAAGTGCAGCGTTTCACCTTGCTGAAAACAGCCAAGCGAACGCACCGAAATGACACGGACCTGTTTCCCTGCGCCCCGATCCTGTGCGAAATCGGTGACAGAACAGTTACCGATGATTGTCGGGTAACAGTAAAGCAAAAACCCCGCCGGTTGCCCTGGCGGGGTTTTGCACCATCCATCGTCTATGCGGCTTATCAGGCCGAAGCCAGGCTCATCGCTTTGTGGGTGTCGATCAGGTGCTGCACCACACTCGGGTCGGCCAGGGTCGAGATATCACCCAGGGCATCGTATTCGGCCGTGGCGATCTTGCGCAGAATACGCCGCATGATCTTGCCCGAGCGGGTTTTCGGCAGCCCCGGCGCCCACTGGATCACATCCGGCGAGGCAATCGGGCCGATCTCCTTGCGCACCCAGTTCTTCAGCTCCAGGCGCAGCTGCTCGCTCGGCTCGATGCCGGCATTGAGGGTGACATAGACATAGATGCCTTGCCCCTTGATGTCGTGCGGCACGCCAACCACTGCAGCTTCCGCCACCTTGGCATGGGCGACCATGGCGCTTTCGATCTCGGCGGTGCCCATGCGGTGGCCGGACACGTTGAGCACATCGTCCACGCGGCCGGTGATCCAGTAGTAGCCATCCTCGTCACGACGTGCGCCGTCACCGGTGAAGTACATGCCGCGGAAGGTCTTGAAGTAGGTGTCGACGAAACGATCATGGTCGCCATACAGCGAACGCGACTGGCCCGGCCAGGAATCGAGGATCACCAGGTTGCCTTCGGCGGCCCCTTCGATCAGGTTGCCCAGGTTGTCCACCAACGCCGGCACCACGCCGAAGAACGGACGGGTCGCCGAGCCCGGCTTGAGCGCCGTGGCACCTGGCAGCGGGCTGATCAGTACGCCACCGGTTTCGGTTTGCCACCACGTATCGACGATCGGGCAACGCTCCTTGCCAACCGTCTTGTAGTACCAGTTCCACGCCTCAGGGTTGATCGGCTCGCCCACCGAGCCCAGCAGGCGCAGGCTGGAACCGTCGGCGCCCGCTACGGCTGCCTGCCCTTCGGCCATCATGGCGCGGATCGCGGTCGGTGCGGTGTAGAGAATATTGACCTTGTGCTTGTCGACGATCTTCGACACGCGGGTGATGTCCGGGTAGTTCGGCACGCCTTCGAACAGCAGCGTGGTGGCGCCGTTGGCCAGCGGGCCGTAGACGATGTAGCTGTGGCCCGTCACCCAGCCGACATCGGCAGTGCACCAGTAGACTTCGCCCGGACGGTAGTCGAACACGCGCTCATGGGTCAGCGCGGCGTACACCAGGTAACCACCGGTGGTATGCAGTACGCCCTTCGGCTTGCCGGTGGAGCCGGAGGTATAAAGGATGAACAGCGGCTCCTCGGCACCCATTTCCTTCGGCGCACAGTGGCTGGAGGCAACCTTCATCAGGTCTTCGAACCAGATGTCGCGGTGCTGGTGCCAGGCGATCTCGCCACCGGTGCGCCTGCACACGATGATCTTCTGCACGCTGTTGGTTTCCGGGTTGGTCAGCGCCAGGTCGACGTTGGCCTTGAGCGGGGTACGACGGCCACCACGCAGGCCCTCATCGGCGGTAATGACAACCTTCGACTTGCAGTCGATGATGCGGCCGGCCAGTGCTTCCGGGGAGAAGCCGCCGAACACCACCGAGTGGATCGCACCGATGCGGGCGCAAGCCAGCATGGCGACCACGGCCTCGGGGATCATCGGCATGTAGATCGTCACCACATCGCCACGGTGCACGTCCTGACCGCGCAGGGCGTTGGCGAACTTGCAGACCTGCTCGTGCAGCTCACGGTAGGTGATGTTGCGGTGCTCGGAAGGGTCGTCGCCTTCCCAGATGATTGCCAGTTGGTCGCCGCGCTCTTCGAGGTGGCGGTCCAGGCAGTTGGAGGAGACGTTCAGAGTGCCGTCGGCAAACCACTTGATATCGACATGGTGGTCGTCGAACGAGGTCTGCTTGACCTTGGTGAACGGCTTGATCCAGTCCAGCCGCTGGGCCTGCTCACGCCAGAAGCCGTCCGGGTTGATCACCGATTGCTGGTACATGGCCTTGTAGGTGGCCTCGTCGGTCAGGGTAGTGGCCGCAACCTCGGGACGAACGGGATACAGTGGAGCCGCACTCATCTGTGTTACCTCGGTGTAATAGTTGTTTTTGTATGGAACCGTTTGTAACTGTACCAGAGCGGGAAAAACCATACGACGATGGTAGTAGCGCGACAGCAAAATCTTCATGCGAACGGCACAGAAGGCTCTAGCCCGCAGCTATCGGCCCGGCAAGGGAAAAATGCGACAACGCCTGCCAGCGGATTGTTACAGATTATGGAAAAAGGCAAAAAAACTTTATCAAAACGCCATCTGTTTCCCTTAGTTGCCCAGGCATAAGATTCACCTCGCCAGCAACGGCAAGGCGATTAACTACTGAAACAGCCCCCACGAAGGCAATCAGTTAATCCCCCTCTCATCCCGATAGTTGAACTTATGCAGTACTCGCGGCGCCACAAGCGTCGCGTGCCCCCTCACGACCTTAGACAGGTAAAATGAAAATGAAAGCTTTACTGGTATTGGTACTTGGCGGTCTTTGCGGCGCGGCGATGGCCGACGAAGCAAACAATGTCGAGCAGATTCCGGTTGAACAGTACAGTTACTCGCAGCACCTGGACATTGCTCGGGTCATCTCCATGAGCGAAGTGCCCAACGTGTGTGAAGTCGTGCCCGCCCGCATGACCTACGAGGACTCCAAGGGCCAGAAGCACATTCTCGAATACCGCGTGATGGGCAACGGCTGCTCCAACGGCTGATACCTCGAACCGGGGCCCTTGCGGGCCCCGTTCGCGTGCTGGTCCGCCCCGCAACTTCTGCGCCCCTGCAAAGTTAACAGGCCATTAACTAAAAGTTATTTAATCTGCCGACTTGCCCAGGGAATAATCCCTTAACTTGTTGGCAATCGTCGTGTGGGAGACGCCCAGCCGTTTACCCAATGCCCGGCTACTGGGAAACTCGCTCATCAGACTTTCCAGTACCGCCTTTTCAAATCGGCCGACAATCTGCGCAAGATCCCCGTCCAGCGAAAACTCGCCCAACGGTTGCCGCACACCATAGTCCGGCAAGCGTATATGCTCGCCTTTCACCACCCCGCCTTCGCATAACGAAACCGCCTGGAACAACACGTTCTCCAACTGCCGCACATTGCCCGGCCAGTGATACTGACTGAGCTTGTCCATGGCCGCCGGTGCCAGGCGTGGCATGGCGCAGCCGATCTGCCGGCTGGCCTGGTCGAGGAAATGCTGCACCAGCCCTTCCAGCCCATCCATGCACTCGCGCAGTGGCGGAATGTGCAGCGACAGCACGTTGAGCCGGTGATACAGGTCCTGGCGGAACTCGCCACGGGCACACAGCTCGGACAGGTCCACCTGGGTGGCGCAGATCACCCGCACATCCAGGTACACCTCTTCGTCGCTGCCGACGCGGCGGAAGCAACCGTCCTGCAAGAAGCGCAGCAACTTGACCTGCAGGCGCGGGCTCATCTCCCCCACCCCATCAAGGAACAGGGTACCGCCGGCGGTCAACTCCAGCAGCCCCAACTTGCCCTCGGCACGTGCCCCCTCGAAAGCCCCTGGGCCATAACCAAACAACTCGGTCTCGGCCATCGACTCGGGCAGGCCAGCGCAATTGAGGGCCATCAAAGGCGCTTGGCCACGTGGGCTGGCCAGGTGGCAGGCTCGGGCCAGCAATTCCTTGCCGGTGCCGGTCTCGCCTTCGATCAGCAGGGGCGCATCCAGCGGCGCCATGCGCCGCGCCTCACGCACCACCGCCGCCATTACCCGCGAACTCTGGAAGATGCTGTCGAAGCCGCGCAATTCCTGTTTGCGCACGTTGTAGATGCGCTCCCCGATGCGGTCGGCGCGGTGCAAGGTCAGCACGGCACCGGCCAGGGCCTCGCTGTCATCGTGCTCGGACTGCAGCGGCGCAATATCGGCCAGGAACACGTCACCTTTGACCTTGATGCGCAGGCCATTGATGCGCGACTTGTTGGCACGCACCAGTTCAGGCAGGTCGAAATCCTCGACATAGCGCGCCAGCGGCATGCCTGGCACTTCGTCGACGCGCACCCCGAGCAACTGCGCCGCAGTGCGGTTGGCCGCGACGATGCTGCCCCCCATGTCGATCGACAATACCGGGAAATCCAGCGCGCCAAGCAGTGCGTTGAGTTCCATATGCCGACGCTCGCTGGGCATCAGGCCGACGCGCTTGACACCAAATACGCCAGCGATCGACTCGAACTTGGGCCGCAATGCCTGGAACTGCAGATTGATCAGGTTCGAGCAATGCAGGTAGATGGCGTTGCCATGGTCTCCCCCCACCTCGCCGCGCAGCACGTTGATGCCGTATTCCACCAGCAGGTTGAGGATGTCGCGAAGAATGCCGATGCGGTTCTGGCAGTGCACTTTGATACGCATGGATGCTCTCGAAGCGGCGAGATTTTCAACCTCGCACAGAAAAGTCGTAAAGATAAGCTGACAAAAACCCCATCAAGGGCAGCTCGATGAGCCGGATTTTCCGGCATGCGCGGCATTTTGTAAAATAATCGTTACGCGACGCAGGCCAAGGAGCATCCAGCAGCGGCGCTTACCCCCGTGCAAATCATCCAGTGAAGGGATATTCCTAGGTCATGTCGTGGACATAACAAGAAAAGCCTCACCAGGAGAGCCACATGAAACAGACGCAATACGTGGCACGCGAGCCCGATGCGCATGGTTTTATCGACTACCCGCAGCAAGAGCATGCGGTATGGAACACCCTGATCACCCGCCAGCTGAACGTCATCGAAGGCCGCGCGTGCCAGGAATACCTGGACGGCATCGACCAGCTCAAACTGCCCCATGAGCGCATTCCGCAGCTGGGCGAAATCAACAAGGTGCTGGGTGCCACCACCGGCTGGCAGGTTGCCCGCGTACCGGCGCTGATTCCCTTCCAGACATTCTTCGAGCTGCTGGCAAGCAAGCGCTTCCCGGTCGCCACCTTTATCCGCACCCCGGAAGAACTGGATTACCTGCAAGAACCGGACATCTTCCACGAGATCTTCGGCCACTGCCCGCTGCTGACCAACCCGTTCTTCGCCGAATTCACTCACACCTACGGCAAGCTCGGCCTGGCCGCGACCAAGGAACAACGCGTCTACCTGGCCCGCCTGTACTGGATGACCATCGAGTTCGGCCTGATGGAAACCGCGCAGGGCCGCAAGATCTATGGCGGCGGCATCCTCTCCTCGCCGAAGGAGACCGTCTACAGTCTCTCTGGCGAGCCTGAGCACCAGGCCTTCGACCCGATCGAGTGCATGCGCACGCCGTACCGTATCGACATCCTGCAGCCGCTGTACTTCGTGCTGCCAAACATGAAGCGCCTGTTCGACCTGGCCCACGAAGACATCATGGCCATGGTCCAGCAAGCCATGCAACTGGGGCTGCACGCACCGAAATTTCCACCCAAGGTCGCTGCCTGAGCACCTTGCCGATAACAACTCGAAGCGGAAAACACACCCATGAATGCCTTGAACCAAGCCCACTGTGAAGCCTGCCGCGCTGATGCACCCAAGGTCACCGACGAGGAACTGGCGGTACTGATCCGCGAGATCCCGGACTGGAACATCGAAATCCGCGATGGCCACATGGAACTGGAGCGCGTGTTCCTGTTCAAGAACTTCAAGCAGGCCCTGGCCTTCACCAATGCCGTGGGCGAAATCGCCGAAGCCGAAGGCCACCACCCTGGCCTGATGACCGAGTGGGGCAAGGTCACCGTGACCTGGTGGAGCCACTCGATCAAGGGCCTGCACCGCAATGACTTCATCATGTGCGCACGCACCGACAAGGTCGCCGAGACGGCTGAAGGCCGCAAGTAACCCCCAACGACAGGGCCTGATGGCCCTGTTTTTTTGCCCGCAATCCGTCCGGTATCCGCCCGCAAAACCGACAAGTGACGGGGAAAAGTTACAAACTGTCATCCAGACTTGTGTATCCTGCCCACGCTTCACGAAGCTCCAAACGCGCCTGGCGCAGACTTTTCACTCACACTTGCGAGGAACGACGAGATGCATGAAATCCCGAATCTTCCCTTCCCAAGCCTGAACCCCGAAGAGCCATCCGTTACCGTCCACGCTGAACCGGCGCCTGCCGTCGATCAGGATGGTGACGACCAATCCAGCGCTGACCAGGAATAAACCGCGCAACCCTCCGACTGTGTGAAAACGGCTGACCTGCGGGCTACCCCCGTCATCACGTTTTCACACCGTCACGAACCTCTGCCACGAAGACCCCCATGCCTGACTCACCGCGCCCTCTTGCGGTCACCCTGCAAGTCGTTTCCATCGTCCTGTTCACCTTCATCGGCTACCTGAACATCGGCATCCCCCTCGCCGTACTGCCCGGCTATGTGCACAACGACCTCGGCTTCAGCGCCGTGATCGCGGGCCTGGTGATCAGCGTGCAGTACCTCGCCACCCTGCTCAGCCGCCCTACCGCCAGCCGTATCATCGACAACCATGGCAGCAAGAAGGCGGTCATGTATGGCCTGGCAGGCTGCGGCCTGAGCGGTGTGTTCATGCTGGCCTGTGCCTTCCTCACCCACCTGCCTTGGGTCAGCCTCGGCTGCCTGCTGGTCGGCCGCCTGGTGCTGGGCAGCGCGGAAAGCCTGGTGGGTTCCGGCTCGATCGGCTGGGGCATCGGCCGGGTCGGTGCCGAGCACACCGCCAAGGTCATTTCCTGGAACGGCATCGCCAGTTATGGCGCGCTGGCCATCGGTGCGCCACTGGGCGTGCTGATGGTCAAAAACCTGGGGCTGTGGAGCATGGGGACGAGCATCCTCCTGCTGTGCGCGCTGGGCCTGCTGCTGGCCTGGCCAAAACGCGCTGCACCGGTGGTCAGCGGCAAGCGCCTGCCGTTCATGCAGGTGCTGGGCAAGGTGTTCCCGCATGGTTCGGGGCTGGCCCTGGGCTCGATCGGCTTCGGCACCATCGCCACCTTCATCACCCTGTATTACGCCAGCCGCGGCTGGGCCAATGCGGCGCTGACCCTGAGCCTGTTCGGCGCCAGTTTCATCTGCGCGCGGTTGCTGTTTGGCAACCTGATCAACCGGATAGGTGGGTTCCGGGTGGCAATCGTTTGCCTGTCCGTGGAAACGCTGGGGCTGCTGATGCTGTGGCTGGCACCGAATGCCGAGCTGGCATTGGCGGGGGCGGCGCTGAGCGGGTTCGGCTTCTCGCTGGTGTTCCCGGCGCTGGGCGTGGAGGCAGTGAACCAGGTGTCGGCGGCCAACCGCGGGGCGGCGGTGGGAGCGTATTCGCTGTTCATCGATCTGTCGCTGGGCATTACCGGGCCGCTGGTGGGGGCGGTGGCGTCGGGGTTCGGGTTTGCTTCGATGTTTCTGTTTGCGGCAGCGGCGGCGTGCTGTGGGCTGGTGCTGAGCCTGTATCTTTACAAGCAGGCCCGCCGGCGCCTGGAAAACTGATAGCTGTGGCGCCCTTGAGGGCCTCTCGCGGCTAAAGCCGCTCCTACAGGGATTTCACCAGGCCTGAGGGCGGTGATATTCCTGTGGGAGCGGCTTTAGTCGCGAGTGGGCTGCGAAGCAGCCCCCCCCCGGGGCCCTGAAGGTCAGCGCTTGGCGTACTGCAACACCACTTCCAGCGGGTGGCGCATCTGCCGCTCGGTCATGCGCTTGACCTGGCTGCGGCACGAGTAACCGGTCGCCAGCGCCTCGCCTTCCTTGTCCAGTTTGGTCGCCCACGACTGTTCGAAGATGGTCCGCGAAGTCTCCTGATTACGCGCTTCGTGCCCGTAGGTACCGGACATGCCGCAGCAGCCGGTCGCCTCGGTCACCAGCTTCAGCCCAAGGCGGGCAAACACCTGTTCCCACTGCTTGGTGCTGGCCGGCACGTTGGTCTTCTCGGTGCAGTGCGCCATCAGGCGGAAGTTGCCCGGCGCAGCAGGCGCCTGCTCCGGCAGCACGTTCATCAGCCATTCCTGTGGCAGCTGCACTTGCGGGCATTCTCCGAGGCCCGGCACCTTCTGGTACTCCTGGCGGTAGACCAGGGTCATCGCCGGGTCCAGCCCCACCAGCGGCACGCCGCAGTCAGCCAGGGCCTTGAGCTGGGTCGCGTTGCGGATCGCCGCCTTGGCGAAGGCACCCAGGAAGCCCTGCACATGCAGCGGCTTGCCGTTGGCGCTGTAAGGCGCGAGGAACACCCGGTGCCCCAGGCGATGGGCCAGTTCGATGAACGCGGCCAGCAACGGCGTTTCGAAGTAGCGGGTGAAGGCATCCTGTACCAGCACGATGCTGCGCTCGCGCTGGGCCGGGGTCAGCTCGCGCAGCGCCGGCACGCTGGCCACGCCGACGCGGCAGCGGGTCAGGGTCGACTGGAAGTTGAAACGGCTGATCAGCGGGCTGTCGACCATGCCGACCTTGTCCGCCAGCAGCTTGCTGACCCACTTCGAGCCCATCACCGCGTTGTACAGGCCAGGCGCATGGGCAAGGTACGGAATGGTGAACTCCAGCGAGCCAATCAGGTAGTCACGCAGCGGGCGCTGGTAGCGGCCGTGGTACAGCTCGAGGAAGCGCGAACGGAAGTCCGGCACGTTGACCTTGATCGGGCACTGCCCGGCGCACGACTTGCAGGCCAGGCAGCCGGCCATGGCGTCATACACCTCATGGGAGAAGTCTTCCTGGCCCTGGTCGCGGGCGCGGTTGTTGCGCAGCCGGGCCGGCAGCCCCTTGAGCCACGACACCTTGTTGCGCGCCGCCGCCAGCACGTCGATGTTGGCCTCGCCCTGCAGGCGCAGCCATTCGCGCATCAGCGAGGCACGGCCCTTGGGCGAATGCTGACGTTCGCGGGTAGCCTTCCACGACGGGCACATGGCATCGTTGGGGTCGTAGTTGTAGCAGGCGCCGTTGCCGTTGCAGTGCACGGCGCTGGGGAAGTCCTGCCACACGCGTTCATCGATGGTGCGGTCGAGGTCGCCACGCAGGGTCACGCCGTCGACCTTGGTCAGGCCTTCGGCGCTGTCCGGCGGCGTGCAGATCTTGCCAGGGTTGAGCTGGTTGTGCGGGTCGAAGGCGCCCTTCAGGCGCTGCAACGCCGGGTACAGTTCGCCGAAGTACTCCGGCACGTATTCCGAGCGCAGGCCCTTGCCGTGCTCGCCCCACAGCAGACCGCCATAGCGTTTGGTCAGCGCGGCCACGGCGTCGGAGATCGGCTTGACCAGCGCAGCCTGGGCCGGGTCTTTCATGTCCAGCGCCGGGCGCACGTGCAGCACGCCGGCATCGACGTGGCCGAACATGCCATAGGCCAGGCCGTAGCCGTCAAGCAGCGCGCGGAATTCAGCGATGTAGTCGGCCAGTTGCTCTGGCGGCACGGCGGTGTCTTCAACGAACGGTTGCGGGCGCACCTCGCCTTCGACGTTGCCGAGCAGGCCCACCGAACGCTTGCGCATGGTGTAGACGCGGGTCACCGCTTCGGCGCCCTCGGCCAGGGTATGGCCCAGGCGTTCGACACTGGTATCGCGCTGCAGGTGGTCGATGAATGCCCGGACCCGGGCGTTGACCTCGGCCGGCTCGTCGCCGCAGAACTCCACCAGGTTGATGCCCAGGGTCGGGCGCTCGGGGTCGGCCGGGAAGTACTCGGCAACGCTGTGCCAGACAATGTCCTTCATTGCCAGCATCAGCACCTTGGAGTCGACCGTCTCGATCGACAGCGGCTTGAGCGCCATCAGTGCGTTGGCGTCGCGCAGGGCGTCCATGAAGCTGCTGTAGCGCACGTTGACCAGCACGGCATACTTCGGGATCGGCAGCACATTGAGCTTGGCTTCGACCACATAGCCCAGCGAGCCTTCGGCACCGCACAGCACACTGTTGAGGTTGAAGCGGCCTTGTTCGTCACGCAGGTGCGCGAGGTCGTAGCCGGTCAGACAGCGGTTGAGCCTGGGGAAAGTGGTCTCGATCAGTTCGGCCTGGGTTTCATGAATCTCCCGGGCCATGCGGTAGACCTCACCAACCCGGCCAGGCGCGGCGCAGGCCTGCTCCAACGCGGCGTCGTCGATCGGCAGGCTGTGCAGGCGCTCGCCGCCGAGCAGCACACTGTGCAGTTCCAGCACGTGGTCGCGGGTCTTGCCGTAGGTGCAGCTGCCCTGGCCGCTGGCATCGGTGTTGATCATGCCGCCGACGGTGGCGCGGTTGGAGGTCGACAGCTCAGGGGCGAAGAACAGGCCGTGGGGCTTGAGCGCGGCATTGAGCTGATCCTTGACGGTACCGGCCTGGACCCGCACCCAGCGCTCCTCGACGTTGATTTCGAGGATCTGGTTCATGTGCCGCGACAAATCGACGACGATACCGTCGGTCAGCGACTGGCCGTTGGTGCCGGTACCACCACCGCGCGGGGTCAGCTTGACTTGCTGGAAACGCGGCTCACCCATCAGGGTGGCGACACGCGCCACGTCATCGGCGTCCAGCGGGAACACCGCCGCCTGGGGCAGGCGCTGGTAGATCGAGTTGTCGGTGGCCAGCACCGTACGGGTGCCGTAGTCAGCGCTGATCTGGCCACGGAAGCCGCTGTTGCGCAGGGCTTCGAGGAATTCGGGGTAGTTGGCGCTCGGCGCAACGGTCGACAGCTGGGCGATCATCGAAGGATGGCCTCTTGATAATGGCTATTTCACGGGAATCCTGTCGCTCCGGCATGCATTGCTTCATGCAGGGATGACGTATAGGCCAATGTTCCTGTAGTTTCGCTTCAGGGGCAAACGGATAATCCTGCCGCTATCAATGACTTTTATGAATGAATTACCGCCACCTGACACCGTCCATGTCGCTGCTGCTGGCTTTCGAAGCGGCGGCCCGGCATGAAAGCTACACCCGCGCCGCCGCCGAACTGTCGCTGACCCAGAGCGCGGTCAGCCGTCAGGTGCAGGCACTGGAACAGCAACTGGGCCTGACCCTGTTCCGCCGCGAGGGCCGCCAGGTGCAGCTGACCGACGTCGGCCGGCTGTACCAGCGCGAGCTGAGCGAGGCGCTGGGGCGCATACGCAGCGCCACCTTGCAGGCGCTGGCCTACCAGTCCGGGGTCGGCACCCTGCGCCTGGCCACCCTGCCCACCTTCGGCTCGAAGTGGCTGCTGCCGCGCCTGCATGCGTTCTACAGTGCCCACCCGGGCATGCTGGTGCACATTCATTCACGCATCGAAGCGATCAACTTCGACACCAGCGAGATCGACGCCGCCATCGGCGTGGCCAGCCACGACCTGCCCGGGCTGATCTGCCATCGCCTGCATGCCGAGGAGCTGGTGGTGATCCTGCCGCCTGAAGCGTGTGGCGATGCCCAAGGCTGGGGCCCGGCGCGGATCAGTGAAGAGGTGCTGCTGAACGTGGCCAACAACCCCCACGCCTGGGGCGAGTGGTTTTCCCACCATGGCCTGGCGCACCGGGCGATGCGCCTGGGGCCGAGCTTCGAACTGACCTCGCACCTGATTCAGGCGGTGCGGGCCGGGATCGGCATTGGCCTGGTACCACGGATTCTGGTGGAAGAAGAGTTGGCCAAGGGTGAACTATTCAGCCCTGGGGCGGCGTTTGCCAGTCAGCGCAGTTATTACCTGATCTATCCGCCGCGCAATGAGGCGCTGCCTTCCCTCAGGGCATTTCGCAGCTGGTTGCTGGAACAGATCTGAATCCTGTTCCGGCCTCTTCGCGGGTAAACCCGCTCCCACAGGTACAGCGCACTTCTCGAGGCCAGTGATTTCCTGTGGGAGCGGGTTTACCCGCGAAGAGGCCGGAACAGGCAACAAAAAACCCGATGCCAGTCACCTGACATCGGGTTTCTTCAAGCAGCCAAGGATTTACTTGGCCACGGTACCAGCAGTGCCATTGGCCAGCGGCCGACGACGCCCCTTGGCCAGGTACGCCAGCAGCATCGCCGCCAGCCACACCGGAATCGCATACACCGACACCTGGATGCCCGGAATCATCAGCATGATGCCGAGGATCAGCACCACGAAGGCCAGCACCAGGTAGTTGCCGTACGGGTACCACAGCGCCTTGAACAGCGGCTTCTGCCCAACGCGGTCAAGGTGCTGGCGGAACTTCAGGTGCGAGTAGCTGATCATCGCCCAGTTGATCACCAGGGTTGCCACTACCAGCGACATCAGCAGCTCCAGCGCATTCTGCGGCATCAGGTAGTTGAGCAGCACGGCGATCAGGGTCACACCCGCCGACACCAGGATCGAACGCACCGGCACGCCGCGCTTGTCGACCTTGGCCAGCGAGGCCGGGGCATCACCCTGCTCGGCCATGCCCAGCAGCATGCGGGCGTTGCAGTAGGTGCCGCTGTTGTAGACCGACAGCGCTGCGGTCAGCACCACGAAGTTCAGCAGGTTGGCCGCCACATCGCTGCCCAGCAGCGAGAACACCTGGACGAACGGGCTGCTGCCATAGCTGCCGCCGGACGCATCGATGCTGGCGACTAGGTTGTCCCATGGGGTCAGCGACAGCAGCACGACCAGAGCGCCGACATAGAAGATCAGGATGCGGTAGATGACCTGGTTGATCGCTTTCGGGATCACGATCTTTGGCTTGTCGGCCTCGGCGGCGGTGAAGCCGAGCATTTCCAGGCCACCGAACGAGAACATGATGAACGCCAGGGCCATCACCAGGCCGCTGACACCATGCGGGAAGAAGCCGCCGTGGCTCCACAGGTTGCTCACCGAGGCGTCAGGGCCGCCGTTGCCGCTGGTCAGCAGGTAGGCACCCAGGCCGATCATGCTGACGATGGCCACGACCTTGATGATGGCAAACCAGAATTCAGCTTCACCGAAGAACTTCACGTTCATCAGGTTGATGGCGTTGATCAGCACGAAGAACGCTGCTGCCGTGACCCAGGTCGGGATCTCCGGCCACCAGTAATGCACGTACTTGCCTACCGCCGACAGCTCCGACATGCCCACCAGGATGTACAGCACCCAGCAGTTCCAGCCCGACAGGAAACCGGCGAAGCCGCCCCAGTAGGTGTGTGCGAAGTGGCTGAACGAGCCGGCCACCGGCTCTTCGACAATCATCTCGCCGAGTTGGCGCATGATCATGAAGGCGATGAAGCCGCAGATGGCGTAACCGAGGATCATCGACGGGCCGGCGGATTTCATCACGCCTGCCGAGCCGAGGAACAGGCCGGTACCAATCGCGCCGCCGAGGGCGATCAACTGGATGTGGCGGTTCTTCAGGCCCCGCTTGAGCTCGCCTGAATGCATGTTTTGTCCACTCATGAACGAAGTCACCTGCATTGTTTTTATCTGTGACGGAATCGGACCCACCGCGCTCGTGGCGCAGCGGAATGGGCAAGGTGGTTACCTTGGGTTTCCTGCCAACGGATACCGCCGGGGCGGATCAGCCAGGTGTGGGCAGGAGTGCGCGGTACGCAAGAGGGTCACAGGTAAAACGCGGCGCACTGTATACCCCTGCAAACGCGCAGGCGTCAACGCGTTGCATCGTTTCCTTGGGAAAAAACGCAGCGATCCTGTGGTAGGAGCCTGAAAAGGCGAAGTGATCGGCGTACATGGCGCCTCCATTTGTTGTTCTGTTGGCCCGGCTCTGTGGACGGGCTTTTGCACATGGCAATGAGCGCTATATCACCGTGGTACGGGGGTTTGAGCAAGACCGGGCGGGATCGGAGCAGTGGCCTCGCGGCGGACGCAGCGGCAAGTTCTGTTTACACGAGCGGGAAAATTCCGAATTGCAGGCAGAATTCGGGCCGTTATGTATAGTTTTCTTTACAGCACGGTTCGAAAACTTGCCAGTCGTCCGAAAAATTCTTTTTGTTCAATAGGTTGGGGCCGCCTGGCGGCCCGAATTGTGACAGGCATAAAAAAACCAGCCCGAAGGCTGGTTCCTGATGGCTGCACAGGGCAATCAACCCCGCGGCTTGCCGCGACCACGGCCGGCCGGCTTATCACCGTCAGGCTTGCCTGGGCGCTTGCGCATCTCGCTCGGGCGCTCGGCCACGGCGCTGCCACGGTTGCCCTTGCGCGGTGCTTCGTCACGCGACTGGCGAGCTGGACGCTCGGCCGCGGCACCCTCATGGGCCGGACGCAGGCTGCGCACGCGCTCGTTGCGCCCCAGCGGGCGGCTCGACTTGCGCTGCAGGCGCTCCATCTTGTCCTTGGCCTTGAGATTCAAGGCTGGCAGCGCAACCGGCTGCAGGCCGACTTCAGCGGCGAGGATGTCGATTTCGCCCTGGGTCATTTCACGCCAGCGGCCCATCGGCAGGTCGGAGTTGAGGAACACCGGGCCGAAGCGCACGCGCTTCAGGCGGCTGACCACCATGCCCTGGGATTCCCACAGGCGGCGCACTTCACGGTTACGGCCTTCCATCACCACGCAGTGGTACCAGTGGTTGAAGCCTTCGCCGCCTGGTGCCTTCTGGATGTCGGTGAACTTGGCCGGGCCGTCTTCGAGCATCACGCCGGCCTTGAGGCGATCGATCATTTCGTCATCGACTTCACCACGCACACGCACGGCGTACTCGCGGTCCATCTCGTAGGACGGGTGCATGAGGCGGTTGGCCAGTTCGCCGTCGGTTGTGAACAGCAGCAGGCCAGTGGTGTTGATGTCGAGGCGGCCGATGTTGATCCAGCGGCCTTCTTTTGGCCGCGGCAAGCGGTCGAACACGGTCGGGCGGCCTTCCGGGTCGTCACGGGTGCAGATCTCGCCGTCGGGCTTGTTGTACATGATTACCCGGCGCGTGGCCTCGGCGGCCTCTTCACGCTTGATCAGCTTGCCATCGACAGTAATGGCGTCGTGCAGGTCGACACGCAGGCCGAGGGTGGCCTCGACGCCGTTGACCTTGATGCGGCCCTGACTGATCCAGGCTTCGACGTCACGGCGCGAGCCGACGCCAATGCGCGCCAGCACTTTCTGCAGCTTTTCGCCGGCTGGTGGGGTAATTTCGGTATTTTGCAGGTCTTGCTCACTCATCTGGGCACCTCCCGGTGTAGGAATGAAATCAGGGTCTTGGCGACGAACGCGCCAAAGGGCCGCGCATCATACGCGGTTCGCTGGGGGAACGCACTGCAGGGTAGAGGGTTTTGTGGGCTTTGGGAGTGAATTCTGCCTAATGGTGATGAGTAGGCAGTACCGGCCTCTTCGCGGGTGAACCCGCTCCCACAGGTACCGTGCCGCATCCAGGCACTGTGATTTCCCTGTGGGAGCGGGTTTACCCGCGAAGAGGCCGGCGCAGGCAGCAGAAGAGTCAGGGCTGCGACTTGCCCTCTTCCTCTACCGAGGCCTCGGGCTCTTCCTCGCGCAGGTCGTCGAAGTCGGTCTTCAGCCCCTCCTCCATGGCATCCAGTTCCACCAGCAGGCTGCGGAAGCTGGTCTCTTGCTTGGGCTCACCCACCTCTTCTTCTTCGCCCAGGCTGGCATCGGCCAGGGCCTGTATGTGCGCCGGCACCGGGGCCTCATCCGGATCAAGCACCGGTTGAGGCTCCATCTCGCGCAGTTCGGCCAGCGCTGGCAGCTCGTCCAGGCTCTTGAGATTGAAGTGATCGAGAAATGCCTTGGTGGTGGCGAACATCGCCGGGCGCCCGGGCACCTCGCGGTAGCCGACCACGCGGATCCACTCGCGCTCCATCAACGTCTTGATGATGTTGCTGTTGACCGCCACACCCCGCACATCCTCGATCTCGCCACGGGTGATCGGCTGGCGGTAGGCGATCAGCGCCATGGTTTCGAGCAACGCACGGGAATATCGCTGCGGGCGCTCTTCCCACAGCCGTCCGACCCAGGGCGCGAAGTCTTCACGAATCTGCAGGCGGTAACCGGTGGCCACCTCCTTGAGCTCGAACGCCCGCCCGGCGCAGGACTTGGCGAGCACTTCCAGGGCCTTCTTGAACACCTTCGGCTCGGGGCGCTCGGCCTCCTCGAACAGCTCGTAGAGGCGTTCGAGGGACTGCGGCTTGCCCGAAGCGAGCAGGAAGGCTTCGATCAGCGACGCCAGGTCGCGGGGTTCATTCAGGTTCATCAGGTTCTTCGACAGACTCGGGACGCAGCCGCACATGGATCGGCGCAAAGGGCGCATTCTGCACCAGTTCGACCAGCGATTCCTTCACCAGCTCGAGGATCGCCATGAAGGTCACCACCACGCCAAGCTTACCCTCGTCTGAAGCGAACAGCTCGACAAACGGCACGAAAGCCCCCCCTTTGAGGCGCTCCAGCACATCACTCATGCGCTCGCGGGTGGACAGCGTCTCGCGGGTGATCTGGTGGCTCTCGAACAGATCGTTGCGGCGCATGACTTCGGCCATGGACACCAGCAGCTCTTCCAGGCTGACCTGCGGCAGCAGCTTGCGCACCTTGGCCTGGGGGGCCTCAAGACACGGCACGACGATCTCACGGCCCACCCGTGGCAACTCGTCGATGCCTTCGGCGGCAGCCTTGAAGCGCTCGTACTCCTGCAGGCGGCGGATCAGCTCGGCGCGCGGGTCGCCCTCCTCTTCCTCGACCTCTGCCGAGCGCGGCAACAGCATGCGCGACTTGATTTCGGCGAGCATCGCGGCCATCACCAGGTATTCGGCGGCCAGCTCCAGGCGCACGCTCTTCATCAGCTCGACATAGCCCATGTACTGGCGTGTGATCTCCGCCACGGGGATGTCGAGGATGTCGATGTTCTGCTTGCGGATCAGGTACAGCAGCAGGTCCAGCGGCCCCTCGAAGGCTTCGAGGATCACCTCCAGGGCGTCCGGCGGGATGTACAGGTCCACCGGCATTTCGGTGAGTGCTTCGCCGTAGACCAGCGCCAGTTGCAACTGCTGGGGCGAAGCGGCCTGCTCGGCCGGCGCCTCGGCGACTTCCACCTGACTCACGCGTTGACCATGAACGGCGTGGGGTCGCCGCAGCCTTCGCGGATCAGCTCAGGTTCATCGCCCGACAGGTCGATGATGGTCGAGGCCTTGAGGTCGCCAAAGCCGCCGTCGATGACCAGGTCCACATGGTGCTCCAGGCGCTCGCGGATCTCGTAGGGATCGGTCATCGGCTCGGTGTCGCCCGGCAGGATGAGGCTCACGCTCATCAGCGGCTCGCCCAGTTCGGCCAACAGCGCCAGGGTGATGCCGTGGTCCGGCACGCGCAGGCCGATGGTGCGGCGCTTTTCATGCAGCAGCAGGCGCGGCACTTCGCGGGTACCGTTGAGAATGAAGGTGTAGGGCCCGGGCACATGGGCCTTGAGCAGGCGGAAGGTGCCGGTGTCGACCTTGGCGTACAGCCCCAGTTGCGACATGTCGCAGCACATCAGGGTGAAGTTGTGGGTCTTGTCCAGGCCGCGCAGGCGGCGCACGCGCTCGATCGCCGCCTTGTCGCCGATCTGGCAACCCAGGGCATAGGCCGAGTCGGTCGGGTAGACCACCACGCCGCCCTTGCGGATGATCTCCACCGCCTGGCGGATCAGGCGCGGTTGTGGGTTCTCCGGATGAATCTGGAAAAATTGGCTCACAAAGTCGTCCTGTTCATAGCGCCATAGGCTGTTCATGGCTGAATCGACGCCACAGAGGTGGCAAGTCCTCGGGCAATGGCCGGTAGGCACCGATCTCGCCCCAGGTGCCGGGGCCGTGGAAATCGCTGCCAGCGCTTGCCAGCAGGCCGAACTCACGGGTGAGGATGGACATCGTGCCCACCTGCTCGGCCGGCATCATCCCGTTGACCACTTCAAGTGCCTGCCCGCCTGCCTGAATATAGTCGGCAATCAGGCGCCTGCGCTTGCTGCGGGTCAGATCGTAATGCATGGGATGCGCAAGGCTCACCCAGGCGTTGGACTGGCGCAGGGTGGCGACAGTTTCATCGAGCGTCGGCCAGTGCTGCTTGACGTCGCCCAGCTTGCCGGCCCCGAGCCACTTGCGGAACGCCTCGGCGCGGTCCTTGACATGGCCGGCGCGCACCAGGAACTCGGCAAAGTGCGGCCGCGCCGGGGCGTTGCCGCTGTCGCCCAGTTCCTGCTGCACGGCCCGTGCGCCGTCGAGGGCGCCCGGCATGCCCTTGGCCGCCAACCGTTTGTCGATTTCCTCGGCGCGCAACCAGCGGCCGCGGTGCAAGGCCTCGATGGCCTGGAGCAAGGGCGGCGCTTCGAGCGGGAAGTTGTAGCCCAGCACGTGAATGGTCGCGCCCCCCCAGGTGCACGACAGCTCCACGCCGCTGACCCAGTGCATGCCACGCGCGTGGCAGGCCAGGCGCGCCTCGGCCAGCCCTTCGAGGGTATCGTGGTCGGTCAGGGCCAGCGTTTGCACCCCGTGCTCGTGGGCCCGGGCGACCAGGTCCGCAGGCGACAGGGCGCCGTCGGAGGCCGTGCTGTGACAGTGCAGATCAACATTCATGGAGGAGCGCTTTCGCTGGAATCGATGTTTGTTATTATGCCGTCACATCCCGATCCTGGCTGCCATTGTGAAACAATTCATCGATTTCATCCCGCTGCTGCTGTTCTTCATCGTCTACAAGCTCGACCCGCGCCCGGTGGACGTCGCCGGTCACAGCTTCGAATTCGGCGGCATCTACAGCGCCACGGCGATGCTGATCATCAGCTCGCTGGTGGTTTACGGCGCACTGTTCCTGCGCCAGCGCAAACTGGAGAAGGGCCAGTGGCTGACCTTGATCGCCTGCCTGGTGTTCGGTGGCCTGACCCTGACCTTTCACAGCGAAACCTTCCTCAAGTGGAAGGCGCCGGTGGTCAACTGGCTGTTCGCCCTGGGCTTCGCCGGTAGTCACTTCATCGGCGACCGGGTGCTGATCAAGCGCATCATGGGCCACGCCTTGACCCTGCCCGACGCCATCTGGTCGCGCCTGAACGTGGCCTGGGTCGCCTTCTTCGTGTTCTGCGGCGCCGCCAACCTGTTCGTTGCCTTTACCTTCCAGGACTTCTGGGTCGACTTCAAGGTGTTCGGCAGCCTGGGCATGACCGTGATCTTCCTGGTGGCGCAGGGTGTTTACCTGTCGCGTCACCTGCACGACGACCCCTCCACCTCCAAACCCAAGGATTGACATGCTCTACGCCATCATCGCCAGCGACGTCGCGAACTCCCTGGAAAAACGCCTGGCCGCACGCCCGGCGCACATTGAGCGCCTGCAGCAGCTCAAGGCCGAAGGCCGCGTGGTACTGGCCGGCCCGCACCCGGCCATCGACAGCAACGACCCGGGTGAAGCCGGCTTCAGCGGCAGCTTGATCGTCGCCGAGTTCGACTCCCTGGCCGCCGCCCAGGCCTGGGCCGATGCCGACCCGTACATCGCCGCCGGCGTGTACGACAAGGTCGTCGTCAAGCCGTTCAAGCAAGTCCTGCCTTGATTGCCACCGCGTCGCCGATCGAGCCGGCGACGCGGCCTGCCCCGCTCTAATTGCAGGCTCGAAGTGCACGCTTGTCCTCAGTCTGCGGTATCTTTGCCACTGGCGGACACAGAAGACGCCGTCAATGGTTGAATTGAGTGAGTCATGAGCGAGCTGTTACTGATTGATGATGACCAGGAACTCTGCGAGCTGCTCGGCAGCTGGCTGACCCAGGAAGGGTTTGCGGTACGCGCCTGCCACGATGGCGTGAGCGCGCGCCAGGCCTTGGCCGAGCATGCCCCGGCGGCCGTGGTGCTGGATGTGATGCTGCCCGATGGCAGTGGCCTGGAGCTACTCAAGCAACTGCGCAGCGAGCATGCCGAGCTGCCGGTGCTGATGCTGTCGGCCCGCGGCGAACCGCTGGACCGCATCCTCGGCCTGGAGCTGGGCGCCGACGATTACCTGGCCAAGCCCTGCGACCCCCGTGAGCTCACCGCGCGCCTGCGCGCCGTGCTGCGCCGCAGCCACCCCACCGCCACCACCACCCAGCTGGAGATCGGTGACCTGGCGTTCAGCCCGGTGCGCGGCGTGGTCAGCATCGATGGCCGCGACATGAGCCTGACCCTGTCCGAAAGCCGCATCCTCGAAGCACTGCTGCGCCAACCGGGCGAGCCGCTGGACAAGCAGGAACTGGCGCAGATCGCCCTGGGGCGCAAGCTGACCCTGTACGACCGCAGCCTGGACATGCATGTCAGTAACCTGCGCAAGAAGATTGGCCCGCATGCCGATGGGCGGGCGCGGATCGTCGCGCTGCGTAGCCGTGGTTACTACTACTGCCTGTAAGCCAGCATGGGGCCGCCCGCGCCCCATCTTTACCCTGCCTTTACCGTCAGCTGACTGCGCTTGACCTTGATCTCCCTAGACTGAGCTCATCCGGTAACCACCGGCCCATGACAGGAGAGACACCATGCGCAAGACCCTTATCGCCCTGATGTTCGCCGCCGCCCTGCCGACCGTGGCCATGGCCATGCCTGACGGCGGCCCGCGTCACGACGGCCCGCATCATCGCGGTGATGCGCCTTTCGCCCAACTGGACCTGAGCCGCGACCAGCGCCAGCAGATCGGCAAGCTGATGGGCGAGCAGATGCAGAACCGCCGCGAAATCACCGAGCGCTACCTGAACAAGCTGCCAGCCGCCGAGCAGAAGGCCATGAAAGACGAACTCAAGGCCAGCCACGACAAGACCGACAGCCAAGTCCGCGCGCTGCTCAAGCCTGACCAGCAGAAGAAGTTCGATGAACTGCAGAAAGAACGCGAAGCACGCAAGGCTGAATGGAAGGAGTTCCAGGCCTGGAAAGCTGAAAAAGCTGGCAAGGCCCAGTAAGCTGTGATCCCGATGCCCGGCCCGCGTTCAAGCGGGCCGGGCTTTTCCCGTTTTCAGGAGGTGCTCTTGCGTTCTCTGTTCTGGCGCATCCTGGCCAGTTTCTGGCTGGCTATCGCCCTGGTCGCGGGCCTGTCGCTCCTGCTGGGCCACGTGCTTAACCAGGACGCCTGGATCCTCAGCCGCCACCCGGGCCTCAAGACCATGGCCAGCCATTGGGCCAAGCATTACGAGCAAGAGGGCCTGGAGTCTGCCCAGGCCTTCCTCGAGCGACGCAAGCAGCGCTACAAGATCGATGTGCAAGTGCTGGACGACAGCGGCGATGCGGTGGTGCCCGGTACGTTCCCGCGCCGCGCTGCGGCGTTCGAGGCGCGCCAGCACAATGACGAGCGCCACCTGCCGTGGCGGCGCCTGACCGAGGAATACACCAGCCCCGACACCGGCAACACCTACCTGCTGATCTACCGCATCCCGCACCCGGAGCTGGACGCCTGGCACCGTGAAAGCCTGCTCTGGCCGTTGAGTGCGCTGGGCATCGCCCTGGTGGTGCTGACCTTGTTCAGCCTGCTGGTGACCCTGTCGATCACCCGCCCCCTGAACCGCCTGCGCGGCGCCGTGCACGACCTTGGCCAAACCAGCTACCAACAGAACAGCCTGGCCCGCCTGGCTGCCCGGCGTGACGAGTTCGGTGTGCTGGCCAAAGACTTCAACAAGATGGGTGCGCGCCTGCAGAGCCTGATCGGCAGCCAGCGCCAGTTGCTGCGTGACGTGTCCCACGAGCTGCGTTCGCCGCTGGCGCGCCTGCGCATTGCCCTGGCCCTGGCCGAGCGAGCCGAGACCGAGCAGCGCCAGGCCCTGTGGCCACGCCTGACCCGTGAATGCGACCGCCTGGAAGACCTGATCAGCGAAATCCTGACGCTGGCCCGGGTCGATGCCGAGCAGGCCCACGCCGAGCCTGTCGACCTCAACGCCTTGCTCGGCAGCGTGCGCAAGGACGCTCAGCTCAGTGCTCCAGAGCAGGAGGTGAAGCTGGAGGCGCAGCCGGGGCTGACGCTGCAAGGCTGGCCGACGCTGATCGAGCGTGCCGTGGACAACCTGGTGCGCAATGCCCTGCGCTTCACCCCGCAAGGGCAGCCGATCGAGATCAGCGCGCAGCGCGAGCAGGACAAGATCGTGCTGAGTGTGCGCGACCATGGGCCGGGGGCGGCGCCGGAGCACCTGGCGCAGTTGGGTGAGCCATTCTTCCGGGCGCCGGGGCAGGAAGCGGCAGGGCATGGGCTGGGGCTGGCGATTGCGCGCAAGGCGGCGGAGCGCCATGGCGGCAGCCTGCTACTGGAGAATCACCCGCAGGGTGGGTTCGTGGCCCGCCTGGAGTTGCCGCTGGCAGTTGTGACTGGCAGTTGAAGTGACAGCGGGCTACCGGCCCTTTCGCGGGTAAACCCGCCCACAGGGATCGCCTCAGGCCCGAAGCCCGCGCTGTACCTGTGGGAGCGGGCTTGCCCGCGAACAATCCGGCGCGTTATTCGCCCCAGGCGCTGACGTACTCGGCAGTCTCGAGGATAGGCGCCGTGCGCGGCTCGGCCATCGGCGTACCGACATACAGGTAGCCGATCAGCTCCTCGTTCTCCGCCAGCCCCAAGCCTTTGTGCACATGCGCATCGAACGCCATGTCGCCAGTGCGCCAAACCGCACCGATCCCCTGGGCATGCGCCGCAATCAGGATGCCATGGGCCGCGCACCCTGCCGCCAGGCGCTGCTCGGACTTCGGTACCTTGTAGTGGTCCTGCAGCCTGGCAA
This sequence comes from Pseudomonas urethralis, assembly GCF_021602465.1. Taxonomy (NCBI): domain Bacteria; kingdom Pseudomonadati; phylum Pseudomonadota; class Gammaproteobacteria; order Pseudomonadales; family Pseudomonadaceae; genus Pseudomonas; species Pseudomonas urethralis. The sequence continues at coordinate 395,596 of NZ_BQIJ01000001.1, forward strand.
TCACCACGATCAGCAATGGCGCGCGCAGCGGCATGGCCCGCGCCTTGTCCAGTGCAGCCTGGCTGGCATCACCCTTGTGCTGCAACGCTTCGGCAAACAGCTCACCCAGCTTGACGCGGCCCTGGCCCTCGATGGTCAGGAAGCGCCATGGCCGCAGCTGGCCGTGGTCCGGTGCGCGCAAGGCGGCCTGGAACAGCGCCTCACGCTGGGCCTCGTTGGGTGCAGGGTCGGTCAGGCGTGGCACGGAAACACGGTTGAGCAATGCGTCGAGAGCCTCCATCGGCTACCCTCCTGGCAGGTAAATGTGCGGCCATTCTAGCGTTTACATCACCAGACCCATAGGTAGAATGGCGCCCTTCCGTTTCGAGTCAGAGCAGTTCACATGGCGTTGCCGACCTTAAGGATCATTGGTTTCATCATCGGCATCTTCCTGATCACCCTGGCGGTCAGCATGGTCGTGCCCATGGCCACCCTGGTGGTGTTCGAACGCGCCGGCGACATGCCGTCGTTCCTCTGGTCGAGCCTGATCACCTTCATCGCCGGCCTGGCCATGGTGCTGCAGGGGCGCCCCGAGCACGTCCACCTGCGCCCTCGCGACATGTACCTGCTCACCGTCAGCAGCTGGGTGGTGGTGTGCGTCTTCGCCGCACTGCCCTTCCTGCTGACCCAGCACATCAGCTACACCGACGCCTTCTTCGAAAGCATGTCCGGCATCACCGCCACCGGCGCCACGGTGCTCAGCGGGCTGGACAGCATGTCGCCGGGCATCCTGATGTGGCGCTCGATGCTGCACTGGCTCGGTGGCATCGGCTTCATCGCCATGGCGGTGGCGATCCTGCCGCTGCTGCGCATCGGTGGCATGCGCCTGTTCCAGACCGAATCGTCGGACCGTTCGGAAAAGGTCATGCCGCGCTCGCACATGGTCGCCAAATCGATCGTCGGCGTGTACGTCGGCTTCTCCATCTTTGGCGCACTGGCCTTCTGGTGGGCCGGCATGAGCCCGTTCGATGCCATCAACCACGCCATGTCAGCGATCTCCACCGGCGGTTTCTCCACCTCTGACCAGTCCCTGGCCAAGTGGGACATCCCCGCCGTGCACTGGGTCGCGGTGGTGGTGATGATCCTCGGCAGCCTGCCCTTCACGCTGTACGTGGCAACCCTGCGCGGCAACCGCAAGGCGCTGATCCGTGACCAGCAGGTGCAGGGCTTGCTGGGCATGCTGGTGGTGACCTGGATCGTGCTCGGCACCTGGTACTGGTACACCACCAACCTGCACTGGCTCGATGCCCTGCGCCACGTGGCACTGAACGTGACCTCGGTGGTCACCACCACGGGTTTCGCGCTTGGCGACTACAGCCTGTGGGGCAACTTCTCGCTGATGCTGTTCTTCTACCTGGGCTTCGTCGGTGGCTGCTCTGGCTCGACGGCCGGCGGCATCAAGATCTTCCGTTTCCAGGTCGCCTACATCCTGCTCAAGGCGAGCCTCAACCAGCTGATCCACCCGCGCGCGGTGATCAAGCAGAAATACAACGGCCATCGCCTGGACGAAGAGATCGTGCGCTCGATCCTGACCTTCTCGTTCTTCTTCGCCATCACCATCTGCGTAATGGCGCTGCTGCTGTCATTGCTGGGCGTGGACTGGATGACCGCGCTGACCGGTGCCGCCGGAACGGTGTCGGGCGTTGGCCCGGGCCTGGGCGAAGTGGTCGGTCCTTCGGGCAACTACTCGACGCTGCCCGATGCCGCCAAGTGGATTCTCGCTACCGGTATGCTGCTGGGCCGCCTGGAGATCATCACCGTGCTGGTGTTGTGCATGCCGGCGTTCTGGCGTCACTGACCTCGGCAGGCTCCGCGCCCAGCCGGGCGCGGTATTCGCTGGGGGTCTCATCGAACCAGCGGCGGAATGCCCGGTAGAAGTTGCTCGGGTCGGCAAAGCCCAGCAGGTAGGCGGTCTCCAGCAGGGTCATGCCTGGCTGGGCCAGGTACTGTTCGGCGAGCTCACGACGGGTGTCGTCGAGCAATGCCTGGAAGCTGGTGCCCTCCTCCTGCAAACGGCGCTGCAGGGTGCGCTGGGACAGGTGCAGGGCCTGGGCCAGGGTTTCACGCTTGGGTTCGCCCTGGGGCAGGATACGGCACAGCACCTGGCGCACCCTATGGGTCACGCGGCTTTCGGAAAAACGCGCCAGGTACTCGCCAGCAAAGCGGTCATGCAGGATGGCCATGGCTTCGTTGGCAGTGGGCAATGGCGCTTCCATGTCGGCCCGTTCGAATACCAGGGCATCGTGCGGAGCGCCGAATACCAGCGGGGAATGAAAGGCCACCTTGTACGGCTCGATATCCTTCGGCTGCGGCCCTTGTACCAGCACCCGCCGCGGCTGCACCGGCCGGCCACTGAGCCATTTGCACAAGGCCAGCGCGCAGGCCAGTGACGCTTCCGCGCTGTGGCGGGTGGGGGGCAGGTGATCGCCATGCACGGTCAGAATCAGCGAATAGCCTTCAGGGCCAAGGGTGAAACTCAGGTCGGAGCTTTCGGCAATGATGCGTTGGTAACGCACCAGCCGCTCGAAGCCTTCGGCCAGGGTGCGGCTGGACATCAGCGCGTAACCCACCACATGGAACGAAGCCGGGCGCACCACCCGCGCCATGTTCAGGCCAATCGCCTCGTTGCCCGACAGTTCGACCGCGAGCTGCCAGAGGCGGGTCATGGCGTCCTGCGGAAAGCGTGCATCCGGATCGTCGAGTGCGGCGAAATCCAACCCCAGCTGCTCGAACATCGCCGGGCAATCGAGCCCTTCGAGCTCCAGCGCCTTCACAATCCCTGATGCCCAGCTGGCTGACGTGGTTCTCTCACTCATGGCAGGCTTCTTGTACGGACCGCTTCATGCGGTGAACCTCAAGGATACTCATTTGGCGCCTATTGTCACTGGCCGGCCCCGCCAATGACTCTAGACTCGATTCAGGCTCCACGCCGTGTATCCTGTCCAAAAGTGATAATCCCGGAGCACTGCCCATGACCCGCACAGCGCAGTTTCGCAGTTTTGCCGAGTTCTATCCCTATTACCTGGGCGAGCACAGCAACCCCACCTGCCGGCGCCTGCACTTTGTCGGCACCAGCCTGGTGATTGCCTTGCTGGCCTACACCCTTGGCAGTGGCAAGTGGTTGTTGCTGCTGGCGGTACCGATCTGCGGCTACGGCTTCGCCTGGGTGGGGCATTTCTTTTTCGAGAAGAACCGGCCGGCGACCTTCAGTCACCCCTGGTACAGCCTGATTGGCGACTTCGCCATGTTCCGCGACATCCTGCTCGGCAGGATCAGCCTCTAGCCTGAGGGCGCAGCCGGCTCATGCCGGCTCGCGCACCGCAGCAGCTTGCGCGGCCAGCCGCGCCTGGGCATCGGCCAGCCGATACAACGCGATGCTGCCATCCCAATGCTCGATCAGCGCCGTGCACGATTCCACCCAATCGCCGCAGTTGAGGTACTCCACCTCCCCCACCTGGCGGATCTCGGCATGGTGGATATGCCCGCACACCACCCCGTGAAAACCGCGACGGGTGCATTCATGGGCAATCGCATTCTCGAAGTCGCTGATGAAGTTCACCGCCCCCTTGACCTTGTGCTTGAGGTACGCCGACAGCGACCAGTAGCCATACCCATAGCGGGCACGCCAATGGTTGAGCCAGCGGTTGAGCACCAGGGTGAACTCGTAGGCACGGTCGCCAAGAAAGGCCAGCCAGCGGTGATAGCGGGTGATCACGTCGAACTGGTCGCCATGCACCACCAGCAGGCGACGGCCATCGGCGGTCAGGTGCTCGGCCTCGTCCACCAGCTGGATGTTGCCCAGCATCAGCTTCGAGTAACGGCGCAGGAATTCGTCATGGTTGCCGGTGACGTAGATCACCTCGGTGCCGCGCTTGCTCATGGTCAGCAAGCGGCGGATCACATTGGTGTGGGCTTGCGGCCAATAAATGCCGCTGCGCAGCTTCCAGCCATCGATGATATCGCCCACCAGGTAGATACGGTCGGCCTGGTAACCCTTGAGGAACTGCGACAGGTGTTCGGCCTGGCAGTCTCGCGTGCCCAGGTGCACATCGGATATCCACAGCGTGCGCACGCGCTGCTTGCGTGACGGGCGAGAAAGTTCGACATGGGTCATGGGCAGGCTCCGGCGCTGTTTGCTGGAGACTGGCAGGCGCAGGTGACAGGCTGGTGGCAGGGATGTGACGAGTGATGGTCTGCCAGGAATGCGGCACAATGGCGGGCAGCCCCACGAGGAAGCCCCATGGCCGGCCCGATACTATCCATGCGTCATTACCGCGATGAGCTGATCGCCCACAGTCACGCACACCCGCAGCTGGTGTTCGGCCTGCACGGCCGCCTGGACTTCGAGGTGCAGGGCCACAGCGCCAAGGTCGCCCGCCAGGGGCTGGTGGTGGTGCCCGCTGGCGCTCACCACACGTGCGGCAGTGACCTCGGCAGCGATTGCCTGGTGCTGGATGTACCGGACGAACACTGGCTGCACGAGCAGCTGGGGGCGCATGCCGATGCCAGCCGGCGCCTGCTCGACCAGCCTGGCGCACGCGGGCTGAACGAGCGCCAGCAGCAACTGGTGGACTGGCTGGCAGCGAGCCCCATGGACGACCCGCTGATTGCCCGGCAAGGCGCGGTACTGTTGTTGGCCAGCCTCAACCCCAGCGCTTCGGCCATCGTCACGCCCAGCCGTCGCCTGCCCTACGCCGCGTTCGATGTGCATATCGAACAGCACGCAGCGTACCCATTGCAGGTGGCCGACCTGGCGCGCATCGCCGGCTTGTCCAGTACCCGGTTGCATGCACGGTTCAGCGCCGAATGTGGCATGACGCCAATGGACTACATTCGCCAGCGACGCCTGCTCAAGGCCAGGCGGCTGGTCACGCAGACCTTGCTGCCGATGGGGGAAATTGCGGCGCAGGTGGGGTACAGCTCGCAGAGTGCATTTTCAGCGGCGATGCTGCGGGCGTTTGGTTGCTCGCCGCTGGCCATGCGGCGAGCGCCTGGCGACAACTGACGACAGGATGGCGACAGAAAGGGATCGCCTGTGGCCTTACACTGTGCTGCACCGGCCTCATCGCGGATAAATCCGCTCCTACAGGTACGGTGTATCGGGGATGAATCCGCGCCTGAAGGCACCGTGTATCGCGGATAAACCCGCGTCTGAAGGCACCGTGTATCGCGGATGAATCCGCGCCTGAAGATACCGTGTAGGAGCGGATTTATCCGCGATGAGGCCGGCACAGCCGTTAAAGATTTGAGCAAGGACTCAGCATGAACCATCGCACCGCCCTCGGCGCCCTGCACATCGGCGCGCTGTTCTTCGGCCTGACCGGGGTGTTCGGCAAACTGGCCACCAGTGCCAGCCCGACGATCATCGTCTTCGGCCGCGCCGCCTTTGCCGTGCTGGCCCTGGCATTGTTCGCCAGCCTCACCGGCCCCGGCTGGCGACGCCTGAATGGCCATGACATACGCCGCCTGCTGCTCGGCGGCGTGCTGCTGGCAGGCCATTGGGTCAGCTTCTTCATCGCCGTGAAGGTCGGCGGCGTGGCCATCGCCACCCTGGGTTTCGCCAGCTTCCCGGCGTTCACCGTGATCCTCGAAGGCCTGCTGTTCCGCGAGCGCATCCGCCGCAACGAAGGTGTGCTGGTGGTGCTGGTCAGCATCGGCCTGATACTGGTCACCCCACAGTTCGACCTGGCCAGCCAGGCCACCGGTGGCCTGCTCTGGGCCTTGCTCTCCGGTTTGTTGTTCTCGCTGCTGTCACTGACCAACCGCGCCGGCTCCGGCCGTTTGCCGGCCGTGCAGGCAGCGCTGTGGCAAAACCTGGTGGTCGGCCTGTGCCTGCTGCCTTTCGCCGGCCCAGGCTTGAGCCAGGTGGAACGCATGGACTGGCTGTGGATCGCCCTGCTCGGCATCTTCTGCACCGGCGTCGCCCACAGCCTGTTCGTGGCCAGCCTGGGGGTGATCAAGGCGCGCACCGCCGCCGTGGTCTTTGCCATGGAACCGGTCTACGGCATCGCCGTGGCCTGGGCGGTGTTCGCCGAAACGCCCACCCTGCGCATGCTGCTGGGCGGCGTGCTGATCATTTTCGCCATCGTGCTGTCGAGCCGCATGGCCGCCGAGCAACCGCCGCGGCACAAGGTCGCGGCCGAGGGCGCCTGATCAACGATCGTTATGGCCCAGGTCGCGCTGCGGGTCGATCTGGTCGCGCACACGCTGCTTCAGCACCTTGGCCTCGGGGAAGCCACCGTCAACCTTGCGTTCCCAGATCTGCACGGCATCGCAGGTTATGCGGAAGATGCCGCCGGTGCCAGGCTCCAGCGCCACCCGGCCAAGGTCGTCGCCGAAGGTGCTGAGCAGTTCCTGGGCCAGCCAGGCGGCGCGCAGCAGCCATTGGCATTGCGTGCAATAAGTGATGACGATTTCCGGCTTGTTGTCGGCCATGCTGAAGCATCTCCAGGTGAGGGGCCGCTTATACTAGCGGTCTTTAGCCTTCGGTTTGAGACTCACGATGCGCCGCCTGCTGCTCTGCTTTTTGCTGACGCTCACCACCCTCACCGTATTTGCCGCCGAGCCCGCCCGCCCCAAGGTCGGCCTGGTGCTGTCTGGCGGCGCGGCCCGTGGCCTGGCTCATATTGGCGTGCTCAAGGCACTGGAGGAACAGGGCGTGCGCATCGACGCCATCGCCGGCACCAGTATGGGCGCGGTGGTGGGCGGGCTGTACGCCTCCGGCTACAGCGTCGAGGAACTGGAGAAACTCGCCACCACGCTGGACTGGCAACAGGCGCTGTCCGATGCGCCACCGCGCAGGGACGTGCCGTTCCGGCGCAAGCAGGATGACCGTGACTTCCTGGTCAAGCAGAAGCTGAGTTTTCGCGACGACGGCAGCCTCGGCCTGCCGCTGGGGGTGATCCAGGGCCAGAACCTGGCGCTGCTGCTGGAAAGCAAGCTTGCCCACACTGCCGACACCCGCGACTTCGACAAGCTGCCAATCCCCTTCCGCGCCGTGGCCACCGACATCGCCAGCGGCGAAAAGGTGGTGTTCAGCCGTGGCCACCTGCCGCAGGTGATTCGCGCCAGCATGTCGATCCCGGCGGTATTCGCCCCGGTCGAACTCGACGGTCGCCTGCTGGTGGATGGCGGCATGGTCGACAACATCCCGCTCGACGTGGCCCGGGAAATGGGCGTCGACCTGGCCATCGTGGTCGACATCGGCACCCCGCTGCGTGACCGCAAGCAACTGGCCACGGTGGTCGACGTGCTCAACCAGTCGATCACCCTCATGACCCGGCGCAACTCCGAGGAGCAGCTGGCCAGCCTGCACCGCGACGACATCCTCATACAGCCGCAGCTGGCAGCTTTTGGCGTCACCGATTTCGGCCGTGCCCACGACATGATCGACGCCGGCTACCGCGCGACTCGCCTGCTCGATACGCGCCTGGCCGCGTTGCGCCAACCGGAGCATGACGCCAGCCTGGCCGTGGCCCGCTCACCGGGCCAGCGCACGCCGGTGATCACTGCGATCAGGATAGAGAACGACTCGAAAGTCAGCGATGACGTGATCCGCTACTACATCCGCCAGCCCATCGGCGAGCCGCTGGCGCTGGGCCGTCTGCAGACCGACATGGGCACCCTGTATGGCCTGGACTACTTCGACCGGGTGCAGTACCGCGTGGTGCACAAGGGCGATGACAACACCCTGGTGATCAATGCCCGCGGCAAGCGCGGCGGCACCGACTACCTGCGCCTGGGCCTGAACCTGTCCGACGACCTGCGCGGTGACAGTGCCTTCAACCTCGGCGCCAGCTACCGCATGAACGGCATCAACCGCTTGGGCGCGGAGTGGCTGACACGCGCCCAGATCGGCGACCAGCAGGAGCTCTACAGTGAGTTCTACCAGCCGCTGGATGTAGGCTCGCGCTACTTCGTCGCGCCTTACCTGGACCTTGGCTCACAGAACATCGAAGCGAGCCTGGACAACGACCCGATTGCCGAATACCGGCTCGAGCGCTACGGTTTCGGCCTCAATGTGGGTCGCCAGATCGGCACCTCCGGCGAAGTGCGCCTGGGTGTCGGCAAGGCCTGGGGCGAGGCCGAAGTGCGTATCGGCGATCAGGACCTGCCCTCGGTCAGCTTCAACGAAGGCTTTTACGAGCTGAAATACTCGTTCGACACCCTCGACAACGTGTACTTCCCGCACAACGGTGAGGACATCGGCCTGACCGTGCGCAAATATGACAAGTCGCTGGATTCGGACGAGGACTACCGCCAGTGGCTGCTGAACCTGGACAAGGCATTCAGCATTGGCCCGAACACCTTCGTGCTGGGTGGCCGCTATGGGCGTACGCTGGACGCTACCGAGGTGGTGATCTCAAGCTTCGTGATGGGCGGCGCGAGGGAACTCTCCGGCTTCCGCCAGGACTCGGTGTCAGGGCAGAACGTGAGCCTGCTGCGGATGGTGTACTACCGGCGCCTGACTCCGCGGGCCTATCTGCCGCTGGACTTCCCGCTGTATATCGGCGGGTCGCTGGAACGTGGGCGGGTGTGGAACAACGACAACGAATTCGACAGTGGTTACATCAATGCCGCGAGCATCTTCCTGGGGCTGGAGACGCCGTTGGGGCCGTTGAACCTGAGTTATGGGGCCAACACGGCGAACGAGCAGGCGGTGTACCTGAACCTGGGGCATACCTTCTAGATCGCCGGGGCCGCCTGGCGGCCCCCTCGGGAGTCAGGATTTTTCCAGGTTGGCGAGGATCTTGGCATGCACCCGCATGCACACTTCAAGATCGGCCTCATCGACGCCCGTGAACAGCTCCAGGCGCAGGGCATTGGCGATGGTCTCGATCTGCTCGATCAGCGGTTTGGCCGGTGGGCACAGCAGGATCTTCTTCGCCCGCCGGTCCTCCAGCACCGCCTGGCGACGCACCAGCCCCTGGCTTTCCAGGCTGTCGAGCAGCCGCGCCAGGGTCGGGCCTTCGACGCCCACGCTCTGCGCCAGCTCACGCTGGGTGGGCGCTTGTTCGAAGCGAGCGAGGTGCAACAACACCAGCCAGCGTGCCTGTGACAGGTTGAGCCCGGCCAGGCGGCGGTCCAGCTCGGCACGCCAGCCGCGGGACATCTGCGCCAGCTGCATGCCGAAGCGGTGTTGGTTGTCAGTCAGGGGCATAGGCAACTCATAGACTAGAACTAATTATTAGTCAGCTAACCATGCTCCGGGGCATCAGGCAAGGCTGGCCGCCGCGGAAACGTCTGATAATCGTCAAAAAGGATGACAAACATCAGCAGTTGACGGAAATGCCGCCCTTCAAAGCTCGAACTCCGCTGCCAATGCCGCACGCACGCAGTACAGCACGCCTTCCGGCACCCGTGCGCCGAACAACGGGGCAATCGCCGATACCGGCGGCAGCTCGCCCTCGCCGTCGAGGAAGGCGTCCTGCACCTCCATCATCAGGTCTTCCGGCAAGTCCAGCGCCTGCTCCAGGCTCAGCTCCTGGCGGCCCAGGGCCTCGGCCAGCAGGCTGTAGACATTCTTCTCGCTGCAGTTGAGCTGCCCGGCGATCTGCGCCGGGGTCATGCCGGCGCGGGCCAGGCTGACCAGTTCGTGGCGCAGGTCGAGCACCACCTTCGGCGCCTCTTCGGTGCCACCCGCACCGTTGAGCACTTCGAGGAAGGCCTGGCCATAGCGCTCCAGCTTGCGCGCACCGACGCCGCTGACCTGTGCCATGTCGCTGAGGCTGGTCGGCTGGCTGCGGAGCATTTCCAGCAGGGTGGAATCGGGGAAGATGACGTAGGGTGGCACGCTGTGCTCTTCGGCCAGCTTGCGCCGCAGGGTGCGCAGCGCCTCCCACAGTTCGCGCTCCTCGGTGCGTACCAGCTGGCTGGCCGGGCTGCCGCCGCTGGTCGACGTCTTGGCCACGGTCTGTGGCTTGAGGTCGCGGCGCAGCTGCAGGTTAACCTCGCCGCGCAGCAGCGGCCGGCAGCTGTCGGACAGGCGCAAGCCACCGTAGCCTTCCAGGTCGATGTCGACCAGGCCGCGTGCCACCAGCTGACGGAACAACGAACGCCATTCGGCTTCGGCCAGGCCCTTGCCGACCCCGAACACCGATAGCTTCTCATGGCCGAAGTTGCGTACTTTCTCGGTGTCCTTGCCCAGCAGCACATCGACCAGATGGCCAACGCCGTAGCGCTGGCCAGTGCGGAACACGGCCGACAACGCCTGGCGGGCCGGCTCGGTGGCGTCCCAGGTCTGGATCTGGTCGACGCAGTTGTCGCAGTGGCCACAGGGTTGCTCGAGGATCTCGTCGAAATAGGCCAGCAGTGCCTGGCGGCGGCAGCGGGTTTCTTCGCACAGGGCCAGCATGGCGTCGAGCTTGTGCTGCTCGATGCGCTTGTGGCGCTCGTCACCCTCGGAGTTCTGCAGCATCTGCTTGAGCATCACCATGTCCTGCAGGCCGTAGGCCATCCAGGCATCCGATGGCAAGCCGTCGCGGCCGGCACGGCCGGTTTCCTGGTAATAGGCCTCGAGCGACTTGGGCAAGTCGAGGTGGGCAACGAAGCGTACGTTGGGCTTGTCGATCCCCATGCCGAAGGCAATGGTGGCGACCATGATCAGCCCTTCCTCGTTGAGGAAGCGATGCTGGTTGGCGGCGCGCGTCTCGGCGGCAAGGCCGGCGTGGTAGGGCAACGCCGGGAAACCCTGCTCGCAGAGGAACGCTGCGGTTTCATCGACCTTCTTGCGCGACAGGCAGTAGACGATGCCGGCGTTGCCACGCCGCTCGCCGAGGAAGGCCATCAACTGCTTGCGTGGCGCCTCCTTGGGCACGATGCGGTAGAAGATGTTCGGCCGGTCGAAGCTCGACAGGAAGCGCTCGGCGCCCTGCAGGTGCAGGCGCTGGACGATCTCCTCGCGGGTCCGCATGTCGGCGGTGGCGGTCAGGGCGATGCGCGGCACATGGGGGAACAGTTCGGCCAGTTGCCCGAGCTGCAGGTACTCCGGGCGGAAGTCATGGCCCCATTGCGAGACGCAGTGGGCTTCATCGATGGCGAACAGCGCAATGTCAAGGCCGCGCAGGAAGTCCAGCATGCGCGGCTGCACCAGGCGCTCCGGCGCCAGGTAGAGCATCTTCACTTCGCCACGGCGCAGGCGCCCGGCCAGGTCACGCTGCTGCTCCGGGCTCAGGGTGGAGTTGAGCGCTGCGGCGGCGACACCGAGTTCGTCGAGGGTGGCGACCTGGTCGTCCATCAGCGCGATCAGCGGCGACACCACCACCGTCAGGCCCGGGCGCAACAAGCCAGGCACCTGGAAGCACAGGGACTTGCCGCCGCCGGTAGGCATCAGCACCAAGGCATCGCCGCCATTGGCCACGCATTCGATGATCGCTGCCTGGCGCCCACGGAAACTGTCGTAACCGAAGATATCCTTGAGAACGCGCTGAGCCTGTTCGAGCATGTGCAACTCCACAAATCGCCGTACCATCCTGGACACAGGCTGGACGATAAACCCGCTCCGCACACGCTAAAAGCGTAAGCGGCTTTTGCCAGATGGCCGGGGAAAACCCGGCCCTGGATGAAAAACGGCGGAGTATACCGTAGTGACGGCCCGCACAGGATGCCCGGTGACAGACGTTCCCTTTGCCCCGCTGCCGCCGCAAGGTGCTAGAATTCACTATCGTTTATTCCCCAAGGTAGCCCTGTAATGTCCTTCGCCGAGCAACTGACCCGCCTGCAAGCCTTCCTCGACGCCGATGAGCTGCACGAAGAAGCGCTGGACTACGTCGCCGCACACGGCTACCTGACCGCGCTGTCGATCTGCTCCGAGGACGTCCCCGAGCGTGAATGGATCGACGCGCTGTTTGCCGAAGAGCCCCATTACGCCAGCGATGCCCAGCGCACCGAGATCGAAGCGACGCTGGTGGCCCTCAAAGGCCACATCGCCCGCCAGCTGGCCAGCGACGAGGAATTCGACCTGCCCTGCGACCTGGACCTGACCGACGAGCCGGACGATTCCGACCTGCGTGGCTGGTGCATCGGCTTCATGGAAGGCGTGTTCCTGCGCGAAGAGGCCTGGTTCGAGGACGCCGAGGAAGAAGTCAGCGAGATGCTGCTGCCGATCATGGTCGGTTCCGGTCTGTTCGACGAACAGCCTGAGTTCGCCGACATCGCCAGCAATGCCAACCTGCAGGACGACATGATCGTGCAAATCCCGGAAGCGCTGAGCGCGCTGTTCCTGCTGCTGCACGCTCCAGACGAAAAGCCGGCGCTGCTCAAGCCACGCCACCACTGAGTCGGCCGTGCGCTACCTGCTGCTGGCCATCGGCTGGCTCAGTGTTGCGCTGGGGGTGCTGGGGATCTTCTTGCCGGTGTTGCCCACCACCCCGTTCCTGCTGCTGGCGGCGGCCTGTTTCGCCCGCAGCTCGCCGCGCTTTCACGATTGGCTGGTCAACCACCCCAAGCTGGGACCGTGGATCCGTGACTACCTGAGCGGCGAAGGCATACCGCTCAAGGGCAAGGTCTACGCCATCGGCCTGATGTGGGCGAGCATCGGCCTGTCCTGCTACCTGGTGCCGCTGTTCTGGGCCAGGGCGTTCATGCTCACCAGTGCGGTGCTGGTGAGCCTGTATATCCTCAAGCAAAAGACCTTGCGCAGGCCGGGCTGAGCCCTGCTATCGCCTGTGCCGGCCATGGAGGGCAGCTATTACACGGTATCCACCTTCAACGAATGATCATTGATCATGCCGTTGATGATGGTCGCAGTATCCTGCCCCGCCGAAATCACGCCGCCTGCCCCCGCAGTCACCCCGTAATGCTGGGCCAGGTCGACCCCCGCCAGGTCGATGGTCTGGGTCGGCGCCGCCCCTGCCACACTGCTCACTTCGATGGTCGAGACCACGCTGGTACCGCTGCCGCTGACCTTGAAGTGCAGGTAGTCATCCAGCGAGGCCGCCGTGGCATTCTCACCCTGCAGCAGTTGCGACAGGTCCAGGTGGTCGCTGCCCGGGGTGAAGTCGGTCACCGTGTCATGCCCAGTGTCGCCCTTTTGCCAGACGAAGGCGTCGTTGCCGTTGCCTCCGGTCATGATGTCGTCGCCTGGCCCGCCGATGAGGATGTCATTGCCATCGCCGCCCTTGAGCACATCATTGCCCAGGCCACCGTTGAGCAGGTTGTCGCCGGCATCACCGGTCAGGGTGTCGTTGTAGTCGGAGCCGATCAGGTTCTCGATGCCGGTCAAGGTATCGATACCAGCGGCACCGGTATCCTGCGGGCCAATATGGCTCAGGTCGACCGTCACCCCTCCGGTGGCCGAGGCATAACTGGCGGTGTCGTTGCCCGCCCCGCCATCGAGCAGGTCGTTGCCAAGGCCGCCGATCAACAGGTCATTGCCAGTGCCGCCGTGCAGGGTGTCATTGCCCGAACCGCCTACCAGCACATCATGGCCGTCACTACCATCGAGGAGCGTGTCGACGTTGCTTGCCATCAATACATCATTGCCTGCCGTGCCATTCAGGGTAGTGCCGGCGTGGTAGGTGATATCCACCGCGCCAATAGCACTGCCGCCATGACCATCGCTGACCGTATAGCTGGCCTGATGCACTTCGTTCACGGCATTGCTGTAGTCGACCACCAGGCTCAGCTTGTAGTTTTCGGCGGCCTTGCTGTAGTCCGACGGGTTGGCCTGATTGACCACATGGATGCTGTACACCCCGTCATGGCTGGCAGTGAAGCTGCCGCCATCGGCGATGGGCTGGTAGCTGCCACTGGCATCCTTCCACTCCAGGCTCAGGTTGCCGTCCGGGCGATCATGGTCCAACTGCAGGGTCTCGCCCTTGCGCAGGCTGACGGTGATCACGTCCTCGCCATTTGCGTTGCTGCTGCTGATGTTGCCGAGGTAGCCGAGCACCACGAGTGCCGCGGTCATGCTGCCGGCGGCAGTGGTGAAGGCACTGCGGTCCAGGGCCTTGAACTGGTTGTCGAGCGTATTGCCCTGGCCATCGAAGGTGATGGCAGGCACGCCATTGCCGAGGGTGAAGCCGGCTCCCTTGTCGGCAAAGTGGGTGTTGACGGTGATCGGCGCCGCGTTCAAGTGGTCGTTGTCCGGATCACTGTCATTGGCCAGCAGCACTTCGGACGGCAAGGTGATGCTGGAACCGGTGATGTTGGTAATGACATGGTCGGCCACCGCCACCGGTGCATGGTTGCCATTGATCATGATCAGCAGGTCAGCACTGCTGGTATCACCGTCATTGTCGCTGACCATGAAGCCGATACGCTCGGGCGGGCTGCTGTCATTGCCATTGGGTGGCGTATAGGTGAACTCGCCAGTGTCCATGTTCACCAGCAGGCTGCCGCCCAGGCTGGTCTTGATGGTGAGGGTGTGGCCGGTAGTGTCGAAGCTGGCGCTGTCGGCGCCACCGCTGGCCAGGTAACCGCCCTGCCCCGCGTTGGCTTTCGGGTCATAGGTGTAGGTGGTGCCGTCCACCAGCAGGGCCTTGATGAAGCCGCCATCGGCGCCGAAGGTGCCATCGCTGAGCAGGCTGCCGGTAATCGGCGAACCCTGTACGGTGCCCGACAGCACGCCATAAAGTTGGTTGAAGTCGTTGACGATTACCGCGTTGGTGTCGGTATGGCTGCTGCCGTCATAGGCCAACGGGTTCAGGTTGCCCGCGTTGATGTCCTGGCCCAGGCCAATGGCGTAGGATTTGATGCCATTGCTGTCGAGGAACGTCTCCCAGCTGGTTTCGCGGGACGCGGTCATGGCATGCCCGGAGCTGGGCTCGCCATCGGAGAAGAAGTAGCTGACATTCTGTGCACCGGCCAGCTTGCCATTCTGGGCAAAGGCCGTCTGGGCAGCCGTAGCCGCGCTGTCGTAGTAGGTCGAACCGCCAGCCTGCAAGCCGCTGACGATCGACTTGGCGACGTCGATGCTGACCCACTCCGCCGACTGGATCTGCGCCCCACCGCTGAAGGTGACGATCTGCACCTTGGTGTCGCCCATGCCGTCGTACTTGTCGAGCAGCGCAGCGATGGCGTGTTTGGCCGCGTCCAGGCGGGTCAGGCCGGGTATGCCTGAAGCACAATCCATGCTGCCGGACACATCGATCACCAACAGGATGTTGGAATCCAGCTTGCCCGGTGTGATGCTGCGTTCGGCGCAGACCGCATTGGGCACATCGTCGACAATGGTGATGGCGATGTTGCTGGTGACGCTGTGGCCCAGCGCGTCGGTGGCCTTGTAGGTGAAGTTTTCGACCGCCGAAACGGCACCCGGGGTATTGGCGGGTGAAGTCAGCGTGTAGGTGTAGCTGCCGTCAGGGTTGACGCTGATCTGCCCGTACTGGCCGACAGCATTGCCCACCAGGCTGTACGTCAGCCCCCCCACGCCACCGGAAACCGACCCAACCAGCGAGCCGGATGCGGTTTCGCCGGTCGATGTCGGATCGCTGCCAACGGTGGTGCCCGCAGCCAGGTCGTTGCCATCCTTGTGCAGGTCGAGGGCTTTCTCGTACACCGTGACATCACGGTCCCCGCAGGCCACGAGGGTGGCATCGTGCACGTTGATGGTGATCGTCGTGGTGCTTTCGTCACCGTCGGCATCGCGCAGGGTGTAGACGAAGGTGTCGACCGCGTCCCGTGGCGAGACCACGTCCGGGTTGGAGTGGTAGACCGCATTGCCCTTTTCATCGAGGGTCAGGTAGCCATACTGGCCATTGACCTGGGTGTTCAGCTGGCCGATGGCCGAGGTACTGGTGTCGTTACCGGCACGCACGCCAACCACATAGTTGCCATCGCTGCGCACATCGGCCCCGACCACGTCGTTGTACATCACATTGCCGCGCACCTCGTCACCCTTGTACACGCTGACGAAATCGCAATGGGCTTGGGGCACGTCGTCGACGATGGAGATGACGATGGTGCTGGTGGCCGAATGGCCATAGGCGTCCTGGACCTGATAGGTAAAGGACTCCGTCACGGTGTTGGCGCCGTCGTTGGCATGGGTCGGTGAGTTGGCCGGAGACGTCAGGGTATAGGTGTAGCTGCCGTCGGCATTCAGATGAAGCTGGCCGTACTGCCCGACAGCATTACTGACCAGGCTGTAGGACAACGCGCCCAAACCACCACTGGCCAGGCCGACCAAGCTGCCAGACGCGGTTTCGAGGGACGATGTCGGGTTGCTGCCGGTAACGGTACCTGCGGCGAGATCGCTGCCGTCCTTGTTCAAGTCCAGCGCTTTTTCGAACACCGTGACGCCACCGTCCATGCACACTTCGATACGCGGGTCATGCACGTTGATGGTGACCGTCGTGGTGCTTTCGTCACCGTCGGCATCGCGAATGGTGTAGACGAAGGTGTCAACGGCATCGCGCGGCGACACCACGTCCGGGTTGGAGTGGTAAACCGCATTGCCCTTTTCATCGAGGGTCAGGTAGCCGTACTGGCCATTCACCTGGGTGTTCAGCTGGCCGATGGCCGAGGTGGAGGTGTCGCTGCCAGCGCGCACACCGACCACATAGTTGCCATCAGTGCGCACATCGGCACCGACCACATCGTTGTACATCACATTGCCGCGCACTACGTCGCCCTTGTACACACTGGTGTAATCGCTGTGGGCTTGCGGCACGTCGTCGACGATGGTGATGACAAGGGTGCTGGTGGTCGAATTGCCGACCGCGTCTTTCACCTGGTAAGTGAAGCTTTCGGTGGCAGTGTTGGGGCCGTCGTTGGCGTGGGTCGGCGAGTTGGCCGGCGAGGTCAGGGTGTAGGTGTAGGTGCCGTCGGCGTTCAGGTGAAGCTGGCCGTACTGGCCCGTGGCATCGCCCACCAGGCTGTAGGTCAGCGCACCGACACCGCCGCTGGCTGAGCCGACCAGGGTGCCGGAGGCGGTTTCGCGGCTCGAGTCCGGGTCGCTGCCGGTGACACTGCCGGCGGCCAGGTCGTTGCCGTCCTTGTGCAGGTCCAGGGCGTTTTCGTACACCGTGACATCACGGTCCTCGCAGGCCATCAGCGAATTGTGGACGTTGATGGTGATCGTCGTGGTGCTTTCGTCACCGTCGGCATCGCGAATGGTGTAGACGAAGGTGTCAACGGCATCGCGCGGCGACACCACGTCCGGGTTGGAGTGGTAAACCGCATTGCCCTTTTCATCGAGGGTCAGGTAGCCGTACTGGCCATTCACCTGGGTGTTCAGCTGGCCGATGGCCGAGGTGGAGGTATCGCTGCCAGCGCGCACACCGACCACATAGTTGCCATCAGTGCGCACATCCGCACCGACCACATCGTTGTACATCACATTGCCGCGCACTACGTCGCCCTTGTACACACTGGTGTAATCGCTGTGGGCTTGCGGCACGTCGTCGACGATGGTGATGACAAGGGTGCTGGTGGTCGAATTGCCGACCGCGTCTTTCACCTCGTAGGTGAAGCTTTCAGTGACAGTGTTGGGGCCGTCGTTGGCGTGGGTCGGCGAGTTGGCCGGCGAGGTCAGGGTGTAGGTGTAGGTGCCGTCGGCGTTCAGGTGAAGCTGGCCGTACTGCCCCGTGGCATCGCTCACCAGGCTGTAGGTCAACGCACCGACACCGCCGCTGGCTGAGCCTGCCAAGCTGCCGGAAGCGGTTTCATGAGTCGAGTCCGGGTCGCTGCCGGTGACGCTACCTGCCGCCAGGTCACCGCCATCCTGATGGGTATCCAGAGCGCTCTCGTGGACCGTTACCCCGCCCACGGGGCCGGCAACGAGCGAGCAGTCCTGCACATTGATCGTGATGGTCGTGGTGCTCTCGTCACCGTCAGTGTCGCGAATGGTGTAGACGAAAACGTCGCTGGCGCCTTGCGGCAGCACCGCATTCGGGTTGGCGTGATAGACCGCATTACCCGCCGCATCAATGGTCAAGGTGCCGTACTGGCCCACGATCGCGGCATTGAGATTGCCGATGGCCGATGTCGACGTATCGGATCCGGCACGCGCACCGACCACGACATTGCCGGTGCCCGCCTGGTCCGCACCCAGTTTGTCATTCCACAAGACATTGCCTGTGGCTGTCCCGCCTTCAACCACGCTGGTGGTATCCGCGCTCGCCTGCGGCACGTCATCGACGATGTTGACGTCCAGGCTGCCGGTGGCGGTGCTGCCATCGACATCCTTGGCGACCACGTCGAAGTGTTCGCTGATGCTGTTGGCACCGGCACCGTCTGGGTGGTTGCCGTTGTCGGTCAGGGTGTAGCTGTAGCTCACTACCCCGGTGCTCGGGTTGTAACCGGTGATGGTCAGGGTGTTGCCTTGCGGCGTGACCACCGATTGCGGGAAGCCGACGGCCACGCCGCCGGTGACCACGGCGATACCGCCCACACTCAAGCTTTGCAGGCCATCCGGTGCAGTGACCTTGAAGGTGCCTTGCTGGGTCAGTGCATTCGCATCCGGGGAGGTGCCGTCGCTCAGGTTCTTCTCGTAGACGCTGAGCTCGCCGTTTTGCAGATCCAGGCCGTTGAGGGTCACCGGGTCATTGAGGTTGCTGATGTTCAACGTCAGGGTCGCCGTGCTGGTGTCGCCGTCAGCGTCCTTGATGGTGTAGGTGAAATGCTCCACACCCTCGCCGCCACCGCCCAGGTTCGTGAAGTCCGGGGCGTTGGGGTTGAGCGTGTAGGTGTAGGATCCGTCTGCGGCCAGGACCAATGTGCCGTAGGTGCCGGTGTAAGTACCGGCGATCACCGGGCCACCCGCCACGCGGTCAGCGCCCTGGATATCGTTGCTCAGCACGTTACCGGTCAGCTCGACGTGCTGTTCGGTTGCCGTCACCGCGTTGCTGTCGTCCACCGCTTTCGGCACGTCATCGACAATGTTCACGTCCAGGCTGCCGGTGGCAGTGCTTCCATCGACATCCTTGGCGACCACGTCGAAGTGTTCGCTGATGCTGTTGGTACCAGCACCGTCTGGGTGGTTGCCATTGTCGGTCAGGGTGTAGCTGTAGCTCACTACCCCGGTGCTCGGGTTGTAACCGGTGATGGTCAGGGTGTTGCCTTGCGGCGTGACCACCGATTGCGGGAAGCCGACGGCCACGCCGCCGGTGACCACGGCGATACCGCCCACACTCAGGCTTTGCAGGCCATCCGGTGCAGTGACCTTGAAGGTGCCTTGCTGGGTCAGTGCATTCGCATCCGGGGAGGTGCCGTCGCTCAGGTTCTTCTCGTAGACGCTCAGCTCGCCGTTCTGCACGTCCAGGCCGTTGAGGGTCACCGGGTCGTTGAGGTTGCTGATGTTCAACGTCAGGGTCGCCGTGCTGGTGTCGCCGTCAGCGTCCTTGATGGTGTAGGTGAAATGCTCCACACCCTCGCCGCCACCGCCCAGGTTCGTGAAGTCCGGGGCGTTGGGGTTGAGCGTGTAGGTGTAGGATCCGTCTGCGGCCAGGACCAATGTGCCGTAGGTGCCGGTGTAAGTACCGGCGATCACCGGGCCACCCGCCACGCGGTCAGCGCCCTGGATATCGTTGCTCAGCACGTTACCGGTCAGCTCGACGTGCTGTTCGGTTGCCGTCACCGCGTTGCTGTCGTCCACCGCTTTCGGCACGTCATCGACAATGTTCACGTCCAGGCTGCCGGTGGCAGTGCTGCCATCGACATCCTTGGCGACCACGTCGAAGTGTTCGCTGATGCTGTTGGTACCAGCACCGTCTGGGTGGTTGCCATTGTCGGTCAGGGTGTAGCTGTAGCTCACTACCCCGGTGCTCGGGTTGTAACCGGTGATGGTCAGGGTGTTGCCTTGCGGCGTGACCACCGATTGCGGGAAGCCGACGGCCACGCCGCCGGTGACCACGGCGATACCGCCCACACTCAGGCTTTGCAGGCCATCCGGTGCAGTGACCTTGAAGGTGCCTTGCTGGGTCAGTGCATTCGCATCCGGGGAGGTGCCGTCGCTCAGGTTCTTCTCGTAGACGCTCAGCTCGCCGTTCTGCACGTCCAGGCCGTTGAGGGTCACCGGGTCGTTGAGGTTGCTGATGTTCAACGTCAGGGTCGCCGTGCTGGTGTCGCCGTCAGCGTCCTTGATGGTGTAGGTGAAATGCTCCACACCCTCGCCGCCACCGCCCAGGTTCGTGAAGTCCGGGGCGTTGGGGTTGAGCGTGTAGGTGTAGGATCCGTCTGCGGCCAGGACCAACGTGCCGTAGGTGCCGGTGTAAGTACCGGCGATCACCGGGCCACCCGCAACGCGGTCAGCGCCCTGGATATCATTGCTCAGCACGTTACCGGTCAGCTCGACGTGCTGTTCGGTTGCCGTCACCGCGTTGCCATCATCGAAAGCCTGCGGCGCATCATCATGGATGATCACATCGAGCGAGCCTTGGGCGACATCACCGTCACTGTCACTGACGAGCACCTGCAAATGCTCGGTCAACGACTTGGCCCCATCATTTTCGATATGTTGTCCGGATGCAGTGAGCGTATAGCTGTAACTGACCTCGCCAGTGTCAGGGTTGTAGCCAGTAATCGTCAGGATGTTACCTAGCCCGGTGGCGATCGACTGTCCAACGCCTGTCACCACACCGCCCGTCACCACATTGATGCCACCGACACTGAGATTGAACACGCCATCCTGTGCCACCACGGTAAAGCGGCCCTGTTGGGTCAGTGCCACCGCATCACTGGCAGAACCCAGTGGCAGATTCGCCTCGTTCAGGCTCAGTTCACCCGGGGCGATGTTCAGGCCCAGCAAGGTGACAGGATGATTTTCGTCTACTGACGGGATGGTCGGCTCCGCAAGTCCCGTGCCGCCATTGCCGTTGTCACCTGCCACAGGCCGACCGTTGAGCGTACCGCCATTGCTGGGGTCGAGGCCGCCTACTTCGCGGTTGGCGAGTTCGGGAAAACCATTGAAACCTGCCGTCGGGAAGCCCACCACGGGATCGACACGGGCGCCGACTTCATCAAGTATGACGAAACTGTGACCACCCCCCAGCGCCCCGGAGACACTAGGGCTGCCTGAGCCGGCGGCGGTCGCCTCGGCGCTCTGGGTCGGGTCGTCGCCTGCGGCAATCGCCTGCTGGATACGCTCCACATCACTCAATTGTGCGTCGCTCGGCGCTACGTCGTGGGCCGGTGCATGGGGCGCCCGGTTGGCAAGCAGGTCCGGCGTCATCTCCAGGCTGCTGTCGCGGCCCAGGGTCAACTCGGCACCGTTCTGCAGGCGCACCGCCACGGCCCCAGCAGCCCCCGTCTTCAGCTGCTCGCCCACGAACAGGCGGTCACCTTCGATCAAAGGGCGCCGACTTCCATCGCTGGCGACTGCGAATACCTGGCCAATCACCTTGCTGACCACACCGACATACTTAGCCATGAGCGCACGCCTCCCCTTACTGGTGGGCTACATCAGCCAATGACATTGCGCAGGCAGGTGCGGGCATGAGGTACGAAACCGCTCGACTGTAAGACGCGTACGCTCAGGCACTACTTTGGCGATAGTAATAATGTAAGTTGGCCATCAATCCGTGCCAATTTTTTGTCGCCAAATACTGCTTTCACCTAACCCCTCTTCGTCCTTAGCTGCAAAAAATATGGAACTTGCTGCAGTGCTTGTAACTCGCGTTCTGTAACGACTCGCGAATTCGCTTGGATGAAACAATGTCTTGCTTTCCATAGACCGCATAAGTTTTTTTTCGCATAGCCATTATGAAAAAATCTTCTTAGATCGCGCGTCAAATGTTCTTAGCTCAGTTGTTACAAACATGAAACGGTTTGGATAATAAATTTCGTCATTTTTTTGGCGAAAAGCAGGAAATTTTTGTGACCAGGGAGAAGTAGCCCCATGCGCGTTTTAACCCCCCTCGCCAGCGCAATGTTGGTAGCCATGGCATGCACGAACGTCGAGGCGATGTCCCTCAACGAAGCCATCCAGAGTGCCGTGGATTACCACCCGCAGATCAGCTCCAATCGCAACAGCAAGCTTTCGGCCGATGAGGATGTCAAATTCGCCCGCGGTGGTTATTACCCGACCGTGGATCTGGTGGCAGGTTACGGGCGTCAGCGCTCGGACAACCTCAACACCCGTGGTATCAACCCGGACGGCACGACCAACCACGACAAGGAAACCCTCAACTACACACAGTCGGAACTGCGCCTGCGGCAAATGATCTTCGACGGTTTCAACACCGCCAATGAAGTGGGCCGCACCGAGGCGGTGGCGACCTCTCGCGCCTACTACACCCAGGCCATCGCCCAGGATGTCGCCCTGCGTACCGTGGAGGTGTATCTGGAAGTGCTCAAGCGCCGGGAGCTTGTGGACCTGGCCAAGAACAACCTGCAGGCGCATTTGCGCGTCAACGACCAGATCGGCCTGCGCAGCGAACGAGGTGTCGGTAGCACCGCCGACCTCGACCAGTCCCGCGCCCGTCGCGCCCTGGCAGAAAACAACCTGGACACTGCCGAAGTCGACCTCGCCGACGCCGAAGCCAACTTCTACAGTGTGGTCGGCCGAGTGCCAGACGAACTGGAAGGGCCACGCTCGATCAAGGTTGATGTGCCAGGCACGCTGGACGAAGCACGCGAAGCCATGCGCCAGAACAACCCTTACCTGAAGTCGGCCCAGGCCGACGTCAATGCCGCGGAACAGCAATACGAAGTGGCCAAGTCGCCGTTCTACCCGCGTCTGGACGCGGTGCTGGCCACCGGTGCCAACAACAACATCGGCGGCGAGCGAGGCCATAGCAACAACGACTGGCAGGCCGGCGTCGAGCTCAGTTACAACCTGTTCCGTGGCGGCAGTGACAAAGCCCGGCTGCAATCTGACGCGCACAAGATCAACCAGGCCCTGGACATCCGCAACAATGCCCTGCGCGAGCTGACCGAAAACCTCCGGTTGTCCTGGAACGCGATGAACAACGCCCGCAAGCAGACCCCGACCGCACGCGAATACGCCGAGACCACTCAGCGCGTGCGCGCCGCCTATCAGGACCAGTTCGGCCTGGGCCAGCGCACCCTGCTCGACGTGCTCGACAGCGAAAACGAGCTGTACAACGCCAACCGCCGTTACACCGAAGTGCGTTATACCGAAGAGTATTCGATGTACCGGGTACTGGCGACCATGGGTGAACTGCTCAGCAAACAACGCATTTCGTTACCACCAGAGGCTATCGCCAACAACGACGTCCGGACCGAAGCCAGATTGCCCGACATGCGCTGAGCGTCGCCCGCACTGGCACGGATCGCCTGCACAGCAAAACCATCCACCTGGCGGGAGTAGGCCATCGTGACCAGTATGCAAAGTGCGCAACCGCGCCCGGATGTCGATGACCCACTGCTCGATGGCCTGCTGATCCTCTGCCGGTTGCACGGCCGCCCGGCCAGCCGCGCCAGCCTGTGCAGCGGCCTGCCATTGGCCCGGCAACGTCTGGGCGCCGACTTGCTGCCGCGGGCTGCGGCGCGTGCCGGGCTGCAAGCGCGGGTGCTGGAGCGGGCGCTGGATGATATCTCGGCGCTCAACCTGCCAGTGCTGCTGTTGCTCGACAATGGCCGCAGCGCGGTGTTGCAGCGCTGGGGCGATGACGGCCGCGCGCTGATTCTGCCCTGCGAAGCTGAAGGCGGCGAGCAATGGGTCGAGCGCGAAGCACTGCAGCAGGCCTACAGCGGCCACGCCCTGTTCGCCCGCCCACGGCATACCCTCGAAGACGTGCGCTCACCGCTGTTGCCGCGGGTCAACGCCTGGTTCCGCGACACCCTGCGCCATTCCCGTTGGTTGTATGGCGACGCCCTGCTGGCGAGCCTGCTGATCAACCTGCTCGGCCTGATGGTGCCGCTGTTCGTGATGCAGACGTACGACCGCGTGGTCCCCAACCAGGCGCTGTCGACCTTGTGGGTGCTGGTCGCTGGCCTGTTCATCGGCACCGCCTTCGAGCTGGTGCTGCGCATGGTCCGCGCCCACTTGCTGGACCAGGCCGGCAAGAAGACCGACCTGATCCTCTCCGCTACCCTGTTCGAGCGCATCACCGGCATGGCGATGAAGGCCAAGCCCGCCACCATCGGTGGTTTCGCCCAAAGCATCCATGACTTTCAGGGCCTGCGTGAATTCCTCACCGCAGTCACCCTGACCAGCATCATCGACCTGCCCTTCGTGGCGCTGATGCTGCTGGTGATCGGCCTGCTCGGTGGCTGGCTGGTGCTGATCCCGCTGATCGCCTTCCCGCTAGCCGTAGGCTTTGCCCTGGCCATCCAGGCCCGCCTGCGCGACACCGTGCAGAAAAGCCTGAGCCTCGGCGCCGTGCGCCAGGCGCTGTTGATCGAAACCCTCGGCGGCCTGGAAACCCTCAAGGCCTGCGGCGCCGAAAGCGAACGCCAGTACCAGTGGGAGCACACCAACGCCGCCATCGCCCGCCTCGACGCCCACGCCCGCAACCTGTCGTCGCTGGCCAGCAACGGCACGCTGTTCATCCAGCAGTTCTGCGGCATGGCCACCATCGTTGCCGGGGTGTACAGCATCATCGCCGGCAACCTCAGCGTTGGCGCCCTGGTCGCCAGCTACATGCTCGGCAGCCGCGTCCTCGCCCCGCTCGGCCAGATCGCCGGGCTGATCACCCGCTACCAACAGGCGCAGCTGACCATGCGCAGTACCGATGCACTGATGGCCCTGCCCCAGGAACGCCAGCTCGATCAGCAGGCCCTGGAGCACACCACGCTCAAGGGCGGCCTGGCGCTGAGCCACATCACCTTCCGCTACCCGGGGCAAGTCAGCCCGGCCCTGCACGATGTGAACCTGACCATCACCCCCGGCGAGCGCGTCGGCATCATCGGCCGCAGCGGCTCGGGCAAGAGCACCCTCGGGCGCCTGCTGATGGGCTTCCATCACCCCGACGAAGGCCAGGTGCTGCTGGACAACCTTGACCTGCGCCAGCTGGACATCGCCGACCTGCGCAGCCAGATCGGCTACGTGGCACACGACCTGTCACTGCTGGCCGGCAGCCTGCGCGACAACCTGACCCTCGGCGCCCGCCACATCAGCGATGCGCGCATGCTCGAAGTGGCCGAACTGACGGGCGTCAGCGAGCTGGCCCGGCAACACCCCAATGGTTTCGACCGCCCGGTAGGCGAGCGCGGCCAGTTGCTCTCCGGCGGCCAGCGCCAGGCTGTGCTGCTGGCTCGCGCGCTGCTGCTGGAACCGCCGATCCTGATCCTCGACGAGCCCACCAGCCACATGGACAACAGCAGCGAAGAGCAACTGCGCCAGCGCCTGCTGAGCTGGGTGCCAGGCAAGACCGTGCTGCTGGTCACCCATCGCACCGCGATGCTCAGCCTGGTGGAGCGGCTGGTGGTGCTGGACAACGGCAAGATCGTCGCCGACGGGCCGAAGGATGCGGTTGTCGACGCCCTGCGCAAGGGCCGTATCGGCTCGGCCCTGTAGGAGCTCACCATGCCTCTCATGCAAAGCGTACGCAGCAGCCAGGGTACCGACAAACGGGCCGAACGCGACTACATGCCGGAACTGGCCGGCGCCACCCTGCAGGACTCGCCACGCCTGTCGCGCCTGACCGTGTGGCTGGCCGCCGCGCTATTGCTGGTGGCGCTGGTCTGGGCCAGCCTGGCGGTGCTCGACGAAGTGACGGTCGGCGAAGGCAAGGCCATCCCGTCGAGCAAGGTGCAGGTGGTGCAGAACCTCGAAGGCGGCATCGTGACCGAGATTTTCGTGCGCGAAGGGCAGATGGTCGAAAAAGGCGCCACGTTGCTGCGCCTGGACGACACCCGCTTCAAGTCCAACAAAGGCGAAAGCGAGGCTGACCGTTATGCCCTGACCGTGCAGGTCGAGCGCCTTTCGGCGGAAGCCGAGGGCCGCCCGTTCGTGCCCTCGGATGAAGTACGTGCCAAGGCGCCGCAGGTCGCCGAAGACGAGATCGCCCTGTACGGTTCGCGCCAGCGGCGCCTGGCCAGCGAAAAACAGACCCTCAACGAACAACTGCGGCAGAAGAACCAGGAGCTGGCCGAGTTCCGCTCCAAGGTCGACCAATACCGCTCGGCCGTGGCACTACTGCAGCAGGAAACGGACATGTCGGCGCCGCTGGTGAGCAAAGGCGCCATCTCCCCGGTGGAGATCCTGCGCCTCAAGCAACGCACCGTAGAAGCCCGCGGCCAGCTCAATGCCACCAGCCTGGCCATCCCCCGCGCCGAGGCGGCGATTGCCGAGATCAAGAGCAAGATCGAAGAGTCCGACGCAAGCTTCCGCTCGGATGCTGCCAAGGAGCTCAACGACAAGCGCACCGAGTTGTCCAAGATCACCGCCACCAGCATCGCCATCGACGACCGGGTCAACCGCACCACGGTCGTGTCGCCAGTGCGCGGCATCGTCAAGCTGCTCAAGGTCAACACCATCGGCGGCGTGGTGCAGCCGGGCAGCGACCTGGTGGAGATCGTGCCGATCGAGGACAACCTGCTGATCGAGGCCAAGGTGCGCCCGCAAGATGTGGCCTTCCTGCACCCGGGGCAACCGGCGATGGTCAAGTTCAGTGCCTACGACTACACCATCTACGGCGGGCTCAAGGCCAAGCTGGAGCTGATCAGCGCCGACACCGTCACCGATGACAAGGGCAATGCGTTCTACCTGATCCAGGTGAGGACCGAGAAGAACCACCTGGGCGGGGACAACAAGCCGCTGCTGATCATCCCCGGGATGGTGGCCACGGTGGATATCATCACTGGGCAGAAGAGCGTGCTGGATTATTTGCTCAAGCCGGTGCTCAAGGCACGGACCGAGGCGTTGCGGGAGCGGTGATTGGTTTGGATTGCGTTTGGGTTGCCAGGTGGATGCCTTGATACTTTCAGCGCCTGGGAGATCGAGCGCCGCGCGGGCGGCGCTCGATTTCACAGCTGAAGATGCCATGGCATGCACATACATGCCCTCTCACAATCTCTTCCCCTCACCGCACAGGCGTTCAATCCGGAGCAAAGTCTTCCTGCAACTGACTCAACTTCCCACAATGCTCACTGGCCAATCGACTGATGATACGGATTGCCTGATGAATCCCCGCAGTGTTGCGAAAGCTCAGCTGAGGATTGTGCTCACACTCCAGCATCTCATCGTGCTGAACGAGTGCCTCGCCAAGCAATTCAAGTGTCCAGGCATAGCTTCGTATGTTGAGCAAACGCTCCTGATCAGTCATCGATCCTCCTCCTTGCTACGCAGGCAGAACAGAATTGACTGATCACCGGGCAGAAACGGTGGTGATCTAGCGCTGGCAAATCACGCCGGCGGAGAACGAATGCGAGGATCCTGGCAGGGCTCAAGGTAAGCATGCATGAAACTCCAAGTTAGGTTGGAGCTGCCACACATCGTCGCCAAACAATTGGGTGGCAGCTGTACGCAGGTTGGCGAACCGGGAACTTGGAACCCGGCAGACCCGAAGGTCTCCCACGCACAGCCGCCATGGCACGAGGCTGCGGGCACAAAAAAAGCGCCTGCAATCGTGTGGGGCGCTGTTGCGCCAAGTTATCCGGGTCGCCAAACCCGGTCGCGGAATTTGCCGCGACAGAGGGAATTTATCCCTCCAACGCCTTTACCGCAAGCGGCGAAACCACTTCGATTGCCTATTAAACATGTAGGAAATCGCACTTTTTCAATTCTAATAGCAGCGGCCTTGCACAGTGTCACGCTGCTGAAGACCTAGCATTTTTGCCAGTAGTGCCAACTCGCGAAGGGTTGCATGCTGACGGCTCCAATTACCTGAAGGAGTAGGTCACATGCGATTTTTTGCGATTGTAGGTATTGCAAGCGTACTGGGAGTGGGGAACGCACTTGCAGCTACATGTCCAGAGCCATCTAGCATCAGCCAAAAAGCTGATACACAAGACGACATGGACGGGATTGCTTACAGCGCCACCAATGCGGACGGCCAATGGTTGGGCTTCACACCCGAGGCAGAAGAATCGAAGGCCAATGAATTCAAACTGCTAAATCAGAAAGAGACCACAACCTCGATCATTTGCCGATACGAGAGCAAGGATGGGGGCATCAGCCTGGCATTGAAAAAATGATGCGCTGAAGCCTAATGCCGGTCAGTTAAATATACCGCCTTGATTGGGGCTGCCTTGCAGCCCTTCGCGGGCTCGCCCGCTCCCACAGGAACCGCGCATTTGCTGAGTTTAGCGCCGTACATGTGGGAGCGGACGAGCCCGCGAAGGGCCGCAAAGCGGCCCAACTGGCTTCAGCAAACGTGATTTCGCTCGAATACATCAACACCCATCGCCTTGATCTGCCCTTCGATCAACGCTTCGAACGGCCGCAACAGGTCATCGAAATTCACGGGTTGTTCCAGCACGTTCAACGCCTGCACCACCGCCTCGATCGTCGACACCGCCCCCGGCTCCGGTGCCTTGCGCAGGCGGTAGCGTGAAGGCGCCACCTCGGCCAAGGTCACGCGAGGCAGCGCGTCGAGCAGCGGATTCAGGTACAGCAGCTTGCGTGCCTTGCGCCAGGTGCCGTCGGGGACGATCAGCATCAATGGCCTGTCGTCCGTTTCGCCGTACGCCGTCAGCGCTTGCGCCTGTTCGCCCGGGAACAGCAGCACAGGCCGGTAGCCTGGGCTGGCCAACAGCTCGCCAAGGTCAGTGAACACTTCCCCGACCCGCAGTTCGGCATTGACCAGGCCCAGGGCGGCCAGGCGGGCGGTGTTCAGCGCGTGGGTGGTTTCGCTGGGGTGCTGCAGCAGGACCACGCGGGTGCGGCTGTCGAGGCTGGGGATCAGCGGGCAAAGGCAATGGTCGAGCGGGCGCTGGCAGCGTTCGCAGCGGGGTCTGGGCATGGGGGTCTCCGTTGGCGGAGGGATTTTGCCACAGGCTGGAAATTTGGGCCCGCTTTGCGGGCCCCAACGTCTTCAGCGGTTGAACCGCTCTGCCAGGCTATGCAGGTACTCGGCCATCCGTTCCAGGTCCTGACTGATCTCGGCCCCCTGTTTGGCCTGCCCCGCCGACTGGTCGCACAGTTGGGCAATGCGCACGATCTGTTGGTTGATATCCTCGGCCACATGGCTCTGCTGCTCCGACGCCGTGGCCATCTGCTGGCTCATGCCGGTGATGCGGCTGACCGCCTGGGCAATGCCGGCCAGCGCCGTTTGCACCGCCTCGACACTTTGCACACTGTCGCGCGAAATCTGCTCGCCGCGGCTGGCAGTGCTCACTGCATGCTCGGCGCCAGCACGCAGCGAGGCGATGATCTGGTGGATTTCGTCGGTGGAAGCACGTGTGCGCTGCGCCAGCGAACGCACCTCGTCGGCGACCACGGCAAAGCCCCTGCCCTGCTCGCCGGCGCGGGCTGCCTCGATCGCGGCGTTGAGCGCCAGCAGGTTGGTCTGCTCGGCAATCGACGTGATCACATCGACCACACTGCCGATCGACTGGGTCTGCTCGGCCAGGGCGTTGACCGCCTGACCAATGTCACTGACCGCCTCGTTCATGCTGCCCATGGCCTTCAGGCTCTGCTGCGCCAGCTCGCTGCCGTGCTGGGCCAACTGGTCGGCGTCACCGGCGGCATGGGCCGTGCTTTGTACGTTGTGGGTGACCTCCTGGATGGTTGCGGCCATCTGGGCGATGGCCGTGGCCGACTGGTCGGTCTCGCTACGCTGGCGGTCGAGCATCTGCGCCTGGGCATCGGACAGGTCGGCCGACTGAGCGGCCCGCGACTTGACCCCGACGCCGGCATCCACCAGGCGAGTAAGCGCGGTTTGCAGGCGCGCTTCTTCGCTGATGATGGCAAGGTCGAGCTGGCCCAGCAGCCCAGGATTGTCACTGTAGGTCAGGGCCACCAGAGGGCTGGTGAACGCCTTCGGGTGCTCCGCAAGCGTGCGGCGGATCGTTTGGCCTTGCTGGCGTTCGATCAGGTACCAGGCCACCAGCAAGCTGGTCATCAGCACGCCCAGCGCCAGATGAGGCGGCAACCAGAGGTAGCCGGCAGCCGACAGCAGGCCGGCGCCGATCAACGGCCCGCCGTGGGCCACGCCACGCGCCAACCGGGCTGCCCAGGGCGCCGGCGACTTGCCCGCGCGCAGCCGCGCGTACAGGGCTTCGGCACGGCGGATCTGCCCGCGGGTCGGCACCGAACGCACCGACTCGTAGCCACTGATGCGGCCATTCTCGTAGATCGCCGTGACATAGGCGCTGACCCAATAGTGATCGCCGTTCTTGGCGCGGTTCTTGACCACCCCCATCCAGGGTTTGCCTTGCTTGATGGTCTCCCACATATGGCCGAACACGGCGGGGGGCATGTCAGGGTGACGCACCAGGTTGTGTGGCTGGCCGACCAGTTCGTCGTAGGTGAAACCGCTGATCGCGACGAAGGCGTCATTGCAGTAGGTGATGCGGCTATTGAGGTCCGTGGTGGAGATCAGGCGCTGCTCGTGGGGAAAGGTTCTTTCGTGCTCAGTGACGGGCAAGTTCATGCGCATCTTGAACGGTCCTTCGCAGAGGGGGTATTGAGGGTGCAGCGCAACTAAATATCTAGCAGAGCGTGGAGGGGTTAGCGGCTAATTTAGAAATTTATTTAGCGCACTCAGTCGGATTGTCCTACGAAGCTCACCCTTCAACCGACATTCAACTGGCTCTTGAGCAGGTCCCGGAATGTTTGAATCAGCGGCTCACGACTACGCCCCCTGCGCACGATCAGCGAGAATGGCGCCTGATACCCGAAAGTCGCCGGCGATAGCACCCTGAGGTCGCCCTTGTCGACCCAAGCCTGGGCGTAGTGCTCGGGCAGGTAGCCGATGTAGGCGCCCGAGAGAATCAGGATCAGCTGCGCCTCCATGCTTTCCACGGTCGCCGCACTGTGCTTGAAGCCGTGCCGGGCCAGTTCGGCCTGACTCCAGTAGCCACGCCCCACCATGCGTTGCTGCGTCACCACCTGCTCGGGGATGCGCCGCTCGGCGAACAACGAGTGGCGGCTGCTGCAATAGAGCCAATGCTGTTCGCGGTAAAGCGGCAGGTAGAGCAAGCCACTCATGCGCGAGGAAAACGCACCGATGGCCAGGTCCAGACGGTTGTCCTGCACACCGAGTTGCAGCTCGTAGGGGCTGGACACCGACAGGTGCAGGTGCACCGCCGGGTGTTCCTGGCTATAGGCCCCGATGGCCTCGGCCAAGGGCAGCGCCTGGTCGCCAACGGTGGAATCGATCACCCCCAGGTTGAGGGTGCCGCGCAGCTCGCCCTTGAGCGCTGCGGCGTACTGTTCGAAACCGTCCAGCTCGGCCAGCAGGCGCAGGGTCTCCTGATGGAACAGCTCGCCCTTGCTGGTCAGGCTGAAGCCGCCCCGGCCACGGTGGCACAGCACGATCCCCAGGGCGCCTTCGAGCTGGCTCATGTAGGTACTGATGGCCGAGGTCGACAGGTTGAGTTCGCGCTGGGCATTGGCGAACCCCTGGTGGCGCACCACGCTGACGAAGATGCGCAGCAGTTTCAGGTCGGGCAAGGTCGAGGCCATGGGCAACGGTTCCGCAAGGTATCTGCGCGCAGTCTAACCGCTCCTGTGGGCGATAGTTCAGAAATTCCTGAAGTAAGTATTTGCCGGTAGCGATTTTTCTCACGCACTACCTTGCGCAGACTTGGCCGAAATGGCCCTGCCCGCCGGCATATACAAAGCTGAAAGGCGTGCGGCGGCACAGGTTCGAACAAACAGAACAATCGACCGACTGATGAGGCCCACCGTGGACAAAGTTCTCCACCAACCACTGGGCGGCAACGAAATGCCGCGTTTCGGCGGCATCGCCACCATGCTCCGTCTCCCCCACCTGCAAAGCGCCGAAGGCCTTGACGCCGCGTTCATCGGCGTACCTCTGGACATCGGTACCTCGCTGCGCTCCGGCACCCGCTTCGGCCCGCGGCAGATCCGCGCCGAATCGGTGATGATCCGCCCGTACAACATGGCCACCGGTGCCGCCCCGTTCGATTCGCTGTCGGTGGCCGACATCGGTGACGTGGCGATCAACACGTTCAACCTGCTCGACGCCGTGCGCATCATCGAACAGGCCTACGATGAGATCGTCGAGCATAACGTCATCCCGTTGACCCTGGGTGGTGACCACACCATCACCCTGCCGATCCTGCGCGCCCTGCACAAGAAGCACGGCAAGATCGGCCTGGTGCACATCGATGCCCACGCCGACGTCAACGACCACATGTTCGGCGAGAAGATCGCCCACGGCACCACCTTCCGCCGCGCCGTTGAAGAAGGCCTGCTCGATTGCGACCGTGTGGTGCAGATCGGCCTGCGCGCCCAGGGCTATACCGCCGACGACTTCAACTGGAGCCGCCGCCAGGGCTTCCGCGTGGTGCAGGCCGAAGAGTGCTGGCACAAGTCACTGGAACCGCTGATGGCCGAAGTGCGCGAAAAGGTCGGCGGTGGCCCGGTGTACCTGTCGTTCGACATCGACGGCATCGACCCGGCCTGGGCCCCAGGCACCGGCACCCCGGAAATCGGCGGCTTGACCACCATCCAGGCGATGGAGATCATTCGCGGCTGCCACGGCCTGGACCTGATCGGCTGTGACCTGGTCGAAGTCTCCCCGCCTTACGACACCACCGGCAACACCTCGCTGCTTGGCGCCAACCTGCTGTTCGAGATGCTCTGCGTGCTGCCGGGCGTCGTGCGTCGCTGATCAGCTTTGCCTGAAGTACCCCGGCAGGAGCCATGAGGGAGGGCCATAGAGGCCCGCCAACACAAGACAAGACCGCCGGGCGCCGTGAACCCGCCTTGCGGTCGATCTCGCCATAATAAAGATAATCGGGAGACCCCCAATGGCCTTGGACATCATTGTTGTAATGATCTACACCGTCGGCATGCTCGGGCTGGGCTGGTATGGCATGCGGCGCGCTAGAACCCACGAAGACTACCTCGTGGCCGGGCGCAACCTCGGCCCGACCCTGTACATGGGCACCATGGCCACCACCGTGCTCGGCGGCGCCTCCACCGTCGGCACCGTGCGCCTGGGCTACGTCCACGGCATTTCCGGCTTCTGGCTGTGTGCCGCCCTGGGCCTGGGCATCATCGCCCTCAACCTGTTCCTGGCCAAACCCCTGCTGCGCCTGAAGATCTTCACCGTGACCCAGGTGCTGGAGCGCCGCTACAACCCCATGGCCCGCCAGGCCAGCGCGGCGATCATGCTGGCCTATGCGCTGATGATCGGCGTCACCTCGACCCTGGCCATGGCAACCGTGCTGCAAGTGCTGCTCGACCTGCCCTTCTGGGCGTCGCTGCTGCTCGGCGGCGGTGTGGTGGTGATCTATTCGACCATCGGTGGCATGTGGTCGCTCACCCTCACCGACATCGTCCAGTTCGTGATCAAGACCGTTGGCCTGATGTTCATCCTGCTGCCCATCTGCCTGTACAAGGCCGGTGGCTGGGATACCCTGGTGGCCAAGTTGCCGGCGGCCAGCTTCAGCTGGACCACCATCGGCTGGGACACCATCATCACCTACTTCCTGATCTACTTCTTCGGCATCCTGATCGGCCAGGACATCTGGCAGCGGGTATTCACCGCCCGTGACGAAAAGGTCTGCCAGCGCGCCGGCACCACCGCCGGTGTGTACTGCGTGCTGTACGGCCTGGCTTGCGCCCTGATCGGCATGTCCGCCCATGTGCTGATGCCGGACCTGGCCAACCCGAACAATGCCTTTGCCGAGATGATCAAGGGCCAGTTGCCGGAAGGTATTCGTGGCCTGCTGATGGCAGCCGCGCTGGCGGCCATGATGTCGACCGCCAGTGCCGGCTTGCTGGCAGCCTCGACCACCCTGACCGAAGACCTGCTGCCCAAGCTGCGTGGCGGCAAGCAGTCGAGCCTGGGCGTCAGCCGCCTGTTCACCCTGATCACCGGCCTGGTGGTGCTGGGCATCGCCATGGCGGTGAACGATGTGATCAGCGCCCTGACCCTGGCCTACAACCTGCTGGTCGGCGGCATGCTGATCCCGCTGATTGGGGCGATCTTCTGGAAGCGTGCAACCACCGCAGGCGCCATCGCCAGCATGTCGCTGGGCTTTGCCACCGCACTGTTCTTCATGTTCAAGGACGGGCTGGATGCCAACACGCCGATCTACTACAGCCTGGCGGTTGGCCTGGTGAGCTTCGTGCTGGTGAGCGTGCTGTCGCGCAAGCCGCTGGGTGAAGTGAAGCTGGCCTGATCGATCGCGTCAGCTTCTTCGCGGGCAAGCCCGCTCCCACAGGATCGCAACAGGCCTTGAAGGCGATGCGGCCCCTGTGGGAGCGGGTTTACCCGCGAAGAGGCCCGCACAGGCGAAACAAAAATTGCAGAAACGAAAAGGCCGCGGCATCGGACAGATGCTGCGGCCTTTTGCATGTCAGCGACGACGCGGCTGGCGCTTGCGCTGCTCTTCATCAGTCGGGATCGGCACCGGCTGCAAAGGTGGTGGAATCAGCCCCAAGGCGACGGCCAGGTCGTGGAGCCAGTTGAACATTGGGTTTTTCATAATGCCCCCTTGACGGGTCAGCCTCACGGCAAATTCAATCTTGCGATGTTTCATACAGATCATAGTCCGATGTCCTGTACTACGCATGCTCTTGTTCCTACAGATATGGGCTAGATTGACGCGGATCAAGCGGAAACGGCGCATTCCGACGACTGGTTAATCGTTTCGGTTTGTTGCAGATCGATCCAGGCCTGCAAATTCGCCCCGCGCATGCCCTGGCGCCACATCAACCAGGTTTCTGCGTGATCGAAGGGTGAATGCAACCGATGCGCGCTGACTCGATCACGCCCAGGCAGGCTGTCTAGCATCGATTGCGCCATCAAGGCTACGCCCGCACCCGCAATCACGCAGGCCAGCATGCTCTGGTACGACTCGATTTCCATCACCCGCC
The DNA here is from genome assembly GCF_021602465.1 of Pseudomonas urethralis. NCBI lineage: Bacteria > Pseudomonadati > Pseudomonadota > Gammaproteobacteria > Pseudomonadales > Pseudomonadaceae > Pseudomonas > Pseudomonas urethralis. The sequence continues at coordinate 430,439 of NZ_BQIJ01000001.1, forward strand.
CCATCGGCGTGTGGTCATGGGCATACCAGGCCTCCAGGCGCATACGGTAGGAACAGCCCTGGCGGAAGGTGAACACCGCCTTGCCGGCCACGTCCCTGGCACTGCGCACCGCTGGGTGTTCCGGGCTGGTGATCAAGACCAGCACTTCATCGCACAGCGGGACACCATCCAGCCCGGCCAGGCTTGGCGGGCCGTCCACCAGTGCGGCATCCAGGCGATGGCTGAGCAGGCCTTCCAGCAGGTCGCCGCTGGGGGCTGCCTGTACCTGCAGGTTCACCGCCGGGTATTGCTGGTGGTAGCGCGCCAACAGCGCCGGCAAATGGATGGCGGCAGTGCTGTACATGGTGCCCAGCACGAAATCACCGGCCGGCTGGCCGCCCTGCACCGCCGCCACCGCTTCATCACGCAGCGCCGACAGGCGGTTGGCGTAATCCAGCAGCACCTTGCCAGCGGGTGACAGCTGCAAGCGCTGACGTTCGCGCAGGAACAAATCCACCCCCAGTTGCTCTTCGAGCTGGCGCAGGCGCGTCGACAGGTTCGACGGCACCCGATGCAGCCGCTCGGCGGCGCGGGTCACCGAACCTTCCTCGGCCACGGCCTGGAAGATGCGCAGTTGGCTGAACTCCATGACATTCTCCAAAACAGAACAACTTGATCATCATTATTCAATTTTATTGAAAGTCAATCCGCCCTAACCTGCCATCCATCGCATCGATTCGCGCAGGAGAGTCCTCATGTCGCCGCTCGTACAATTGCTGGCCAGCGCCGTCGCCCTGATGATGGCCATGGGCATTGGCCGCTTCGCCCTCACCCCGCAACTGCCGCAACTGATCGCCGAAGGGCAGTTCGACCTGACTGCCGCCGGGCTGGTCGCAGCAGCCAACTACCTGGGTTACTTCCTCGGCGCCGTCGACGCCATGTACGCCCGTCGGCCCAACCAGGTGAAACTGCGCCTGCATGGTGGCCTGTGGCTGTGCGTGCTGCTGACGTTGGCCTCCTGGGCTGCCGATGGCTTCTGGAGCCACCTGCTGCTGCGCTTCGGCACGGGCGTGGCCAGTGCCTGGGTACTGGTGATGATCACCAGCCTCAGCCAGCAAGTGGCCAATGCCCACAACCGCCAACGCTTTGGGGCGATGGTGTTCGCCGGGCCTGGGTTGGGCATTGCGCTGACCGGTTTGCTGGCACTGGCTGCGCATTTGCTGGGGCTTGGCTCGGCGGCACTCTGGCTGATCTATGCCGTTGCAGCGCTGGTCATGCTGCTGGCCGTGCGCCCCTGGCTGCCTCGCGCCTTGCAGCCTGCCGTGCTGCCCACTGCCGCGCAGCAGGGCCCGACCCGTAGCGTCGGCATCGGTCGCCTCGGTTTGGTCTATGCCTTGTATGGCGTGGGTTACATCCTGCCGGCCACCTTCCTGTCGCAGATGGCCAACCAGCAGTTTCGCGGCCACTGGATGGCTGACCTGTTCTGGCCAGCGTTCGGCCTGGCAGCCGCGCTGGGTGTGGTACTGGTGAGCCTGCGCCGGGCGGGCCGCACTTCGGCCTGGCTGACTGTCACACTTTGGCTGCAAGGGTTGGGCGTACTGGCTTGCCTGATGGGGGGTGGCGTTGGCCTGGCCCTGGGCGTAGTGCTGTGCGGCGGGCCCTTCCTGGCGTGCATGCAGCTGGTGATGCAGCGCTCGCGGGAACTGGCGCCGCATGCCACCCAACGCAATGCCGGGCTGCTGACCGCGTGCTTTGCGTTGGGGCAGTTGAGCGGGCCGTTGCTGGCGGCGCTGAGCAACCACTACAGCGGGAGTTTGCAGCCGGCGCTGGTGCTGGCGGCAGTGGGCCTGGGGGTAGCGGGTGCGCTGGTACTGACCAGTGGCCGCAGCCTCCAAGCTTGCCAGGCTGAGCCTCAGAGCGCCGCTTAACCGACAAACTTGCGCAGTTGCTGCTTTACCCATGGCTCGGCACTGACCAGGATCACCCCCAGCAGCACCATCACCGCCCCAAGCACAAAGTTCAGACTCAACGGCTCACCCAGCAGTACGACGCCGAACGTCACACCGAACAACGGAGTGATGAAGGAAAACACCGCCAGGTTGGAGGCCAGGTACTTACGCAGCAACCAGAACCAGGTGAGGTAACTGACGAACGACACGACGATCCCCTGGAACAGCACGCTGCCCACCGCCAGCGGCGTCAATGTCACATCGCCAATCTGCCCGCTGACCAGGGCGATCAGCAGCAATCCGGCAAAGCCTACAGCCAGTTGATAGAACAAGGTCAGGGTCGCCGGAGCTTCCGAAAGGCGCGAGCCACGCACCACCACCGTAGTCGCGCCCCAGGCCAGCCCGGCGAGCACGCCAAAGGCGTCGCCGAGCAACATTCGCCCATCCATGTCAGCGAACGACAGGCCGCCGGCAAAGGCCACGGCTATCCCGCCGAACGCCAGCAGGATACCCAGCCACTGCAACCACCGCAGCCGCTCGCTGGGCAGCATGAAGTGCAGGCCCAGCGCGGTGAAAACGGGTGCGGTATAGAGGAACACCGACATGTGCGCTGCCGAGGTCAACTTCAGGCCCTCGGCGATGAACAGGAACTCCAGGCCGAACAGCGCACCGGCCACGAGCCCCGCCCGCCAGGTGCTGCCCACCTGTTCCCAGCCGCCGCGCCAGCAGATCATCAGCCCCACCAGCACCGCGGCGATGCAGTTACGCAGGGCCGCCTGCATCACCGGCGCGATGTCCACCGCCGCCGTCTTGATCAGCACCTGCTGGCAGCCCCAGATCAGGCACAGGCCCAGCATCACCTGGAAGGCAAAGGCGTCGGGGTTCTTGCGGGCCGCGCTCATGGGCGGGCCTTTTGGGTGGTCGAGGGCATCGGCAAGGGCTCGGCAGTGGTCAAGGAATACCGATTATCGGGTTTCCCGGCCCGCCCTTGCCAGCCTCAAAACGACCTCAAGCGATCTGTGCCTTGGCCGAGACCTGCTCGAAGGTGGTTTCATCCAGTGCGTCTTCTTGTTCATCCAGCACTTGGCGCGGGTGCTCGAAGCCGGGGATGCTGCTGTCGATCAGGCTGAGCAAGCGCGAACCACGCTCGGTGAGCACGAAGTTTTCGCCATTGCCGCCATCCTCCGGCGGCCGAGTTTCTATGAAACCGCGCTCGAACAGCAGCTTCTCGTATTCGCACGCACGGGTCTTCAAATGGTCCAGGTCACCCACAGGCTGGCCCTTGGCGGCCAGCGCCGCAGCGTGCTGCTCGGCATAGGGGCGTGGCGTGAAGCTGTGACCGGCGCCGTTCTGCACTTCGTGCAGCAAACGCTCGATCAGGTCCCAGTCGTAGGTGCTGCTCATGGAGATGGCCTCCTGCTGTGGACGAAGGGGGTACACAGGTTGGGACCTGTTGGCATGCGGGAGTGTTCCAAAAGTTATCTAGACACGAACGTTCCGAATTGGACTACGGCTGAGTCCGCAACTGGAGTGGGCTGAAACCAGGTCGCTCACATCGTGTATCAGGTGGCAAAAGGTAGAAACTATTTGCTGTATCCCACGAATGTATTTTATAAACTACATTCGCCCGATGAAAAAAATCGAATCCAGCAGTTTCAGAAAATGGGTGGTCGGGCTTCGAGATGCCAATGCCAGGTTCAGGATCATCTCTCGCATCAACCGGCTCGTTGAAGGCTTGCCTGGCGATGTCTTGCCCGTTGGCCATGGCGTTAGTGAACTCAGGATTCACTATGGTCCGGGTTACCGGGTGTACTTTCACCAATCGGGCGATACTTGGGTGATCCTCTCTGTGGTGGAGACAAGAGCAGCCAACAAAGAGACATCAGGGCTGCCCACCAGATTCTGCGTTCGTGGAGGATGCAAAATGACTGAACAATTCTTCGAATTCGATCCAGCGGATTACCTCACCACACCTGAGGCCATAGCGCATTTCATGACAGATGCATTGGAGACAGGCGATGCTGGCTATGTTGCAAAAGCCGTAGGCGTCGTGGCACGGGCCAAGGGCATGAGTGAGTTGGCAAAAGAGACTGGCCTTTCACGTGAACAGCTTTATCGCTCGTTCAGCGAGCACGGCAACCCTACACTGAAATCTTTTCTGGCAGTGATGAAGGCTCTGGGTATCGACATGGCTGCAAAACCGCATCTGGCCCATTAATGCTTCAACCCTCGATCCTCTGCTTGAGGGCGAGACTAGAGGGCACCCAGTGGGATAGCCGTCGGTCATTGGCGCTGAACCAACCATCGAATGCGGGCCTCCACCGGGCAACACCACCGCCGGAGGTAGGAAGGATGAAACCGCTGCTGACGATCGCCTGTGCCACCGCCCTGTGCTGCGCACTGCCCGCCTGGGCTTGCACGCCGGAAGAAGCGACGCAGAAACGCGAAGAGCTGGCGGGGTTGGTCAGTCAGATGACCGAGCAGAACCCGCAGAAGGCCAAGGAGATCAATGATGAGCTCCAGGGGATGGAGCTGGGGACGGCGAGTAGGGATTTGCCGGACAAGTGTCAGTTGATCGACAAGCGGATCAAGGAGTTGAAGGAGGCAGGGAAGAAGGCTGAGTGAGTAATCATCACGTGGAAAAAACGAACCTCGCATGCAGAGCAGCGGCGAGGCCTCTGGTCTTACTCAACGGAGGCTTCGCCTGATTTATCGTTGTGTAGAAAAAGCTGCATCATCGTCCATCAAGCGGGGAATAGGGATATAAACTGCTTCTACTTTGGCTTCTTTATCATCTTTCGCATCCGGAGCATATAGACCTAATTCCAAACCATCGGCAAGCAGCTTCAGACCAGAACCATCCTCCTCGAATTCGTAATGAGCATTGAGGCCTTGCAGCGCCCTTTCCACCTCACGCACTGAAGCGCCAAGAATTGACTGACCTCGAAACTCAAATCTAGCCTCTGGCTCGTACAACTGCACGCCTGTCACGTAATCATTCTTGTCATACCATGCCTGCAGCAAAACGCCGCCGAAGGCATCAGTCGAATTTTCGGAAAATGTGGTTTTGGCAAATATCCTATACGGCAGTCCTAGCCTCGCTCTCACGTCGTCGCGCGCGCGAACTCCCGCGAAAACCTGCAGCCCGTTTCGGGCGCAGTATGTAAGTTTCATAAGTTCAACCCTTGATAGAATCCTTGGGATCGAGGTGTTTCTGCGTACCTTAACATTTATTCGATAGCAGCATCGTACTGGCCGGAGCCGAGGAGGGAGCGTAATAAATATAATACGCAGAGGTATAGCCGTCGGTCGTTGTGGCCGGATCAACCGCCGTATGTTGGCCTCAATCGGCAACACCACCGCCGGAGGCGGAAAGGATAAAGCTGCTGCTGAGGATCGCCTGTGCCACCGCACTGTGCTGCGCCCAAGTGTCAGTTCGACAAGCGGATCAAGAACTGAGAAAGGTGGATCACAAAGCCGGTTAACGGACCACCGCCCATGCCGACCGGGCCGGTGAACAGTACCGGTCGAATGGATACCCTTAAAAGGCGCGGCAAAAAGCACGCGCTAAACCAAGGATGCTCCGCTACTCGAGCATGAGAGTAAACTTCCAGAGCCGTCCATCTTGAGAAAATTCAGCATGGAACGCCACGCCAACTTTTTCATAGCGTAACCAAGGCCGGATATAGCCCAACAGACCATCCATCTTGTCCCCACCGTGTGCATTCGGCTTCCCCAGAGCTTTTACAAGGTTATCTCGCGTCCAAAGATGAGCAGGCAAATCGAGCACTTCCCCTGTAAATCGAGAGTAGCCTTCGTGACGCTGTACGAAAAGATGAATCTGATTGAGGCGTCGGGCACGGAAACCCAACTCAATCCCACTCTTTAGAAATTTTTTATAAACCGTCCGATCATCGGGATCGTCACGGATTAATGGTGACATGCTCACCTGCGGTTCCTCACCAAGTGCGCTGACCAGATTCACGAAAGCCTGGTCATCCTGCTCCTTGCCCACCAAGCCAAGTAGTGTAACCCATTCCATAATCACCCCTTCATGGCGGTTCCAGAACATGCTTGCCTTGCTGCCCAGTATGAATGTTTCTGGCAACGTTGCCCAGACAGCCACTATGCCTTATGTACCTATGCATTACCAACATAAACGCGATTATCTAGCAAACTCATAATCCAAGGCTCAGACGAGGAATAAAAAAATACACCCACTCTTCGACCATCAGAAAAAGCAAATGAAGGGTCTATCGGCTGATCGTCGACGAGCCATGCAATATCGACAACTGAAAAACCCGCCAGCTCATCAATGCATACATCTTCATGACTACCCCGGCATGCAAACAATAGTTTTTATCTTGCGACACTCTCCACGCACTGCAGATAACAAAACTCCACTCGCCACCTGAGAGGATCAAGGAGTCACCACCCCCTCAATCTTTTTTATTGAGAGCAGGAGGAATGACACAGCAATTTTTTAAAAAATCATTCACTAGCCCACCGGCTCAATATGAGTGCTTTCTCTAATCCATCTGTTTTCTTTCAGCCTTAGACTTTTCGATGATTGCGGTGGCTTGCCCGTTGTCGGGTCCATTGGCCCACCATTAGCATTTTCAAATCCGAGGGCTCCTGCGCCTTATGCAGCAACGAACCAGTCTTACCTCGGCAAAAACCGTCTACGCAAAAATGTTTAAATCCTGGTCAACCTCTATAGGTTCGATACCAAACTCCTCTAAAAAATCATTTTCGCTAGGAAATTCCATTACTGAATCCTCAGTGAAGCGGTACGACCGTGCTTAGTTTACGAGTTCCATCACCAAGTATCTGGAACGTGCCTTGGAAGCTAGCAGCCTTGCCCGACGGGCCCACGAATAATGACTCCTTAACCTTGAATTTTTCATACTGGTTTGAGAAAGTATGTATAACATTACCTTCAGTTTTAGCCGAAAGCGCCAAGTGATCCGTTAGCATCTGACGACCAGCGGCATTGTCAGGAACACCAAGCCTCTTCATTTCCAGCGCAAGCTGATTCGAACGAGAAGCATTATGGGATTACTGGCTACTCTGCCAAAGAGGCAGTCAAAGCATGCATTATCATCGAACCCACCCGTAGAGCCGAGATTGGGTAGCCATAACCCCTCTTGCAGGCTTTAATTAATCATGCTCCTCTCGAAAGACAACCCATCAAAATTTCTAACCGCGTAAATACTTTCATACCGAAAAGACAAAACAAAGCCAGACTCAATTTTCAAAGAGAGCTCCTGAAGAAATAATTTTATATCAACCCAGCTTTCAGAAAGATTGCTTCCTCGACAATGAAAGGCCCCTCTCAACCCAACTTTCCAGCTCATAGAGCCCCCTTCAGCCACGATATCCTCAGGATGTTCTAAAGTACGAATTAAAAATTGGCAACCTGAATTCTTGAAGCTTGCGTCCAATCTAGCATTGCCTAGAAGGCAGCTTTCCCCTATAGACGACAGCGTGGTAGCTATACTCTCCAGCGTAGCTCCAATTTGAATCTCAAGCGTCATCGCTATGCTCATCGCCCACTCTCAATCACTTTAAACTGACCATCTTTCAGAAGATACAAACTTTTCAAACCATCAACTGGCCTGGCGCTCAACGCATTTTCTATCTGCTTGAAGGTCAACTGTGAATCTGCCAAGTTCACTACAATATTCAGAGCCTGCTTCTCGACTTTTTCAGCAACAGTCATTAGTACTGAAATCGGGTTATTGGTTCTAGGGGAGAACACATCTGCAAACTCTCTATTTATCTTAAGATCAAGGTTCGCTGCGTTTTTCTTTATATTTGGTAACTGCTCGATGTCATACCCAGCCTGAGCAAGCGATTTCGCAGCTTCGTTCTGCCGATCAATAGATCGCACCATCTTCGAACTCGCATTCTTGGGTGGGAGCTCAGGCGCCCCTTTCAAAGAACCGATCTTTGGCAAACTACTAGTTCCTGCCTCGGCATCAGTCAACGCGCTAGTAGAATTGGGATTCTTTGGAACAGTTCAGCAACCCTGCTTATACCGTCTCATTCAGAATATCCTCTATTGTCGACCGATCATGAGAGTTAAAGCAGATTCTCAGCTGATGTTCACAATCATCCGACCAGTCGAGAGCGGCATCTCTGAGGATTTCCAGATAGGTCTTCAAATCTTCCTTCGGCAGCTTTGGCAATACCTGATGAACCAAAAAAACCTCACAGCAAGGAATCCATGCCAAATCCCTCAGACAGTCATATAGAGCATCCCAGTTGAAACCAAAATAACCTGGAAACCAGAGAAGATAGTACAAAGACTTTAAAAGCTCCTCCGCGCCAACCACATCAGGATCTATGCGCACGTAGAAAACTTGAGCCGCATCGCAAGAAGGCGACTGATCAGAATATTCAAAAGGCAACAAATTAATAACCCTCAATGTGCAATTGGAATAATTATCTCATAGTTATCTGCCGTGTAATACATTTCACCGCCCTTCCCCACTACGATGCGCTGACGTGACGACATCACTGCTCTGTAAGATTCCTTTCAGTTCATCAGGAGCAATCGTAAACACTGAACGTGAGTTGGAAATTTTTCTACCGAAATGACCATTAAGAACATGGCCGAACCCCGCCGATACTGGATCGCCATTGTCCCGTAGACGGGGGCTTCTGTACGACCGTTAGCAACTATTATACGCGACTGTACACGACTAGGAACACATTCCACGGAATTTATAACGTCTTTTGCACCACACTCGAAGAGCTGTTTGGTCAGCAGCAGGAAGCCACTGTGCGTAAGTCTGGACCTGCTCCGAAATGGCAACAGCAACTGGAAGCCATCGACCAACTGCCCAAGAGCCAGCAGCAATTTGTTGCGCAGATGTTGGATGCCCTGATCGCTCAGGCCGCTGCTAAAGCGAGCAGTGAAGGAAGGGAAGCTTTGCAGTAAGCGGAAAAGACAACACCGGCGCGAGGCCGGTGTTGAGTGAGGTCTATGCAGAACAATTACTCATAAACTTTCGATGCACACAATATTTTTGCAAAAGTACTCCAGCTAGGACTAGTAACATCACTATCGCCAGAGCTTTTTGCATACATATCTATTGACCTAATCCAGGCTTCCATTGCAGCTAAAAACCTTTCTAAGTCCGGATTCTCCCAGTCATCGCGATTAAGCACCAGTCCCTCTCTGAACTCCCCAATAAAATCTGCAAAATCTTCTTTTGTCTTTATATCGCGAACCCGTTCAAAACTCATACAAACCTCACTTACAAACGCCGCGAACACAGATAATCGAACCGTTATTGGGTGTAGTCATTTTCCATCCTTCCTTGGCGACCTCTGCTGGCGTAGCCGGAACAACTTTGACTGGAACGCCCGCCTCTGACGCAGCAAGCAATCGTCTAATATCCAAGCTCTAAACCGCTCCGTCCTTCTCAAATATCCGGATAGGAGGCAAGTCATCTGGAGAAACTTCCCCTGATTTTAGCCCATCAATTGTTGACAGGAGAGTTTGGCCATCTTTGAAAGTATTCGAAACGCTGTCTGCGTGAACCGGATATCTTTCGGATTCGCATAACCAGTCAAATTATCTGGTAAAGCAGATGGCAGCTTTTGGCCTGCGGCTCCTACACCTTTTGCACCACCGACGGCCCCCATAATGATGCTGAAGACCAGTTTACCACCACCGATCAAAAACTTATCGTCGTCAGTTTTCCCATCCAGGGAGTCGACGCCTTCCATCTTCTCCGCAAGCTTTTTCCCTACCGCAGTCAAAACACGGTCAGCCTGCTCGTTAAAGTACTGACCGACGTCAGTCGAGCCGATAGCTTGCGCTACCGCGAGTTGGATTACGGCTTTGGGACCTTGGATCATCGCCAATGCCAGCGTCAGCTTCTCAGCGCGCTCAGGGTCGGAACTCAAGTACTCATTGATCAACGAGGCATACGTGAGCGCCATCTGCACGCGACCACGCTCTCCAGAGACATAGCTCGGATCAAGCTCTACAGCTGACCACTTATCCGCAAACGCTTTCGTCGAAGACTGCGTTTCATCGTATAGCTGCTCGATGTTGTGAAGCTGCACAAGAATCGATTGCTGGAACTCATGATCCCCCATCAGCGCCCTGGCTTCGTCGGACAAGAGACCGGCCAGAATCAAGGCATCTTCGGTCTGTTGCGCAAGCTCGACTCCGCCGATTTCCATCGCGCCTGCATTCAGCTCGCATCCGAGAAGGCGATCGAATCGGTTGGCCAGAGCATAGACTGCATTGCCTGCCTGATCGAAATTCTTCCGTGAAGTCTCGTCATAGTTGCGTAGATCAGTAGACTACCTTTGCACCGTCTCTACCGGGGAAAGGGCACCCTTGATCGAGCTATCACTGACGTACAGGTCCGTACGCGACTCATGATCCCGGGTGATCTCATAGGCTTTATCCAGATCCCGATTCAACCCAACCGTGGAGTCCTGCCCGGTCCCAGCATCCTGGCGAACGGTGATCTCCCCCGCCCCCACCGTCGCCCGCACGATCTGCTCACGGTCTTTCTCATACTCCCAACCGCTGACGCTCCAGCCGTTTTCGCCTTTTTCGCCCTTCCCTTGCTGGCTGGCATCCTGCTGCGTCGTGCCGGAGCCTTGCTTCCAGCTCCCGCCGACGTTCAGGTAGTACCCGTGCTCCTGGTCCTTGCCGGCTATGTCGCTATAACCCAAGGTGCCGGTATCGAGTTTGAGGTTGCCGTTGTCGGCGGCGATCAACGCGCCGTCGAGCTGGGTGTGGTGCTCGGTGCGGATATCGACCTTGTCGCGCCCGGTGATACGTGTCTGGTCCTCGACCCATTCGGTCTTGCCGGTGGTCTTGCCATAGCCGACCGAGCCACTGATGCCTGAGCCGGGGCCGATCGTGACAGTCGCGCTGAGATCAAATTCCTTGCCTTTGACCTTGCCAGTATCGACCGCCGAGGCCACGTTCAGGTCGCCGCCGACCCGGCCGATGACCTCGTCACCGCGCAGTTGGGCACCTTGGATGTTGGTGTCCTTGCCGCTGGTGAATTTCAGTTGGTCACCGGCATAGACATAGGCCTCCTGATGGCGCTGGGCTTCGCGCTCGAGGTTGCCCTTGCCAAGATTGACGCTGGCATAGACGCCGATACCTTCCGAGCCAAACGCCAGCCCCACTTCACCGCCCCCGCTGTGGCGATTCTGCTCGTACTTGGAATCGTTCTGCGCAGCGCGGATGTTCAGTTCATTACCGGCAGCAAGTTCGACATCGCGCCTGCCCTTGACCTCGGAACCTACGATGTTGAGGTCGTGACTGGCATCGAGGCGAACATCGCAGCCTGCCTCGAGCTGGCTTGGCGACGAAGTCCCTTGAGTGCCATCGGCACCGGCGGCGCCATGGCCGGCACCGATACAGACCTTGAGCCCGCCACTGCTACCACCACTGATACCGGCCCAATTTAGCGATTCATGCCTCGACTGATGTCGCGCTCGGAATGAATAGGCACTTGATCTACTTACTATATGTAAATTTAATTCCGAGATTCATTTCATCAACACTTAAACTAATCTCACAGCCAGTCCAAGTACCTGCTCCGGCCGTCAAACTATTCGTAGCAAAGTATTCACGCAGCCGAACCAATAACTCTGTCAAATCCCCCACTGCTCGACCATCTGGATCAAACCAGTTCAACTCGCCTACCCCGTTAACATAGTCAAACTCATACGTCCCTCCATCCCCCTCAGGAAAAAGCTCAGCTCTAACTATTAATTTTTGAGCACCGGACGGCCCCGCATCAACTAAGAACTGTCCAATTTTCTGATATATCTCTTGATCACTCATCAGATACCACCTGGGAAATTTTTGAAATCAACAAACACTGGACACCCACTACCAATATAGTATCTGACAGTAAATCAATCTGGGCGTACAGAAGAGCCTAAATTGACTGATTCGATTTTCACGCCAACCGTCTGGCCTTGTTTAGAGCAGATGTCCAAGTGTTCTCTATTGCCTTCCATGCGCCCTTATTCAGGTTGCCATTCATGGGAGCAAGTTCAGCCTCTCACCTGACCCATTAAAAAAACCGCAATTAAGTGACCGGCTTCATCACTACTGACCCCGCACTTTCCCGCGACACACTGCTGATATGTATTTCTGTCATTTCTGGTTAGCGAGAGATTGGACTCAACCTTATCAATACGCCCAAGACTATCGGTTTGATAGGTCTTGTTCCCGCCTACTATAAATTGTGTTCGGCTCCGGTTTGTTGAGTTCCTTCGTTCACGACCCTTGCCACCAGAGCTAACCTCTACTTCGCGTAGAGCCTGCCCTGTTCCTTTTGCACCACTGCTACCTTCCGCAGCTACCCACGCCGTACTTACCCGCTTCATCAGCGACTCGGCGACCTGCCCAAGCTTAGCAGCACCGTTAACGGCAAAAAATTCCGTTGCACACTTCGCCTCTACCTCGGCTGCCTTCCCGGACTCACCTTGCAGCCGGAAGAGCCGTGCCTGGATGTCGGCATTCTGCTCGGCCTGCAGGAACGCCTTGACCACATCCTGCGGGTTGCTCGCCGACTTGATCAGTTCATGCAAGACGCCGGTGGTGGTACCGTCGAAAAAACTAAAGAACGCCTGAAAAATTATTATTAAGGCGGAGTTTTCTCGGGGAATACTCTATTCCAGATAAGCTCTATAAAAAATTGTTTAGCGTCAACCTCATCGTCAGCGGGGTATACGCAGTAACCATCATTGTCCAGAAACTTCACCCATGAAATGGAAGAATCTTTTAGAAGCGCGAGCAACTCTTCCTCAATTTGACTTCTATGTCTTTCATTGCCCAGTTCACGCCCTAAAGAGTCGAGAGCCTCGCATTTTTCCAATGCCTACCTCGACAGAGAATATAGACTGGAGGATATTCTCAATAGCAGGATATTTACTCATATATCATCTCACCGGAAGAATCGTGACTGCTTCCACGTTTTTGGAGGCGCTATTGTACTCATAGGTAGCCTGAACTTCTCAAATCGCTTACAAGTCTCGGGGCGCCTTGTAGGGCAGGGTGGCATCGGCTGCGATAGTATCCGAAAGCCTTTGTAGCTCTACTAAATTCACAACGGCTCCAAAACTATAAACACAACCATCTGAATCAGCTTTATCACAGAGTTTAATCCCAATGAGGAACATAAAGCTCTGCATCCAAGTTACATTCAAGCAGTGCAGAGTATTTCTTGCACGACAGTACTGCCACAAGGCCCCTCTGTTAAAGCGTTAGGCGGACCAGACGGGTACACCGGCCGGATGCAATAATCACGTAAGCAGTACAAATCGATATGGGGCTCCTGCTGAACACGGGAAATCATCTTGAAGCATGCGAAGAGCTGTTTGGTCAGCAGCAGGAAACCACTGTGCGTAAGCGTGGCCCGGCTCCAAAATGGCAACAGCAACTGGAAGCCATCGACCAACTGCCCAAGAGCCAGCAGAAATTTGTTGCGCAGATGCTCGATGCCCTGATCGCTCAGGCCACGACCAAGGCGAGCAGCGAAGGAAGGGAAACTTTGCAGTAAGCAGATAAAACAACACCGGCACAGGGCCGGTGTCAGGTATGCATGCATATATTTGTTAGCTATGGTTCGTAATCTTCAAATTCCCATGCCCCGATACGAGATAGTTTTTGGGCTACATCCCAAAACTCCTTTCCCGAGCAACCATCAACGTAGTTTGAAATTTCTTTGACTATCAGATCCTTGTCGTATTCAAAAACGATCAGCATATGTCGCCCCCACACAGCCCCCTGGGAGCAATACTTGTTTTTAATCCAGTCGGGAGTACATACAAGTATCTGAAACAGATGCCCGCCCTCTTGATCATCAGGTCCAATTTGAACTGTCAGCCATATCCCAAAGATTTTTTCGTCATCGGGCCAGTATTGATCAAAACCAATGGCATCGTTCAGGTCGATTGATTTTATGACTGCCTTCATTAGTTCGTAACACTCAACTGGCCATTACCAACAACTTTTCCGTCTTGCAACGTCTGAAAATTAGCCTGCACCCCTGTTGGATTATATTGAGCAGGAGCATTAGGTTTTGCCGTTGGGGGTCTATACACACGGGCTCCATCGGCACTAATTAAGCCTCCAGGAACACCCGAAATAGGTCTAGCACCGTCACCAACCCATATCTGACCGAGGCTGTCAGCCTCAGCGGCGGAACCAGTACCTATGGAGAAATTCGGATTTCTCGTTCCGCTGCCGTTCACAGCAGCAGCTAACCTTGAGTCCTGGGCCGCAATATTGCTCAGATTTTCTTGTATCAGTTGATCCTTCAGCTTTGGATACAAGGCCGCATTTTCAGCGCCGGAGCTAACAGCTCCCCCTTTTGCACCACTGCTACCTTCCGCAGCCACCCGCGCCGCACTTTCCCGCTTCATGAGCGACTCGGCGACCTGCCCAAGCTTAGCAGCACCGTTGACGGCAACAAAAGTCGAAACGAAATCCGTTGCCCACTTCGCCTCTACCTCGGCTGCCTTCCCGGGCTCACCTTGCAGCCGGAAGAGCCGTGCCTGGATGTCGGCATTCTGCTCGGCCTGCAGGAACGCCTTGACCACATCCTGCGGGTTGCTCGCAGACTTGATCAGTTCATGCAAGACGCCGGTGGTGGTACCTTCCGGGTTCGTCACCAGGCCTTCGCCCAGCCCGTACAGGCCTTTGATCTGTTCCACCACGGAGTCGGCAATGCCCTTCCCCGCGCCCAGCACCTGGGCATTTGGGTCGAGCTTGCCGAAATTCAGGTTACGGTTGTAGTAGTCCTCATTCTCCTTGCCCGCCAGCAGGTACTCACCGTACATCTTGTTGTCGTTGAAGTAGCCGCTATGGTTGCTCGCATACCCCTTGAGCAACGCCAACGTCTGTTCAGGGGTGTACTGCTTGCTGGCCCCCTCGGCAACAGGAACGTCGCCCACCGCTTGCGCCGCATCGTAATCGGAAGCCATCGGTGTCAGCGCCCTGGCCAGGTAGTCCATGGTCACGGCATCGATCACCAGGCCTTGCTTGGTCAGTACTTCCTGCCACTGCCTGTCGGTGTAGTAGGCGAACGCCTGGGCCATGCGCTGCTCGGCCTCGGCGGGGCTGATGCCGGCCGCGTCGGCCAGTGCCTGCGCCTCCTTCTTGATAAGGCGCGTTTCGTCGGGGTGCGCCTGGCGGCTGTACTGGTCGGCCATCTGGGCGATCCACGCCCCGCTGTTCACATCGCCACCGGCCAAGCCAGCGGCGGCGGCGCCCACCAGCTGAGAGAACGCCTGGCGCAACGCTGGCTGGCTCTTGAAGGTCTGGTCGAGCACGTTGGCCATGGCCTGGTTGGCCCCGGCCGCAACTGCGCCAGTGGTGAAGTCACCACCGGTGGCAGCCGAGATCGCGCCACCGGTCAGGGCATGCAGGGCAATCCGGCCCTCGCCACCTTCGCGCCAGAAGGCCGCCCCGGTGCTGTCCCCGAGGCCCTCGGCCTTGATCTGCTGCTCCAGGGCATAACTGCCGACGCTATTGAAGGCCACCGCTGCAACCACACTGCCGGCCTGCGACACCAGGCTCTGCATCAGGTTGTCGCCAAGGCTTCCGCCCTTGATGACGGTCTGCGTCCCCCCCGACGCGACACCAGTGACACCGGCCTGAAGGCTAAAACCTGCGATGCCGTCGAGCGTGCCCAGCTAACAGGGGTGCAACTTGACTGCAGAAAGGGTGCAGCTTGAGTGCAAAAGGGCTACAGGATGGGTGCAGGAAGGCGGCAAAAGGGGTGCAGACCGGGTACAAAAACACCGGCACAAAGCCGGTGTTAGCGTGGTACAAAGTTAGGGAGCTTCAGTTAAACCATATCAATGACTGGATTCGAAATTCGACTAGGAGAGTCCGTTCATGCAATTGAATCCCTAGCCTAGCATTCATCAGAAAATCTTTACTCTTCATCCCAAAAATTTCCAGGAGGCGCATACTCCCCACCACGTAAGACAGCGCACCAGCCGTAACTTCTATAAAACATCTCAAGATCAAGGATCTTGTAAATGCTTTCATTAATCTTCTGCAATGTAATCAAACCATTAGCAAAATGCGTATACCGACCGCCCGCCCCTGCAACGGCTCTCAATTCCAGCTCTCTACGATCCCATTCTGATACCACCCCCGATGACTCAGGAACAGTATCCGAAAACGAAATCTCAAATTCTTTTGAAACCTTGCAAAAGCAGGGTATTCGTTCCTGTCTGAGTAATTCATCCGTCATCATGTTTTCAGGGAAGTCGATATTTAATTTCACTTAAGTGCACTCCGAGGAACAACAACCTCACCTGAAAAATTTATTTGAAAGGTACTGACGGGGGTTTTTGGGAGGTACGCCAGCAAGCTCCCCAGCCGCTGTCGTTGCTTTTGGACCACTGCTACAAGCGAGCACTGTTTCAGCAGGCTTAATAAAACCTGCTGAAGCAGCCAACCCTGTTGAGCCTCTACTCGATAAACAACTATACGCCTGAAATATTTTCAAGGCAGAGTTTGCGGGGGAACCACTCTGCTCCATATCAAATTTATAAAGAATCTTTTCGTTGCTCTCATTGTCAGCGGGATAAACACAGTAATGCTGATTTTCTAGAAGCATCATCTATGATGACCGACGGATCTGCAAATATCGCCCGCAACTCTGCCTCGAAATTATCTCGATAGTCCTTATTAGCCAACATTCCATCGAAGAGCGTAAAGGCATCTTCGTCGCTCAACCCCACCTCTACGGAAAACAGTGACTCGAGCGCATTTTCAACTGATGAATATTTATTCATAACTATCATCTCACCGGGAAAATCGTGATAGTTTCCCACACACCGGTGGCTGGATTGAGTGCATATCCGTTTGGCTCCACCTAGCTCCTCGGCATGCATGGCAAGCGGATCAAGGACTGGGAGGACGCGAGGAAGAAGGCAGAGTTTAATGACTTATACTTAGGTAACGCTCAAAGGCGCAAACGACAGTCACATTTGCTGACATCCAAACTGCCAAACGTGGCATCCATTTTAGTTATGCATGTTGAATGGAATGCCAAGCAGCCAGTTGATAACTTGATCCGTGAGGCCGCTATGGGGGGCGATTCGATCATGTCGGAACCTCATGGCCATCCTCGTAAACCCAGACAAGCCCTCCTGGAACCCAGCACTCTCCGGCTTTAGTTGCCCAGAAAATATCGTCGTGAATATCCTCCTCAGCAGGCCAAGCCGACTCAAATTCTGCTATTTGTTCCTCAAGTGTGCCAGTCAAAGGTTTTTTTGCAGCTAAATACACACGACTGTCTAAGAGAAGATATCTTAGCACCTGCAGAAAAATTCTTTTTTGGTCTTCATAATTTGCATGTGAATATATATCACACACATTCAGCCAAAGCGCATCCACCGCAAAACCTTCACTCCGCCCTACAATTTCTTTAAATTCTTCCGAATCACGAGAACAAGAAATCATTTGAACTTTACCTCTACCTTTTTAGCTTTCAGATCTGGATGTTTTATAATATCTATAGTCCAGTTCGCACCGGTCTCCATCCCGGAGCTTGACCTGTCGCGCAGATTAATTTTTACACCATCTTCCCGCGTCAGCACATAGAGGTTGGTTGATTCCCCCCGGATACTGATCGTTTGTACAGGCGGCAAATGCTCTACTCCACCAAGCTGCAGGAAGTAGGACTTCACCATATCGTCAGAAGCGCCAATAAATACGGGTGCATTGTCACTAACCTTAGGATCAGTTTTCAGCGTTTTACCATCAATCGTCAGTTTGAAATCCTTAGGATGCTGTGATTTATCCGCAAACTGCGAAATTATCTCATCCATACGCTCATTCGCGAGCTTTTCCAGCTTTGAGAGTGGCTTTGGTGTATCTCCCGCCTGGGGATCCGGAGCTTCCCCTCCCTTGGCCTCTGGTCTATCCTTCCCGTCCGGCTTATGCGCATGCCCCTCATTGGGTGCTTTCTCAGTGCCCCCTTTGTGCATAGACGAGATGCCCGTTCCGATGATGCTGGCAATGAGGTTACCGCCGCCCATCAGCAGCCGATCGAATTTCTCATCTTTACTAAGATCCTTACCTTCCATGTATTCAGCAATTTTCTGTCCTACATAGTCCTGATATCCCTGCAGCCGCTCCATCAGTGCCTGGCCCAACGGAGTCTGCTCTGCAGCGCTCATCGCTACCGCTTGGACGACCCCCTTGGGACCTTGCGTCAGAGCCAGAATAATACCAATCGCTTGGGCTTTTTCCGGATTATTTTCGATGTAATCGTTGATGTACGACATCGAGCGCAGGCTGTCCTGCAGCAGGGTCAATTCCTTTGTATAGACGGTTGTCTCAGGTAGTAAAACGGTGCCCGCAACACCCATCGGCTTCATGGCCTGGTCAACAATTTCCTTTGCCTCTGTTATGGTCTCAGGCTTGATGTTCCAGAAGCGGCTCAACTCACCCAGCACATTGTTCTGAAAGTTTTCATCCGCCATCAGCGCCATGGCTTCGCTGCGACTCTTACCACTGAGAATCAATTGCTCCAGGGTCTGTTCAGCGAACTCACGAGTTGTAACACCCATGACACCTGGCGCCCACTGCCGCCCCATCAAGCGATCCAGGCGGTTGAGCGTGGCATTGATACCAACACTTGCCGCTTCGAAATTCTTCAGTGCTGTATCGTCATAGTTGAGCAATCCGTCGCTCCACTTCTGTAACGTTTCCTTCGGATTCAACGCATCATGCAGCGAACTACCGGTGACATAGAGATCGGTGCGCGACTCTTTATCGCGGGTAATCTCGTAGGCTTTGGACAGGTCGCGATTCAGGCCGACGATAGAATCCTGCCCCGTCGCGGCATCCTCGCGAACGGTGATCTCTCCCGCCCCCACCGTCGCCCGCACGATCTGCTCACGGTCTTTCTCATACTCCCAACCGCTGACGCTCCAGCCGTTTTCGCCTTTTTCGCCCTTCCCTTGCTGGCTGGCATCCTGCTGCGTCGTCCCGGAGCCTTGCTTCCAGCTCCCCCCAACATTCAGGTAGTACCCGTGCTCCTGGTCCTTGCCGGCTATGTCGCTGTAGCCCAAGGTGCCGGTATCGAGTTTGAGGTTGCCGTTGTCGGCGGCGATCAACGCGCCGTCGAGCTGGGTGTGGTGCTCGGTGCGGATATCGACCTTGTCGCGGCCGGTGATACGTGTCTGGTCCTCGACCCATTCGGTCTTGCCGGTGGTCTTGCCATAGCCGACCGAGCCACTGATGCCTGCGCCGGGGCCGATCGTGACAGTCGCGCTGAGATCAAATTCCTTGCCTTTGACCTTGCCAGTATCGACCGCCGAGGCCACGTTCAGGTCGCCGCCGACCCGGCCGATGACCTCGTCACCGCGCAGTTGGGCACCTTGGATGTTGGTGTCCTTGCCGCTGGTGAATTTCAGTTGGTCACCGGCATAGACATAGGCCTCCTGATGGCGCTGGGCTTCGCGCTCGAGGTTGCCTTTGCCCAGATTGACGCTGGCATAGACGCCGATACCTTCCGAGCCAAACGCCAGCCCCACTTCACCGCCCCCGCTGTGGCGATTCTGCTCGTACCTGGAATCGTTCTGCGCAGCGCGGATGTTCAGGTCATTACCGGCGGCCAGGTCGACGTCGCGCCCGCCCTTGATCTCGGAACCTACGATGTTGAGGTCGTGACTGGCATCGAGGCGAATATCGCGGCCTGCCTCGAGCTGGCTTGGCGACGAAGTCCCCTGGGTGCCATCGGCACCGGCGGCGCCATGGCTGGCCCCGATACCGACCTTGAGCCCGCCACTGCTACCACCACTGATACCAGCCCAGTTTTGCGACTCACGGCTCGACTGGCTGCTGCTGCCATGGGCGACATCGATGTTGATGTCGCGACCCTTGATGTCGATATCACGCCCAGCCTTGACGCCGCTGCCGGTGATCGTGACATCGTTGCCGGCCTGCAATCGGATGTCGTTGACGGCGTCCAGGCTGGAGCCACGGTTACTTTGCTCGATACTGGTCTGCTGGCTCTTTTGCGAGCTGTTGCCAATTTTGACATCACCCGTCGGGCCGGCCAGGAACTGGTTGAGCGAGTCCACTGCCTGAAGGGTACTGGACCCTTGGCTGACCGCGTTCTCGCCCTTGCCAGCGTTGCTCAGGGCGTCCTTGGTTTTACCGAAGTTGTGATTGATCGAACCGCCAACACCTTGGCTGGCGTACTCGCGCTCCTGCTCGAGCACACGGGTTTCGCGCGCTGCGTCGATGTTGATATTGCGGCCGGCATCCAGGCTGATGTCATGCCCGGCCACCAGGTCGGAACCGGTCTGGTTGATGTCGCGACCGGCCTTGATGTCGAGATCCTGCCCGGCCTTGATCTGGCTGGCCGACGCCAATTGCTCGCGCAGCCGGTCCTTTGCGATTTCCTTTTCGACACCGGCGAAGGCCTTGATGCCGTTGTCATCGGCACTGGTGCTCAGGCCGACTTTCGAGGTCTGCGACCAGTTGCGGGTATCGCTCTGGTTCTCCGCCGCCGCCACGTTGACGTCGCGCCCGGCATTCAAGCTGACGTTGCGCCCGGCGTTGACACCACTGCCCAGCAGGTTGATGTCGCGCTCGGCCTGCAGTGTGGCATCACGCTCGGCTAAGACCTGGCTGGCGACACTGGTGCTGCTGCGTGCTTCCTGGCCAGCTTTTTTTGCCGACGCCACCGATACCGAAGGAATGACGACGGCCCCAGATGAAACCGAGATGCCGACTTTTTTCTTATAGGAATCGCTGTAGCTATAAGCGGCGTCGTTGGCCGACACCAGGTTGATGTCGCCTTCCTTGTCGATCAGCCCCGCGCGCAACTCCACGTCGTTGCCGGCATTGGCTTCACTGGCGCGCAGGCGCACGTCGCTGCCGGCGGCGATGACCACGTCGTTGCCGGCGTCCAGCTCGCTGCCGACCTGGGTGGCGCTGGTCTTGAGCTGGCTCTTGCCGCTCTTCGACAGGCCGAGGAAGCCGGACTTGGTCTTCTTGCTGTACTCGCCATGCTCCTCGACCCCAGACAGCACCGCCACATCGCCGGTGGCGCCGAGCATCAGGTCGCCGCCAGCCTTGAGCTGACTGCCGATCACGCTGACATCGCGGCCGCCGTCCAGCCTGATGCCGCCGCTGTCGGTCTTGCTGACGTTGACGGTAAGGTCGCCGCCGGCCTCGATCACCGAGGCGACGTTGGTGCTGTGGTAGCTCTCCTTCTGTGTCGAGCTGCTGCGGCCGAACGAGCCTTTGCTCTTCTTCAGGTAGTAGGAGGCGCTTTCGTCCTGGTCGGACGCGATGGTCAGGTCGCGCTCGGCGTCGATGTCGACATCCCCCTTGCCCTTGACCTGGCTGGCGACGACGGCCATGTCCTGGCCGGCGCTGAGCGAGATATCGCCACCGGCGTTGACCGTGGTCGAGACCTGGGTGACCAGGTCCTTGGACTGGGTGACTTTCTTGCTACGACTGAAGCTGTGCGCTTCGTCGGCGGCCGAGGTCAGGTTCAGGTCGCCACCGGCAGCCATGGCGATGTCGCGGCCTGCGTCGATCTGGCTGGCGACTGCGGAGATATCGCGTCCGGCACCGATACTCAGGTCCCGCCCGGCTTCAAGGGTCGCGCCCGACTGCTGCACGGTGCTGTTGCGCTGGGACCCGGAATAGAAGCCTTCACGCTGCTCCACCGCAAGAACGCTGATATCGCGCCCGGCACTGAGCGACAAGTCCCCCCCGCTCTGGATCACGCTGCCGATGTTCTTGATGTCCTGGCCGGCCTTCAACTCCAGGGAATTTGAGGCCTCGATGCGCGCGGCGTTGTCGAGATAGCCCCACTGGTTGGTGATGCCGCCATAGGTCATGCTGTGACGCTGCTGGTCACGCTGGTTGAGGATGTCACCGTTGACAGCGGTCAGGCTGACATCGCGCCCGGCAATGATGCCGCCGGCGCTGTTGACCAGGTTATTGCCCGCCAGCAGGTCCAGGCGCTCGCCGGCCTCTATCAGGCCGCCGTTGACCAGGTCGTTGCCCGCCGTGGCGGTGAGGTTGCGGCTGGCGCGCAGGGTACCGACGTTGCTCAGGTCCTCGCCGGCGATCAACTCGACATCCTGGCCGGCGATCAGCGCGCCGTTGGGGGCCAAGCGGTTGTCGGCATTGGCCAGGTAGAGCACCGGCACCAGGACTGCTTCACCGTTGACGACATGTTGCTCCATCCACACGATGTCGTGAGTCAGCGCCGCCACCTGGGCAGCAGTCAGGCCTACGCCGACGCTCAGGTTGAGTTCGTCCTTGCTACGGATGGCGTTGTCCATCAGGTACTTGAACTGCTGCTCACCCGAGGTCTTGCCATCGATGAACTGCTGACCGGTACGGGCCACCACTGCCTGTTGGACCAGACGTTGCTCATATAGGCCGTCACCCAGGCGTTTCCAGCTGTTATCCGGGTCGTAGCCCAGGCTACCGAGCAGGTAATCGGAGCTCATGAACTGTTTGAGTTCGGTGAGCACCGGATTGGTCTCGATCAAGTACTTTTGGGGTTTGCTGACGTACTGGCTGGCCGGGAAGCGAGTGACGCCCGGGATATTGATACCCAGATCGCCACCGGTGTTTGCGTGCCGCTGCGGCATCGCGAAATCGACTGCGGTATCTCCCGGCGCGTTTACCCCGAGGGCACTGGCACGGCCACCAACCGTCCGGCCTTGGTGAGCGACATTAGCGATGTCGCTGTCAGTCAGGTTGTAAGCGGCCGCATTTGCCACTTGCAATCCGCCCGGCATCGAACCGGGTACGTTGCCCTGACGACTCTGGGTGGTGACACTGCCCGTGCCGAGGTCCCATTGCTGGCCCGATACGGTCGCAGCATTACCACCTTGCCCGCTGAGGCGGAACAAGCCGTTCTGCCCGATGGGCAAGGTGAAACCGCCCAGGTCCAGCGGATTGACCTGCTGGCGTGCCAGGTCGGGTGGCAGTTGGCTGTGAACGGTGATGACCGTGTTGTTGCCAGCACTTGGTAACTGAGGATCGAATGATCTGCCGGTTGGAGTGCCGACCAGCTGGCCCTGCTGCACGACACTGTTGCTCAGGTTCTGTCGAGCGTTGATCTGGACCAGATTGCCGGCCTGGACCACGGCATTGATTGCAGTGCCCGTGTTTGGATCGGAAAGAGTCCGGGTATCGAAGAAGCTGGCATTGGCTACCGACGCGGGCAGTGCTGCCCGCACACCGCTGTTGTATGAGGGCGCAACATGGAAGAACTCAACACCTTTTCTCCAACCCCATGAACGATACCACCCAACGCTCATGGTCTCTTCACCCGCTTGTGGAGAACTGGTCAGCCGAGGAGCAACGGTCGATTCATTCCAACCTGCATCCCAATGTCGAAATGTCCCAACGCCACCTCGATAACGAGACCCGTCAACCACTTGGAGGCGATAGCCAGGATCGTTGGCGGCGTTGTAGTGCACCGCCTCCGACCAGAAGTCTGGGTTCTGGCCCTGGAGGTTGAAAGACCTCAGTGTCGAGTAGCTGCCCAACGCACGACCGACGTTATTGAAGTCGTCGAAATTAGCCAGCAAATTGCGTCCTGCCGTGACCACCGAAGCATCGTTGGTGAAATCACCGCCATTCATTACCAGATCCTGCCCAGCGGCGATTCTAGCCGCCTGCGAATCCGCTTCCAGCACGTTCTCGTAGTGCTCCTGCAACACGAAATGCCCGCTGGTTGCAGCAGTTGAACGCAGACCGATCGCGCTCGACACCAATTTGCTGGAGGTCTTGATGTACTCCTTGCGATTGTCGACACGCGTCGCACTCAGGCGCATGTCCCCGTCGCTTTCCAGGCTGCCGGAAACATTGTCCAGCAGATCCGCCAGATTACCCGCCCCATCCCGCGCCACAGTCAGCCCACCGAGGCTGTACACATCGCCATAGAAGTTGGTCAGGCTACCGGTATACAGCTGCATGTCCTGGCCACTGAACAGCAACCCATGATCATTGCGCAGGCTGACCGTGGTGACCCGCACCAGCTGGTTGCCGCCTAGGGTACCGAGGTTGTTCAGGATGCCGGCATTGACCAGCAGGTCCCCTGCCGTACTCATCCGCCCCTGGTTGTTCAGCTGGCCGGTCACGTTGACCGTGGTGTTGCCTACGCCGGTGATGCTGGCGTTGCTGCCCAAGTCCATCTGCGCCGCGCTTACCCCCAGGGTGCCGAGGCTGCTGACCCGGCCATTGCCACTGTACAGGCCGCCCAGGTTGAGGCGGAGGTCACCGTCACTGGCGATCAGGCCATCGTTACTCCAGTTGCCGCCATTGCCCACCAGGCTGTCGAACGCCAACAGCTGGCCGTCGGCAGTCTGGGTGAGGTTGTTGACGTTGACGGTCAGGCGCCCGGCCTGGATCGCGCTGCCATTGGTCCAGGTGTCGGCGGTCAAGGTCAGGCCGCCGCGGGTGATCAGGCTGCCGCCGGCACGGGTTAGGTTGAGGGTGTCGATGTCGAACACGCCGCTGCCCGCGTGCAGCACCCTGCCCCCAACGTTCTGCAGTACGCCGGCGCCTAGGGTCAGGTCGGTGTTGCCGACTTCCACCACGCCGGCGCGATTGTCGAACAGGCCGCCGATGGCGAACTGGCTCTGGCCGCTGGTGCCCAGTGCGCGCAGTTGGCCGCCCTGGTTGTCCAGGCTGGCGGCACTGATGGCGAAAGTGGTCGAGCTTTCGATCACGCCGGCACGGTTGTCCAGGGCGTCGCTGAGCCCCAGCTCGATACGCTGCCCAACCATCTCGCCACGGGCATCGCCGCCGTTGAGCAGGCTGCTGCCAGTCACCTTCAGCAGGCCGCCGGCCGATACGCCGCCGTCGCGGTTGTCGAGCTGGCCGGTGCGGATCAGGGCATCGCCCGTCAGCGCGGCGATGCGCCCGCCGTGGTTGTCGAGGCTGGCGCTCTGCAGGTCCAGGCTCAAGGCCTGGAGGATGCCACGCTGGCCGGCCGCGTCGCTGCCGTTGCGCAGCACGCCGGTGGTGCGCACGGCCAGGGAGCGTTTGAGGCTGGCCAGGGTGCCGCCACGGTTGTCGACGTTGGCCGCGCCGAGGTCGAGGATGCCGTCCTGGGCGATCAGCTTGCCGCGCTGGTTGGCGAAATCACCCAGGCTCTTGACGCTGAGCGCACCGCTTGCCTGAACGGTGCCGTTACTGTTGTCGAGGCTGGCAGCCTGCAGGTTCACATCGCTTTGCTGGCTGTAGATCAGGCCATCGGCCGCATTGTTCACCGCCCCGTTGCTGGTGAGGGTGAGCAGGCCGCTGGCGGCCAGGGTGCCGTGTTGGCTGTTGTCGACGCTGGCGGCCAGCAGTTTCAGCAGGCCCTGGCTGGCGATCTCGCCGCCTTGGTTATCAACTTGGTTGGCACGCTGGATCAGCAGCGCCTTGCCGCTGGCCAGCTTGCCCTGGCGGTTGATCAGGTCACCCAGCAGGTCGAGGGTCAGGTCGCCCTGGGCGATGAAGCTGCCGGCGCTGTTGTCCAGGCGTGAAGCGCTCAGCTTCAGCGCCTGTTGGGCGGCCACGCGCCCGCCACGGTTGTCGAGGGCCTGGGCATCGATGTCGAGCTGCTCGCCCGCATCGATCAGGCCACCGTCATGGTTGTCCAGCGCAGCAGTGACCGCCAGGTGTTGCGCACCGGCACTGGACAGCACGCCCTTGGCGCTGTTGTCGAGACTGGCGGCACTGACGTCCAGGCGCTGCTGGGCGACCAGGGCGCCACCCTCGCTATTGCGCAGCGCGCCGGCGATGTTGGCCTGCACTGACCCCGCGCGGCTCGACAAGGTGCCTTGCTGGCGGTTATCGAGACGCTGGCCGCTGACCGTCAGCCCCTGCCAACCGGAAATCAGGCCCCCCTGGTTGTCGATTGCACCACTGGTAAGCGCCAGCGCTTGCTCGCTGATCAACTTGCCTGCGCGGTTGTCCACGGCACTGGCATCGAGTTGCAGCGCCTGGGCCGTCGAGAGTTCGCCATTCGGGTTGATCAGCGTGCCCAGTTGCTTGACGGTCAACTGCCCGGCCGTGGTAATCAGGCCACCCGTGTTGTCGAGGTCGCCACCGCCAAGCGTCAGGTCGATCGCGCTGCCCAGTACCTTGCCGTCGCGATTGCCGAGACCTTGGCTGGAGAGGGCCAGCGCACCGCGGGCCTCGATCAGGCCGCGGTTGGTCAACAGGCCATCGATGGCCAACTGCATGCCGCCCTGGCTGCTCAGGGTGCCGCCGCTGTTGTCCAGCGACCCGGCGTGAACATCCAGCGCCTGGGCGCCGATCAGGCCCTTGAGGTTATCCAGCCGCTGCTTGACCCGCAGCATCAGGCCCTGGTTGCTGAGCAACCGACCGTTGCTGTTGTCCAGCTGCTTGGCGTCCACGCTGAAGGCCTGGGCGCTGGAGATCTCGCCGCCCTGGTTGGCCACTCCGTTCAGGTTGTGCAACACCAGCAACGGGGCGTTGATCAGGCCGCCGCGGTTGTCCAGCTGGCCCTGGTTGAGGTCCAGGTGTACCGAGGTGTCGCTGAACAGCTTGCCTCCCTGCTGGTCGAGGCCGGTCAGCGTCGCGGTGAGCGCTTCGCGGCTGCCGATGCGGCCGCCGTCGCGGTTGTCCAGCTGGCCGGCGCGCAGGTCGAGGGTACGGTTGCTGCCGAGGCTGCCCTGGCGGCTGTTGTCGAGGTGGCCGGTGTTGATGGCCAGCGCGCCTTTGCTCGATACCACGCCTTTGTCGGTGTTGGCGAGGCTGGAGCTGGCCAGCACGATGTCGGCGTCGCCGAGCAGCTCGCCGCCCAGGTTCAGCAGCTCGCCCTGGCTGGTCAGCCGAAGCTGGCCGGCGCTGCTCATCTGCCCGCTGCTGTTGTCCACCCGTTGCGCCATCAGGGCCAGTTGGCCCTCGGCACTGACCATGCCGAGGCGGTTGAGCGCTTCACCGGTCAAGGTCAGGGTCATGTCCTGCTGGCTGGTCAGGCGCCCGCCATCGTTATCCAGTGTCGCGCCGCTGAGCGTCAGGCCACCCTGGGCTTCGATGGCGCCCTGGTTGCGGTTGAGCAGTTGCTGCAAGGCCAGGGTCAGGCCGCTGCCGGCGACCAGCAGGCCGCCGTCGCTGTTGTCCAGCAGGCTGCCGGTGACCTCGACGCCGGCCTTGCCGGTGATTTCACCGCCACGGTTGTCGACCTGGCCTACGCTCAGGGTCAGCGCGCCATTGCTGCCCAGCAGGCCCGCGGCACGGTTGTCCAGCTGGGCGCCCTTGACCTGCAACTGATCCAGGCCGATCAGCGTGCCGGCCGTGTTCACCAGCGTGCCGGCGTCGATATCGAGACGCCCCTTGCTCGACACCTGGCCCTGGCTGTTGTCCAGCACTGCGGCGCTGAACTGGCTGGCGGCATCACTCACCAGCGTGCCCTGGCGGTTGTCCAGGCGCCCATCGATGGCCAGGGCCAGGTTGCCACGGCTGCTGACCACGCCGCCCTGGTTGTCCAGGCTGGCGGCGCGCAGATCGAGGCCATTGGCCGAGACCAGGCCCTTGGCGTTGGCCAGGGCCTGGGCGATGCGCACGGTCAGGCCGGCGTCGCTGAGCACCTGGCCCTGGCGGTTGTCCAGCGTGGTCGCGGCCAGGCTGAAGGCTTGCGGGCTGGCGATGATACCGCGCTGGTTGTCGACGCTGCCGAGGTGGTTCAGCACCAGCACCGGCGCCTTGATCAGGCCATGGTTGACCAGCGCGCCCTGCCCCAGGTCGAGGGTGATCGAGGTGTTGCTCAGCAGGCGCCCGGCCTGCTGGTCGAAACCGCTGGCACTGAGCGACAAGGCTCCGACGCTGTCGATACGGCTGTCGCTGCCCGCGTTGCTGACCTGGCCGGCCTTGAGGGTCAGGCGGTCGTTACTGACCACATGACCATTGTCGCGGTTGTCCAGCGCACCGGTGGCGAGGTCGATCGCGCCCTGGGCGCCGAGCTCGCCGGCGCGGTTGTCGAGGCTGCCACTGCGCAGGTCGAGGGCGCCGTCGGCGGTGATCGAGCCGCGCTGGTTGTCGAGCGCACCGGTACTCTCCAGGGTCAGTGTGCCGGCGCTGGTCAAGGTGGCGTCGCGGTTGTCGAGGCTGGCCGCGCCGATGGCAAGGTTGCCCTCGGTGGTGATCAACCCCTTGCCGTTGTCCAAGGCCTGGCTCAGTTGCAGGCGCGTGCTCTGCACACCGGACAGGCGCCCGCTGCGGTTGTCCAGCGCCTGCCCGTCGAGGGTCAGCTGTCGGGTGGCACGCAGCAGGCCCTGGGCCTGGTTGATCACTTGGCCGACGGTCAGCGCCAGGTCGGTACCGGCCAGCACCTGGCCGCCGCTGTTGTCCAACTGCTGGCCGTCAATGCCGATCGACTGGGCAGCCGACAGTTCGCCGCCGCGGTTGTCGACGTTGGCAACCGTCAAGCGCAGGCCTTGTCCCGCGCCCACCACGCCGCCCTGCTGGTTCACCAGCGAGCTGCCGAGCAGGCTCAGTTGACCATTGGCAGAGAGCTTGCCGCCCAGTTGCTCGACACGGGTGATGCGGCCGTCGAGGTCGCCAGCACTGGTCAGGCTGCCGCCGCTGTTATCCAGGTGTTCGGCCTGCAAGTACAGGTCACCCTGGGCGCCGAACACGCCCAGGCGGTTGAGCAGTTCGGTGCCGCTGTAGCGCACCAGGGCCTGGCCGCTGACCAGGCCCTGGTCGCGGTTGTCGAGGCGGTCGACGGTCAGCGTCAGCGCGCCGGCAGCATTGATCCAGCCGCCGCGGTTATCCCATTGCTGGCCTTTGAGGGTCAGCAGCGCCTTGCCCACCAGGCGCCCACCCCGGTTGTCCAGCTGGCCGGCGTCGATCTCGGTGGCGCCCTGGCCACTGATCAGGCCGTTGCCCTGGTTGTCGAGCAGCCCGGCCACCTTGGCCGTCACGGAGCCTTCGCCCAGTACCTTGCCTTGCTCGCGGTTGTCGAGGCTGGCGGCATTCACCGCCAACGCCTGACCCGAGGCCACGACCCCATTGCGGTTGTCCAGGGCCTGGTTGAGGTCCAGTTGCAACGTCTGGTTGCTACTGAGAACACCCTTGCGGTTGTCGAGGCTGGCGGCACGCAGCTGGCTGTCGCCGCTGCTGGAAATTTCGCCTTGCTGGTTGTCGATACCAGCACCGGTGACCAATACCAGGCCCGCGTCGCTGGTCACGACCCCACGCTGGTTGTTCAGGGCCAGGGCGTGGATATTCAACCCTTCGCCGGAAACCACGCCATCGAGGTTGTCGAGCACCTGGTCGAGGCGGACGGTCAGCGCGGCGTCGCTGTAAAGCTGGCCACTGCTGTTGTCGAGGCTGCCGCCGGACAGGCTCAAGTTAGCCTGGCTGGCGATGCGGCCCTTGCGGTTGTCCACGGTCGCAGCATTGGCGACGACGTTACGCCCGGCATTGACGCTGCCGCCCTGGTTGTCCAGACGGCTACCAGCGTTCACCGCCAGGTCGCGGCTGGCGATCAGCTTCTGGTTGCGGTTGTCCACCGCGCCTGCGGAGATCTCCAGGTCAGCGCCGGCAACACGGCTGCCATCGGTTGCAATACCCGCCTGGATACCGCCCAGGTTGCTCAGCTGGCCACCCGCGCTCAATTGCACCTGGCCGGCCGCTGTCAGCCCCTGGCGGTTGACCAGGTCGCCCTGGCTGCTCATCTGCAACTGCTGCCCGGCATGCACGGGGCCCTGCGCATCGATGGCCCGGGCCTGGACCCGTACATTGCCGCTGGCACTGGCCTGGTTCATGCGCAACTGACCGTTGGCATCGAGCTGGATGTCGCCACCGCTGGCGATCATCTGGCCATCGAGGCGCACGCCCACGCCGGCCTCGGTGCCCACCAGTTTCACCGCACCGGCATACATGCCGCCGAGGGCACTGGAGTCGATCGCCAGCGCCGGCCTGGCGCTGCCGTCATCGGCCCGCGCGGTGGGCGCCAGGGTATGCGCATCGACGTCGTTGCGCCCGGCAATGATCGTCAGGTTGCGTGCCTGGATCTCGGCGTTGATCTTGGCGCTGCGGGCAATCAGCTCGAAGCTGTCGAGGTTGTTGGCGTTGACGCCTGCGCCTTCGATGGCGATCTGGCCCTGGTCGACCCGGTAACCGGTGAGCTGGCCGTTGCTGATCACCGGTGTGCCGGTGCTGAGTGTGGCCCGCGGCGTATTGATGAAGCCGCAACCATCACAGCTGATGCCGTGCGGGTTGGCGACGATGACATGGGCGCCCTGCCCGGCCACTTCGGTGTAGCCGCGCAGCTGGCTGGCATTGGCGCCATTGACTTCGTTGAGGATGATCTGCGCGGCCCTGCCCTGCAGGTTGCCGTTGCCGAGGATGATCCCGCCCAGCTGCGTGGAGGCCGTGCGATCGGTGGCGTTGTTGAGGATCAACCCCTGCTGGCCGACGTTGTAGTCACTGAACTGGTTGTGCGACAGGCCGCTGCCGTTGGGCGCGGCGATGTTGACGATCGGCACGCCGTTGCCTGCCTGCCCCAGGCTGGTACCGGCCCCGCTGACCGCGATGCCTTCGGCCTGCGCCCACAACGGCTGCCAGAACATGACGTTGGCCAGCAGTAGCGCCAGGGCACGTTTGGGCAGGCCGCAGAAGTACTCGCGCGGCTGAATGCGGGCCGAGCGTTGGCGGGCCAGGAAGGCGAACAGGCGAACGTCCATGTCAGGTCTCGTCAATCAGATGCTTAAATGAAGAAGTCCAGGCGGAAGTACACCGGGCGTTCCTTTTCGGTCAGCACGCCGGGGCGTTCCAGGCTGTGGGCGAAGGTCACGCTGGCGGCCAGGTGCTGGCCACGGGCGAACAGCTCCAGCGAATGGCTGCTGGCACGGCCGTGGTACTCGCCGTTGTAGCGGTCATTGCGAATCACGCCGAGGTCATAGCCCAAACCCAGGCCGTATTCAGCCACCAGCGGCTGCAGGGCCGGCCAGGTGACCGGGCGGGTCCAGCGCAGGTCGCTGCGCCAGTAGCCGCCGCTGTCGCCGGACAACGACTGGTCTTTCAGGCCGCGCACCGACGACAACCCGCCGAGGCTGATGCGCTGCGGGCTGAACAGCACGTCCTCGCTGCGCTGGCCGGTGGCCAGGCTGCTCAAGCTCAAGCGCTCGCCAAGCACCTCGAAGCCCTGCACATAGCTGATCGTGGCGCTGTACTTGCGGTAGCGCGCCACCGGTTCACCCGGGGCCGGGTCACCGTTGCCCTGGGCATCGAAAGCACCGATGCCGTCCTGCATGCCAAGGTCGAGGTTGACGAAGGCATTGCCCAGGCGGCGACCCTGGTTGATGCCGAACTGCACCTCGCTCAGGCGGTTGCTGCTGGCCGCCAGGCGCGTGTCCTCGATGTAGTTGTTGGTGCGCAGGTGGGCGACGCCGGCACTCAGCGAGGTCTTGCTGGTGGCATCGCGGTGCACCACACGCTCGGCACGCAACTGATGGTTCTGGCTGTCGCCGGTCTGCTTGAAGTCAAAACCACTCACCTGGGCCTTGGCACGGTATTCGGTCTCGCTGTAGCTGTAGCTGAAGTTCCACCAGCCCCAGGGCAGGCTGTAGGCCAGCACGCCGTTCTTCGAGCCGACGGTGTGATCGCTGACCACGTCGTGGCCGCCGCGCAGGATCAACTGGTCGGCCAGGCCCAAAGGGCTGTCCCATTCGAGGCCGACATTGGCCATCTGCTCGCCAGTGCTGCGTTGGCCTTCGTTGTTGCGCGACAGCGAGGCGCGCCAGGGTTTCTGCGACGTGTTGCGGACCAGCACCTCGCTGCCGCCGACCGCCTTGCCCGGGGTCAGCTCCATCTGTGCCTTGTTCGACGGCAGGCGGTTGAGCTGGTCGACCATCTGCTCGATTTCCCGCAGGTTCAGGCGCTGGCCGACTTCACCCGGGAAGGCCATGGCCAGCTCGCGCGCGCTGAGGCCGCTGTCCTTTTCAGGGCGCAGCCCTTCCACGCGCCCTTCCACCACCAGCACCTGCAAATGGCCGGAAGACAGATCCTGCTGTGGCAGGTAGGCGCGGCTGGTCACCAGGCCACGGCCCAGGTAGTGGTCGGTGATGGCCTTGAGCAAGGCGTTGAGTTGGGGAACGCCCAGGCACTGGTCGATGAAGGGCTTGAGCAGCGCATCGCGATCAGCCGCCGACAGGCTGTCGGCACCCTTGAGCTCGATGGTGTGGATGGTGAAGCAGCGGGTATCGGCCGCAGGTTGCGGCGCGGAAGGGAGCGCCGACTTGCCGGGCAAGGTGCGCAGTTCTTCGAGGCGGCGCTGCTGCTCCTGGAGCAGACGGTCCTGGCGGTCGCGGATCAGGTCCTGGTCGCCAGGCGAGGCCGCAAGTGCGGTATCGTCGGAAAATGCCAACAGCAAGATGAAAAGCGCTTTGCGAGGCGCCAGTTGAACATGCGCCCGCATATCCACTCCCTGGAAAAAAACAGGGGGCGATATTATTGTGCCACTACCCTTGCGTCAAATTTTCACCTGCAAAATCCGCCAAATAACCGACAGCCGGGACCAGGCACTGCAAGCCCCATCACCGGCATGCTGGCGACGGGGCTGATCCGGGCAGCTTACTCAGCCGCCGGCTTGCGCTTCTTCAGCGGTGCCAGGCCATCGGCGCTGGCCAGCGGTGCATTCGGCCGTGGCTTGGCGGTCGGCTTGCGCTTGGCAGCGGCTTTCTTCTCGCCCGTCTTCTTGTCGACCTTCTTCTTCTTGGCACCCGCCGCCTTGCCCGAGGCCTTGACCTTCTTCGGCCCGCTGTAGGTACCTTTGACTTCCTTGATCACCCGGCGCTCGAACTGCTGCTTGAGGTAGCGCTCGATGCTCGACATCAGGTTCCAGTCATTGTGGGTGATCAGCGAGATCGCCAGGCCTTCGCCACCGGCACGGCCGGTACGGCCCACACGGTGCACGTACTCGTCACCGCTGCGTGGCATGTCGAAGTTGATCACCAGGTCCAGGCCGTCGATGTCCAGGCCACGGGCTGCCACGTCGGTGGCCACCAGTACCTTGGAGCTGCCCTGCTTGAAGCGCTCGATGGCCAGCTTGCGGTCCTTCTGGTCCTTCTCGCCGTGCAGCACGAAGGCCTTCACGTCCTTGGCCACCAGGTGACCATAGATGCGGTCGGCCAGGGCGCGGGTGTTGGTGAAGATGATCGCCTTGTCGAAGGTCTCGTTGGCCAGCAGCCACTGCACGATCTGCTCTTTATGCTGGTCGTGGTCGGCGGTGATGATCTGCTGGCGGGTGCCCTCTGCCAGCTGCGAGACGCTGTTGAGCATCAGGTGCTCAGGGTTTTTCAGGACCTTGCCGATGATGTCGCGCAGGGCCGCGCCGCCGGTGGTGGCGGAGAACAGCAGGGTCTGCTCGCGGTTCTCGCACTCCTTGCACAGGCGCTCCATGTCTTCGGCGAAGCCCATGTCGAGCATGCGGTCGGCTTCGTCGAGGATCATCACCTGCACGTGGGACAGGTCGAGGTTGCCGGCGTTGAGGTGCTCGAGCAGGCGGCCCGGGGTGCCGATCAGCACGTCCGGCACCTTGCGCAGCATGGCGGCCTGCTCCTTGAAGTCTTCACCGCCAGTGACCAGGCCGGCCTTGATGTAGGTGAACTGCGAGAACAGCTGCACTTGCTTGAGGGTCTGCTGGGCCAGCTCGCGGGTCGGCAGCAGGATCAGCGAGCGGATCTCGACGCGCCCGCCTTTCAGGTCGACCAGGCGGTTGAGCAGCGGCAGGACGAATGCCGCGGTCTTGCCGCTGCCGGTCTGCGCGGTCACGCGCAGGTCGCGCCCTTGCAGGGCCAGGGGGATGGCCGCGGCCTGCACCGGGGTTGGCTCGACAAATTTAAGCTCGGCCACGGCTTTAAGCAGGCGTTCGTGCAGGGCGAATTGGGAGAACACGGAGGTAACCTCAGGCAAGTGCGGGAAATTCAGTTGCATAGGGTAACGTTTTCTGCCGCCTTAGCCGAATTTCTTTTGGCAACTTCGTCGGCATCCGCGCTCTAATGGCGCTTCGTTTTGCTGCAATAGACCGGTTTACAAGCTCATGGACATCCAACGCATCTGGCGTGACAGCCTCGACCTGTGGGGCACCCTCGACCAACATCCGCTGCTTCACGCCTCTATCGGCCTGGCCGTACTGCTGCTGGTTTCACTGGTGCTCGGGCGCCTGGCACGCTTCCTGGTGCTGCACGGCGCTCGCCTGCTGGCCCGGCAGACGGCACTCAAGTGGCTCGACGACCTGCGCCACAACAAAGTCTTCCATCGCCTGGCCCAGACCACCCCGTCACTGGTCATCCAGTTCGGCCTGAAACTGGTACCGGAGCTGTCCGACACCGCCCAGCACTTCCTCGGCAACCTTGCCCTGGCCTTCACCCTGCTGTTCATGACCATGGCGCTGTCGTGCCTGCTCGATGCCCTGCTGGACATCTACGCCCGCACCGAACACGCCCGCACCCGCTCGATCAAGGGCTACGTGCAGCTGGCCAAGATGATGCTGTGGATCTTCGCCTCGATCGTCATCGTCGCCACCCTGATCGACCGCTCGCCGCTGTTGCTGCTGTCGGGCCTGGGTGCGATGTCGGCGGTGCTGCTGTTGGTGTACAAGGACACGCTGCTGTCGTTCGTCGCCAGCGTGCAACTGACCAGTAACGACATGCTGCACGTGGGCGACTGGATCGAGATGCCACAGGTCGGTGCCGATGGCGACGTGGTGGATATCACCTTGCACACGGTCAAGGTGCAGAACTTCGACAAGACCATCGTCTCGATCCCGACCTGGCGCCTGATGAGCGAGTCGTTCCGCAACTACCGCGGCATGCAGCAGTCCGGAGGCCGACGCATCAAGCGCAGCCTGTTCATCGATGCCGCAGGCGTGCGCTTCCTGACCCCGGACGAAGAACAGCGCCTGAGCCAGGTGAGCCTGCTGAGTGACTACCTGGCCGGCAAGCGTCAGGAACTACTGGCCTGGAACGAAGCGCTGGGGCCGGTAGCGGAGCTGTCGGCCAACCGCCGCAGGCTGACCAACATCGGCACCTTCCGCGCCTTTGCCCTGGCCTACCTGAAGAAGCACCCCAACGTACACCCGAACATGACCTGCATGGTCCGGCAGATGCAGACCACCGCCGAAGGCGTGCCGCTGGAGATCTACTGCTTTACCACCACCACGGTGTGGGCGGATTACGAGCGGATCCAGGGCGACATCTTCGATTACCTGCTGGCAGTGTTGCCGGAATTTGGCTTGAGCCTGTACCAGCAACCGAGTGGCAATGACATGCGCGTGGGGTTGGCAGGGCGAGCGGCCCCCGAGCCGATGCCGCGCCGCCTTGAAGAAATGAACGAGGCTTGAGATGGCCGGGGCTGCGTTGCAGCCCCCTCCCCCCAAGGCCGAGTCAGAGGCCTAGCTTGCCAGAAGCGGCCTGCTTTCCCGGGCGTTGACCATGCAGTACAGCGCGCCGGCCAGGATCAGGCCCATCGCCCAGCTGATGTC
The DNA here is from genome assembly GCF_021602465.1 of Pseudomonas urethralis. Taxonomy (NCBI): domain Bacteria; kingdom Pseudomonadati; phylum Pseudomonadota; class Gammaproteobacteria; order Pseudomonadales; family Pseudomonadaceae; genus Pseudomonas; species Pseudomonas urethralis. The sequence continues at coordinate 465,888 of NZ_BQIJ01000001.1, forward strand.
CGCCCCCAGCCACTCGGCCACGAAGCCCGTGTAGAACGACAGCTTCATGAACGGGATGATGCCGATGATCGATACGGCATACACCGCCAGGCTTCGACGATTGAAGCAGCCGTAACGGCCCTTGGCGTCGTACAACGCCCCCACGTCATACTGGCCCCGGCACACCCAGTAGTAATCCACGAGGTTGATCGCGCTCCAGGGGATCAACAGGTACAGCTGGCCGATCAGGATGTCGGCGAAGAACGTATCGAAATTGTGTTGGGTCGCGATGGCAATCAGCGTTGCCGCGGCAGTCAGGCCCGCCATCACCAGTGCCTTGGCCGTCGCGGTCACGCGCCTGATGGTCTTGAAGGCACCGAAGATCGTGACCGAGGACATGTAGGCGCTGTAGAGGCACAGGACGTTGTACTGGATCACCCCCAGCGCAATCACGGCCAGTGCCAACGGCGCCCACGGGCCAAACAGCCCGGCAATGGCCGTCGCAGGGTCATGCCCCAGTGCCGAAGGTAATTGCACAGCCACCAGCGCGCCCAACGCCATCATGGCGAACGAGCCCAGCGCGCAACCGCAATAGGTGGCCCAGAACGTGGCGCGTGGGTTGACGTTCGCCGGCAGGTAGCGCGAATAATCCGCCACATAGGGGCCATAGCCCAACGTCCAGGAGGCGGCCTGGGCCACGATCAGGTTGAAGGCGGTGAATGAAAAGCCGGTCGTTACTGCCGTGGTGCCTGCCGTGTCGCCGGGGTGCAGCAGGATCAGCACCAGGGCGCCGGCAAACACCAGTGTGGACAGCAGGCTCATCCATGCCCCGAGGCGGTGGATCAGTTCGTACCCGACAAAGCCGATGACGAAGGTCAGCACGCCGACGACCACGATGGCCTGATCGTCGCTCATCGGCACCAGTGCCTGCACGGCATTGCGCATCAGCACGCCACTGGCGGCGAGAAACAGTACAGCGGCCGTGACCATCACCAGCAAAGGCAGCGCCGCGCCATGGACGCCGAACTGGGCCCGGCTCTGGATCATCTGTGGCACGCCCAGGTGCGGCCCCTGGGCAGAGTGCGCGGCCATGAACACGGTGCCGATCAGGTTGCCGACCAGCAGGGCCAGCAAGGTCCAGGCAAAACTCAGCCCCGAGGCAATACCCAAGGTGCCGACCATCAGTGCGGTTATCTGAAAGTTGGAGCTGAACCAGATGGTGAACAATCGTTTAGGCGTGCCATAACGCTCAGCGTGTGGGACGAATTCGATACTTCGCGTTTCTAGCTTCACGCCGGTCTCCCGATTTTTGTTTTCATGATTATCGGGTACGCACCCGCCGGGCTTGGGTTCATTAACGAACGCGTCTTAGCTAGCTGCGCCATGCCTTGCTTGATAACGTCAGGCTACCAGTGGCCCGTGCTGGTTCCAGATGAGCAAACTGGCTTGAGATAGTCGGGGCTGCTCTGCAGCCCCTTCGCGGGTGAACCCGCTCCTACAGGTAGCGCGCAGCGTTCAGGCCTGCGCAGATCCTGTGGGAGCGGGTTTACCCGCGAAGGGGCCGGCAGCTACCCCGCATAGCCCAGCAGGTACAGCAGCGCGGTCAGGGTCACCAACGACGCCACGGTCGACAACAGGATCGTCCGCGAAATCAGCCCCGCCTCGCGGTTGTAATACTCCGCCAGCATGAACGGCCCGGTACCGGTCGGCAGCGCCGCCAGCAGCACCGCCGACGCCGCCCACAGGGTCGGCAGGCTGAACACCTTGAACGCTAACACCCAGGTCAGCGCCGGTTGCCCGACCAGCTTCAGCGCCACCAGCGGCCACGGGCTGGCCTGCGAACCGGTACGCTTCTCAGCCAGAAACGCCCCCAGCGAGATCAACGCGCAAGGCGTGGTCGCCAAGGCCAGCATGTCGAGAAAATGCATCACCGGCTCGGCCAGCCCCAGACCGCTCATGGCCCACCCTGCCCCCGCCAACGGCGCGATCACCAGCGGATTTTTCGCCAGCGCCTTGCTTACCAGCAAAATGGCGCGGCCGATCTGCCGCTCCTCCTGCAGGCCGATCTCGATCAGCGTCAGGGAAATCGCGAACACCAGGCAGACCACGATCAATGACGAGATCAGCGCCGGCTGCAGCCCTGGCTGGCCGAACAGCAGCAGGCACAGGGGGATGCCGATGTAGCCGGTATTGGCATAACCGGCACTGAGCCCGTCGATGCTCGCCGCCACCAGGCCGTGGCCGCCGTACAGGCGCCAGGCCAGGGTCACGACGAACATCGCCAGCGCGCCGGCGCCGAAGGCGACGATGAACCCCGGGTGCCAGATCTCGCTCCAGGTTGCCGTGGCGGTGACCTTGAACAGCAACGCCGGCAGGCACAGCCAGACCACCATCTTGTTGATCTCGGCGGCGGCCTTGTCACCGAGCTTGTCTGTCTTGCGGCACAGGAAGCCGACCAGGATCAGGGCGAAGATCGGCGCGACGATGACCAAGACGGTGTGCATCTCAGGCCTTGCCTGCCGCTGGCGCCGTTACGCGGTTGCCCAGGCGGCTCAGCCACACCGACGCGAGGATGATCGCGCCACCGAGCAGCAAACGGCCAAGCGGTTCGTCGCGGTTCCAGATCAGCAGGTTCAGTAGCAGCCCCACAGGCACATGCAGGTTGTTCATCACCGCCAGCGTGGCGCCCGAAACCAGGCATGCGCCCTTGTTCCACCAGTACAGGCCCAGGGCCGTCGGGCACAGGCCGAGGAACAACAGCACCGCCCACTGCACGTTGGTGCTCGGCAGGTGCTGGGCATTGCCGAACAGCAGGAACGCCGGCAGCACCACGATCAGTGCGCCCAGGTAGAAGTAGCCGAAGCGCCTGTAATGCGGCAGGTCGCTGGGGTGGCGGGCGACCAGGTGGCGATACAGCACCTGGCCGGCAGCGTAGGTGAAGTTGGCCAGTTGCAGCAGCAGGAAGCCCATGAAGAAATCGCCGCTGATGCTGTCGAAGCGGATCACACCGGCCCCCGCCACGGCCACCAGGGCCGCTAGCAGCGCCCACGGGTTGAAGCGCCGGTTCAGGGCGTCTTCGATCAGGGTTACGTGCAGCGGCGTGAGAATGGTGAACAGCAGCACTTCCGGTACGCTCAGCACGCGGAAGCTCAGGTACAGGCAAACGTAGGTGATGCCGTACTGCAGCGCGCCGATCAGCAGCATCGAGCGCAGGAAGCGCGGCTCGACCTGGCGCCAGCGGGTCAGCGGCAGAAACACCAGGCCGGCCAGCACCACGCGCGCGAGCACAGCGAAATAGCTGTCGACGTGCCCGGCCAGGTACTCGCCGATCAGGCTGAAGGAAAACGCCTGGATCAGCGCGACGATTATCAGGTAGCCCATGGTTGCCTCTCGTGGATCAAGGGCGCGACCTTAGCGGGTTGCGGCCTGTGTGTTCAACCATGGGGAATGTGGGGGTGGCTGGATACTCGCTCTTTGTGGGAGCGGCCTTGTGTCGCGAAAGGGCTGCAGAGCAGCCCCAGCATTATGTGTAGCAGTGCTGAGATCCTGGGGGCGCTTTGCACCCCTTTCGCGACACAAGGCCGCTCCCACACAAAGCAAAAGCAGACCGCGTGCACCGCACATAAAAAAGCCCGGCCATCAGGCCGGGCAGGTACACCCAAGGAGCAAAACAGGTGTCAGGGATGGGAATTCGTTGAGCCTCAAGCCACCGCGGCCAGCTTGGCCTTGGCCTGGTTCAGGCCTTTTTCGTGGAACTCGCCGCTCATGTTCAGGCCTTCGGCATGGATGAAATCGACATCGTGAATACCGATGAAGGCCATCACCTGGCGCAGGTACGGTTCCTGATGGTCGCTGGTGGCGCCGGCATGGATACCGCCACGGGCAGTCAGGACAATGGCGCGCTTGCCGGTGAGCAGGCCTTGCGGGCCGGTCGGGGTGTACTTGAAGGTGATGCCGGCACGCAGCACGTGGTCCAGCCAGGCCTTGAGGGTGCTGGGGATGGTGAAGTTGTACATCGGTGCAGCCATCACCAGCACGTCGGCCGCCAGCACTTCATCGGTCAGCACGTTGGAGCGGGCCAGGGCCTCCAGTTCGGCGGCGCTGCGCTGTTCTTCAGGCTTCATCCAGCCACCGAGCAGGTTGGCATCCAGGTGCGGCACCGGGTTCAGCGCCAGGTCACGTACGGTGATCTCGTCGGCCGGGTGCGCCGCTTGCCACTGCTGGATGAAGTCACGGGTCAGTTGACGGGAAACGGAATCCTGCTGGCGGGCGCTGCTTTCGATGATCAGTACGCGGGACATGGGTGCCTCCATCGGCAAAAAACGGTTGCGATTCGATGGAGGTGAGATTAAGGCTTGACCTATCGATAAAAAAGCGTAAAAAGTGGGTGCAATCTATCGATTAATCAGTTTTATTGCGCAGTGCAGTCCAGCGCGATGCGCAGCTTGATGATCTGCCGATTGAATTTGGCGGTCACATCGACATGCTTGCCAGCCGGCACGTTGACCCGGCGCACGCGCGGCGCCTCGGGCCCATTGCGGAAGGTCACCTTGCAAGCCGCCGGCACTTGCCCATAGTTGTTCAGGGTAATGGAGCCGATGTCGTAAGCCGTGTCGTAGGTGGTGTAGTCCAGCTTGACCCCGGTCAGTTCCTTCTCCACATCGATGGGGTAAGCCATGGCCCCAAGGGGCAGGCACATCAGAATTGCCGCACAACATTTCTTCATGGGGCGCTCTCCTTGAAAGAGCGCAGCTTAGGACAACAGGAGCCAAACATGAAAGCGCCGCGCGTGACCCTGGATCAGTGGCGGACCTTGCAGGCAGTGGTCGACCATGGCGGTTTTGCCCAGGCCGCCGAAGCCCTGCACCGCTCGCAGTCGTCGGTCAGCTACACCGTGGCGCGCATGCAGGAGCAACTGGGTGTGCCGCTGCTGCGCATCGATGGCCGCAAGGCCGTACTGACCGAGGCCGGCAACGTACTGCTGCGCCGTTCGCGACACCTGGTCAAGCAGGCCAGCCAGCTGGAAGACCTGGCGCACCACATGGAGCAAGGCTGGGAGGCCGAAGTGCGCCTGGTGGTCGATGCCGCCTACCCCAGCGCCCGCCTGGTGCGCGCCCTGGCAGCGTTCATGCCGCAAAGCCGCGGTTGCCGGGTGCGCCTGCGTGAAGAAGTGCTGTCCGGCGTCGAGGAAGTGATGCACGAAGGCATCGCCGACCTTGCCATCAGCAGCTACAGCATCGGCGGCTACCTCGGCACCGAACTGAGTTCGGTGGAGTTCGTCGCCGTCGCCCACCCCGAACACAGCCTGCATCGGCTGGGCCGGGAGATCACCTTCCAGGATCTGGAAAGCCAGCTGCAGGTGGTGATCCGCGACTCCGGCCGCGCCCAGCCGCGGGACGTTGGCTGGCTCGGCGCCGAACAGCGCTGGACGGTCGGCAGCCTGGGCACTGCCGCCACATTCGTCGGCAGCGGCCTGGGCTTTGCCTGGTTGCCACGGCACATGATCGAGCGCGAACTGCACGACGGCGTGCTGAAGCCGCTGCCGCTCGATCAGGGTGGCAGCCGCCACCCACTGTTCTACCTTTATTCGAGCAAAGAGAAGACCCTGGGCCCGGCCACGCAGATTCTCATAGACCTGCTGCGTAACTTCGACACTGCGCCGCTGGACGTGCCCTTCGCAGCCCCCCCACAAGCCTGAGAGGACCGCGCCCATGGCCTATTTCGAACATGAAGGATGCTCGCTGCATTATCAGGAATATGGCCAGGGCGAGCCCTTGGTGCTGTTGCACGGCCTGGGCTCCAGCAGCCAGGACTGGGAACTGCAGGTGCCCGAGCTGAGCCGCCGCTACCGGGTGATCCTCATGGACATCCGCGGCCACGGCCGCTCCGACAAGCCACGCGACGGTTACCAGATCGCCACCTTCAGCGCAGACCTGCTGGCCCTGCTCGAGCATCTGCAGACCGGCCCGGTGCACTTCGTCGGGCTGTCCATGGGTGGCATGGTGGGGTTCCAGTTCGCCGTGGACCACCCGCAATGGCTGCGCAGCCTGTGCATCGTCAACAGTGCCCCCGAAGTCAAGCGCCGCACCCGCAGCGACTGGCTGTGGTGGCTCAAGCGCTGGGGCCTGGCGCGCATTCTCAGTGTCGAGACGGTCGGCCAGGGCCTGGCCGCACGCCTGTTCCCCAAGCCGGAGCAGGCCGAACTGCGCAAGAAGATGGCCGAACGCTGGGCACGCAACGACAAGCGTGCCTACCTCAAGAGCTTCGACGCCATCGTCGATTGGGGCGTGCAGGAACGCATCGGGCAGATCCACTGTCCCACGCTGGTGATTGCCGCCGACCACGACTACACCCCGATCCACCTCAAACAGCGCTATGTCGCCCTGATGCCCCACGCCAGGCTGGTGGTCATCGACGATTCCCGGCACGCTACACCCCTCGATCAACCCGAGGTCTTCAACCAGACCCTGCTGCAGTTCCTCGCAGCCGCTTCCACCTCTCAAGGATCATTGAGCCCATGCTGAAAAAACTCCTGCTCACCGCCTGCTCGGTCGCCTTCGCCACCAGCGTCATGGCCTCCGACAAAACCCCGCACGTCCTGCTGGACACCAGCTTCGGCCAGGTTGAAATCGAGCTCAACGCCGAGAAGGCACCGATCAGTACCAAGAACTTCCTGCACTATGTCGACAGCGGCTTCTACAACAACACCATCTTCCACCGAGTGATCCCGGGCTTCATGGTCCAGGGCGGTGGTTTTACTGAGCAGATGGTGCAGAAAGACACCCAGGACCCGATCAAGAACGAGGCCGGCAATGGCCTGCAGAACACGCGCGGCACCCTGGCCATGGCCCGCACGTCCAACCCGAACTCGGCCACCAGCCAGTTCTTCATCAACGTGGCCGACAACGACTTCCTCAACCCGGGCCGCGACGCCGGTTACGCCGTGTTCGGCAAAGTGACCAAGGGCATGGAAGTGGTCGACCAGATCGTCAATTCGCCTACCACCGTGAAGAAGGGCATGCGCGACGTGCCAACCGACCCGGTGTTCATCAAGTCCGCCAAACGCATCGACTGACCCAGGTTTCACAGGGACGTGAGACCTTCCGGGGTCGGGTAGCACAGGAGTCTTGTCACCCATGCTGTACCGCCGTTTCGAGCAACTGATCGATATATTCCGCGACGCGCCCAGCGACTCGCCGCCCGGCCAGGTCTGGCCGTTCTACCTGTACTACCTGCGCCAGGTCTGGCCGAGCTTTCTCGCCCTGCTGGTGGTGGGCCTGTTCGCCTCGCTGATCGAGGTGGCGATGTTCAGCTACCTGAGCCGCATCATCGACCTGGCCCAGGGCACGCCCAACGCCGACTTCTTCAGCGAGCACAGCGGCGAGCTGATCTGGATGCTGGTGGTGATCCTGCTGCTGCGGCCGGTTTTCTTCGGCTTGCACGACCTGCTCGTGCACCAGACCATCAACCCGGGCATGACCAGCCTGATCCGCTGGCAGAACCACACCTATGTGCTCAAGCAGAGCCTGAACTTCTTCCAGAGCGACTTTGCCGGGCGCATTGCCCAACGCATCATGCAGACCGGCAACTCGCTGCGCGACTCGGCCGTGCAGGCCGTGGATGCCTTATGGCATGTGCTGATCTACGCGGTGACCTCGCTGGTGCTGTTCGCCGAGGCCGACTGGCGCCTGATGCTGCCGCTGCTGGTGTGGATCATCGGTTACATCGCCGCGCTGTACTACTTCGTGCCGCGGGTGAAAGAGCGCTCGGTGATCTCTTCCGATGCACGTTCCAAGCTGATGGGGCGCATCGTCGATGGCTACACCAACATCGCCACTCTCAAGCTGTTCGCCCACACCGACTACGAACAGCAATATGCGCGCGAGGCGATCCGCGAACAGACTGAAAAAACCCAGCTGGCGGCGCGCGTGGTCACCAGCATGGACGTGGTCATCACCACCCTCAATGGCTTGCTGGTCGTCACCACCACCGGCCTGGCCCTGTGGCTGTGGAGCCAGTCGCTGATCACCGTGGGTGCCATCGCCCTGGCGACCGGCCTGGTGATCCGCATCGTCAACATGTCGGGCTGGATCATGTGGGTGGTCAACGGCATCTTCGAGAACATCGGCATGGTCCAGGATGGCCTGCAGACCATCGCCCAGCCGGTCACGGTGACCGACAAGCCCCAGGCGCCGCCACTCAAGGTCAGCCGCGGCGCGGTGCGCTTCGACGACGTCGACTTCCACTACGGCAAGGCAGCCAATGTGATCGAAGGGCTCAACCTGGACATCCGCCCCGGCGAGAAGATCGGCCTGATCGGCCCGTCCGGCGCCGGCAAGTCGACCCTGGTCAACCTGCTGCTGCGCCTCTACGACGTGCAGGGCGGGCGCATCCTCATCGACGGCCAGGACATCGCCGAGGTCAGCCAGGCCAGCCTGCGTGCGCAGATCGGCATGATCACCCAGGACACCTCGCTGCTGCACCGTTCGATCCGTGACAACCTGCTGTATGGCCGCCCCGGCGCCAGTGAAGCTGCGCTGCACGAAGCCGTGCGCCGGGCGCGGGCCGACGAGTTCATTCCGCTGTTGTCGGATGCCCAGGGCCGCACTGGCTTCGATGCCCATGTCGGTGAGCGTGGCGTGAAACTGTCAGGTGGCCAGCGCCAGCGCATCGCGATTGCCCGGGTACTGCTGAAGAATGCGCCGATCCTGATCATGGACGAAGCCACGTCGGCGCTGGACTCGGAGGTCGAGGCGGCCATCCAGGAAAGCCTGGAGACGCTGATGCAAGGCAAGACGGTGATCGCCATCGCTCACCGGCTATCGACCATCGCCCGGATGGACAGGCTGGTAGTGCTGGACAAGGGGCGCATCGTCGAGAGTGGCAGCCACAGTGAGCTGCTGGAGCAGCGAGGGCTGTATGCCCGGCTTTGGCACCACCAAACCGGGGGTTTTGTCGGGGTCGACTGAGACCTGTACTGGCCCTTTCGCGGGTAAACCCGCTCCTACAGGTTCACGGGTTCACCCGCGAAAAGGCCGGCACGGGCGACAGAGACTTCAATCCTTGCGGTAGGGCAACATCTCCCTTGCCTGCTCGGCATACCCCCGTACCCCTTCCCGCTCCTGTACCAGAAAATCCTCCACCGCCCGCCGCAACCCCGGATGCAGCAGGTAATGCCACGACCGCGTCAGCACCGGCTCGAAGCCGCGAATCAGCTTGTGCTCACCCTGCGCCCCGGCATCAAAGCGCTGCAACCCTTCGGCAATCGCGAAGTCCATGCCCTGGTAGAAGCAGGTCTCGAAATGCAGCCGGTCGAACTCATCGAGGCACCCCCAGTAACGGCCGAACAGGCTATCGCCGCCGACCAGGCTCAGGGCCATGGCCACTTCACGCCCGCCCTGGCGCGCCATCACCACCCTTACCGCCTCGGGCATGCGTTCAGCCAGCAGGCTGAAGAACGCCCGGGTCAGATAAGGCGAACGCCCGCGCACCGCATAGGTATTGGCATAGCACAGGAACACAAAGTCCCACTGCGCCTCGTCCAGCTCGTCGCCGCGATACCAGCGAAAATCGATGCCCTGCCCCGCCACCTGCTCACGCTCCTTGCGCATCTGCTTGCGCTTGCGTGAGCTGAGGCTGTCGAGAAAATCCTGGAAGTCGCGATAACCGTGATTGCGCCAGTGGAACTGGCAGCCGAGGCGCTCCATCCAGCCCGGCAGGTCCGCCATCTGCGCATCCAGCGGTGGGTCGGTGAAATTGATGTGCGCCCCCGACAACCCGCCTTTGCCCAGGTATTCCGGCAATGCCTGCAGCATCAGCAGGCCATCGGCAGCGTCGGCCGCCAGCAGGCGCGGCCCGCTGACCGGGCTGAACGGTACGGCACCGAGCAATTTGGGGTAGTAGGCGATGCCGGCACGCTCGCAGGCATCGGCCCAACCGTGGTCGAACACGTACTCGCCATACGAATGCCATTTGCGATACGCCGGCAGCAGCGCACGCACCTGCCCGTCACGCTCCAGCACCAGGTGCTCGGCGGCCCAACCGGTGCTGCGGGCAACGCTGCCGCTGTCTTCCATGGCACTGAGAAAGGCATGGCGCAGGAACGGTTGGCCAGCGGGAACCAGGGCATCCCAGGTCGCCGCTGGCAGGTCACGCAGGTGGGCAAGGCTGTAGAGACTGGTCACGTTTTCGACTCGCTGTGCAAGGCCATCAGTATCAGCCAACAGAGGCCCATCGCTCAAATCAGCATTGGCCCGTTTCGCCTTTCATTCTCAATTACTTAACAGCAGTGCCACTAATTGGACATTATTCTGTCATTCGCCCCCGCAATACTTGCGCCTGTTTTCCGGAACCCTAGAACCTGTCTAGTCAGGCCCTTTCCGAAGACATGCCAACATGGGGGTGGGCGCTGAGCCTCCCCGAATCTTTCAAGTAGGGAGAACCTTATGCGTCTTGTTTCTACACTTACCGGAGTGAGCCTCACCGGCATGATGCTGGCTCTGAGTACTCCGGCCAGTGCGGCCGTCGACGCCAAGCTGCTCGAAATGCTCCGCGCCAATGGCTCGATCAACCAGGCGCAGTACAACGAACTGCAGGGCGACCTGGCACAAGAAACCAAGGAAAAGGCCGACCAGAAAGCTCAGTCCGACCGTATGAGCTCTTTCGAACAAAAAGTGGCATGGGCCGCCAAGACCCAGATCAAAGGTGATGTACGCCTGCGTTACGAAGACGTCAACGTCGACAACCCGATCGCCCGCAGTGGCAACCAGGACCGTGAACGCGTCCGTGCCCGCGTCGGCTTCTACAGCGAGATCAACCCGCAGGTCGACGCCGGCGTGCGCGTGGCCACCGGCAGCAGCGCCGATGCCCGCTCGACCAACCAGAGCCTGGACAACTACTTCGAGAAGAAATCGCTGTGGGTCGACCTGGCCTACCTCGACTGGCACCCGACTGCCGTCCCTAACCTGCACCTGATCGGCGGCAAGATGATGCAGCCGTGGGTGAGCATGGGCGACATCATCTGGGACAGCGACATCAACCCGGAAGGCGTGGCCGTCACTTACAAGACCAACGCCGGCCCGGCCGAAGTCTTCGGCAGCATCGGCCATTACAACCTGAAGGACAACGTCGACGGCGACGGCGTGCAGTACAAGCACGACGCACAGCTGTACGCTGCCCAGCTGGGGACCAAGTTCAACGCCGCTGACGCCGTCAAGGTCACGGTCGGTGCCAGTATCTATGGCTACGACAACGACAAGGCCTCGGCAGCCCTGGCTTCGCTGGGCAACACCACCAACGAGTTCCAGCTCGTGGAAGGCTTCGGCCAGCTCGATTTCACCGGCTTCGCCATCCCGCTGTCGGCTTATGGCCAGTACGTGAAGAACACCGAAAGTACCGATGGCAAGGACACTGCCTGGCTGGCTGGCTTGAAGTCCAAGATCGGCGCCTGGAGCCTGGACTACAACTACCGCGACGTCCAGCGTAACGGCGTAGTCAGCCTGTTCACCGACTCCGACTTCGGTAACGGCTTCACCGGTTCCCGTGGTCACAAGTTCAAGGTCGGTTATGAAATCGACAAGAACTTCGGCGTCGGCGCGGCCTACATGATGGCCAAGACCGACTACTCCAACCTGCCGAACAGCGACGCCGACGTAGACACCCTGCAGGTGGACCTGGAAGCCAAGTTCTAAGCTGCAGACTCCTCTGCTTCACGCTGAGGCGGGAAATGCCGACCCCATCCGGCGTTTCCCGCCTTTTTTTCGCCTGCCAGAAATGCATCGGCCCCTTCGCGGGTAAACCCGCTCCCACAAAGTACTGCACAGCTCCGGAAGCCTGCGCCTTGCCATGTGGGAGCGGGTTTACCCGCGAAGAGGCCGGTACAGTCTCTACAAAACTCAGCGCTTGCGCAAAATCACGCTACCAATCGAATAACCCGCACCAAACGAGCTCAGCACGCCAAGCGACCCTTGGGCCAGGTCATCCTGGTACAGGTGGAAAGCAATCACCGAGCCCGCCGAACTGGTGTTGGCATAGCGGTCGAGAATCACCGGTGCCTCTTCCTCGCTCACCTCACGCCCCAGCAGTTTCTTGACGATCAGCTGGTTCATGCTCAGGTTGGCCTGGTGCAGCCAGAAGCGCTTGACGTCAGACGGTTGCAGGTCGTTTTCGCCCAGGTGCTTGCCGATCAGCTCGGCAACCATCGGGCAGACTTCGCGGAACACCTTGCGGCCTTCCTGCACGAACAGTTTGTCCGGCGCACCGATACCCTCTTCCGCTGCGCGGTTGAGGAAGCCGAAGTTGTTGCGGATGTTGTTGGAGAACGACGTCTGCAGCTTGGTGCCAACGATGTCGAACTGGTGAGCCGAAGTGGCCTGGTCGGCACGCTCGACCAGCACCGCCGTGGCGGCATCACCAAAGATGAAGTGGCTATCGCGGTCACGGAAGTTCAGGTGGCCGGTGCAGATTTCCGGGCTGACCACCAGCAGTGCCCGCGCCTGGCCCAGTTGCACGCTGTTGGCAGCGGTCTGGATGCCGAAGGTGGCCGACGAGCAGGCCACGTTCATGTCGAAGGCGAAGCCGTCGATGCCCAGCGCTTGTTGCACTTCGATGGCGATGGCAGGGTATGGGCGCTGCAGGTTGGAGCAGGCGACGATCACGCCGTCGACGTCCGCCGGGGTACGACCCGCGCGCTCCAGGGCTTGGCGTGCAGCGGCCACGCCCATTTCGCAGAGGATCGACTGCTCATCATTCGAGCGCTCTGGCAGGCGCGGTTTCATGCGTTGCGGGTCGAGGATGCCGGCCTTGTCCATGACGAAACGGCTCTTGATGCCCGAGGCCTTTTCAATGAAGGCGGCGTCGGACAGGGGGGCTGCTTCGATTTCGCCACGCTCGATGGCGGCGGCGTTGTCCTGGTTGTACTGCTGCGACCAGGTATTGAAGGAGGCCACCAGTTCTTCGTTGGAAATGCTCTGGGCCGGGGTATACAGGCCGGTGCCGCTGATCACGACGTTATGCACGATCGGTCCTCTGCTCAAAGGCCATCGCCACGGGGCGCTGGCTAGGAATATGACAGAACAATGGCACTTTAGTACCAATTTTACGGCGAGGGCTGCGCCCTCGATCGCGGATGAGTCCGCTCCCACAGAACGGTGTAGGAGCGGATTTATACGCGATGGGCCGCAAAGCGGCCCTAAATCCAACGAAGTGTGCCACAAATCAAGGCAGTTAGCCTTCCACCTGGCTCCACTGCTTGCTCAATCGCTTGTCGGAAATCGGCACCTTGGTGCCCAACTGCTGGGCAAACAACGACACCCGATACTCTTCCAGCCACCAGCGGTACAAGGTCAGCTGTTCATCGCGCTTGCCTTCCTGGGCATGCTTGTCGGCCCGCGCCTTGTACTGCGCCCACAAGTTGCCCAGTTCGCCGCTCCACACGCGGTCCTTCTGCACTTGGGCGCCCAGCTTCTCCAGGCGCAATTCCACCGCCTTGAGGTAGCGCGGCAATTCCTTGAACCAGGCTGCCGGGGTCTCGCGCACGAAGCCCGGATAGACCAGGTTGGCCAGTTGCTGCTTGATATCGTTCAGCGCCACGGCCTGGCTCAGGTCGATCTTGCCCTTGAAGCGCTTCTGCAAACCGTGCCACAGCTTCAGCACTTCCAGCGTCTGGCGGGCAAGGCGTTCGGCATGCTCGGCCCAGCTGCCGCGCTTGCGTTCGGCCAGCCCGGCCAGGGCTGCTCCGTCACGCGGCAACGTCGCTTCACCGTCGAGGATGCAGCTGTCCAGGCTGGCCAACAGAATGTCCTCCACCAGCGCTTCGATCCGGCCCAGTTCACGATACAGCAGGCCCAGCTCGGTCAGCCCCGGCAGCTTGCCGCGCAGGAACTTGGCAGGTTCTGCCAACTGCTGCAGCAACAGGCGCTGCAAGGCCCGGCGGTGCTGGAACTCGGCTTCGGCCTGGGTCGAGAAACGGCCCTCACGCACAGTGCCGTTTTCTTCCACCAGCGCCGGGTACACGGTCATCGACAGGCCGGCGATCTTCTGCTGGGCGGTCTGCTTGACCTCGCTGAAGGCCTTGGCCTGCACCGGCTGCTCGTTCTTCTCGGTACGCGGCACGGCCAACGCGGCCTGGCTGGCGGCGGCAAAGCGCGCGGTCAGTTCGGCCAGGTCACGGCCTTCGCCAAGGAACTTGCCTTGGCCATCAACCACTTCGATGTTCATGCGCAGGTGGCCTTCGACCAGGTTGACCGACTCGGCCCAGGCCTCATCGGAAACCCGCGCGCCGGTCATGCGCAGCAACTCCTGGCCCAGCGCCTGGGGCAGCGCGCCCTGGCCAAAGCTCATGCGCGCCAGCGAGGCCTTGACGAAGTCCGGCACCGGCACGAAGTTCTTGCGCAGCGCCTTGGGCAAGTTGCGCACCAGGGCTACGCACTTGGCCTCCAGCAAGCCTGGCACCAGCCACTCCAGGCGCTCGCCCGGCAGGTTCGGCAACAGCGGCGCCGGCACCCTGACGGTCACGCCGTCACGCGGGTGGCCCGGCTCGAAGTGGTAGCTCAGCGGCAGGCGCAGTTCACCCACCTGCAGGCTGTCTGGGTACTGCGCGGCGGTGACTTCGCTGGCCTCGCGGGCCAACACGTCTTCCTCGCGCATGATCAGCAGGTTCGGGTCCTTCTGGCTGGTCATGCGGTACCAGGCATCGAAGATCGCGGTCTGATGGATCTCCGCCGGCAAACGTGCTTCGTAGAAGGCGTACAGGGTTTCTTCATCGGCGAGAATGTCACGCCGCCGGGCCTTGGCCTCCAGTTCGTCGAGTTGCTCGAGCAGGCGCTTGTTGGCGGCCAGGCATTTGGCCTTGGACTGGATTTCACCCCCCACCAGGCCCTCGCGAATGAACAGCTCACGCGAGGTGACTGGGTCGATCGGGCCAAAATGCACCGGGCGCCGGCCCACCAGGATCAAGCCGTACAGGGTGATCTGTTCATAAGCCACCACCTGCCCACGCTTCTTTTCCCAGTGCGGCTCGAAGTGATTCTTCTTGATCAGGTGGGTTGCCAGCGGCTCGATCCAGTCAGGCTCGATCCTGGCGACCATGCGCGCATACAGCTTGGTGGTTTCCACCAGTTCGGCGGCCATTACCCACTGCGGGCGCTTGCGACCGATGCCGGAAGACGGATGCACCCAGAAGCGCCGCTGGCGGGCGCCCTGGTAATCGCCCTCTTCGGTCTTCTGGCCGATCTGGCTGAGCAGGCCACTGAGGATTGCCTTGTGCACCTTCTGGTAGTCGGACGGCTCTTTGTTGACCGTCAGTTGCAACTCGCGGCAGATCAGCGACAGCTGGCGATGGGCATCGCGCCACTCACGCAGGCGCAGGTAATTCAGGAAGTTCTTGCGGCACCAGTTACGCAGCGGGCTGGCCGTCAGCGCCTGGCGCTGCTCTTCGAAACCGCGCCACAAGTTGACCAGCGCGGCGAAGTCGGTATCGGCGTCCTTCCACTGGGCATGGGCCTGGTCGGCGGCCTGCTGGCGCTCCGGCGGTCGCTCGCGTGGGTCCTGCACCGAGAGTGCGCTGGTGACGATCAACACTTCCTGCAGGCTGCCCTGGCGGGCACCTTCGAGCAACATACGGCCCAGCCGCGGGTCGATCGGCAGGCGCGCCAGCTGACGGCCGATCGGCGTCAGCTGGTTCTCCCGGTTGACCGCCGACAGCTCCTGCAACAGGTTGAAGCCATCGCTGATGGCCTTGCCATCGGGCGGCTCGATGAACGGGAAAGCGTCGATCGCGCCCAGGCGCAGGTGCAGCATCTGCAGGATCACCGCCGCCAGGTTGGTGCGCAGGATCTCGGGGTCGGTGAAGGCCGGGCGGCTGTTGAAATCTTCTTCGCTGTACAGCCGGATGCAGATGCCCGGCTCGACCCGGCCGCAGCGGCCCTTGCGCTGGTTGGCGCTGGCCTGGGACACGGCCTCGATCGGCAGGCGCTGGACCTTGGCGCGGTAGCTGTAGCGGCTGATGCGCGCGGTTCCGGTATCGATCACGTAACGGATACCGGGCACGGTCAGCGAGGTTTCCGCGACGTTGGTGGCGAGCACCACGCGGCGCCCGGTGTGCGACTGGAAGATGCGCTGCTGCTCGGCCGGCGACAGGCGCGCATACAGCGGCAGGATCTCGGTGTGGCGCAGTTGCGCCTTGCGCAGGATCTCTGCGGCATCGCGGATTTCCCGCTCGCCCGGGAGGAACACCAGCACATCGCCGGGGCCTTTGCCCACGCTGCGCTCGTGCTGCGCGATCTCGTCGAGGGACGCCAGAATCGCCTGGTCGACGGTCAGGTCGTCCTCGACCTGATTGCCTTCCTCGTCCTGCTCGCTGGTCAGCGGGCGGTACCAGGTTTCCACCGGGAAAGTACGGCCCGACACCTCGATGATCGGCGCATTGTCGAAGTGCTTGGAAAAGCGCTCCAGGTCAATGGTCGCCGAGGTGATGATCAGCTTCAGGTCCGGACGGCGGTGCAGCAGGGTCTTCAGGTAGCCGAGCAGGAAATCGATGTTCAGGCTGCGCTCGTGGGCTTCGTCGACGATGATCGTGTCGTAGCGTTCGAGGAAGCGGTCGTGCTGGGTTTCGGCCAGGAGGATGCCGTCGGTCATCAGCTTGACCAAGGTGTTGGCATCACTCTGGTCTTCGAAGCGCACCTGGTAGCCGACCAGCCCGCCCAATGGCGTGCCGAGTTCTTCGGCAACCCGCGCGGCGACGCTGCGCGCTGCAATTCGCCGCGGCTGGGTATGGGCGATCAGGCCATGGCTGCCACGGCCCAGTTCCAGGCAGATCTTCGGCAACTGGGTGGTCTTGCCCGAACCGGTTTCGCCGGCGATCACCAGCACCTGGTTTTCGGCCAGGGCTTTCTTGATCTCGTCGCGCTTGGCGGCAATCGGCAGGCTGTCGTCGTAGCGGATCTGCGGCACGCTGTTCTGCCGGGCAGTGACCTGGGCGCAAGATGCCTGGACCTTTTCTACCCACTGCGCCAGCTTGGCCTCGTCGGGGCGCTTGCGCAGCTCATGCAGTTGCCGACGCAGGCGGTGGCGCTCGGCGATCATGGCGTGGTCGAGGTTTTGCAGCAGTTTGTCGATGGCTTGGTCAGTCATGGGGCTTTTTAGTGATGCAGGTGGGCCTGCTTTTTCATGATCGGCATTCGAAGGATGCGCGATTGTCGCAGATTTGCCGGTTTTCTGCTGCCTGTGCCGGCCTCTTCGCGGGCAAAACCGCACCCACAGGGACCGCACCTTAGTCAGCCTGATGCAATCCTGTAGGAGCGGGTTTACCCGCGAAGAGGCCGGCACAGGCAGTACGAATGTTTAGCCAGGAGAGACGTGAACGTTGCCATTCACTGCTTTAATCAACCTTACGCCGCATGTGAGTATCAAAGGCATGACTCCCGTCCAGACCATCGTCCCACCGTCGTCCCGCCCTTCGCTCGCGAAGGCCCGGTCCCGCGCCGGTGAAAATCCGCTGGTCCACATCATTCTCGCCTTCTGGGCCCTGTGGCATTGCCGCCATGCACGCCCACCGGATGCTTCGCTCACGCCTGTGTGACCAAACCCGGCCGCCGTGCGGCCGTTTGTCTCCGCTGGACCGCGCCTGCGCGCGGGTCCCATGCGCCTGTGAGCGAATCCATCATGCACTTTGCACCTGTAGAGCACGCCAGCCGTTTCCTGGCCGAAAACCCCGATATCGAACTGTTCGAACTGTTCATCCTCGACGCCAACGGTGTGCCACGCGGCAAGCTGCTGCACCGCGAGGAACTGCTGGCGGTCTACCAGAGCGGCCGCCCGCTCCCCAGCACCATCCTCGGCCTGACCCTCAATGGCGACGACGTGGAAAACTCTGGCCTGGTCTGGGATGTCGGTGACATCGACTGCCGCGCCTACCCGTTGCAAGGCAGCCTGGTGCGCCTGCCTTGGCGCCGCGTGCCGACTGCCGCCGTGCAGGTCAGCATGCACCCGAGCGAAGGCCTGCCCGCCAGTGTCGCCGACCCGCGCCATGTATTGCTGCGTACCATCGAAGCGCTCAAGGCCGATGGTTACCACCCGGTGATGGCCTGCGAGCTGGAGTTCTACCTGCTCGACCAGCAGCGCGACGCCCAAGGCCGTCCGCAACCCGCACTGGACCACGACGGCGGCCGCCCACGCACTACCCAGGTCTACGGGCTGCGTGAACTGGAACAGATCGAACCCTTCCTCGCCGACCTCTACGCTGCCTGCAAAGCCCAGGGCATTCCGGCGCGCACGGCGATTTCGGAATATGCCCCCGGCCAGGTGGAAATCACCCTGGAACATGGCGACGCCCTGGAGGCGATGGACCAGGCCGTGCGCTACAAGCGCCTGGTCAAGGGCGTGGCCCATGCCCACGGCATGCAGGCCTGCTTCATGGCCAAACCCTTCGCGCAACTGGCCGGCACCGGCATGCACATGCACCTGAGCCTGGCCGACAGCGCCGGCAACAACCTGTTCGCCAGCGATGACAAAGCCGGTACCCCACTGCTGCGCCAGGCAGTGGCCGGCATGCTCCACCACTTGCGTGACTCGTTGTTGCTGTTCTGCCCCAACGCCAACTCGTTCCGCCGCTTCCAGGCCAACAGCTACGCCCCGCTGGCACCGACCTGGGGTGTCGACAACCGCACGGTCAGCCTGCGTGTCCCGGGCGGGCCGGCCAACAGCCGGCATGTCGAGCATCGCATCTGTGGCGCCGATGCCAACCCTTACCTGGCTGCCGCCGCGATTCTGGCTGCCAGCCATCGTGGCATCCGCGAGCAGCTTGACCCGGGTGCGCCGGTCGAAGGCAACGGCTATGCCCAGGCCACCGAGCACCTGCCCACCGACTGGCTGACAGCCCTCGATGCGCTGGAGCGTTCGCACTGGGCGCGGGAAGCGCTCGGCGAGGCGTTCCTCGGCGTCTACCTGAAGGTCAAGCGCGCCGAGTACCGCCAGTTCATGGCCGAAGTCAGCGAACAGGACTGGCGCTGGTACCTGCACCAGGCCTGAGCCCTACCCCATTCAGAACAAGGAACACCCATGAACGCAGTATTGAACACTGGCCCAGCCCAGCGTGCACCGTCCTATTACAGCGCCTCGCTGAACGACCACACCGAGTACCCGCAACTCAAGGGCACGATGCAGGTCGACGTGGCGATCATCGGTGGTGGTTTCACGGGCGTGGCCACTGCGGTGGAGCTGGCCGAGCGCGGCCTGAAGGTGGCGATCATCGAGACCAACCGGATTGGCTGGGGAGCCAGCGGTCGCAACGGCGGCCAGGTCACCGGCAGCCTGTCGGGTGACGAGGCCATGCGTACACAGATGCGCAACCACCTGGGCGCCGAAGTCGATGATTTCATCTGGCACCTGCGCTGGCGCGGGCACCAGGTCATCGAGCAGCGGGTCGAGCGTTATGGCATCGACTGCGACCTCAAGCGCGGCCATCTGCATGCGGCGATGAAACCTTCGCACATGGAGGAGCTGCGCAGCTTCCAGGCCGAAGCCGAACGCCGCGGCATGGGCGACCAGGTGCAACTGCTCGACCGCGAGGGTGTCGCCCGGCACCTGCAGAGCCCGCTGTACCTGGGCGCGCTGAAGAACCTGCGCAACCTGCACCTGCACCCGCTCAACCTGTGCCTGGGCGAGGCGCGCGCGGCCCACAGCCTGGGCGCGCTGATCTTCGAAAACTCCGAAGTCCTGGACATCGTCCACGGGCCACGCCCGGCGGTCGTCACCGCCCACGGGCGGGTCGAAGCACGCCAGGTGATGCTGGCCGGCGACGTCTACCACAAGCTGGAAAAGCGCCAGCTCAAGGGCAAGATCTTCCCGGCCATGGGCGGTATCGTCACCACCGCCCCGCTAGGCGAACTGGCCGAGCAGATCAACCCGCAGGACCTGGCGGTGTACGACTGCCGCTTCGTGCTCGACTACTACCGCCTGACGGCCGACAAGCGCCTGCTGTTCGGTGGCGGAGCCAACTACTCGGGCAAGGACTCGCGCGATATCGAAGGCGAACTGCGCCCGTGCATCGAGCGCACCTTCCCGGCGCTCAAGGGTGTGCCGATCGAGTTCAAGTGGAGCTGTGCGATGGGCATCGTGGTCAACCGCATCCCGCAACTGGGCAAGCTGTCGGACAACGTATGGTACTGCCAGGGCTATTCCGGGCACGGCATCGCCACCAGCCACATCATGGGCGAGATCATGGCTGAGGCACTGACCGGAACGCTGGAGAAGTTCGATACCTTCGCGCAGTGCAAGCACGTGCGGGTACCGATGGGGGACTTGCTGGGCAACCCGCTGCTGGCGGCGGGGATGTGGTACTACCAGATGCTGGAAAGACTGCGCTGATTGCATCGGCCCTGTGGGAGCGGCCTTGTGTCGCGAAAGGGCCGCAGAGCGGCCCCAGCAATTTCGGCATCACTGCTGAGACCCTGGGGCCGCTTTGCGGCCCTTTCGCGACACAAGGCCGCTCCCACACTGACCGTGCAGGTCTGGATCAGGCGATCTTCTTCAGCCCCTGTTTCTTCAGCTCTTCATCGCGCAATTCACGACGCAGGATCTTGCCGACGTTGGTGGTCGGCAGTGCATCGCGGAACTCGATGTAACGCGGCACCTTGTAGCCGGTGACGTTGGCGCGCATGTGCTCCATCACCTGCTCCTTGGTCACGGTCATGCCCGGCTTGACCACGATGAACACCTTGATCACTTCACCCGACTTCTCGTCCGGCACACCGATGGCTGCGCACTGCAGCACGCCCGGCAAGGCGGCGAGCACGTCTTCCAGCTCGTTGGGGTACACATTGAACCCCGAGACCAGGATCATGTCCTTCTTGCGGTCGACGATGCGCATGTAACCATCGGGCTGGATCAGTGCGATATCGCCGGTCTTCAGCCAGCCATCCGCGTCGAGGATCTCACTCGTGGCGTCCTCGCGCTGCCAGTAGCCTTTCATGACCTGCGGGCCCTTGACGCACAGCTCGCCGGTTTCGCCCAGCGGCAGTTCGTTGCCGGCATCGTCGATGACCTTGCACAGGGTCGACGGCACCGGGATGCCGATGGTGCCTACCTGGTTGGCCTCGGCCGGGTTCACCGCCGCCACCGGGCTGGTTTCGGTCATGCCGTAGCCTTCGCAGATGGCGCAGCCGGTGACGCTCTTCCAGCGCTCGGCCACGCTCAGTTGCAAGGCCATGCCCCCGGACAGGGTGATTTTCAGCGCGGAGAAGTCCAGGGCACGGAATGCCTCGTTGTTGCACAGGGCCACGAACAGCGTGTTGAGGCCGACGAAACCGCTGAACTTCCACTTGCCCAGCTCCTTGACCATTGCCGGCAGGTCGCGTGGGTTGCTGATCAGCACGTTGTGGTTGCCGATCAGCATCATCGCCATGCAATGAAAGGTAAAGGCATAGATGTGGTACAGCGGCAGCGGGGTGATGAGGATCTCGCAGCCTTCCTTCAGGTTGGCCCCCATCAGCGCCCGGCATTGCAACATGTTGGCCACCAGGTTGCGGTGGGTCAGCATCGCGCCCTTGGCCACGCCTGTGGTACCACCGGTGTACTGCAGCACGGCCACGTCGTTAGCCTGGGGGTTGGCCTCAGTGACCGGCTGGCCCTTGCCCAGTGCCAGCGTATCGTTGAAGCGCACGGCATGCGGCAGGTTGTAGGCCGGCACCATCTTCTTCACGTACTTGATCACGCTGTTGATCAGCAGGCGCTTGAGCGGTGGCAGCAGGTCGGCTACTTCGGTGACGATGACATGCCTGACCTGGGTCTTGGGCACCACCTTCTCGGCCAGGTGCGCCATGTTGGCCAGGCACACCAGCGCCTTGGCACCGGAGTCGTTGAACTGGTGCTCCATCTCCCGCACGGTATAAAGTGGGTTGGTGTTGACCACGATCAGGCCGGCGCGCATGGCACCGAATACCGCTACCGGGTATTGCAGGACATTGGGCAGCTGGACGGCAATGCGGTCACCCGGCTTGAGGTCGGTGTGCTGCTGCAGCCAGGCAGCGAAAGCGCCTGACAGCGCGTAGAGCTCGCCGTAGGTGATGGTCTTGCCCAGGTTGCTAAAGGCCGGTTTATTGGCAAAGCGTTGGCAGGATTGCTTGAGTACCGCCTGGATATTGGGGAATTCGTCAGGATTGATTTCCGCCGTAATCCCGGCTGGGTATTTATCCTTCCAAAAATTTTCGATCATGGAAGCCCACTCCTTCAGCAACAGCGAAGTTCGATTCACGCGTCTATGCGTTTATTATTGATATGAGATGGCGGTTCGTTGCAAACCGGATCATCTGAAAAGCGCGCCGAGAGTAACAGCTTTGACTGGGGTCGCCTAGAGGCCAAGATAGGCCTCACGGTCACAAAAATGACTCAATGAAATATGCGAGTCATTTTTAGAGTAATTGACCAAAATGTCGCAAATCGGGCTGTAAGCTGCCTGCTAGAGCACCTCCCAGCTTTCGCGGGCAAGCTCGCTCCCGCAGGTGCAACACAAGCTTCAAGCCTGTGCGGTCTCTGTGAAAGCGGGCGCCCGCGAAGAAGCCAGCGCGCTATCAAGCGATGTCGCGCAACTCCCTGCGCAGGATCTTGCCCACGGGTGTCATGGGCAGCGACTCGCGCACCACGATGTGCTTGGGCACCTTGTAGGCGGTGAAATTGGCCTTGCAATAGGCCTTGAGGTCGTCGACATTCACCCCACCTTCCCGCGCCACCACGAACAGCTTCACCGCCTCGCCCGAGCGCTCGTCCGGCACGCCGATGGCGGCGCAGCTGGCTACCTGCGGATGGCCCATCACCACATCCTCGATCTCGTTGGGGTACACATTGAAACCGGAGACGATGATCATGTCCTTCTTGCGGTCGACGATGCGGGTGAAGCCATCCGGGTCGATCACTGCAATATCGCCGGTCTTGAACCAACCCTCGGCATCTAGTGCCTGGGCCGTGGCCTCCGGCTGTTGCCAATAGCCCTTCATCACTTGTGGCCCCTTGATGCACAACTCGCCGCGTTCGCCCAACGGCAGTTCGTTGCCTTCATCATCGATGACCTTGAAAGCCGTGCCCGCCACCGGAATGCCTACGGTACCCAGCCGCGCCAACTGGCCATAGGGGTTGGTGCTGGCTACCGGTGAAGTCTCGGTCAGGCCATAACCCTCGACGATGCGGCAGCCTGTGAGTGTTTCCCAACGTTCGGCAGTGGCCTTGACCAGCGCCGTGCCACCGGAATTGGTGACCTTCAGGGCGGAAAAGTCCAGCTGGCGGAAGCCCGGGTGGTCCATCAGCGCGACGAACAAGGTGTTCAACCCCAGCAGCGCCGAAAACCGCCACTTGCCCAACTCCTTGATGAAGCCGGGGATATCGCGCGGGTTGGTGATCAGCACGTTATGGTTGCCGGTGACCATCATGCACATGCAGTTCGCGGTGAAGGCATAGATGTGGTACAGCGGCAGCGGTGCGATCATCACCTCCTGGCCCTCCTTGATCAGCCGCTGCCCGTCCGGGCCGTGCTGGGAGAAGCAGGCCAGCACCTGCAGCATGTTGGCCACCAGGTTGCCGTGAGTGAGCATGGCGCCCTTGGCCAGGCCCGTGGTGCCGCCGGTGTATTGCAGCACGGCGATGTCATCGAGGATGAGCGGCACCGGCTTGTGCGTCAGGCTGCGGCCTTGGCGCAATACCTGCTTGAACGGGACGGCCTGGGGCAGATGATAGGCCGGGACCATCTTCTTGACCTTGTCGACCACGGTATTGACCAGCCAGCCCTTGGCCGCAGGCAACATGTCGCCCATCTTCGCCTCGATCAGGTACTCGATGCCGGTATCGGGCAGCACTTCCTGCACGCGCTTGCCGAACATGTTCAGGTACACCAGGGCGCGCGCGCCGGCATCCTTGAACTGGTGACGCATTTCGCGCTCGGTATACAGCGGGTTGGTATTGACCACGATCAGCCCGGCGCGCAGCGCGCCGAACACGGCGATCGGGTATTGCAGGACGTTGGGCATCTGCACCGCGATGCGGTCACCGGGTTTGAGGTCGGTGTGCTGCTGTAGCCAGGCAGCGAAGGCTGCCGAATGGCGCTCGAGTTCGGCGTAGCTCAGGGTCACGCCGAGGTTGCTGAATGCCGGGCGCTCGGCAAAGCGCTTGCAGCTGCGCTCGAACACCTCGACGACCGAGGTGTATGCGCGGATGTCGATGGTGGAAGGCACGCCCTCGGGGCGTTTGTCATTCCAGAAGTCGGCTTGCATTTATTATTGTTCCTCTGCCTGAGCCCGCACGGATCCTTTGCCCTGCCTGCAGATGGCAGACAGGCGTTGAACCGACGTTAGCAGGTAAGCCCGAGGCGGCATATACGCCAAGTGCCGCCATTAACATTGTGAATCTTATTTGTGCCCTTCCTGCAATTCGACCGGTTGTGCATACACTGTGCGGGTCACCTTCGCGCAAAGGACTCGCCATGCCCCATGACGCTTTCTGGCTACCTGCCAGCGAACATTGCAGGCTGTACGTGCACCAATGGCTGCCGGCCACACCGGTCAAGGCCGTCGTGCTGCTGGCGCATGGCATGGCAGAGCACGCCGGGCGCTACCAGCGCCTGGGCGAGGCCCTGTGCACTGCTGGCTACGCCCTGCTGGCAGCGGACATGCGTGGTCACGGGCGCACCGCCGAGCAGGGCAGCCTCGGCCTGTTCGCCCGGCAACATGGCTGGAATGCCGTGGTCAACGACCTCGGCCTGCTGGCCCAGCACATCGGCCAGCAGTTCCCTTGCACACCGCTGTTCCTGTTCGGCCACAGCATGGGCAGCTACATCGCCCAGGCCTACCTCATGCACCACAGCGCCAGCCTGCAAGTGGCGATCCTCAGCGGCTCGAACTTCCAGCCCGCTGCGCTGTACCGGGTGGCGCGCCTGATTGCACGCGTGGAAGCCTGGCGCCAGGGCCACTGGGCAAGAGCGCGCTGATCGAGTGGCTGTCGTTCGGCTCGTTCAACAACGCCTTCAAGCCCACCCGCACGGCGTTCGACTGGCTCAGCCGTGACCCGGACGAAGTGGACAAGTACGTCAACGATCCGCTGTGCGGCTTTCGCTGCAGCAACCAGCTGTGGCTCGACCTGCTCCAGGGGCTGGCGCAGATCAGCCAGGCCCGCAATCTGGCGCAGATCGACCCGAACCTGCCCCTGCTGGTGATTGGCGGTGAATGTGATCCGGTGAGTGCTGGCAAGCGTCTCACCCATCTGGCCGACGCCCTGCGTGCGACCGGCAATAGACATGTACAGCTGCGCGTCTATCCTGATGCGCGGCACGAAGTACTCAACGAACTCAACCGCGACGAGGTCACCGCTGATATCCTCGCTTGGTTAGAGCAAGCGCTGGCCCTTGGCCGCCCTGCGCGCAGTGAATGATAGGCGCCCTCGCCCGCCCCTTAAGGAAGCCCAATGACCCAGGTCACCAACACGCCTTACGAAGCCCTTGAAGTCGGCCAGAAGGCCACCTATGAAAAATCCGTGGAAGAACGTGATATCCAGCTGTTCGCCGCAATGTCCGGTGACCACAACCCCGTGCACCTGGATGCCGAGTTCGCCGCCAAGAGCATGTTCAAGGAACGCATCGCCCACGGCATGTTCAGTGGCGCGCTGATCAGCGCTGCGGTGGCCTGCACCCTGCCGGGCCCCGGCACCATCTACCTGGGCCAGCAGATGAGCTTCCAGAAGCCCGTGAAGATCGGCGACACCCTGACCGTGCGCCTGGAAATCCTCGAGAAACTGCCGAAGTTCAAGGTGCGTATCGCCACCAACGTCTACAACCAGAACGATGAGCTGGTGGTCGAGGGCGTGGCCGAGATCCTCGCGCCGCGCAAGCAACAGACCGTCGAGCTGGTATCGCCGCCGAACTTCGTCGCCAGCTGAAACCGGCGTTGGATTCTTCGCGGGTAAACCCGCTCCCACAGTTGATCCTTGTGGGAGCGGGTTTATCCGCGAATGGGCCGGTAGAGCCACTAGATCAATCCGCGCAATCGCCTTTCGATATGCCGCCGCTCCGGCCCTTGGCTGGTCAACTCCAGCGCCCGCTGCCAGGCCGCTCGCGCCTCCTCGACATTCCCCAACTGTTGATGCATCTCTGCCCGCGCCGCATGGGCCAGGTGAAAGTCACGCAAATCACCCGCCGCCAGAATTGCCTCCACCGCGTCCAGCCCCGCCTGCGCACCATCGCGTTTGGCCAGCGCCACCGCCCGATTGAGCGCCACCACGGCTGACGGCCAATGCCGTTGCAGCACATCATATAGCCCGACGATTTCTGCCCAATCGGTTTCTTCAGCCGTCACGGCCTCGGCATGTACGGCCGCGATCGCCGCCTGCACGGTATAGGCACCAAAAGCCCGGCTGGCCAATGCCAGGCGCACCAGCTCGCAGCCTTCGGCGATTTGCTCGCGGTCCCACAGGCTGCGGTCTTGCTGGTCAAGCAGCACCAGATTGCCCTCGGCATCGCAGCGTGCCCGCTGCCGCGATGCCTGCAGCAGCATCAGCGCCAGCAACCCGACGGCCTCGGCGTCCGGTAGCAGTTGCACCAGCAGGCGGCCGAGGCGGATCGCCTCGTCACTCAGTTCCTGTTGCAGCACGGCCTCGCCCGAGGATGCCGAATAACCTTCGTTGAATACCAGGTAAATCACACGAAGCACGCTCTCCAGGCGCTCGGGCAGCTCATGCAGTTCCGGGACCTGATAGGGAATGCCGGCATCACGAATCTTGGCCTTGGCGCGGACGATGCGCTGGGCGATGGTCGCAGGGCTTTGCAGGAAGGCGCGGGCGATCTGCTCGGTGGTCAGGTCGCAGACTTCACGCAGGGTCAGCGGTACCTGGGCATCGGCCGCCAGGGCCGGGTGGCAGCAGGTGAAAATCAACCGCAGGCGGTCATCGCCCAGCAGTTCCTCTTCGCTGGGGTTTTGCCCCTGGCCTTCGATCAACATGATCAGGTCGGCCTGGGAGCGGTCGAAGCGGGCACGCCGGCGCAATGCGTCAATGGCCTTGAAGCGCCCGGTCGAGACCAGCCAGGCCCGTGGATTGTCAGGGATGCCGTCACGCTGCCAGCGTTCGACGGCGACAAAGAAGGCATCGTGCAGGGCCTCCTCGGCCAGGTCGAAATCCCCCAGCAGGCGGATCAACGTCGCCAGGATGCGCCGTGAATCCCGCCGGTACACCGCTTCGACTTCAGCACGAACCTGCGCCGGCCCCGTCATCAGTCCGGCATCCGCTGGGTCACGACCTCCACCAGGCGGTCCAGGCTCTCTCCCCAGCCCTGATGGAAACCCATTTCTTCATGGGCGCGGCTGTCGGCCGCGTTCCAGTGCCAGGCACGTGCGGTATAGCGGGTCTTGCCGTGTTCTTCGTCAAAGCTGATCACCGCAGTCATGAAGGCTTTGTCCGACGGCACCCAACCGGGCGTGAAGGCATCGGTGAACACCAGCCGGCGCGGGGCGGCGATTTCCAGGAACACGCCCTGGGTAGGGTACTCGGAGCCATCCGGGGCACGCATGAGGGTACGGAAAAGGCCACCGATCCACAGCTGCATCTCGCATTCCGCGGTGGTCATGCCGTGGGGCCCCCACCACTGCATCAGCCATTCGGGCTCGGTCCAGGCACGGAATACCTTGGCAGGCGGGGCATCGATCAAGCGACTGATGGACAGCTCGTGCTGCCCGGGCGCGGGTTGGGCAAGTGTCATTCTTGTTGTTCTCCGTTGCTGTCAGGGTTGCAGTTCACGCACTGGCCGCACTTCCACGCTGCCGACTCGCGCCGCCGGAATGCCCTTGGCGATGTTCAGCGCCTCGTTGAGGTCACGGGCATCGACCAGATAGAAACCGGCAAGCTGCTCTTTGGTCTCGGCAAATGGGCCATCGGTAATGCTCATTTGCCCGGCACGCACACGCACGGTGGTTGCGGTCTGTACGGTTTTCAGCGCCTCGGCCGCAATGATGCGACCGGAGTTATGCAGGGCTTCGGCGTAAGCCATGCATTCGGCGTCTTCCGGGCTGTCGGGCAGGCTGTGCAGCAGCCCTTCGTCACAATAGACCAGGCACAGGTATTTCATGGTCGTCTCCAGGCGTTGGCAACGTGCATTTGGCGATAGCCGATCAAGGCTTGAGATCGAACAGTGCTTTCTGGGTCTGCATGTCGAACGGAGCCGACCAGTGCTCGTGAATCACTTGCCACTGGCCAGCGGCCTTGCGGTAACCGACGGTGGCACGCATGAAGCCGCACTGGCTCTCGTCATCCCCGGGGCCGCAGCGGTTCAACCAGTGAGCCAGGCCCAGCTCGCCCTCGGCGTGCACGGTGAGTTGGGCAAGTTCGAAGACCATTGGCCCGGGGCACATGCTCATGCACATTTCCCAATGCGCCTGGTAGGCGGCCTTACCCTTGAACTGCAGGGACTGGATGGCATCGAAAGCGACGATGTCGTCGGCGTAGGGCGCCGTGATGGCGGGGATATCACGGTCACGCACGGCTTGCATCCAGCGGTCGATAAGCTGACGGATTTCATTTTCGGCTGCCGTGTTCATCGGGTGTTCCTCCGATCGTTCATGAGCGTTCTGGCACAAGGATGTCTTGCGCCTTCAGCTCATGGTCGAACGGTAGCCGGAGAAATCGACCGGCCACGGGATAATTTTGCTGGAGACAGGCATGTGTCCACAGCCAACGGGGTGAGTGATCAAGCCAGAGCTGCCTGCTCGAACACCTCATCCGCCCACTGATTGAGACTTTTGCCGGCAGCGCGGGCTGCAACACTGGCTGCCGCATGCACCTCTGGACGAATGCGCAGCATGACCTTGCCTGAAGCCGGTTTTTCCGGGGTAATGCCTTGCTCCGCGCAGTCGGCCAGATAATCCTCCAACGCCTCCCGGAAGGCTTCATGAAGCTCGGGCACCGAGCTTGCGTGAAAACTGATGATGTCGCGCATGCCCAGCACACGGCCAACAAAAATATCATCACGCTCATCGTATTCGATACGGGCGGCATAGCCCTTGTAGCGCATGCAACTCATAGGCTTACTCCTGCCCGCAGCAAAAATTCGCGGGCCTCTTCAATCTGATACCGTTTGGCTTCCTTGCCAGGATGGGGGCGATGGCACCTCCAGCTCTGGCCGCCAAGCACCAGCTTGACCCTGGATCCTTGCCGCTCAAGCACCTGCCCACCCAGGTGAAGCACCAGGGCTTCGACCTCGGAAAACGCCAGAGAGGCCGTGGTGGGCGTTCTGAAGATAGCGTCGTATTTTTCGGTATCGAGTGTTCATCGGAAAATGCTATCAAATTAAGATAGCACTTATTCCCCGATATCCATTCAGGATTTTTCCGTACCTGCCAGCACCTGCGCATAACGCTCGCGGTCGACGTTGGCCCCGCTCAGCACCACGGCCACACGCTTGCCGCCCTGGCGCTGGCGCTCCTGCAGCAACGCGGCCAGCGCTGCGGCACCAGCGCCTTCGGCGGTGTTGTGGGTGGTTTCGTGATAGATGCGCATGGCCGCTGCCACTTCGCTGTCGGTAACCCGCACGATGCGTGCGGCATGTTCACGGACCAGGGCGAAAGCATCCGGGTGAGGTACCCGGCAGGCCATGCCATCAGCAAAGGTATCGGCCGTGGCCGTGGTGACGATGCGGCCTTGCTCGAAACTCTGCGCATAGGCATCGGCGGCACTGGAGACTACACCGACGATCTCGGTCTTGAGTCCCAGCAGGTTGCGCGCCTGGATCAGCCCGCAGATGCCCGAGCCCATGCCGATCGGCACGTACACGCAATCAAGCTCGCTCACCGCCTCGAACAGCTCCAGGGCATAGGTGGCCACACCGCGTACCAACTCTGGGTGGAACGACGGCACCATGTCATAACCCAGCTCCTGCGCCAGGCGGGCAGCCTCTTCGCGGGCCACGTCGAAGTCGACACCGTGTTCCACCAACTCGGCGCCCAATGCACGCATGGCAGCGTTCTTCTCTTTCGAGTTGCCCTCAGGCACCACGATCACCAGCGGCACGCCCGCCTGGCTCGTAGCCAGCGCCATGCTCTGGCCGTGGTTGCCACGGGTGGCGGTAACCAGGCCCCGCGGAGGCTTGCCGGCGGCCAGTAGCGAACGCACATACACCAACCCGCCGCGCACCTTGAAGGCACCCGTAGGGGCGTGGTTTTCGTGCTTGACCCACAGCTTGCAGCCGACTCGCTCGGCCAACAGCGGCCAGACGCGCTGTGGCGTGGGCTGGACATGCTGGTGAACGAAATCGGCGGCTTCGCGCAGGGCGGCGAGGTCGAACATGGCGATCATCCTTATCGGTCGGTAAGGCACCGATCCTAATCGCCTTGGGCAGGTTTGGTAAATTGCGCAGGGCCCTGTCACCGACCGAGCGGCGACAGGGCCATCAGCCCATCAGCCTTGCTGGCAACCTTCGCCCATCGCCCGGTACTGAATGGTATGTACCTGGCCCTGATGGTCTTCATAGGTCATGGTCGCAGGCACCACTTCGCAGACATTGGGGATGGTCGACAGGTTGATCACCCGCTTGATGTCAAGGTTCATGGAATAGTCGTACTGCTGGGCCACGGGCTCGCTGGAGGCCGGCTTGGCCTCATCGGCGAGGGCGAACGAGGACATACCGACCAGTGCAAGAATCAGTAATGGTTTCATGGGGTTTGGCCTTTAAAGCAATCCAGCTGATCGAGTGACTTCTGATGCCGTCAATGGCGCGGAGAAGTTGTCATCAACTGCAAAGATGACACGAAGTACCGATCCCGCTTCGTCTACTGCGAGTGGGAATAGCTGAAATTCTACTCTCGACCAGGAATAGTTGAACCCTGAACTCGGACATTCACCCTTGCGGGATTTGCAACAATCTGCGACAAAGCGCAACAGCTCGATGACCCTGGCCCCCTGGGTAGAGCCCATCGCTCCAGGTATCGCCATGACTGCCCTGCATTGCACCCGGCTTTTCGGCCCCGAGCGTCGATTGCTCGAACATTTCTACAAGCACCAGGGTTCGCGCATGCGCGCAGCCAATGACGGTGAATCATGGGTGGCACGCAGTGATGGGATCATTGCCGGCCTCTGCCTCACTGCCGTCGCTGACGGCCACTGGCTCACCAGCTTGTTCGTCGCCCCAGACCACCGCAAGCGCGGGGTGGCCGCGCAACTGATCGAGGCGGCGCTGGCCGGGCACAGCGGCCCGACCTGGCTGTTTTGCCACCCCGACCTCACGGCTTACTACCAGCGCCTGGGCTTCAGCATCACTGCGCAACTGCCCGAAGCCCTGGCCTCGCGCCTGCAACGCTACCAGCGCAGCAAGGACTTGCTGGCCATGGTACGCGCTCAGTCGTCGTGGTCATCCAGCCCCGGGAACAGCACATCGGTATAGCCGAACCGGGAAAAATCCTGAATACGCGAGGGGTACAGCCGGCCGATCAGGTGATCACACTCGTGCTGCACCACCCGCGCATGAAACCCGTCGGCAAAACGGCTGATCGGATTGCCCTGCGGGTCGATGCCTTCGTAGCTGATGTGCTTGAAGCGCGGCACCACCCCGCGCAGGCCGGGCACCGAGAGGCAGCCCTCCCACCCCTCCTCGATCTCGGTGGTCAGCGGGGTGATCACCGGGTTGAGCAGGATGGTCTGTGGTACCGGCTCGGCATCCGGATAACGCTCGCTGCGTTCGAAACCAAAGATCACCAGCTGCAGGTCGATGCCGATCTGCGGTGCAGCCAGCCCTACGCCACCCACGTGGTGCATGGTTTCGAACATGTCGTCGATCAAGTGCTGCAATTCGCTGCTGCCGATCAGATGTTCAGGCACCGGCGGCGCGATGCGCAGCAGGCGCTCGTCGCCCATCTTGAGAATGTCACGGATCATCGCGGGTTCGGCTCGGTCGGTTGGGGCTCGACCGGGTGTTCATGGCCGAGCACGGTGATGGTTTCCTGGGGTTTGGCGCCCTCGAATTCCTTCTCGCCCGGGTCCTTGCCTTCGCTCGACATGTGCTCGATCACCGCATTCATTTCAGCGCCCAGCAACAGCACGGCGGCAGAGATGTAGAAGTACAGCAGCAGCACGATGATCGCACCGATGCTGCCATACATGGCGTTGTAGTCGGCAAAGGTCTTGACGTAGTAGGCAAAGCCCAGGGAGGCGATGATCCATACTACTACCGCCAGCACCGAGCCGGGGGTGATGAAGCGAAACTTCTGTTTGACGTCCGGCATCACGTAATAGATCAATGCCACCGCGATCATCATCAGGATGATGATCGCGGGCCAGCGCAGCACGGTCCACACGGTGACGATCACTTCCTGCAGGCCGACCTGAGCGGCAATCCACTCCATCACCTGCGGCCCCAGCACCATCAGCGCGGCTGCCGCCAGCAGCATGCCGGCAATACCGACGGTATAGATGATCGACAAGGGAATGCGTTTCCACACCGGGCGGCCCTCAGGCACGTCATAGGCGGCATTCATGGCGCTCATCATCAGGCGCACGCCGGCCGATGCAGTCCACAGCGCGATCACGATACCCACCGACAACAGCCCGCCCTTGGACTGCTGCAGCTGGTCGATGACCGGGTTCACCTGCTCCAGCGCCTGGGGCGGCAGCACCAGCTCTGATTGCAGGCGTAACCAGGAGAAGAAATCCGGAAGGTGCAGAAAACCGATCAGGGCGATCAGGAACAGCAGGAACGGGAACAGCGAAAACAGCATCTGGTAGGCCATTGCCGACGCATAGGTCGACATCTCGTCATCGAGGAACTCCTTGACGGTGCGTACCAGTACGCGGTGCACGGGCAGGCCGCGCAGGTCGGGGAAAATCATAGCGTCTCCTTTCGCCGCTTGATTCGTAAGTACAACGGTGAAGTCTAATAGACCGCGCCGGTGATGTACTGCTCCCGGCCATGCCAGAAGAAAATGCCTACACCTGTTTCCGCCTCTCAAAGAGGCGGAAACAGGTCCGTTCACCTTAAGGCTTCTTCACCGCATCCTTCACATTGCCCTTGATCTGCTGTGCCTCGCCTTTGAGTTCCTGGGCCTTGCCCTCGGCCCGCAGCTTGTCGTTGTCGGTCACCTTGCCGACGCCCTGCTTGACGTTACCGACCGCTTCGTTGGCCAGGCCTTTGGCTTTGTCTTTGGTACCGCTCATGGCAAAACTCCTGCGAATGGAGACACGTGGACCGTGTCGACAGTCGGTGGACCGAACACTTTCTCCAAGAGTTTCAAACAATTTGCCCGGTTCAAGCCAAGCGGTGAATCTGCGGGCGAATATCGCACCGAATAGGGCCTGGCGCACTGCTCAAGGGCAGAAGGCTGGCCTAGAATCGCTGCCAACCTGCGTATAAGAACAACAGTTTCCGGATATTTGCCCCATGCGTTTGATGCCCCTGTTCGCGGCCATGCTGCCGTTGTTGCCCTTGCCTGCCCTGGCCGCCGCACCGGCCAGCGAAACCCTGAAAGTCGAGCGTTACGCCGACGATGGCCAACCCGGCACCCTGCGCTGGGCCATCGAGACCAGCAACCAGAACCCCGGCCATTACCGCATCGAGATCGCAGCCGTCGGCAAGCCGCCGTATGTCATTCGCCCGACCCGCGCGCTGCCGGAGATCAAGGGGCCAGTGCAGATCACCGGCTTGCCCTGGGCCCGTGACGGCCAGTACATCGCCATCGACGGTTCGGGCTACATCAAGGACCAGGGCGTGCGCACCTGCCCAGGCGCCCTGCCCGGCCAGTTAGGCACCAACGTGCGCACCACCACCCACCCGGGGCTGGTGCTGCGCGACACCCAGGGCGTGCACCTGAGTGGCCTGGAGGTGCGCAACTTCTGCATTGGCATCCTGGTCAACCGCGCCAGCGGCAACGTCATCGAAGACAACCGCATCGTCGCCAACAAGGGCGGCGCCGGCATCATGCTCACCGGCGACGACGGTGCCGGCAACCCGACTGCCAGCACCACGGTCAACAACAAAGTGCTGCGCAACCAGCTGATCGACAACGGCGATGGCCTGGAGCTGACCCGCGGCGCGGCGTTCAACCTGGTGGCCGACAACCTGTTTCGCTCGACCGCGGCCAACCCTGAGCCGTCACAGGGCATCGAGATCCTGTTGGGCAACGACAACAGCGTGGTGCGCAACCGCTTCGAAAACTACTCCGACGGCCTGCAGATCAACTGGGGCAAGCGCAACTACCTGGGCGCGAACACCTTCAGCGGTAACTCGATTGGCGTCAGTGTCACTGGCGAAGGCAACATCCTCGACGGCAACCTGATCCACGGCAACCGCATCGGCGTAGCCTTGCGACCGGAACCGGACGTCACCACCACGCGCCTGAGCGGCAATCGCATCTGGGGTAACAGCCAGGACATCCGCCGCTGCGAAGCCGGTGGGTCCTGCGTGCCGAACCAGCGTACCGGCGCCATCGTCTTTGGCGTGCCGGCCCAGGCCCATGCGCTGTACGTGGGATCGCGCGGGGTCGGTGCGGATCTGCCGAAGAAGGACCAGGCGATCATTTGCGATGCCAAGGGCGAACCCACGCCCTGCCAGCCGCTGCCCAACCGCAACCAGCAGGCGCCACGGCTGATCGCCCTGGACGGCAATGTACTGCGTGGCGAGGTGCAGGGGCCGGTGTCGAGCCTGTTGCGCATCGAGGTGTTTGGCAATGCCCAGGCGGATGGCACCGAGGCGGAGCAGTATCTGGGGGATGTGCTGGTGAACACGGATGAACAGGGGCAGGCGCGGTTTGCCCAGGTGCTGGAGAACATCAGTGAGTTGAAGAGCTTCACTGCGACGGTCACTACGGCGGATGGCGCCACTTCCGAGTTGAGCCTGCCGGTTCGTCGCTAACGCTGATGGCCCTTTCGCGGGTAAACCCGCGCCTACAGGGATAGCACTGCCGTCGAGGTATGTGCTGAACCTGTGGCAGCGGGTTCACCTGCGAAGAGGCCGTCAAACCTTGCGAGGGGCGGTGGTACCCCTCACAATGCAGCCCTAATCAAGCGTCAACCCGCAGGAACCTGCATGAAACTCGACAAACCCACCGCCATCGCCCGCCGTAACCAGGCCTTGGCCAACCCGGTGCTGACCAGCGCCAACACCCTGTTCGCCATCCTCGACCGCAAGCGCAACCTGTGGTGGTTCGAGGTGCCGGTGGCATTGCTGCGCAAGGGCCAGCCCGACTGGGTCAACCTGCTGCTGCACACCCCGGAAAGCGACGAGTTGCAGCACCTGAAGGTGCCGGTCAA
This sequence comes from Pseudomonas urethralis, assembly GCF_021602465.1. Taxonomy (NCBI): domain Bacteria; kingdom Pseudomonadati; phylum Pseudomonadota; class Gammaproteobacteria; order Pseudomonadales; family Pseudomonadaceae; genus Pseudomonas; species Pseudomonas urethralis. The sequence continues at coordinate 501,120 of NZ_BQIJ01000001.1, forward strand.
CTTCCTTCGTGCTCACCAAGAGCAGATGGAAGTGCGCAACCCCGGCAAGCGCCGCTCGACCATCAGCCTGGCCTTGAGCGCCGACCGTGATTCGCTGCTGCGCGACACCCGCCCGGGTGGCGAGCAGCTGGACTTCCGCACCTTCGTGCAGGCCTGATCAGGCCTTTTCGATGCGATCGTCATGGATGACGATGCGCCCCTGCTTGAACAACCCACCAATGGCCTTCTTGAAGTTGCCCTTGCTGACGTTGAACATCTGGCTGATCACTTCCGGAGCGCTCTTGTCGCTCACCGCCAGCACCCCGCCTTCGGCCTCCAGGCGCACCATGATGCGCGCCTGCAGGTCATCGCCCAAGGCCTTGCCGACCGGCTGCAGGCTCAGGGCGATCTTGCCGTCATGGCGCACTTCCTTGATGAAACCGTCCACATGCATGCCCGAACGCAGGAACTTGAACACTTCGTTCTTGTGGATCAGGCCCCAATGGCGGTTGTTGATGATCGCCTTGAAGCCCATCGGCGTTTCGCCGGCCACCAGCAACTGGACAGGCTGGCCAACCTGATAGTCAGCCGGGGTGCGGTCGAGGTAGCGGTCCAGGCGCGAGGTGGCGGTAATGCGCCGGGTACGCTTGTCGAGATAGGCGTGCACCACGCAGTAATCGCCGATCTTCAACTGGCGTGACTCTTCCGAATACGGCATCAGCAAGTCCTTGGACAGGCCCCAGTCGAGGAAGATGCCAGCACCGTTGATGTCCTTGACCTTGAGGCTGGCGAACTCGCCAACCTGCACCTTGGGCTTCTCGGTGGTGGCAATCAGCTGGTCTTCGCTGTCCAGGTAGATGAACACGTTCAGCCAGTCGTCGACCTCGGTTTCGGCGTCCTTCGGGATATAGCGCCCGGGCAGCAGGATTTCGCCATCGGCGCCGCCGTCCAGGTACAGGCCGAATTCCACGTGTTTCACGATTTGCAAACTGTTGTAACGCCCAAGCAGAGCCATTTCCGATGTTCCTCAAGACAAGGCGGCTATTCTACACCTGAAGCCACTGCGCTGCCCGATCGCCGATGCGGCGGAACCGCGCTGGCGCCCATTGCGTCATACCCGTATCCGTCAGCACCAGGACCTGAACATGCCGGTACGCCTGTGCAAAGCCCTGCTCATCGCCATCGCCTGCGCCGTGGCGCTGGCGGCCTGTAGCCGCATCGACCTGGCGTACCGCAACCTCGACCACCTGGTGCCCTGGTCACTGGGCGACTACCTGGCGATGAACCGCGAGCAGAAGGCATTGCTCGACGAACGGCTCAAGGAGCACCTGGCCTGGCACTGCAAGACCCAGCTGCCGGGCTACCTCGACTGGCTCGACCGGGTGCGCGACATGGTCGCCAAGGACCAGGTGACCGACCAGGCCTTGCAGCAACGTACTGTCGAGGCACGCCAGGCAATCGGCCGGGTAGCGGAAGCGATCACCCCTTCGGCCACCGAACTGCTGCGTGGCATGAGCGACAAGCAGGTGGCCGAGATGCAGCAGGCCTTTAACGACGATATCAGCGAGCGGCAGAAGGAATACGTCGACACCCCGCTGCCCAGGCAGATAGCCCGCCGCAGCGAACGCATGGAAAAACGCCTGAACAACTGGTTTGGTGAGCTCAATGCCGCCCAACACCAGCGTGTCCAGGCCTGGTCGCAAGCGCTGGGTGACCAGAACCGCCAGTGGATCGCCAACCGCCAGCACTGGCAGCAACAGTTGATGCTGGCCATGAACCAGCGCAACGACGCCAGCTTCGCGCCGCGCATGGCCACCTTGCTGCAACGCAAGGAAAGCCTGTGGACGCCGGAATACCGCGCCGCCTACCAGAATACCGAGCAGCAGGCCCGCAGCCTGTTGATCGACCTGCTGCACCTGAGCACGCCGGCGCAACGCCAATACCTGCAAGAGCGGCTGGCCAAGGTGCGCAGCGATTTCAGTGAATTGAAATGCCTGAAGGGTTGAGCTCAGCGAGCCTTGCGCCGATACGGAAACACGTCGATCACCTTGCCTTCACGGATCGCCGCCTGCAGCCCCTTCCAGTAGTCCGCATCATACAACTCCCCATGCAACCGGCTGAACAGCCGGCGCTGGCCGATATCGGCAAACAGGAACGGCGGGAACTCCTCGGGAAACACATCGTGTGGCCCGATCGAGTACCACGGCTCGCCAGACATCTCATCCTCCGGGTAGCGCGGTGGCGGGATGTGCCTGAAGTTCACCTCGGTGAGGAAGCTGATTTCGTCGTAGTCGTAGAACACCACCCGCCCATGCCGGGTAACGCCGAAGTTCTTCAGCAGCATGTCACCCGGGAAGATGTTCGCCGCCGCCAGTTGCTTGATGGCCAGCCCGTAGTCCTCGAGCGCTTCGAGCACCTGCCCTTCACTGGCATGCTCCAGGTACAGGTTGAGCGGGGTCATGCGCCGCTCGGTCCAGCAGTGGCGCACCAGCACCGTGTCGCCTTCAAGCGCCACGGTCGAGGGTGCCACTTCCAGTAGTTCGGCCAGGCACTCGGGCTCGAACTTGCCACGCGGGAAGCGGAAATCGGCGAATTCCTGGGTATCGGCCATGCGCCCTACCCGATCGACGCTTTTCACCAGCCGGTACTTGTCGATCACCGTGGCGCGGTCCACGGTCTTGGACGGCGAGAAGCGGTCCTTGATGATCTTGAACACGGTATTGAAGCCCGGCAGTGTGAATACGCTCATGACCATGCCGCGCACCCCGGGGGCCATGACGAAGCGGTCGTCGCTGCTGGCCAGGTGGTTGATCAGGGCGCGGTAGAATTCTGACTTGCCCTGCTTGTAGAAGCCGATCGAGGTGTACAGCTCGGCAATGTGCTTGCCCGGCAGGATGCGCTTGAGGAAGTTGACGAACTCCGCCGGTACCGGCACATCGGCCATGAAGTACGAACGGGTGAACGAGAAAATGATCGACACCTCGGCCTCGTCGGTGATCAAGGCATCGGCCTCGATGCCATGGCCCTCACGGTGCAGCAGCGCGATCACCAGCGGCCACTGCTCGTCACTGTTGTACAGGCGGCCGACCAGGTAGGCGCCCTTGTTGCGGTACAGCACCGGTACGAACAGCTCCACGGCCAGCGCCGGGTCCTTGCATACCCAGTCTGGCAGGCATTCGCGCAGTTGCTCCTCGAGGCGTACGAGGTCGCCTTCCAGGTCACCGTAGGGCGCGTCGAACGGGTAATCGGCGAAGATGGCCCGCAGCAGGCTCTTCAGGCCGGCCCCGAGCGGGTAGGTGCGGGTCTGCGCCGCGCGCTCGTGGGCACGAATCGACGGCCGGGTGGTGTGGATGAACATGCAGCCGTCGCTGATCTGGTCGTGGCTGAACAGGCTGCAGAACAGCGAGTTGTACCAAGTCTCCGCCAGCTCGTCGTCCAGCCGCGGGTCGATCAGGCGGATGTAGGCATTTTTCACCAGCGGCCACTGTTCCACATCCAGCAACACCGCTTCCGGGAAAGCCTGGCGCAGCCAGCCGTTGACCTCGGCGACCTTTTCTTCATACAGGTTGATGCGCGCCGCCGAGGCACGCTGGATGTCCTGCCAGCGCGCCTGCTCGAAGCGCTCGCGGGCGCCCAGGGTAATCTGGCGAAAGTGCTCGCGGTAGTGGTCGAAGCCGTCGAGGATCGTCCGGGCGATATCGGCTGCGGGCCAGGGCTGGGGCATGCTAAGGACCTCGGGGCTGGGTGAGCTTATGAGATTAGCCTGTACCAGCCTCTTCGCCGGCAAACCCGCTCCCACAGGGTGTCGCCGCCGCAAAGCCCAGTACAGGCCCTGTGGGATCAGGCGTGCCCGCGAAGAGGCTGATACAGGTTTCAGCGCAAGAAAGCACAAGAATCACCCCAGCGAGTCACGTACACTCGCGCCCTGCCCTGTACCCGGAGACCGCTGTGAGCCCCATCGCCCTAGCCCGCCTGCTGACCCTTGCCGCTGTCTGGGGGGCGAGCTTCCTGTTCATGCGCATCATCGCCCCGGAGCTAGGCACCCTGCCCACGGCGTTCTTCCGCGTCGCCATCGCCTGCCTGGGCCTGATCGCCATCCTCGCCGCCACCCGGGTGCGCTGGAATTTCGACGGCAAGCTCGGCGCCTGCCTGGTGCTGGGCATGATCAACTCGGGGATACCCGCTACCTTCTATTCCGTGGCCGCACAAGTGCTGCCCGCTGGTTATTCGGCCATCTTCAACGCCACCACCCCGCTGATGGGGGTGTTGATCGGCGCGCTGTTCTTCCGCGAAGCCATGACCCTGCCCAAGCTGGGCGGCATTTTCCTCGGCCTGTTCGGGGTCGGCATCCTCAGCGGCGCCGGCCCGGTCGCCCTGGACATGGCCCTGGTGCAAGGCGCCCTGGCCTGCCTGGCTGCCACCACCTGCTACGGCTTCGCCGGTTTCCTCGCCCGGCGCTGGATCGGCGGCCTGGACAGCCGCCTGTCGGCCCTGGGCAGCATGCTCGGCGCCACCTTGATGCTGAGCCCGCTGTTCGCCTGGAGCGCCCTGACCCAGCCACCGGCGAGCTGGGGCGGCTGGCAGGTCTGGCTGTCGCTGCTGGGCCTGGGCCTGCTGTGCACCGCCTTCGCCTACATCCTGTACTTCCGCCTGCTGGCCGAGATCGGCCCGGTCAAGGCCAGTACGGTGACCTTCCTCATCCCGGTGTTCGGTGTGCTGTGGGGCGCTTGGCTGCTGGACGAGCCGCTGTCGATGGCGCACCTGTACGGCGGCATGCTGATTGGCGTGGCGCTGTGGCTGGTGCTGCGGCCGGCGCGCACGTGAGGCGATGCGGACCATGAGCAACACAGTCAAGAAGGTGCTGTTCCGCCTGGAACAGGACGCAAGCGGTTACCCGCCAGCCTCGGTGGAAGGTTTGTGGACACGGTCGGTCGCAGGGGGCTATCGGGTCGACAGCATTCCCTTCCACGTCTATGGAATCGCCCCCGGCGACATCATCAGCATTCGCCACGAGGGCGACCAGGCCTGGTTCGACGCCTTGCAGCAAAGCGCCGGGACGTCGGTGTTCCGGGTCGTCGTCAGGCCACCGGAAACCGTGGAGCAGGTGCACGCGGCCCTGACCGAGTTCGGCTGCACCTGCGAGGTGGAAAAAGCGGTGAGGATGCTAGCCGTCGAAGTGCCGGAAAGGCAATCGGCCGACACCCTGCTCTACTACCTGCTGACCCAGCGCGAAGCCGGCACCCTGGACTTCGAGGAAGGCGTGTTGCGCCACGCCATCCCCGAAGAGTTCCGCTAGGCCTTACGCCTCGGCCAGCCGCGCCGCCGGTTTGCGGAACACGAACAGCAGGCCGACCACGATCAGCCCCATGCCCAGCAGGCTCAAGGGCGCCAGGCGATTGCCGAAGATCAGCAAGTCCATCACTGCTGTCACTGCCGGCACCAGGTAGAACAGGCTGGTGACGTTGACCAAGTTACCCTTGGCGATCAGCCGATACAGCAGCAGGGTGGCCAGCAGCGACACCACCAGCCCCATCCACAGCAGCGCGCCGATAAAACCACCGGTCCAGTCGACCTGCAACGGTTGCAGCGGTGCGAATAGCGCGCACAGGGCGAACCCGGCCATGTACTGCAACGGCAGTGTGCCCATCGGGTTGTCGGTGATGCGCTTCTGCAGGATCGATCCGAAGGTCATGCTGGCCAGGGCCAGCAACGCGAACAGCATGCCGAGCAGCGACACCCCGCCGAGGTTGATGCCCTGATAGACCACCATCACCAGCCCACCCAGCCCCAGGCCCAGGCCGAACAAGCGGCTCCATGAGCGCTGGCGCTCCATCAGCACTACAGTGAGGATCGGTTGCACGCCCATCACCGTGGCCATCACGCCGGGGGTGACATGGGTGTTGAGCGCCAGCAGGTAGAAGATCTGGTAGGCGCCGAGCAGCACGCAGCCGGTGCCCAGAGCACGCAAGATCGCCCCGCGTGTACGCGGCCAGCGCAGGCCGAGCAACGGGCCGATCAGCAGCAGGCCGGCCAGGGCCAGCGCCGAGCGCAGCAACAGGAAGGCGAAGGGGCTGGCATGGGCCAGGCCGAGTTTGGAAACGATCGCGCCACTGCTCCAGAGCAGGACGAACAGGCTGGTGGTGGCCGCCGAGGCCACGGATGCTTTGTTGAAGACAGACATGTATTGCCACCTGATGTAAGGCAAATAAGCCAGACGGCGGGCGTGAACTTCAGCGAGGGAAGGTGCCGACCGTGTTCAGTAGGTTGCGGGTGCGAAGGGATGCGGCCAGAAGCCGATCAGCCCAGTACGACCACGCAAGGAGGCGGAGCTACGCCGCCTACGACGCCACTGACAGGTGGTGGTGGGTAGTGACTGATCATGACCGGCTGCTGGCTGCCACGCACGACCATGCCCGCGACTGGCGCGAGGGCAAAGCTTGTGGTGGAAGGGATGGCTGGCATGAGCGGGTCTTCAGGGAAGAGACGTGGTTCGGAATATAGCGGTGAATCAGAGGATGGGCAATAGCCTGGGCGGGCCTCTTCGCGGGTTTACCCGCGAAGAGGCCGGACCTGCTTCAGAATAACCAGCGGTACAGGAAGTAAGCCACCACCACCGCAAGCACCGGCCGCAGGATGCGATAGGCCTTGGGGTTGGCGCGCTTGAACTGCTTCATGCGGCTGCTGATCCTGTTGCTGAAGCGCTTGCTCCAGGCATACGCCTGGTTGATCCCGCCGACACGCTCGTCATCGGTGTTCTGCGGCGCGGTGGCGCGGCCGAGGAAGGCACTGACCTTGCGGTTGATGCGGGTCATCAGCGGGCTGCTCAACGGGCGCTCGATATCGCAGAACAGGATCACCCGAGTCACGTCGGTTTCGTTCTTGACCCAGTGCACGTAAGTCTCGTCGAACATCACGTCCTCGCCGTCACGCCAGGCATATTCCTCACCATCGACGTAGATGCGGCAGGCGTCGGAGTTGGGGGTCGACAGGCCCAGGTGGTAGCGCAGCGAACCGGCAAACGGGTCACGATGCGGGTTCAGGTGGCTGCCACCGGGCAGCAGGGCGAACATTGCCCCCTTGACGTTGGGAATGCTACTGACCAGCTCGACGGTTTTCGGGCACAGGGCTTCGGCAGACGGCAGCGGCTTGTCGTACCACTTCAGGTAGAAGCGCTTCCAGCCCTTCTTGAAGAACGAACCGAAGCCGGCGTCGTTGTCCTTCTCGGCGGCACGGATGTACCCCTCGTCGAACAGGCGCATGGCCTCCTCGCGGATCACCTGCCAGTTGTCCTTGAGCACATCCAGCTCCGGGAAGTGCTGGCGGTCCAGGTAGGGCTTGGACGGCACCCCGGAGAACAGGTACATCAAGCTGTTATAAGGTGCGAACAGCGCCGAATGGTTGACGAACTGGCGCAGTACTGGCAGGCGCGCCTTGCCGCGCAGGTGCACGTACAGCACGCTGCCGAAGAACACCAGCAGCACACCTGCCTTGGCGAGGAAGGAAAAGGTCATGCAACACTCCTTGGAGTGGGAGCAGGCCAGCGCTGCCAGCTCCCAGAAAAATCATCCGGCCATCATAAACCCATCCCGCCCTGGTAAAAACAACCCGGGCGGGATCTCACTCATGAAGATTTTGCAATGAACCAGGCCGCTGAATGTTGCGCCGGGTCAGCGGCAGGGCCGATTACTGCTGGTTTTCCTGCTCGCTGAACAGGTCGCTGAACAGCATGCTGGACAGGTAGCGCTCGCCCGAGTCGGGCAGGATTACGACGATGGTCTTACCTTGCATCTCCGGTTTTTCGGCCAGACGCACCGCGGCTGCCATCGCCGCGCCACAGGAAATACCGCAGAGGATGCCTTCTTCCTGCATCAGGCGAATGGCCATGGCCTTGGACTCTTCATCGGTCACGGTCTCGACCTGGTCGACAATCGACAGGTCGAGGTTCTTCGGCACGAAACCGGCGCCGATGCCTTGGATCTTGTGCGGGCTGGGCTTGAGCTCTTCACCGGCCAGGGTCTGGCTGATCAGCGGCGAAGCCACCGGTTCCACTGCCACCGACAGGATCGACTTGCCCTGGGTGTGCTTGATGTAGCGCGACACGCCGGTAATGGTGCCACCGGTACCCACGCCGGCAACCAGCACGTCGACAGCGCCGTCGGTGTCGTTCCAGATCTCCGGCCCGGTGGTCTTCTCGTGGATCGCCGGGTTGGCCGGGTTGTCGAACTGGCCCGGCAGGAAGTACCGGGCAGGGTCGGACGCCACGATTTCGTTGGCCTTCTCGATGGCGCCCTTCATGCCCTTGGCCGGCTCGGTCAGCACCAGCTCTGCACCCAGCGCCTTGAGCACCTTGCGGCGCTCCAGGCTCATCGAGGCTGGCATGGTCAGGATCAGCTTGTAGCCACGGGCGGCGGCGACGAACGCCAGGCCGATACCGGTGTTGCCCGAAGTCGGCTCGACGATGGTCATGCCCGGCTTGAGTTTGCCGCTGCTCTCGGCGTCCCAGACCATGTTCGCGCCGATCCGGCACTTGACCGAGTAGCCCGGGTTGCGCCCTTCGATCTTGGCCAGGATCGTCACCCCGCGCGGGGCAATGCGGTTGATCTGTACCAGCGGCGTATTGCCGATGGAATGGGCGTTGTCTGCGTAGATACGGCTCATGGCAGGGTCCTTGACATGAAAAGAGCAGGGAAAGACCTCAAGGGTAAGCCTGCCCCGGCACCCCGTAAAGCCCGTTCGAACCAAGCCAGGCGCGGCGTGGTCAACCGCTCGACCGGCTTTGGAGAACCCTGCGATGAAAGCTCGCTACCGCTGGCCGTTGATCGGCCTGGCCAGCTTGGTCGTGCTATTGGTGGCACTGCATGTTGCCCTGCCCTACCTGGTGCGCGACTACCTCAACGACAAACTGGCCGACATGGGCGAATACCGTGGCCAGGTCACGGATGTCGACCTGGCATGGTGGCGTGGCGCCTATCAGATCAACGGCCTGAAAATCGTCAAGACCAGCGGCAAGGTGCCGGTTCCGTTCCTGGAGGCACCGTTGATCGACCTGTCGGTGAGCTGGCATTCGCTGATCTACGACAAAGCCGTGGTGGCCAAGGTGGCGTTCGCCCGCCCCGTGCTCAACTTCGTCGACGGCGGCAGCAAACAGGCCTCGCAGACGGGCCAGGGCACCGATTGGCGCCAGCAGCTGGACAAGCTGCTGCCGATCACCCTGAACGAGGTGCACGTTGAAAACGGTACCTTGACCTTTCGCAATTTCAACTCCAAGCCACGGGTCGACCTGAAAGCCACGCAGCTGAACGCCGATATCCGCAACCTGACCAATGTACGCGACGAAAAAGGCCGACGCGATGCCAGTTTCGACGGGACTGCGCTGATCGCCGGGGACGCCAAGGTGGAAAGCCGCGCCACCTTCGACCCGTTCAGCGACTTCGATGATTTCGAGTTCCGGCTGCGTGCCACCGGCATCGAATTGCGCCGGCTCAATGACTTCGCCAGCGCCTACGGCAAGTTCGATTTCAATGCCGGGCACGGGGATGTCGTGATCGAGGCCCAGGCCGAGAATGGCAGGCTAAATGGCTACATCAAGCCGCTGCTGCGCGATGTCGATGTATTCGACTGGCAGCAGGACGTGGAGGAAAAGGACAAAGGGTTTTTCCGCTCGGTGTGGGAAGCGGTGGTAGGTGCCACCGAGACCGTGCTCAAGAACCAGCCGAAAAACCAGTTCGCCACCCGCGTCGAGCTCAGCGGCAGTGTGCACCAGCAGAACATCAGTGGTTTCGAGGCGTTCTTGCAGATACTGCGCAACGGTTTCATCGAGGCGTTCAATGCACGTTATGAACAACCCCCACCCAAGTCTGACTGATTTTTCGTGACGGGCCATTCAGGGACTGAATACCCGGTCTGCGTTTCCAGCTGCCTGGGCCCGCGTTATAGTCGTTGACAAACTATAGGCACCCTGCAGAGGACAGACCCATGAAGTTCGAAGGCACCCGCGACTACGTCGCCACAGACGACCTGAAACTGGCGGTGAACGCGGCCATCACCCTCGAACGCCCGCTGCTGGTCAAGGGCGAGCCCGGCACCGGCAAGACCATGCTCGCCGAGCAACTCGCGGCCTCGTTCGGCGCACGCCTGATCACCTGGCACATCAAGTCCACCACCAAGGCCCACCAAGGCCTCTACGAGTACGACGCGGTCAGCCGCCTGCGCGACTCGCAGCTGGGTGTGGACAAGGTCCACGACGTGCGCAATTACCTGAAGAAAGGCAAGCTGTGGGAGGCCTTCGAGGCCGACGAGCGGGTAATCCTGCTGATCGACGAGATCGACAAGGCCGACATCGAGTTCCCCAACGACCTGCTGCAGGAACTCGACAAGATGGAGTTCTACGTCTACGAAATCGACGAGACCATCAAGGCCAAGCAGCGCCCGATCATCATCATCACCTCCAACAACGAAAAGGAGCTGCCCGACGCCTTCCTGCGCCGCTGCTTCTTCCACTACATCGCCTTCCCTGACCGCAGCACCCTGCAGCAGATCGTCGACGTGCACTACCCGAACATCAGCCAGTCGCTGGTCAGCGAGGCACTGGACGTGTTCTTCGATGTACGCAAGGTGCCGGGCCTGAAGAAAAAGCCCTCCACTTCCGAACTGGTCGACTGGCTCAAGCTGCTGATGGCCGACAACATCGGCGAAGCCGTGCTGCGCGAACGCGACCCGACCAAGGCCATCCCGCCGCTGGCCGGCGCCCTGGTGAAGAACGAGCAGGACGTGCAACTGCTCGAGCGCCTGGCCTTCATGAGCCGGCGCGGCAACCGCTGACAGGAGCCGGGCCATGCTGCTCAACCTGTTCAATGAAATGCGTGCGGCCAAGGTACCGGTTTCGGTGCGCGAACTGCTCGACCTGCACCACGCCCTGCAAAAAGGCGTGGTGTTCGCCGACATGGACGCCTTCTACTATCTGGCCCGTGCCATCCTGGTAAAGGACGAGCGCCACTTCGACAAGTTCGACCGCGCGTTCGCCGCCTACTTCAAGGGCCTGGAAAACCTCGACCGGCACATCGAGGCGCTTATTCCCGATGAATGGCTGCGCAAGGAATTCGAGCGCTCGCTGAACGACGAAGAACGCGCACAGATCCAGTCGCTGGGCGGCCTGGACAAACTCATCGAGGAATTCAAGAAGCGCCTCGAAGAGCAGAAGGAACGTCACGCCGGTGGCAACAAGTGGATCGGCACCGGTGGCACCAGCCCGTTCGGCTCGGGCGGCTTCAACCCCGAAGGCATCCGCGTCGGCGAGGCCGGCAAGCGCCAGGGCAAGGCGGTCAAGGTCTGGGACCAGCGCGAGTACAAGAACCTCGACGACCAGGTCGAGCTGGGTACGCGCAACATCAAGCTGGCCCTGCGCCGCCTGCGCAAGTTCGCCCGCGAAGGCGCCGCCGAAGAACTCGACATCGACGGCACCATCGACCATACCGCCCGTGACGCCGGCCTGCTGAACATCCAGATGCGCCCGGAACGGCGCAACACGGTGAAACTACTGTTGCTGTTCGACATCGGCGGTTCGATGGACGCCCACGTCAAGGTCTGCGAAGAGCTGTTCTCGGCCTGCAAGACCGAGTTCAAGCACCTGGAGTACTACTACTTCCACAACTTCGTGTACGAATCGGTGTGGAAGAACAACCTGCGCCGCACCTCCGAGCGCTTCTCCACCTTCGACCTGCTGCACAAGTACGGCGATGACTACAAAGTGGTGTTCGTCGGTGATGCGGCCATGGCGCCTTACGAGATCACCCAACCGGGGGGCAGCGTCGAGCACTGGAACGAAGAAGCCGGGTATGTGTGGATGCAGCGCTTCATGGAGAAATTCAGGAAGATCATCTGGATCAACCCGTATCCCAAGCAGGCCTGGGACTACACCGCTTCGACCCATCTGGTGCGAGATCTGATCGAGGACAAGATGTATCCGCTGACCTTGCAGGGGTTGGAAGACGGGATGCGTTACCTGTCCAAATGATGTTGCCAGCCCCGGCCCTTTCGCGGGCTTGCCCGCGAAAGGGCCGGTAGCCTTACAACCAACGCCCCAGAAATGCCTGTTGCTCCCGCCAGGCCTCCTCCTGCACCACGGCCCTGAATCGCACCACTGCACCTGGCATGCACTGCGCCAGCTGAGCCAACGCCAACGGCGTCAACGCCCCCAGCCGCGGATAGCCGCCAATGGTCTGCCGATCATTGAGCAGCACGATCGGCTGCCCATCCGGCGGCACCTGCACCGCCCCCAACGGAATCCCTTCGGAAATCATTGGCGCCCCCTGGTAGACCAGCTCTGGCCCCAGCAAACGGATACCCATGCGGTCGGCCCGGCTGTCCAGCGTCCAGTCACGGTTGAACGCTTCAAACAGGCTGGTCCCGCTGAAATCACCGATCTGCGCCCCCATCACCAGGTCGAGCACAGGTTTTGCCACGTAGCGCGGGCACATGGCCGCCGGCACCTCACGCAAAGCCGGCGAACCACCGGCAAAAGTGAGCGTTTGCCCTTTGCCAAGTGCTGAACCCCGTCCATCGATACCACCCAGCCCCTCGCGCACCACCGTGGCACAGCTGCCCAGCACATCTTCACCCTGGAACCCGCCCGGGGCGGCCAGGTACACCCGCACTCCTTGCTTTGGCTGCTTCAGGGTCAAGCGCTGCCCTTTGGCCAGGATGAAGCTGCGCCATGGCAGCAGTGGCTGCTCATCCACCCGTGCATCCAGGTCAGCCCCGGCCAGCGCCAGCACACAATCCTGCTCGGCCACCAGCGCAAAGCCACCCAGCGCCACCTCGACCACCGGCGCACCCAGCGGGTTGCCCAGCAGCCAGTTGGCCCAATGCATCGCCACCCAGTCCAGCGCCCCGCCCTGGGTCACGCCCAGGTGGCGCACGCCAAAACGCCCGGCATCCTGCATTTGGCACAAGGCAGTACTGGCTTCGATCTTCAACCGCTTCATCCTTGCGCCTCCACATCGCCGCCCAGGGCCAGGAACTCGTCACGCGACACCGCCACGAAGCGCACCCGGTCGCCCGGTTGCAGCAGGCTGTAGCCCTCGCGTTCGCGGTCGAACAGGCGCACCGGTGTGCGCCCGATCAGGTTCCAGCCGCCCGGCGATACCGCGGGGTAAGCCGCCGTCTGGCGTTCGGCAATGCCCACGCTGCCCGCCGCCACGCGCTTGCGCGGGGTGCTCAGCCGCGGGCTGGCCAGACGTTCGTCGACCAGCCCCATGAAGCCGAAGCCGGGGGCGAAGCCAAGGGCAAATACCGGGTACTCGCGTTCGCTGTGCAGGCGGATCACCTCGGCTTCGCTCAGCCCGCTGCGCGCTGCCAGCACGGGCAGCTCCGGGCCGACGCTGGCGTCGTACCACACCGGGATTTCATGGTGCCGGCCACCGCTGCCAGGGTCCGGCTGCAGCCCGTCCAGCGCCTGGCTGATCAGCGCCCGCGCTTCACGCGGCGGTAGATCGAACTGCACCATCAGCGTGGTGTAGGACGGCACCAGCTCCACCAGGTGTTTGCCGAACGCCGCACTGAGGCGCTGGCTGGCGGCAAGCATCCACGGCATGTTGGCTTCGTCGATACGGTCGAACAGGCGCACCATCAGGCTGTCGATGGCCACGACTTCGATACGCAGCTTCATCGCGCCTCCAGCGCATCGAGGGCCTGACGGATCTGCCGCACGGCGGCTACCGAACTGTCATTGTCGCCATGCACGCAGAGGGTGCTGGCCAACAGTTTCAGCGCACTGCCGTCCGCCGCCACCAGCGCTTCGCCGCGGGCCAGGCGCAAAGCCTGCTCGACCACCTGTGCCGGGTCATGGTGCACCGCGCCCGGCAGGCGCCGCGACACCAGGTGACCACTGGCGGTGTAGGCGCGATCGGCAAAGGCTTCGAACCACAGCGGCACGCCGACTTCATCACCCAGCGCCTGAGCGGCGCGGTTGTCGGCGGTGGCCATGAGCATCAGCGGCAGGCCGCTGTCATAGGCCGCCACGGCTTCCAGCACGGTGCGCAGCTTGAGCGGGTCGGCCATCATGTCGTTGTACAACGCGCCGTGGGGCTTCACATAGGCCACGCGGCCGCCGAGCACCTTGCAGATGCCGTCCAGGGCACCGATCTGGTAATGCAGCAGGTCGCGGATTTCTTCCGGGCTGCAGGCCATGGAGCGGCGGCCAAAGCCGACCAGGTCCGGATAGGCCGGGTGCGCGCCGATGGTCACGCCGTGCTCCAGCGCCATGGCCACGGTGCGGCGCATGATGCCCGGGTCGCCGGCGTGGTAGCCGCAGGCGATGTTGGCGCAGTCGATATAAGGCATCACCTCGGCATCCAGGCCCATGTGCCAGCTGCCGTAACTTTCGCCCATGTCGCAATTGAGTAGCAGGGGTTTCACCTGACGTGCTCCCGTGTCGATGTTCATAGGCCTACCTTAGCGCGCCTGGAGTTGTTTGCCGCGAGTTTCCGGCAGGCTCAGCGCCGCCACGATCACCACGCCATAAGACACCGCAGAGAACACGCCGATACCCAGGCCCAAAGGGATCTTTTCGCCGAGCAAGCCGATCAGCAGCGGGAACAGTGCAGCGATGACCTTGCCGACGTTGTAGCAGAAGCCCTGCCCCGAACCACGCACCCGAGTCGGGAACAGTTCGGTCAGAAACGCGCCCATGCCACTGAAGATGCCCGAGGCAAAGAAGCCCAAGGGGAACCCGAGCCACAGCATCACGTTGTCACTGACCGGCATCTGCGTATACAGCAGCACGATGATGAACGAGCCCACCGCGAACAGGATGAAGTTCTTCTTGCGCCCCAGCAGGTCCGAAAGGTACGCGCTGACCACATAACCGATGTAGGACCCGACGATCACCATCGCCAGGTAGCCGCCCGTGCCGAGCACGCTCAGGCCGCGCTCGTTCTTGAGGAACGTCGGCAGCCACGAGGTGATGGCGTAGTACCCACCCAAAGCGCCGGTGGTCAGCAGCGAGGCGCGCACGGTGGTCCAGAGCATGCCGGGGGCGAAGATCTCGTAGAAATGCGAGGGCGCCTCGGCCTTTTCCTCGGCCTTGGCCTGGCGATAGACCTCCGGGTCCTTGACCAGGCGACGGACGAAGATCACGAAGATCGCTGGCACCAGCCCCAGCAGGAACAGCGCACGCCAGGCCTGCTCGGCCGGCAGCCAGGAGAATAGCAGCGCATACAGGACCGCTGTCAGCCCCCAACCCAGCGCCCAGCCCGACTGCACCATGCCCACTGCCTTGCCACGGTCCTGGGCCCGGATGACCTCACCGATCAGCACGGCGCCAGCGGTCCACTCGCCGCCGAAACCAAAGCCCATCAACGTGCGGGCGATCAGCAGCTGGTCGTAGTTCTGGGCAAAGCCGCAGAGGAAGGTGAAAAAGGCGAACCACAGCACCGTCAATTGCAAGGTGCGCACGCGGCCGATGCGGTCGGAGAGGATGCCGGCGACCCAGCCACCGATGGCCGAGGCAATCAGCGTGCTGGTGTGGATCAGCCCGGCTTCGGCAGTGCTGATGCCCCACAGCATGATCAGGGTCGGGATGACGAAACTGAGCATCTGGGTGTCCATGCCGTCCAGGCCATAGCCGATCTTGCAGCTCCAGAATGTGCGCCGCTGCTGGGGGTCGATATCGCGGTACCAGGCGAACGGCCCGGTCGAAGGGGGGGATTGCACCTGCTGCTGCACGCCGCTTGGGTTCATGCTTGCCTCGGCTTGTTGGTATTGTTTTACGGGCGACGTCGGGCGTCGCGGCCTGGGCGTCATGTTCAGAGGCCGTGCTGCCTGAGTCCAACGAGAAAAACCGCCGGTCTGGAACAAGAAAAACTGATCATGAACCTCCGCTTCCTCGAAACCTTCGTCTGGGTCGCTCGGCTCAAGAGCTTCCGCCTTACCGCCGAGAAGCTGTTCACCACCCAGGCCTCGGTGTCCAGCCGCATCGCCGCGCTGGAGGCCGACCTTGGCGTGAAGCTGCTGCTGCGCGACTCCCGCGGGGTCAGCCTGACGCCGGAAGGCAGCAAAGTGCTGGAGTACGCCGAGCGCATGCTCGACACGGCCAAGGCGATGAAGCAGTCGCTCGACAGCGATCGGACGAAGGTCGGGCACATCCGCATAGGGGTGATGGACACGGTGATCCACACCTGGATGAGCGCGCTGGTAGCGGAATTGACCGAGCGCTACCCGCAGGTGGAGATCGAACTGGTCGCCGACACCGCGCTGAACCTGCGCGAACAGTTGCAGAAGGGCTTTCTCGACGTGATCGTGCAGACCGACCTGCTGCGCGAGCAATCGATCCGCAGCCAGGACCTGGCGCGCTACCCGATGGGTTGGGTGGTGGCGGCCGGCTCCGTGTACCACCGCGACTTCGCCTCGCTCACTGAGCTGGGCCGCGAGCGCATCGTGACCTTTTCCAGGAACTCCCGGCCGCACCAGGAGCTGCTCAGCCTGCTGCACAGTGCCGGTGCCGAGACGCCGCGGTTGAACTGCGTGAACTCGGTGGCGGCGATTACCCGGTTGTTGCGTGACGGTTTCGGCATTGGTGCCTTGCCACCGGCGTTGGTCGATGCCGAATTGAGCCGGGGTGAGCTGGTGCTGCTGGAGGGATTGCAGCCACCGCCGAGCCTGGAGTTGGTGGTGGCCTGGCAGACCGGGGTGGCATTGGTCGATGAGGTAGTCGGGTTGTGCCGGCAGGTGCTGCAGCGCTATGCGCGGGATGTGGGTGGGCAGCGGATTGTGCTGGTCTGAAAAATCAGCGCCAGCTTTCCTTCACCGCTCCACGCCGCCCGCCAAGGATCACCCAGCCAATCCCCAGCAGCAGGCTTTCGACCACAAAGGCCAGCACAAACCCGGCCCCGACGCCCCAGCCGATCGCTTCAGGCACCAGCAGAATCTGGTAGCTGTAGCCCTTGAGCGTCTCTTCGCGCAGCTGCGGATCCGGCTGCACCAGCACATGCCAGGTGCGGCTCAGCCACGACCCTTGCAGCGCCTGCCATTCGTCTTCCAGCAACTGATTGCGAATCAGCAGGCTTTCGATGCTGTTGGCATCACTGAGGAACACCGGGTCGTCACTGGTCCGGTAATGCCGCACCAGCGCCTGCAGATCACCGTTGAAGAAGCGCTCGGCAGTCTGCTTGAAGCCATCCAGCGCCTGGCGCGACTCGAACAGATGCGCCTCGGCCCGCTGGCTGTAGTCCTTGACCAGCCCAGGCACCTGGATACCGGCCAGCAGGCCGAAGGTGAACAACAGCAACCGCAGGTAACTTCTGAACATGCAGCGTCCTTAGCTCTGGCCTTGCGAAACGCACTCGCCGTGCCGCCACAGGCCCCACTGGCCGGGCTCGTAGCGCCGCCAGGTCTCGTTCTCGGTCAAGGCCTCGGTGGCGATCACCGTGACTACGTCATTGGGCGTGGTTTCGGTGTGAAAATCGACGATCAGGTCGACATCCTTCAAGCGGGCGGCGCCAAAAGGCGCACGCCGGGTAATGTGTACCAGCTTGGTCGAACAGAAACAGAACAACCAGTCGCCGTCGCTGAGCAGGCAGTTGAACACGCCCTTGCCACGGTACCCGGCACAGGCTTCGACCAGCACCGGCAGTAGCTGTTCCACCTCGACCGGCTCGGGGAACGCCGCACGAATGCGGTTGAGCAAATCGCAGAAGGCCGCCTCGCTGTCCGTGTCGCCCACCGGGCGATAGAAAGTCGCTTCGCCCCTGAAATCGCCCAGTTGGCCGTTGTGCGCGAAGCACCAGTTGCGGCCCCACATTTCACGCACGAACGGGTGCGTGTTGGACAGGCACACCCGACCGACGTTGGCCTGGCGGATATGGCCGATCACCACTTCGCTCTTGATCGGGTAGCGCTGCACCAGGTTGGCCACCTCCGATTCACTGCTCGCGGCCGGGTCCTGGAACAGGCGCAGGCCGCGCCCTTCGTAGAAGCCGATACCCCAGCCATCGCGGTGCGGGCCAGTACGCCCGCCGCGCTGCATGAGCCCGGTGAAGCTGAAGACGATATCGGTGGGGACGTTGGCACTCATGCCCAAAAGTTCGCACATGATGGTGGCTCCGCTTACAGGCGTGGCTCGACCCGGCCACGGCCGCCGCCCGGCACGGCAGGTGGCGGGTCATCGCGGTAGCGATCATTGCGCTCGGCGGCCATGGGCGCTGCCGCGATGACCGCATTGTCCTCTGCCGCGCGGCGCTGGGCGGCGGCTTCGGTCTGCGCGCGGCGCTCGCGGGCGCGTTTTTCCAGCGGCCAGCGGATCAGCACGAAGACCATGTACAAGGCAAAAGCGATCATGCCGTACATGGCGAAATCGGAAATCGCCCGCCAGGCGTTGTTGCCGACCTTGAACGCAAGGTCCAGGGCGGTAATGGCAATGGCCGGGGCGAAGCTGTCCTTGACCGGGTCGACGATGGTCGGGGTCAGCAGCAGCACCGCCAGGATCACCCGCAGCGGTTCACGCAGCCAGCGCCACATCCAGCCGGTGAGTTTGAAGCCCACCAGCAGGCAACCCAGGGCGGCGACAGCGTAGAGGCCCCAGGCGAAGGTGTAGTCGTTCTCGATCATGGTGTTCGTGCAAGCCAGGCAAAGAGATGCCTATGATAAACACTTTTCAGGGCGCAGACAGCGTCTCCCTGTCCCGGCCAAGAGATCCCCGATGCCAACCAAACCTCAGCCCCCCATTGCCCGCCAGGACCAGGCCACTGATCCCTACGCCTGGCTGCAACAGCGCGACACCCAGGAAGTGCTCGATTACCTGCAGGCGGAAAACGCCTATCAGGAAGCCTGCCTGGCCGACCAGGCAGCGCTGCGCGAGCAGTTGTTCGAAGAGATCAAGGGCCGCATTCTCGAAACAGACCTGTCGCTGCCCTCGCCCTGGGGCCCCTACCTCTACTACACCCGCACCACCGCAGGCGACGAGTACCCGCGCCACTACCGCTGCCCGCGCCCGGCGGACGACTCCAACACGGTCGATGAAAGCCAGGAACAACTGCTGCTCGACCCCAATGCCCTGGCCAACGGCGGCTTCCTGTCGCTGGGCGCGTTCAGCGTCAGCCCGGACCACCGCCGGCTGGCCTACAGCCTCGACACCAGCGGTGATGAAATCTACACGCTGTACGTCAAGGACCTGAGCAGCGGCCACCTGACCGCCCTGCCCTTCGACGACTGTGACGGCAGCATGACCTGGGCCAACGACAGCCAGACGCTGTTCTTCGCCGAGCTGGACGATACCCATCGCCCCTGGCGCCTGCGCCGCCACACCCTCGGCGAAGCGGGTGCGAGCACGGTCTTAGAAGAGGCCGACGGTCGCTTCTTCCTGCACTGCTACCGCACCAGCTCCGAGCGCCAGCTGGTGCTGCTGCTCAACAGCAAGACCACCAGCGAGGCCTGGGTGCTCGACGCCGAAACGCCGCAGGCACCGTTCACCTGCCTGGCGCCACGGGTCGAAGGCCACGAGTACTTCCCGGACCACGGCCAACTCGACGGCCAATGGCGCTGGTTCATCCGGACCAACCAGGACGGCATCAACTTCGCCCTCTGCCATGCACCGGCCACCCCGGTGCCCAGCCGCGACCAGTGGCAGGTGCTGGTCGCGCACCGCGACGACATCATGCTTGAAGGCCTGAGCCTGAATGCCGAGGCACTGACCCTGAGCCTGCGCGAAGGCGGCCTGCCGATCATCGAAGTGCGCCCGCAGGGGCTGGCCCCTTACCGGGTGGAGTTGCCCGATGCGGCCTACAGCCTGTACGTGCAGGACAGCCTGGAGTTCGCCAGCCGCCGCGTACGCCTGCGCTACGAAGCGCTCAACCGCCCGGCCCAGGTGCGCCAGCTGGAGTTGGCCACGGGCGCCCAGCATGTGCTCAAGCAAACCCCGGTGCTCGGCCAGTTCGACGCCGACGCCTACGTCAGCCAGCGCCTGTGGGCCACCGCGCCGGACGGCACCCAGGTACCGATCAGCCTGGTGCGCCGCCGCGAAGACCTGGGCAAGACCGTGCCGCTCTACCTGTATGGCTATGGCGCCTACGGCGAAAGCCTCGACCCGTGGTTCTCCCACGCCCGCCTGAGCCTGCTGCAACGCGGCGTGGCCTTCGCCATCGCCCACGTGCGCGGCGGCGGCGAGCTGGGAGAAGCCTGGTACCGCGCCGGCAAGCAGGAACACAAGCACAACACCTTCAGCGACTTCATCGCCTGTGCCGAACACCTGATCGCCGAGGGTGTGACCGCCCCGCAGCGCCTGGCCATCAGCGGCGGCAGCGCCGGCGGCCTGCTGATCGGCGCCGTGCTCAACCTGCGCCCAGAGCTGTTCCGCTGCGCCATCGCCGAGGTACCGTTCGTCGACGTGCTCAACACCATGCTCGACCCCGAACTGCCGCTGACCGTCACCGAGTACGACGAATGGGGCAACCCGCAAGAGCCCGAGGTGTATGCGCGCATCAAGGCCTATGCGCCTTATGAGAATGTCCGCGCCCAGGCCTACCCGGCCCTGCTGGTGGTGGCCGGCTACAACGACAGCCGCGTGCAGTACTGGGAGGCGGCCAAGTGGGTGGCGCGCCTGCGCACGCGCAAGACCGACGACAACCTGCTGCTGCTCAAGACCGAGATGGGCGCCGGGCATGGCGGGATGAGCGGGCGGTACCAGGGGCTGCGCGATGTGGCGCTGGAATATGCGTTCGTGTTTGGCGAACTGGGTATCGCTTGAGAATGCCGGGGGCGCGTTGCGCCCCTTTCGCGACACAAGGCCGCTCCCACAGGGACAGCGCAAATTCAGGACATGTGCAGTCCCTGTGGGAGCGGCCTTGTGTCGCGAAAGGGCTGCAAAGCAGCCCCAGGATCGTGCAGCCATCACACAACTTTCAGTCAATCATCCTGCGCAGGCGGTTTCGCCGGTGGTTGGCGCAACCCCGGCAAGTCCTGGTCCTTGGGCGGCCCTGGCACCGGCATCGGCGGCAGCAGCGGCGCGCCCGGCGTGCTGTCGTAGGCCTTGGGCGGGATGCTCGGGGTGATTTGCGGGTAAGGCGTGGGCGTGGGCGTGCCCGGCGCCCCGGGTACCGGGGTGTTCAGCCGTGGGGGCGTGCCTGCCGCTTCAGCCAGGGGCATGGCGGCCATCAGCAGCGCGGCGAGGATCGCATGAAACATCAGCAACCTCCTGTCGGGAACCTCTCTACAGGCTACGCCGATATTCGAGTTTTCGCCTGTCCGCCTGCCCCGCAAGCGCGCTAGACTCAATGGCATAACCGTCATCTGCCTGATCAGAACAAAGGAAACACCATGAGTTCGGCTTCCACCTCCGCCGCCACCGCCCGCCTCGATCGTATCCTCGCCGACGCCAAGCGCGACAAGGAGATGGGCTACCGCGACAAAGCCCTGAAAATGTACCCGCACGTGTGCGGCCGTTGCGCCCGCGAATTTTCCGGCAAGCGCCTGAGCGAGCTGACCGTGCACCACCGTGACCACAACCACGACAACAACCCGCAGGACGGCTCCAACTGGGAGCTGCTGTGCCTGTACTGCCACGACAACGAGCACTCGCGCTATACCGACCAGCAGTACTTCAGCGAAGGCTCGACCAGCACCCCAAGCATCGCCAAGGCCACCCACAACCCGTTCGCCGGGCTGGCAGGCATGCTGAAAAAAGACTGACTGTCACACCAAGCCCCGCTGCTGCCGGCAAGCCCGTATAATCGCGCTCTTTTTTTCGCGAAAGGCCCCGGCACGTGGCAAACAAACGGTACAGCTGCATCGGCCTGTTCAACCCAAAGTCCGCGGAGAACGTCGGTTCGGTGATGCGTGCAGCGGGTTGCTACGGCGTCAACTCGGTGTTCTACACTGGCAAGCGCTATGAGCGCGCGCGTGACTTCGTCACCGACACCAAGCGGGTGCACTACGACATCCCGCTGATCGGCATCGACAACCTGCAACGCATCATCCCCTTGGGTTGCACCCCGGTAGCGGTGGAGCTGGTGGACGGCGCACGGCCGCTGCCTGAATACACCCACCCGGACCGGGCGATCTATATCTTCGGGCCTGAGGATGGCTCGTTGAGCGAAGACGTGCGAGGCTGGTGCGAAGAGACCATCTACATCCCCACCGAAGGCTGCATGAACCTCGCCGCGACGGTGAATGTGGTGCTGTATGACCGCATGGCCAAAGGGCTCAATACCCGCTCAGGCCCCAAGTTCAAATAGCCGACTGCGCATGCAACGCCTGCGCAAGCCCGCTGGGCAAACCAAGTGAACGGTCGTTCACGGCTGCTGGTCAGCTGTTAACACTTCACACGGAGGGATTGCCATGCTCGATATTCATTCCAGGGCTTCACGGGAACACAATGTTCAGGGGCTGGAACGCGCCGGCTCACTGGCAGGCGGCGCCTTGATGTTCACCAAGGGCATGCGCCACGGGGGCCTGATCGGGTTGCTGCAGATGGTGGCGGGCGGCCTGGCGGTAGCCCGGGGAGTCAGTGGCCACTGCGCGACCAAGGCCTGGTGGCAACGGCATCGCCAGGAATATCACCGCCTGCGTTCGGATATCGAGCGCAGTGCCGCGGAGCTGAAGGAACTCAAGACCAGTGCCGAGGCGGCTACCCAGGGGGTGACAGTGACCGGCAAGGACCCTTCGACGGGCAACTGAGTCTTGTGACGCCTCGGCCCCTTCGCAGCGGTTCGAGGCCTCGACGCGCCCGCGCCCACAGGTACAGCGCTGCCGTGAGGCCCAGCACTCTGTCAGTGGGAGCGGGCATGCCCGTGAAGAGGCCCGCAACTGGCTAGCGCAGCGCCTTGCTTTGCAGCACCTCGGAGCGGCGCCCGAGCACACTCTCGCTGATCTGTACGAATTCTTCGGTGCTCACACTGGGCAGGCGCATGAGCGCGCGGGTGACATCGTCCAGCGAACGCTTGGCCTGGGTATGGATACGGATTTCCTTGTCCAGCGCCTGCAGCAGCATCACACCCCGGGCAACCTGCGCCGGGCTGGCGTGCTCGGCACGCAGTTGGCTGACCTGGCCGCCCAGTTTCTGCAAACGTGCCTGCCCCACCTCATAACGGTCATCGCTGATGCCGCCGGCACGGCGCAGCAGCTCGGTGGCGTAATACTCGGTCAGGCCCTGGCCCAGCCAGTCGCTGTTGTCACGCACACGAACCTGCGCAAACAGCTGCACCAGTTCGCGCAACAACAGGCTGCTGCCATTCTCGCTGACCATTGGCCGGCTGCTGTGCAAGTAGATCGAACCCTGCGCCGCCGTCGCTCCGCGCCACATGCCATCACGGGCGCCCACCAGGAGCAGCTTGGTCGGGTTGCGCGGGAATACGGCCTGCAATTGCGGCCAGACGAAGGTCAGCAGGGTCAGGCTGTCCATCCGTCGCATACCCTGCCCTACCGGCGCGGCGACGGTGACGTCGGTTTCGCCGAGGCGGGCGCGGCGGCTGCCAAGGTTCCCCGCAAGCATCCAGCCGGTCGGGCGGTCGAACAGGCGGGACACGTTGTCGATCCGGAACTTGTCCTTGCCGATACGGGGCCAGGGCGTCTCGATGCTGTTCCAGCCTTCAGGTAGGTCGACCGTCAGGCGTGCCACCAGCTCGGTACCGTCCTGCTGATCGAGGTGCGCAGGCGGCACCAACTGGTCACCAAGGAACAGCGCCCAATGCGGGGTGATGCGGGAGGAGTAGGCACCGCTGCGCAGCTTCTGGTCCAGTTTTACCCGGTAGCTGAGGCTGGTCTTGCCATTGGCCGGGTGCCAAACACCGCGCTCGCCCTGCTGCTGCCACTGGCCATCGGCCTGGAAACCACTGTAGGCACCGGCCGTGCCCAGGTCGAAATCCAGGCTGCGCACGGCGCTGCCTTCGGCCAGGGTCAGGCGCACTTCGGCCTGGCCATTGGCAGGCAGCAGGCGTACCTGGTAATCGAGGTCGACCTTTTTTGCCCAGGCCGGCGAGCAGGCCACAAGCCCGAGGAGCAGCAACAACAGGCAACGCATACCGAAACTCCTTGTTCCTCAGAGGCGACGCGGGGGGGGCGTTCAGCTGGCGCGGAAAATCAGATGGTCTTCCCAGTCGTCTTCGTCGACATCATGTTCACTGAGCATACGCCCCGATTGCGATATGCGCTGTTCATGCACCTGTTTGCGGTCGCCGCACACCAGGTGATGCCACTCGGGCAAGTCCTTGCCCTCGCTGACCAGGCGATATCCACAGGTGCTCGGCAGCCATTTGAACTGGTCGGCCTTGCCTGGGGTGAGCTGGATGCAATCGGGCACATGGGCGAAGCGATTGGGGTAGTCACTGCACTGGCAAGTATCGAGGTCGAGCAGCTTGCAGGCGATGCGCGTGTAGTAGACGCTATTGTCGTCTTCATCCTCGAGTTTTTGCAGGCAGCACAGGCCGCAGCCGTCACACAGCGACTCCCACTCCTGCGGGCTGAGTTGTTCGAGGGTCTTGCGCCGCCAGAACGGCGCGCTGTCAGCGATCATCACACGGGTTTCCTGCAGTCTTGTTCAGGCCGCGGGGCGCGGCGGCGCCAGTCTAGAGCCTGGCCTTCGGCAACGCCAGACCGCTTGTCAGTGCCAGGCGGACGCAGTAGCGTGCAGGCTTTGCCATCCACTTGCAGGAGCCGCCATGAGCGCCACCCCCCGCATTGCCGATTACGCCATCAACGAGCAGTTCATCAACCGCTGGTCGCCGCGTGCCTTCACCGCCGAACCGATCAGCGAAGAGACCCTGCTGAGTTTCCTCGAAGCGGCACGCTGGGCGCCGTCGGCCTACAATTCGCAGCCTTGGCGCTTCCTGTATGCGCGGCGCGACACGCCGAACTGGGAGCGTTACCTGAGCCTGCTGGTACCCTTCAACCGTAGCTGGGCGCAGCAGGCTTCGGCGCTGGTGCTGATCATTTCCAAGACCACCTTCGCGGCGCCAGGCGCCAGCGAAGAAAAGCCGGCGCTGTGGCACACCTTCGATACCGGTTCGGCCTGGGGCCACCTGGCGTTGCAGGCCAGCATCAGCGGCTGGCACACCCATGGCATGGCCGGCTTCGACCAGGCACTGGCGCGCCAGGAGCTGAAAATTCCGGAAGGTTACGAACTGCATGCCATGGTGGCGATCGGCAAGCTGGGCGACAAGGCCAGCCTGGACGAGGCGTTGCAGGCGCGTGAAGTACCGAGCCCGCGTCGACCGTTGAGCGAACTGGCGGCTGAAGGGGATTTCAGCCTGTAAGGCTTGTATTGCCAGTGCTGCCCTCTCGCGGATAAATCCGCTCCTACAGTTTGAACTACCGCCCCTGAGATTGGATTCTTGTCCAACATCAGGGGCACAGTTCGAACTGTAGGAGCGGATTTATCCGCGAGAGGCCGTCACCGGCAACAGAATTCAGTAGCCCCGGGCGAAATCGACTTCGCCGCGCAACCCCTGCCCCGCTGCATACGCCCGTGCATTCCCGGCAAACAACCGCACCATGGCCGCCGGCGAGGTGGGCGCCGAGCTGTGCCCGGTCAGCAACAAGCCCCAGGCGGTCCAGAACGGATGGCGTTGCGGCAGCGGCTCCTGCCGGCACACGTCGATCACCGCCCCGGCCAGATGCCCCTGTTTCAGTGCCTCGACCAGGTCGGCATCGACCACCGCCGCGCCGCGCCCGGCGTTGATGAACAGCGCCGTGGGCCGGAAGCACTGGAACAGCGCCGCATCGTACAGGTCATGGGTTGCCGGCGTGTCCGGCAACAGGTTGAGCACATAGTCCACTTGCCCGACCATGCGCGGCAAATCCGCCAGCCCCGCCACTTCGACGAACGGCGCCTGCTCGCGGGCGCTGCTGGCGATACCGTACAGGGTCACGCCAAACGGCACGAGGAACTCGGCGACTCGCTGGCCGATATCGCCGGCCCCGACGATCAATACCTTGCGCCCCTCCAGGCTGCGCCCCGGGCGGTCATCCCAGCGCCGCTCGACCTGGCTGACCAGGCGCGACAACACTTCGCGCTCGTGGCCGAGCATGTAGGTCAGCATGTATTCGGCCATCACCTGGCCGAAAATGCCTACGGCGCGGGTCAGGCGGTAGTCACGTGGCAGGCCTTCGGCCAGCAAGGGCGTGATGCCGGCCCAGGTCGACTGCATCCACTCAGGCTTGTGGCCCTGGCGCAGCAGGCTCGCCAGCAGATCCGGCTGGCCCAGCCAGACCGGGCACTGCGGCGCCTGCCGGGACAATTCGGCGGAGTCGTTGCTGGTCAGCACTTCCAGTTCCGGCATCGCTTCGCGCAACAATTCGGCATAACGAGCATGATCATGCTCAGCGATCAGTACACGCATGATCAAACCGGGTCGTTGCGGCGCAGCAGTTCTTCGGGCAGGTGCTCGATGTATTCATCGTCCGGCGGTGGCATCTGCAGGTGGTAGCCCTGGTTGTCGAGGTTCTCCAGGACCTTGGCGATGTCTTCGCGGGCCAGCTTGCGCTCGGGGCTGAGCACCAGGTCGAAAGCATGCTTGGGCGTACCGAAGAACGGTAGCAGGGCTTCGGGCACGCGCTCCAGGCCATCGGCCTTGAGTACATACAGGTACATTTCGTTCTTGCGTGGGCTCTTGTAGATCGAGCAGATACGTTTCATTGCTTGTCTCCGGCACCTGCCAGGTCGTCCAGCAGGGCCTGGCCCATCCGCTCACGGCGCCAGCCGCGCAGCGAATCGGGCAGTTGATAAGGGCCGTTCGGGTAGCCGCTCTTGAGCAAGGCTTCCAGGGCTTTCTTGCGCAGCATCAGTTCGGGGGCGATGCCCAGGCGCTCGCCTTCGGCCTGGCCGATGGCACGCAGGCGCTTGAGGATACCGGCGGCTTCGATCGGCAGCGGCTCGGGGAGCGGCTGCGGCCATTGCTCGGCCGGCAGGTTGCCGGCGCGCTTGATCAGCTCGAGCAGCAAGGCGCCGTCCTGGCGGATGGTGCGCGGGTGCATTTCTTCAATCTTGGCCAGGGCCGAAAGGTTATCCGGCTGGCTCTTGGCCATGGGCCACAGCGAGTGTTCCTTGAGGATACGGTTGCGCGGTACATCACGGCTGCGTGCTTCACGCTCGCGCCAGGCGCACAGTTCGCGCAGCACCGCCAGTTGCTGGCGGCTCAGCTTCCAGGCGAGCTTGACGTCGCGATACAAAGTCTCGGGTTCGACTTCACGGCGCAGCGCAGCCACCAGCTCGGCGCCGTCTTCCAGCACCCAGGCGTACTTGTCGCCGGACAGGCGTGGCTGCAGGGCGGCGAACAGCTCGGCCAGGTGCACGGCATCTTCGGCGGCGTAGCTGACCTGGGTTTCCGACAGCGGGCGCTGCAACCAGTCAGAGCGGGTTTCGCCCTTGGGCAGCTCGATACCCAGCACGTCCTGCACCAGGCGCGAATAGCCCATGGAGAAGCCCAGGTTCAGGTAACCGGCGGCCAGCTGGGTGTCGAATAACGGTTGCGGCAGCTTGCCAGTCAGGCGCAGCAGCACTTCGAGGTCTTCGCTGCAGGCGTGCAGCACCTTGACCACGTTGCTGTCGTCGAGCAGTTCGCCCAGCGGCTGCCAGTCGCCGATCAGCAGCGGGTCGATGAGGAAAGCCCGCTGCCCGTCGCCAACCTGGACCAGGCCGGCTTTCGGGTAGAAGGTGTCGACCCGCATGAATTCGGTGTCGAGTGCCACGAAGGGCAGTTCGCGCCACTTGCGGCAGTGTTCGGCCAGGGTCTGGTCGTCACGGATCCAGTGTATTTCGATGGCCACAAGGCTCTCCCACAAACATTGGCGCGCAGTATATACGGCGCGGGCCCTGCTGGTGAAACCTGCGCCATCCCTGGATTAGATGAACGGCCTCAACGCTGGGCTGCCAGCCACGGCCGGCAGCTGGCAAACATGTCCAGCGACTGCTGGTAGACCTCGGTGTGCACCTGCAGCAGGCCCAGCATCGAGTGGAACAGGTTGTCCTGCGACAGCGGCGCATCGCTGAGCTTGGCCAGGCAATCGGTGTCGATGCCAAAGTCTTCCTTGTAGCTGTCGGAGAACCAGGTCAGCAGCGGCACATGCTTTTGTTGTTCCGGAGCAATGGCATAGGGAGTGCCGTGCAGGAACAGGTTGTACTCGCCCAGCGACTCGCCATGGTCGGACAGGTAGATCATCGCCGTGTCGACCTTGTCCTGCTTGCTGCGCAGGGTATCGATCAGCGAAGACAGCACTTTGTCAGTGTAGGCCAGGGTGTTGTCGTAGCCGTTGATGATCTCCTGCTCGCTGCACTGGTTCAGCGCGTTGCTCTGGCACACCGGGGTGAAGCGCTCGCCGTCTTGAGGGTAACGCTTGAAGTATTCGGGGCCGTGGCTGCCCATCTGGTGCAGCACCAGCACGGTGTCCTTGTCGAGGTTGTCGATCAGCTCGCCCAGGCCTTGCAGGAGGATTTCATCATGGCATTCGCCGCTGGCGCACAGCTGCGGGTCCTTGAGGTTGCTGACGTCGATGAACTGCACGCGATCGCAGGCGCCCTTGCAGCCCGACTGGTTGTCGCGCCACTGCACGGCCAGGCCGGCACGCTGGAGGATGTCCAGCAGCCCTTCGCGGTTCTTCGCCACCCGGGCGTCGTATTCCTTGCGCTTCATGCCGGAGAACATGCACGGCACCGAGACGGCGGTTTCAGTACCGCAGGAATGCACATCGGAGAAGCTCAGCAGGCCCTGCTCCCGGGCCAGGTTCGGGGTGGTATCGCGCGGATAGCCGAGCACGCCGAAGTGGTCGGCACGGGCACTTTCGCCGACGACCAGCACGGTCAGCGATTTGCGCTCGTGCTTCTGCCAGGCCGGGTCGCGCTTGGCATCTTCGCCATAACTCTGGAATGGGCGCGCTGCAGTACCGACGCGCTCGTTGACATAACCGATGGTCGCGCCGACGACATTGCTCGGGGTGAGCATCAGGCGCAGTTCATGATGGTTGCGAAACAGCGACGACAGCCCTTGATAATTGACCAGTGCCACCGAGCCCAGCGCCACCACGCAGGCGCCGCTGACCACCAGTTTGCCGAGCAATTCGCGGTGCCATGGGCGGTAGGCGATCTTCGCCTTCCAAAGCACGACCGACGGCAATATACCAAGCAGCAGAATATAGGCAGCGAACTTGAACGACATCAGGTCGCGCACTTCCGTAACGTTGGTTTCGGCCATGTTGCGGAACATGCCAGCGTCAATAAGCACGCCGTACTGGTTCATGAAGTAGGCCGCACTTGCACCACTGATGAACAACACGATCAATAACGGCTTCAATACATAACGGAAGGCGAACAGCGTCAACACCAGGTTGAACGCGAACAACATCAGCACGGCGAACGCCAGGCTCAGCCAAAGCCCCGTCATCCCGGCAGGCACCACCTCTTGCAGGTGCTCCCAGAGGAACATGTTGAGACCCACCAGCAGGTAAACGCTGGCCAACAGCGTGACCCATTCAGTCCGCAGGGATTTGAAGTTGAGCATCGGCATTCGCAATCGAGAGTAATTATCACCCACAGGCCGGATGGCACTGTGGGAAAGTCGGGCGAACTCTAGAAAGCGCACCATCAATTTTTCGTGAAAAAGACGGTAACAAATTCGTAAGCCGATGCATTTTTTACATTAAATCAACTTCATTCAGCCGCCGTTCAGCCGTGCAGACGCGCCTTGGCATAAGGTTCGCGGTCGATGTCGAGCACTTCCACGCACAACTGGGTGTCCACTCCGGCCTTGGCCGGGATCGCTTCGCGCAACACCTCGAGCAAGCCATTCGACAGTTGCTGCTTCACCTCGGGCGAGCGCCCGCTGAGGATGGCCAGGCGCACATGGGCGAAAGCTCGCTCACCCGGCGCGGTACCCACCCGGTACTGCTTAAAGGCCTCGGCCCGGCTCTTGATGTCGCCCTCGTCGGCAAACTGGCCGCTACCCACCAGGGCGTGGTTCAGGCGCAGCAACAGCACATCGACATTGAGTTCGCGCAGGTTGTCGCTGTATTCCAGGTTCAGGTGAGGCATGGCGCAGGTTCCAGGCACAGGGAAGGATGCGACAGCGTACCCCAGTCCCCCACCTGCGCAAAGGCGGCTATCCTCAAAGGTCAGGACCTTACCGACAACCCTGACAGAGGTGAAGAAATGCCAGTTCCGCATGATCTGCTCGCTGACCTGCACATTACCGCTGACGCATTCCAGGCGGCCATAGACAAGGACCAGGACCTTCACAAGCTGCACAAGGAATACAACACCAAGGACAAAGAGGTGCTGGCCGCCGAGGCCAATGGCACCAACGACGACGCGGTCAACCGCCTGCGCAAGGAAAGGCTGCTGATCAAAGACAAGATCGAACGGATCATTCATCCGCCCAAGTCCTGATAGCCCTTCATTGAATACACTGGCCCTTCGCGGCTGAAGCCGCTCCTACAGGGGTATCGTGATCCCTGCAGGAGCGGCTTTAGCCGCGAAGAGGCCAGCAGCCATTACCCCGCAGCCGAAGCTTTCAACGCCCCATCCAGGTCTTCGATCAGATCGCGATAATCCTCGATCCCCACCGACAAGCGCAGCAGGTTCTCGCTGATCCCCATCTCGCCCTTCTGCGCCGGGCTCAACGAGTTGTGCGACATGCTCCACGAGTGGTTGATCATGCTTTCCACCCCGCCCAGCGAGTCGGCCAGCACGAAGATCTGCAAGGCCTCGATCAAGCGGTTGAGCGCTGCCCGGTCTGCGCCTTTGACTTTCATCGCCACCACCGCCCCGCCACTGCGCATCTGCCGCTGGCACAGTGCGTGTTGCGGGTGGCTTTCAAGCCCCGGGTAGAACACCTGCTCGACCTGCGGGTGGCCTTCCAGGAAGCGCGCCACCTGCAGCGCGTTGGTGCACTGGCGCTCCATGCGCACATCCAGGGTCTTCAGCCCGCGCAGGGCCAGGTAGCAGTCGAACGGCCCCTGGATCGCCCCGACTGCCATGCTGATCTTGCGCAGCCGGGCCAGCAGCTCGTCATCGGCGGCGACCACCACGCCCCCGGTGAGATCGGAGTGGCCGCCGATGTACTTGCTCGCCGAGTGCATCACCAGGTCTACGCCGAGGGTGATCGGGCGCTGGTTCCACGGCGAGCAGAAGGTGTTGTCGATACAGGTGAGGATGCCACGGGCACGGGCCAGGTCGCACACCGCCTTGATGTCCACCAGGTGCAGCAACGGGTTGGTCGGGGATTCGATCCAGATCAGCTGGGTTTCCGGCTTGATTGCTGCAGCCACCGCCTCGACGTCATTCAGGTCGACATAGGTGGTGGTCAGGCCCGAGGTGCGCCCGCGGTAGTCTTCAAGGATGCGGAAGGTGCCGCCGTAGACACCATTCATCACCACCACGTGGGCGTCCTTGGGCAGCAGCTCGAGCACGGTGGCGGTGGCATTCACCCCCGAGGCACAGGCCACTGCACCGACGCCTTCCTCCAGCGCGGCAACACAGCTCTCATAGGCATGCCGGGTCGGGTTGCCGACACGGCTGTAGGCGTATTCGGGATTATCGTCCAGGCTGCGCTTGATGTAGGAGCTGGCGGTATAGATGGGCGGGAAGATGGCGTTTGCGGCAACGCTGGACTGCTCGCCGGCGTGGATGGTACGGGTGGCGAAATTACGCGGCTTGTCAGACATGGTCAGGCCCATTGGCAGGATTCAAGCCTGCAACTATGGCAATTACCTGGCGCGGCGGCAATGCCCGCCCGGTGCAGGAAATTTTCCTAGGCCTGGGGTAATCTGGGGAAAATTTTTCTCGGTGAAGTTTTCCCTGCCATGGACACCTTCGATCAGCACATTCTCACCCTGTTGCAGCGCGACGCCTCGATCTCGCTCAAGGACCTGGCCGAGGCGGTCAACCTGTCGACCACACCGTGCTGGAAGCGGGTCAAACGCCTTGAAGAAGACGGCTACATCCTCGGCCGCGTCGCCCTGCTGGACCCCGTGCGCCTGGGGCTGGGGCTGACGGTGTTCGTCCAGCTCAAGACCCAGCGCCACGACAGCGCCTGGCTGGAGCAGTTCGCAGCGACGGTGCAGGGGTTCGAGGAGGTGATGGAGTTCTACCGGATGTCCGGGGACTGGGACTACATGCTGCGGGTGGTGGTGGGTGACATCGCGGCGTATGACCGCTTCTACAAAAAGCTGATTACCCGCACTGAGGGGCTGTCGAACATCACCTCCAGTTTTGCCATGGAGCAGATGAAGTACACCACGGCCTTGCCGGTGCATCGCCCTTGAATCGGCGCTGGATGCTTCGCGGCTGAAGCCGCTCCTACAGGGGTATCGAGAGCCCTGCAGGAGCGGCTTCAGCCGCGAAGAGGCCGGCCCAGCACCCCTTCAATCGGCAGCGAGCACCGCCTCGATCCGGTTCCCGGCCTTGGCTTTCTCCAGCTTGATCGCAATGAACTTGGAAGTCGGCGTATAAGTCCCTTCGCCATAACTCTCCAGCGGCACCAGCGGATTGGTCTCGGGGTAATAGGCCGCTGCCTGCCCATCCGGAATGTCATAAGGCACCAACCGGAAGCCCGACACCCGTCGCTCGACACCATCCTCCCACAGCGACACCAGGTCCACGTGCTCGCCCGGCTCGAAGCCCAGCCGGCGGATGTCCGCCTCGCTGACAAACACCACTTCACGCAGGCCGAATACCCCGCGATAACGGTCATCCAGCCCGTACAACGTGGTGTTGTACTGGTCATGCGAGCGCAGGGTCTGCAGGATCAGGTCCGGTGTGTCACCCCGCGCCAGCACCTTGGCATTGACCAGTTCCGCCGGCAGCGCGTGGGGCATGAAGCGGGCCTTGCCGGTGGCCGTGCGGAAGTTGCGATCGGCCGCGTTGTTGCCCAGGTGGAAACCGCCCGGGTGCTGCAGGCGCTCGTTGAAGTTGGCGAAGCCCGGAATCACGTCGGCGATCATGCTGCGAATGCGGTTGTAGTCGGCAACCGCGTATTCCCAGTCGATCGGCTGGTTGCCCAAGGTAGCCTTGGCCATGCCGGCGATGATCCACGGCTCCGAACGCAGGTGCGGCGAACGCGCGCGCAGCTGGCCGTTGGAGAGGTGCACCATGCTGAACGTATCCTCCACCGTCACGCCTTGCGGCCCCTCGGCCTGCATGTCGATCTCGGTACGGCCCAGGCACGGCAGAATCAGCGCATCGCGCCCGGTCACCAAGTGCGAGCGGTTGAGCTTGGTGGAGATCTGCACGGTCAGCGCGCAATTGCGCAGTGCCGCGTGGGTGCGCGGGGTGTCCGGCGTGGCTTGGGCGAAGTTGCCGCCCAGGGCGATGAACACCTTGGCCAGCCCCTCTTCCATGGCCTTGATCGCCAGCACCGCGTTGTGCCCGTGGGCCCGGGGCACTCGGAACTTGAAGCGTTTTTCGATGGCATCGAGCAGCGCCGCCCTGGGCTTTTCGTCAATGCCCATGGTGCGGTCGCCCTGCACGTTGCTGTGGCCGCGCACCGGCGACAGACCGGCACCGGGCTTGCCGACGTTGCCGCGCAGCAGTTGCAGGTTGACGATTTCCTGCACGGTCGGCACCGAATGACGATGCTGGGTAACCCCCATGGCCCAGCACATGATCACTCGCTCGGCCTTGCGGTACATGCGCGCGGCCAGTTCGATCTCGGCCAGGGTCAGGCCCGATTGCTTGACGATGTGCTCCCAGGAGGTGGCATCCACGGCCGCCAGGTAGTCGTCGAGGCCACTGGTGTGCTCGGCGATGAAGGCATGGTCGAACACCGCTGGCTCGCCCTTGGCCTGGGCTTCGCGCTCCCATTGCAAGAGGAACTTGGCGATACCGCGCATGGCCGCCATGTCGCCCCCCAGGGCCGGTCGGAAGTAGGCACTGGTGGTCGGCTCGGAGCCGTTGCTGAGCATCTCGAAGGGGTGCTGCGGGTGCTGGAAGCGCTCCAGGCCGCGTTCCTTGAGCGGGTTGAAGCACACCACCTGGGCACCGCGCTTGACGGCTTC
The DNA here is from genome assembly GCF_021602465.1 of Pseudomonas urethralis. NCBI lineage: Bacteria > Pseudomonadati > Pseudomonadota > Gammaproteobacteria > Pseudomonadales > Pseudomonadaceae > Pseudomonas > Pseudomonas urethralis. The sequence goes on from NZ_BQIJ01000001.1 coordinate 535,068, forward strand.
GCGCAGCGGCTCGAGCATGCGCGGGTGGTTGGTGCCGGGGTTCTGGCCGATGACGAAGATCGCGTCGGCCAGCTCCAGGTCGTGAAACACCACGGTGCCCTTGCCCACCCCGAGGGTTTCGGCCATACCGGCGCCGCTGGCTTCGTGGCACATGTTCGAGCAGTCGGGGAAGTTGTTGGTGCCGTAGGCACGGACGAACAGCTGGTAGAGAAATGCCGCCTCGTTACTCGCCCGGCCCGAGGTATAGAACTCCGCCTGATCGGGCGAGTCGAGCGCGCGCAGGTGCTGGGCAATCAGCTCGAAGGCTTCTTGCCAGCTGGTTTCCACGTAGTGGTCGGTGGCCGCGTCGTAGCGCATCGGATGGGTCAGGCGGCCCTGGTATTCAAGCCAGTAGTCGCTCTGTTCGAGCAACGCACTGACGCTGTAACGGGCAAAGAACGCAGGGTCCACCGAGCGGCCGGTGGCTTCCCAGTTCACAGCCTTGGCGCCGTTTTCGCAGAACTTGACCATGTCGCTTTCCGGCGACTCGCCCCAGGCGCAGCCCGGGCAGTCGAAGCCACCGTTCTGGTTGGTCTTGAGCATGGCCCGCAGGTTCTTGAAGGCGTTGTCGCTGCCCAGCCAGCTCTTGGTCACGCTCTTCAGCGCGCCCCAGCCGGCGGCGGGGCCCTTGTAATCCCTGATGTGTTGGTCCTGGCTCATGCGGTCAATCCTCACGCGGCATGGAAATGTTCACCGAATCGCTATGCCCGGTGTTTTTTCCAGCCTATGGAGCCCGGCCCAGAGCCGTCCAATCGAAATACCTTACAGCACGATAAGCGCTTTCGATCATGCCCTGCAGCCCTTGCCGCACATGGCCTGCAGTGGTGATAGAAGGCATCGATCAAACAGTCGGGGAAAGCGATTTGACGGGGCTGGCCACAGGCTATAGCTTGAGTCCTGTGCCCCCATTTCCTTTCGAGCGCCAACGTGGAACAGAACAGCCGGGCCCTGATCGACGGCTTCAACCGGAAAATCGACTACCTGCGGATGTCGGTCACTGACCGCTGCGACTTCCGTTGCGTGTACTGCATGGCTGAAGACATGCAGTTCCTGCCACGTCAGCAAATCCTCAGCCTTGAAGAACTGTTCCAGGTGGCCGAGCGCTTCGTCGCCCTCGGCACCCGCAAAATCCGCCTGACCGGGGGCGAGCCGCTGGTGCGCCAAGGCATTGTCGACCTGTGCGGGCGCATCGCCGCCCTGCCCGGCCTGCGTGAGCTGTGCATGACCAGCAATGGCTCGCAGCTCGGGCGCCTGGCCCAGCCGCTGTTCGACGCCGGGCTCACCCGCCTGAACATCAGCCTCGACAGCCTCGACGCCGCGCGCTTCAAGCAGCTGACCCGTACCGGCGATCTCCACCAGGTGATCGCCGGCATCGATGCCGCACGCCAGGCCGGCTTCCAGCGCACCAAGCTCAACTGCGTGGTGCTCAAGGGCCGCAACGACCACGAACTGGTCGACCTGGTGCGCTTCGCCATCGACCGCGAGCTGGACATCACCTTCATCGAAGAGATGCCACTGGGGGTGATCAGCGAACACGAACGCGGCGAGTCGTTCTGCTCCAGCGATGAAGTGCGCGATCGCCTGGCCGAGCACTTCAGCCTGATCGAATCCACCGAGTCCTCCCAGGGCCCGGCGCGCTATTGGCGCCTCGCCGAAGCCGCCCATACCCGGGTCGGTTTCATTTCACCGCACAGCCACAACTTCTGCGCCACCTGCAACCGTGTGCGCCTGACCGTCGAAGGCCGCCTGCTGCTGTGCCTGGGCAACGAACACTCGATGGACCTCAAGCAGGTGCTGCGCGCCCACCCCGGCGATGCGGCGCGGCTGGAGAAGGCCATCCGCGACTCATTGCACCTCAAGCCCTACCGCCATCATTTCGAAGTCGGTGGCGAGGTGCAGATCCTGCGCTTCATGAACATGACCGGCGGCTGATCGGCCGCCTCTGGATTGCCATGATCGTCCACCCCCGCCCCGATGTACTGCGCGTGCTGTTCACCCTCAAAGGCTCGATCGTCAAGCGCATTGCCCCGCGCTGCCTGATGGTCACCTTGCTGGCTGCGCTGATCGTGCTGGTCGAGCGGCACTTCCCGGCGTTTTTCTACCCGGTCAGCGCCACGCCGTTCACCCTGCTTGGCCTGTCGCTGTCGATCTTCATGAGTTTTCGCAACAACGCCTGCTACGACCGTTGGTGGGAAGGGCGCAAGGCCTGGGGCAGGCTGATCATCGAAACCCGTTCGTTCGTACGGGAGAGCGTGGTGATCGCCGATGAGCACCTGCGCGCCGAGCTGCTGCGCAGCCTGTGCGGCTTTGCCCATGGGCTGAATGCGCGGTTGCGCAACGAAAGCGAAGTGAACGCCACCCGCCCATGGCTCAACCCGGCTACCCCGGTGGCCGAGCACAACGTGTGCGATGGCATCCTGCGCGACATCGGCATGCACTGTTCACGGCTGGCAGCGCAAGGGCAGATCAGCGAATGGCGCTACACCCTGCTGGAGCAGCGCCTGGCCGGGCTGACCGAGGTGCAGGCCAGTTGCGAGCGGATCAAGGGCTCGCCGCTGCCATTCCCTTACACCTTGCTGCTGCACCGTACCATCTACATCTTCTGCCTGCTGCTGCCGTTCGCCCTGGCCGAGCCGCTGGGCTGGCTGGCGCCGCTGTTCACCACCATCGTCGGCTACACCTTCTTCGGGCTCGATGCAATCGGCAACGAGCTGGAGGACCCGTTCGGGCGCGATGAGAACGACCTGCCGATGGATGCCATGGTCAGGACCGTGGAGCGGGATGTGTTGGGGGCTCTGGGGGTCGAGCCGCTGCCGCCGGTGTTGCTGCCGGTGGACTATGTGTTGAGCTGATGGCCCCTTCGCGGGTAAACCCGCAAAGGGGCCGTTACAGGCTACCCGCGGCTTTCGCAGGCTTCGACAGGTTTCAGATGCTTCACAAAGTTGCAGGGCTGATGCCGCGCATCCAGTTGCTCTACCAGAATACCTTCCCAGGCAGTTCGGCAAGCGCCGGTCGAGCCGGGCAGGCAGCACACCAGGGTGCCGTTGGAAATCCCCGCCAGCGCCCTGCTCTGTACGGTCGAGCTGCCGATATCGAGAATGGACAAGGCGCGGAACAGTTCGCCAAAGCCATCGACGGTCCGCTCCAGCAGGCACTGTACCGCCTCGGGTGTGCTGTCACGCCCGGTAAAGCCAGTGCCGCCAGTGATGAGCACCACCTGCACGTCGTCGTCGGCGATCCAGCTCGCCACCTGGGCACGGATCTTGTACAGGTCATCCTTGAGCAGCGCCCGTGCCACCAGGCGATGGCCGACCTCCACCGAGCGGTTGGCCAGCAGCTGGCCGGAGGTGTCGTTGTCATAGGTACGGGTGTCGCTGACGGTCAGCACGGCGATATTCAGCGGTACGAAAACCGCATCGGGTTGGACGCGCACGGTAAAGCTCCTCGTATGGCATTGTCGTCACGCTAGAGGCAAGCCAGATGAGCGTCCAATCGAAATGGCGAACCGGCCGATCAATGACATCTATCGCAGACGTGGGTTAAGGTCTGCACAACCAGACGCCAGGCACTCCCATGGACATCAAGCAGCTCAAGTTCCTCATCGCCCTCGACCAGACCCGCCACTTCGGCCAGGCTGCGGCGCTGTGCCATATCACCCAGCCGACCCTGTCGATGCGCCTGCGCAACCTGGAGGACGAACTGGACCTGGTGCTGGTCAAGCGCGGCCAGCGCTTCGAAGGCTTCACCGAGGCCGGCGAGCGCATCCTGGCCTGGGCCCGCACCCTGCTCGCCGCCCATGACGGCCTGCAAGCCGAGGCCGCCAGTTGCCGCGGCCAGGTGGTCGGCAGCCTGCGCCTGGGCACCGTGCCGCTGGCCAGCTTCAACCCCATGCACCTGCTGCTGCCGCTGCGCGAGAAGTACCCCGAGCTGCAATTCCAGCTCAGTTCGCACAGCACCGAGCAGATCATGGACGGCCTGAGCCGCAACCAGCTCGACCTGGGGATCTGCTACCTCGACCAGGTCAACGCCAACTTCTTCGAAGTGATCGAACTGGGTACCACCACAATGGGCCTGCTGTTCGACACCCAGCACTTCCAGTTCGACGCCGACAGCCTGCGCTGGGACGAGCTCGGCGACACCCCCCTGGGCCTGCTGAGCAAGGGCATGCACTACCGCCAGTCACTGGACCTGAGCCTGCGCAGCCGCGGCCTTGAACCTAATGCCGTGCTGGAAAGCGACTCGACCTTCCAGCTGGTGCAGGCCATCAACACCGGCGTGTGCTGCGCGATCATGCCGCTGGGCTGCGGCCTGGAAGACCTCAGCGAACACATGCGCATCATCCCCATCGCCGACGCCAGCATCCACAGCCCGGTCGGCCTGCTGCTGCGCCGCAGCGAACCGCGTTCGGCGATTGCCGAGCAGTGCTTCGCCGAAGCGAAGCTGCTGTTTCAACCCAGCTGATCCGCGGTTGCCTGGCGATACTGCCGCGGCGTGAAGCCCGTCAGTTGCTTGAACTGACGGCTGAACGCGCTGTGGTCGGTGTAGCCGCAGCGCAACGCCACTTCGGTGATCGGCAAATCGGAATGCAGCAACCGGTGGGCGTGCTCCAGGCGTGCCTTGTGGATCATCTGCCGCGGCGTGAGGTGGAACACCCGCTTGCAATAGCGCTCCAGCTGCGCCACGGAGATCCCGGCGATGCGGGTCAGCTGGCTCATGCTGATCGGCTGGTGGAAATGTTGACGGATGTGCTCGTCCACGGCAGCCAGGCGCTGGTAGGCGGGGTGGGTATCGGCGGCTGACTGCAGGTCGACGGAGATGCCCACCAAACCAATGATCTCCCCGGCCGGGTTGCGCAGCGGGCGCTTGTGGGTCAGGCACCAGCCCGGTTCTCGGCTGCCGTACAGGTGCAGTTCGAGCTGGTCTTCCAGCACCAGCCCATCCTTGAGCACGCGACGGTCCTGCTCGGTGTAGCCGGGGCCCAGTTGCGCCGGGAACACTTCGGCACTGGTCTTGCCCAGCAGCGGCTGCAGGCGCTTGAGGCCGCAGCGCTGGACCAGGGTGGTGTTGGCCAGCACATAGCGGGCGGCCGGGTCCTTGATGAAGATCGCGGCGTTGGGGATGGCGTCGAGGATCGGCAACAGCAGCGACACACCGGCCAGCAGGGCCTCCAGGGTGGCGGGGCGGTGCTGGTCGAGGGACTGGTACAGGGTTGCCAGGGAGTCTTGTGTCATCTGCATGCTCTTGGTTGAGGCTACTGGCCCTTTCGCGGGGCAAGCCCGCTCCCACAGGTACACCACAACCTTCGAGCCTTGCGCTGAACCTGTGGGAGCGGGCTTGCCCCGCGAAAGGGCCGGCACTCTCCATACAGCTCTAAAATCCTTGTGCGGTATGGCTTACAGCCTATCCATCGAGCGCACGTGTGCGCCAGATTTATTTGCAACTGTGCCGATTTCGTCATTCCCCCTGCAGAAATCCATCAAGAACCCCCGCCCCGTTCGGGTCCACTCTATGCCCCACGCAAGCCGCCAAGACCTACAAAAGCGCGGCCGTGGAAAGCCGCATCACGTGACATCAGACCTGCCTATCCAAAACCTACAAAAAGGCGCACCCATGTCAGGCAAATTCAAGAAACAGCTGTCGTTGCTCGACCTCACCTTCATCGGCCTCGGCGCCATCTTCGGCTCCGGCTGGCTGTTCGCCGCCAGCCATGTTTCGGCCATCGCCGGCCCGGCCGGTATCCTCTCCTGGTTCCTCGGCGGTTTCGCCGTGCTGCTGCTGGGCATCGTCTACTGCGAACTCGGCGCCGCCCTGCCGCGTGCCGGTGGCGTGGTGCGCTACCCGGTGTACTCGCACGGCCCGCTGCTCGGCTACCTGATGGGCTTCATCACCTTGATCGCGTTCTCCAGCCTGATCGCCATCGAAGTGGTCGCCTCGCGCCAATACGCCGCAGCCTGGTTCCCCGGGCTGACCGAAGTCGGTTCCAGCGACCCCACGGTGCTCGGCTGGCTGGTGCAGTTCGCCTTGCTGGGGCTGTTCTTCTTCCTCAACTACCGCAGCGTGAAGACCTTCGCCAAGGCCAACAACCTGGTCAGCGTGTTCAAGTTCATCGTGCCGCTGCTGGTGATCGGCGTGCTGTTCACCTTCTTCAAGCCGGAGAACTTCGAGGTTCAGGGCTTCGCCCCGTTCGGCCTGTCTGGCGTGGAAATGGCAGTATCGGCGGGTGGCATCATCTTCGCTTACCTGGGGCTGACGCCAATCATCTCGGTGGCCAGCGAAGTGAAGAACCCACAACGCACCATTCCCATCGCGCTGATCCTCTCGGTGCTGCTGTCCACCGCGATCTACGCCCTGCTGCAACTGGCCTTCCTCGGCAGCGTGCCGACCGAGATGCTGGCCAACGGCTGGGCCGGCGTGACCAAAGCACTGGCCCTGCCCTACCGTGACATCGCCCTGGCCCTGGGTGTGGGCTGGCTGGCCTACCTGGTGGTGGCCGACGCGGTGATCTCGCCCAGCGGCTGCGGCAACATCTACATGAACGCCACCCCGCGCGTGGTCTATGGCTGGGCGCAGACCGGCACCTTCTTCAAGTACTTCACACGTATCGATGCCGAGTCTGGTATCCCGCGCCCGGCGCTGTGGCTGACCTTCGGCCTGTCGGTGTTCTGGACCCTGCCGTTCCCCTCCTGGGAAGCGCTGATCAACGTGGTGTCCGCCGCGCTGGTACTGAGCTACGCCGTAGCCCCGGTCACCGTTGCCGCCCTGCGCCGCAATGCGCCGGACATGCCGCGCCCGTTCCGGGTCAAGGGCATGGGCGTGCTGGGCCCGCTGTCGTTCATCATCGCCGCGCTGATCGTCTACTGGTCGGGCTGGAACACCGTGTCCTGGTTGCTGGCCCTGCAGATCGTGATGTTCGTGCTGTACCTGCTGTGCAGCCGCTTCGTGCCGACCCAGCACCTGTCGCTGGCCCAGCAAGTGCGCTCGTCGGCCTGGCTGATCGGCTTCTACGCCGTGACCATCCTGCTGTCCTGGCTGGGCAGCTTTGGCGGCCTGGGCGTGCTCGGCCACCCATTCGACACCGTGGCCGTGGCCGCCTGCGCCCTGGGCATCTACTACTGGGGCGCGCTCACCGGCGTACCGGCTCACCTGGTACGCCTGGAAGGCGAAGACGAAAGCGAAGCCTCCACTGAAACCTACAGCGCCCGCCCCGCCGTCGCCTCCTGATCCTCCTCGCAATGGACAAGCCCATGAAACAGATTCACGTGATCGACTCGCATACCGGCGGCGAACCGACCCGCCTGGTGATGAAAGGCTTCCCGCAGCTGCAGGGGCGCAGCATGGCCGAGCAGCGCGACGAACTGCGCGAGCTGCACGATCAATGGCGCCGTGCCTGCCTGCTGGAGCCACGCGGCAACGATGTGCTGGTCGGCGCACTGTATTGCCCACCGGTGTCGGCTGATGCCACCTGCGGGGTGATTTTCTTCAACAACGCCGGCTACCTGAGCATGTGTGGCCACGGCACCATCGGCCTGGTCGCCTCGCTGCAGCACCTGGGCCTGATCGAACCCGGCGAGCACAAGATCGACACCCCGGTCGGCCAGGTCAGCGCCACCCTGCACGCCGATGGCGCCGTCACCGTCGGCAATGTGCCGTCCTATCGCTACCGCCAGCTGGTGGCGGTGGATGTACCTGGGCATGGCGTGGTGCGCGGCGATATCGCCTGGGGCGGCAACTGGTTCTTCCTGGTGTCCGAACACGGCCAGCGCATCGAACTGGACAATCGCGAGGCCCTCACGGAGTACACCTGGGCCATGCTCAAGGCCCTCGAGGCCCAAGGCATCACCGGCGAAAACGGCGCGCTGATCGACCATGTCGAGCTGTTCGCCGACGACGCCAATGCCGACAGCCGCAACTTCGTCATGTGCCCCGGCAAGGCCTACGACCGCTCCCCTTGCGGCACCGGCACCAGCGCCAAGCTGGCGTGCCTGGCCGCCGACGGCAAGCTCGAAGCAGGCCAGACCTGGGTCCAGGCCAGCATCACCGGTAGCCAGTTCCACGGCCGCTTCGAGCGCGACGGCGAACGCATTCGCCCGTTCATCACCGGCCGCGCCTACATGACCGCCGACAGCACCCTGCTGATCGACGAACAGGATCCATTCGCCTGGGGCATCTGACCCGGCTTTTCAAAACAACCGAATATCGCCAGGAGTGACAACAATGACTGACAACATCTTCACCGGCACCATGCCTGCCCTGATGACCCCGTGCACCGCCGAGCGCAAGCCGGACTTCGACGCCCTGGTGCGCAAGGGCCGGGAGCTGATCGAGGCGGGCATGAGCGCCGTGGTGTATTGCGGCTCGATGGGTGACTGGCCACTGCTGACCGAAGCCGAGCGCCAGGAAGGCGTGGCCCGCCTGGTGGCCGCCGGCATTCCGACCATCGTCGGCACCGGTGCGGTCAACACGCGCGAGGCCGTGTCCCACGCGGCCCACGCGGCCAAGGTCGGTGCCGCCGGCCTGATGGTGATCCCTCGCGTGCTCAGCCGCGGTGCTTCGCTGATCGCCCAGAAACACCACTTCTCGGCCATTCTCGCTGCGGCGCCGAAGCTGCCGGCGGTGATCTACAACAGCCCCTACTACGGCTTCGCCACCCGCGCCGACCTGTTCTTCGAACTGCGCCGCGAATTCCCCAACCTGATTGGTTTCAAGGAGTTCGGCGGCAGCGCCGACCTGCGCTACGCCGCCGAGCACATCACCTCGAAGGATGACGATGTGACCCTGATGGTCGGTGTCGATACCCAGGTCGTGCATGGCTTCGTCAACTGCGCCGCCACCGGTGCCATCACCGGCATCGGCAACGCCCTGCCGCGTGAAGTGCTGCAGCTGGTGAGCCTGAGCAAGCAGGCCGCCAAAGGCGACGCCAAGGCCCGCCGCCTGGCGCGTGAACTGGAAGCGGCGCTGGCAGTGCTGTCGTCGTTCGATGAAGGCTGCGACCTGGTGCTGTACTACAAGCACCTGATGGTGCTCAACGGCGACACCGAGTACAGCCTGCACTTCAACGAAACCGACGTGCTCACCGATGCCCAGCGCAACTATGCCGAACAGCAGTACGCGCTGTTCCGCAACTGGTACGCCAGCTGGTCGGCCGAGCAGAACCTGGCCTGATCCCTGGGGCTGCTGCGCAGCCCTTTCGCGACACAAGGCCGCTCCCACATTGACCGGCGTACACAGGTCTTTTTGTGGGAGCGGCCTTGTGTCGCGAAAGGGGCGCAAAGCGCCCCCCGATCCAGAATCTGATTCCGAAGGAGGCCCCATGACCCTGACAGGCAACCTGCTGATCGGCCAGTCTGCCGTGCCCGGCAGCGGCGACGCGATCCGCGCCATCGACCCGGCGACCAACCAGGCCCTCGAACCCGCCTACGCCGGCGGCACCGGCGAACACGTGGCCCAGGCCTGCGCACTGGCCTGGGCGGCGTTCGACGTCTACCGCGAAACCTCGCTGGAACAACGCGCACATTTTCTTGAAACCATCGCCAGTGAAATCGAAGCCATTGGCGATGCCCTGATCGATCGCGCCGTGGCCGAAAGCGGCCTGCCCAAGGCGCGCATCCAGGGCGAGCGTGGCCGCACTTGCACGCAACTGCGCACCTTCGCCCGGGTGGTCCGCAGCGGCGAATGGCTCGATGTGCGGGTCGACAACGCCCTGCCCGAACGCCAACCGCTGCCACGCGCCGACCTGCGCCAACGCCAGGTGGCGCTGGGCCCGGTGGCGGTGTTTGGCGCCAGCAACTTCCCCTTGGCCTTCTCGGTAGCGGGTGGCGACACCGCATCGGCCTTGGCCGCCGGCTGCCCGGTGGTGGTCAAGGCCCACGCCGCGCACCCCGGCACCAGCGAACTGGTCGGCCAGGCCGTGGCCCGTGCCGTCAAGCACTGCGGCCTGCCTGAAGGGGTGTTCTCGTTGCTGTATGGCGCCGGTCATGAAGTCGGTATCGCCCTGGTCAGCGACCCGCACATCAAGGCGGTCGGCTTCACCGGGTCGCGCAGCGGTGGCACAGCCCTGTGCAAGGCAGCCCAAGCCCGCCCGGAGCCGATTCCGGTGTACGCCGAGATGAGTTCGATCAACCCGGTATTTCTTTTCGATGCCGCGTTGCAAGCCCGCGGCGACGCACTGGCGCAAGGCTTCGTTGCCTCGCTGACCCAAGGCGCCGGGCAGTTCTGCACCAACCCTGGGCTGGTGATCGCCCGCCAGGGGGCGGCGCTGCAGCGCTTCATCGAGGCGGCCAGCGCGCAGGTTCGCCAGGCCGCCGCGCAGACCATGCTCACCCCAGGCATTTCCAGGGCATACGCCGCGGGTGTCGACGCCCTGGCCAGCAACGTCAACGCCAGGCGTGCCGCCAGCGGCCTGACGCAACAAGGGCCGAACCAGTGCCAGGCGCAGCTGTTCGTGACCCAGGCCGAAGCGTTTCTCGGCGACCCGGCATTGCAGGCCGAAGTGTTCGGCGCCGCTTCGCTGGTAGTGGCCTGCACCAGTGACGCGCAGGTGCGCCAGGTGGCCGAACAGCTTGAAGGCCAGCTGACCGCCACGCTGCATCTGGACGATGCCGACCTCGACAGTGCCCGCGCCCTGCTGCCGACCCTGGAGCGCAAGGCCGGGCGCATTCTGGTCAACGGTTGGCCGACCGGTGTCGAGGTGTGCGACGCGATGGTTCACGGCGGGCCGTTCCCTGCCACCTCAGATGCCCGTACCACTTCGGTCGGCACCGCAGCGATCCTGCGTTTCCTGCGCCCGGTGTGCTACCAGGACTTCCCCGATGCCCTGCTGCCGCAGGCGCTCAAGCACGGCAACCCGCTGCAATTGCGGCGTTTGCTCGACGGCAAACGGGAAGCTTGAGCATGGTCGATACCCCCGAAAACGATATCGCCGTGGTGGGTGCCGGCATTGTCGGCGTCGCCTGCGCCCTGCAACTGGCCCGCCAGGGCCGTCGGGTGCTGCTGCTCGATCATCAGGCGCCGGGCCACGGTGCCTCCTACGGCAACGCCGGGCATCTGGCCACCGAGCAGGTGTTCCCGATCGCCGACCTGTCGATCCTCAAGCGCCTGCCGCGCATGCTGCTCGACCCGATGGGCCCGCTGCGCCTGGACTGGAAGTACCTGCCCAAGGCCATGCCATGGTTCGCCCGCCTGCTGCTGAACCTGCGCCCGGCGCCGTTCCAGCGCAGCGTGGCCGGCATCCGCGCACTCAACGAAGGTAGCCTGGGAGCCTGGCAGCGTTTGCTGGGCTCGATCGGGCGTAGCGAGTTGTTCAAGGAGGACGGCTCGCTGCTGGTGTTCGAGCGGCCCGAGTCGCGTGTCGCGCTGCAGGCCCTGCGCGCACGCATGCAGCAGCAGGAGGTGCAGGTGGACCTGTGGTCGGCCGATCACCTGCGCGAGGCCGCGCCGCAATTGAACCCATCGCTGCTCGGCGGGCTGTTCTTCCCGCGTACCGGGCACTTCATCGACCCGTACCGGGTGGTCTGCGCACTGTTCGAGGCCGCCAAGGCCAACGGCGTGCGCTTCGTGCAGGCACGGGTTACGGGCGGTCAACTGCACAGCGACGGGGTCAACCTGGCCAGTGACCGGGGGACGTTCAAGGCGCGCCAGGTCCTGCTCAGCTGCGGCGCCCATTCAGCGCCATTGACGGTGGCACTGACCGGCAAACGCGTACCACTGGATACCGAACGCGGCTATCACCTGATGCTGCCGCAAGAACAGCAGCGCCTGCCGTTCGCAGTCACGTCGCTGGAGCGCAAGTTCATCATGACGCCCATGGCTGACGGGTTGCGCCTGGCCGGCACGGTGGAGTTCGCCGGGCTCGATGCGCCGCCCAGCATGCAGCGGGCGTGGCAGTTGCACCGGCTGAGCAAGGGGTTGTTTCAACGGGACTTGAGCACGGAAGGGGCGACGCCGTGGATGGGCTTCAGGCCATCGTTACCGGACTCGTTGCCGGTGATCGACCGCGTGTGTGACGGGCGGGTGCTGCTTGCCTTCGGCCATCAGCATCTGGGGCTGACCCAGGCGGCGGTGACGGCGGAATGGGTGGGGCGGTTGGCGGCGCAATCAGCCGGGCCAGAGACAGCGGCTTACCGGTTGGATCGGTTCTAGCCTGTACCGCCGCTGCGCGGGCATGCCCGCACAGGGTCGTTACAGGCCTTGAGCCTTGGTTTGAAGGGCTGCAGAGCAGCCCCGCCAAGCACTCAGCGATAACGCTCGAGCCAGTGGGCATACGGTGCCGGCAAGGTCCAGGACGCCTTGTCCACACCCAGTTCCTTCGCCGCAAAGTAAGCCCAGTGCGGATCGGCCAGGTGTGCACGCCCCACCGACACCAGGTCGAGCTGGTTGGCCTGCACCGCCTCTTCAGCCAGTTGCGGCGTGCCAAAGCCCCACGCCGAGGTCACTGGCAAGCCCGCCTCGCGACGCACACGTTCGGCAATCGGCCCCATGAATGCCGGGCCCCACGGAATGTTGGTGTCGGGAATGGTGAAGCCGACGCTGACGCTCAGCAGGTCCAGCCCGCCAGCCTTGAACCGGCGCGCCAGTTCGATCGACTCTTGCAGGGTCTGCTCATCGCGGCCGTCATACTCCAGCACACCAAAGCGAGCGGTCAGTGGCAGGTTCTCCGGCCATACCTCACGCACCGCTGCCAGGGTTTCCAGCAGAAAGCGACTGCGGTTTTCGAAGCTGCCACCGTAGGCATCGGTGCGCTGGTTGGAATGCTCGGAGAAGAAGCTCTGCCCCAGATAGCCGTGGGCGAAGTGCAGCTCGATCCACTCGAAGCCGGCGTCGCGGGCACGGCGCGCAGCGTCGACGAAGTCCTGTTTGACCCGGGCAATGTCGTCCAGGGTCATTTCGCGCGGGACTTTCGGCAGGTGCGCACCAAAGGCGATGGCCGACGGGGCGATAGTGTCCCAGCCACGGGCATCGTCGGCAGCAATGTGGTCATCGCCTTCCCACGGGCGGTTGGCGCTGGCCTTGCGCCCGGCGTGGGCAATCTGGATACCCGGCACCGAGCCTGCCGCCTTGATCGCCTGCACCACCGGCACGAAGGCCTGGGCGTGGGCGTCGCTCCAGATCCCGGCGCAACCGGGGGTGATGCGCCCTTCCGGTGCCACGGCGGTGGCCTCCACCACCAGCAGGCCTGCACCGCCACGGGCCAGGCCGGCCAGGTGCACGTGGTGCCAGTCGTTGATCATGCCGTCCTCAGCCATGTACTGGCACATCGGCGGGATGGCGATGCGGTTGCGCAAAGTGACATCTTTCAGGGTGTAGGGTTGGAACAGGGCAGACATGGGCAAACTCCGGGTCGTCTGAATACGATAGTTCGATCATAATCGAACTATGGCAATTAATGAAACCCCCGTTATCATGTCGGCCATGCGAGCCTACCAACACCCCAATTCCGAAGACCTGACTCTCGAGCGTGTGCTCTATGCACTGAGCGACCCGGTGCGCCTGGGCATCGTCCGCCATCTGGCCGGCGTGGCCGAGGCCAGCTGTGGCGAACTCGATGGCGGGCGGCCGAAGTCGAGCATGTCGCACCACTTTCGCGTGTTGCGTGATGCGGGGTTGGTGCATACCCGCAACGTCGGGACCACCCACATGAATTCGTTGCGCAGCGAGATGCTGGCCGTGCGTTTTCCCGGCTTGCTGGACTGCATTCTGCGTCAGGTCTGATCGCTACCGTGCCGCCCCGGCACGCCGGCAAGGTCAGGCGCTGATGGCATCAAAGCTGCGTATGGGGGTGGGTGCCGCGCAGAACAGCGGGAACTCTTCTTCGATGATCCACGGCTCTTTCATGACCAGGTACACATCGAGAAAATCAGAGAAGCCAGGCCAGATGAACAGGTCATTGGCTTCGGCAACGGCACGCGACAGCACGCCGACGCCGCCAAAGCTCTTGATCATGGAAACACTGACGATCTCGCTGCCGGAATGGAACACGGTGGCGGCGTCCAGCATGCCGGGCCGGCGCTCGGCGAAGCGCGAAAAGATCGAGGAATAAGGGCACTCGGGCAACGGCTTGATCACCGCGCAGGCAGGTGCACGGTCATTGCTGGATGACGAGGCGACGACTTCGATACGCAACCCCTTGAGCGGCAGCGAATGGTAGTTCTCAGGCACGCTGTCGCCCAGCACCACCACCATGTCCGCTTCGTCCTTGGCCAGCTTGGTCAGGTTGTCGGGCGATTCCGAGCAACTGAAGATCGGGTTGTAGCCTGCAAGCTTGCTGACCACCCCGCCCATGATCTGTTGGTTGATTTCCATGGACAAGGTGCTGTTCAAGGCCACGCGTAGCGGCAGCCGCTGGTTGCGGCTCTGGCGCAACTGATTGATCTTCAGTTGCATGCGCTCCGAAGAACGGACGATTTCCAGAACGTGTGGCAGGATGCCCACGCCCTCCTGGGTCAGCGATACCCCTTTGTTGGTGCGGTCGAACAACTTGAAGCCGCAATGATCCTCGAGCTTTTTCAACTGAGCGGCCAAGGCCTGGACCGTAACGTGAACCTGTTCGGCCGCATCGGTGATCGACCCCGTTCGGGCCACGTTCACGATGTTCTTGAGCACCTTGATGTCCATTCAATCTCCCTCCCCGATTTGTTGACGCAGTCCGGCAACAAAGGCCAAGAGGATAACGCACAAGGCCTTGCACTGTCTGCCCGCTTATGGTGCACGCGGCCCGGGTAGCAAGCAACGGTTGAGGCACCTGAAAAAAATGTGAAGTTTCACCGCGCAAAGCAACTGTTAGATTTTTGCCAGCTTTTGAATAAGAAGAGATGGCCATGCTGACACTGAACAGAAACATCGAAACTGCCCTGCGACAAAACAAGACGGTCAATGTCATGGGCAGCGATTATGCCTTGACCGGCGGCTTCAAGGAGTTCGTCGAGTTTTCCAAAAGTTGGGAAACCATGGGGGTCGACCGTTATTACGGTCAGGCCGACAAGGGCACCCGCTACCGCCGTTACAGTGATTTCGACTTCAACCCGGTCACCGGCGAACTGAACCAACTCAGCCACCGCGCCTACGAACAATCCGAGGCCCACAACGCCTACGTCGGCGGCATGGCGCGTCATTTCGATGACATCGGCGCCGATGTATTCAACTCACCGATCCTGCGGGCGCTGATTCGGCTGGATTTCGACGTGTACAAGGCCGTCTTGCCGGAAGAACTGCATACCGTCAACTGGCAGTGCCAGGTGCACCAGATCCGTATCGAGATCAAACCCGGGGCGCAGATCGAAATCACCCCTGAAGGTATTCACTGTGACGGTTACCCGTTCAGCGGCGTGCACTTCTGGGGCCGTCATAATGTCGAAGGTGCTACCAGCAAGATTTACGATAAACAGTCCAATGTTATCGATTCCGGCACCTACCTGAATATTCTCGACACCACTTATTTCCTCGACCGCGAACTTCAGCACTATGTAACGCCGGCCATCAACCCGAGCAATTCCGAAATGGGCTACCGGCAGATCATTGCCATTTCCTTCTCTCGACCGGGTAGCGAGCATGACATTATCGACTAATTGCATCGGCACGGCGCCAAAACTGTTCCCGGCCGAACACATCAATGGCCTGAGCATCAAGAAAGCCACGCCCTTCCATGCGCGCAAGATCGTCGACTTCTTCCGCCGCTTCGAAGAGACCTCATTCTGCGACTGGCAGGACGAAGGGCTGCTCAAAGGTTTGCTCGGCACCGAGCACACCTATTGCTACGTGGCCGAGAACCAGACCGGGGCCATCGTCGGCGCGGTCGCGGGGGGACTGATGGGCACACGAGGCACCATCAATCACATGGCCGTGGAGCCGGACTATCGCCAGAGCAGGATCGGCACTTCATTGGCCAATTCGATTCTCAGTGATTTCCGCCAGCACGGCATTCGCCGGGTGTTCCTGTTCGTTGAGCATGACAACACCCAGGCACTGAGCTTCTGGCAGAAACAAGGCTTCCTGCAGACACGTGGTGAAATCACCTGCGAGGTCGACCTGTGACCTCGTCGGTGCTGCTATCCGCCACGCGCAAAGAAAGCCTGGTCGACGCCCTGCCGATCATTACCGGCTATTTCGTCGTCAGCTTCGTGTTCGGTGTCATGTGCATCAATGCCGGCCTGCCCTTGTGGCTGCCGGCCGCCATGTGCCTGTTCGTCTATGCCGGGGCGGCGCAGTTCGCCGCACTGGCCCTGATGACCACCAGCGCGCCGCTGGTCACCATTGCCTTGTCGACCTTGCTGATCAATTCGCGGCACATGCTGATGGCGATGTACATGTCCAAACGCAGCGCACAACTGCCGATCAGCAAGCCACAGAAGCTGCTGTACGCTTTTGGCCTGACCGATGAGTCCTTTGCCTTTCATAGCCAACGCCTGGAAAACGGCAGGCCGACCTCGCCGGGCTATCTGTTGCAGTTCAATACCTACTGCCATGCCAGTTGGATCGCCGGCGCGGTGTTTGGTGCGGTGGCCTCGGATGCATTGAACCGGTTCTCCCAGTTCAAGCTGGACTATGCCCTGACGGCAATGATGATCTTCGTGCTGATATCGCTGTGCAGTAACTTCACCAAAGCGCTCATCGCCCTGGTGGTGATCGTCACCACTTGCCTGTTGAACATGTACGCACCGTCGCCCTTGAACGTATTCATCGCAACCGCCGTAGGCTGTGGAGCAGGGTTATGCCTGAAAAGAACTACCTGATCGCAGCGGTGATGCTGATGGCTGCCATCACCTATCTCACCCGTGCGACACCTTTTCTGCTGAAGATGGAGAAATCTCCCAAGCTGTTCAATGACGTCATTGAATACTTGCCGGTGGCAATCATCGCCAGCATCACCGTACCCGCCCTGCTGGTGGCCAAGGATGGCTCATTGCTGGGCCTGAATGCCGACCTGCTGGCAGCGATCCCGGTGGTCATCGTCGCCTACTGGTCACGTAGCCTGATCTACAGCGTGTGTGCCGGTGTCGCCGGGCACGTGGCAATCACGCTGCTGGCGTGAGGTGCGGTTCTGAAAAGGAAGCGGTTATGAGCCTTGCACGCCGGAAAGTCACGCTGACCAACCTGAGTGAGTTTTCCCGCCTGATGCCCAAGGTTCCTCGTGACCAGGTGATCGAGGAAATGGCTGACCTGTCGCTGGAATGCTCGCTGGCCTACGCCTTGGGCAAGACGTTCCTGCGCGATGGCTGGATTGCGGAATATCGCCATCTGCATGCGGCCGCGCACTTGAGCCCCTGCACCGACCTGCTGCTTTTCGCCACCTCGGGAAGCTTGGATCTGGAGCTGGCCGACGGCTCGCAAATACACGTCATGCACGGCGATCAGGTGGTACTCAGGGCTGCCACCGAGGCGAAGGTCTTTCCCGTCAGTGACGAAGGTGATGTGAGTTTCCTGGCTTTGGCCATCGACCTCAACCTGACCGAGGTGCTGCAGGACCTCGTCGACGACAGCGACCTGCCGAAACGCCCATAAAAAAAGCCACGGGGGTCACCCGTGGCTTTCGCGAACCCACATCGCCGCCCGATCAGAGCGCCATGTCGTTTGCTGGCTTGCTTTCAACCGGTTGGCTCGGCGCAACGCTGGTGCCGACGCTCTCGTCGATCACCGGTGGCTTCTCCAGTTGCAGCACTTCAGCGGTGTAGTTCCACTCTTTCTGGGTAGCCGCTGCCGAATCGTTCAGCTTGGTACCGTAGCTCGGCACGATCTGCTTGATCTTGGCCTGCCACTCTGGGGTAGCGACCTTTTCCTTGAACACGGTTTCCAGCACGTTCAGCATGATTGGCGCAGCAGTCGAAGCACCTGGCGAGGCGCCCAGCAGGCCGGCAATGGTGCGGTCCTGGGAAGCCACCACTTCGGTACCCAGCTTCAGCACGCCGCCCTTCTCTTCGTCACGCTTGATGATCTGCACGCGCTGACCGGCCTGCCACAGTTTCCAGTCTTCCTTCCTGGCATTCGGGAAGTAGGTGCGCAGCGCTTCGAAACGGTCGTCATCCGACAGCATCAGCTGGCCAGCGAGGTACTCGACCAACGGGTACTGGTCGATACCGACCTTGGTCATCGGCCACACGTTGTGGGTGGTGGTGCTGCTCAGCAGGTCCAGGTACGAGCCGTTCTTCAGGAACTTGGTCGAGAAGGTGGCGAATGGGCCAAACAGGATCACGCGCTTGCCATCGAGCACGCGGGTGTCCAGGTGCGGTACCGACATGGGTGGCGCGCCGGTCGAGGCAATGCCGTAGGCCTTGGCCATGTGCTGCATGGCCACGGTCGGGTTCTCGGTCACCAGGAACGAACCGCCCACCGGGAAGCCTGCGTACTCCTTGGCTTCTGGAATACCCGACTTCTGCAGCAGCTTCAGTGCGCCGCCGCCAGCACCGATGAACAGGAACTTGGCGTCGGTGGCCGATGCGGTACCGTCCTTGAGGTTCTTGTACTCGACGTGCCAGGAGCCGTCTTCGTTGCGGGTGATGTCCTGCACTTCGCTGGACAGCTTCAGGTCGAAGCCTTTCTGGGTCTGCAGGTGGCCAACGAACTGGCGGGTGATTTCGCCGAAGTTGACGTCGGTGCCGATTGGCGTCCAGGTGACCGCCAGCTTCTGGTTCGGGTCACGGCCTTCCATCATCAGCGGGACCCACTTGGCGATCTGCGCGTGGTCCTCGGAATACTGCATCGGGCGGAACAGCGGGCTGGCCTGCAGCGCGTCGTAACGCTTCTTGAGGAACTTGATGTTGTCATCACCCCAGACGAAGCTCATGTGCGGGGTGGTGTTGATGAACGAGTGCGGGTTCTTCAGCACGCCCTGGCGAACCTGCCACGACCAGAACTGGCGCGAGATCTGGAAGGCTTCGTTGATTTCGATGGCCTTGGCGATGTTGACGTTGCCGTCTTTGTCTTCCGGGGTGTAGTTCAGCTCGGCCAGCGCGGAGTGGCCAGTACCGGCGTTGTTCCAGCCGTTGGAGCTTTCTTCGGCGACGCCGTCCAGGCGCTCGACCATTTCCATCGACCAGCTCGGCTCCAGCTCGTGCAGCCACACGGCCAGGGTGGAGCTCATGATGCCGCCGCCGACCAGCAGCACATCGACTTTCTTGGTTTCTGCGGCGTGCGCTTGCATGAAGCTCGCAGCGACAGCCAGACCCAGCAAGGTCTTGCCAGCTTTCTTGAACATTGATCAATTCCAGTCAGTAGAACGGAGGGTGGACCTGTGGCTGGCCCAAAGTGTTCCTTGTTCTTCAGCGCAGGCTTGTTGTTAATGATTGTTCAGCAGCCAGAGAACCAGAAAACGACTCAGGCTTTTGTCGAATTGACCGACCAGGCTGAATCGTTTCGCCGATTGTAACCGAAATGCCAGCACAAACAAATTGCCGCTGGGGGGTCAACGCGACGGGTTGTCTCAGTGCATTTCGCCCACCGCAAAAGCTTTCGGGCAACAAAAACCCCCGGCCATCTACATGACCGGGGGCGTCGGATCAGGCCACCAGGGGCGAGATCTGGGAATCGCCAGGCTTACTGCGGCTGAGGCAGTTTATCGATAGGGCCGCAGCCACCGATGACCTTGGAGATGGAAACCGAAGGGTGGAACAGGTAGTCGTACGAGCAGTTTTTCTGCTGGTTGTAGACTTGGCCAGTGCAGCCCGACAGCAGGGCAACGCCGGATACGACAGCAACGGCGACAGTGGCCTTGAACAGCTTTTTCATACTAAGTCCTTTAAATGCTTCATCTTCGACCATCTTTCTGATGGCGGCGGGATGATACAGAACCCAGGCATTGGATCCAAGTCGCAATTAGCCATCGACAACAGGGGCCATGTCCGGGCAAATCACTTCTATCGACAGTCAATCCGTTTTACCCCAAATAGAAAACGCCATTTCCCCAATAACGGCGACATCCCACCCAAACGTGGGCAGTCCCTATCACACTCCAGCGCAATGCCAATAAAATTTTTACAATTAGTAATAGTTTTTTCGGGGTTCGCTGTTGCAAACCGGCACTGGCACAACACGTGCTTTGACCGATATGGCTCAAGGAACTCTCTGGCGAACATGTCCGGAACCGGCCAGTTCATCGCCGCTCGAGACCGATGGGCAGTACCCTGGTCGAGCCGTTTATTCGATATCCGTATCGCTCCGTAGTTATTGCACAGGCACTCGTGCAACACGAGCCCTCTGACGGTAGATCGAATGCTTGCAACGTGGCTGGAAGCATTTCGGAGACCATTATGAGCATATCTGCAGGACTCAAGACTTCGGCCGCAGCCCTCGCTCAAGCGCGGCTCAACACGCTGTTCGCTCAACCGGCACTGCTGGCAGGTGCAATAGTCGCCGCACTGGCATTGACTGTTGCCTCGCCCGGTGATGCCTGGGCCAAGGGCGGGACCGACAAACCGGTCAAGGGCACGACATCACCGTTCACGACGCCCACCCTTCCTGACCCGGTCTTTGCCGACCCGCTGGCCATCCACGGCTTCGATATCACCGGTTTCATTCAGGACATGACCGTCGACAGCAGCAACAGCAACTGCCCGAATACCAGTAGCCCGGACCGATTGGGCGGTACGGTGGTGGTCAATGGCACAACCATTACCGTGCCCTGCAATTCGGTCATCCAGATGCCCGCCAATACACTCACCTGGGCGGACTTCGTCCACGGCGGCCCATTGGGCCTTAAACAACTACCGGCCACCTACCCATCGTTTGAAGTGCATGTTGTCGGTAATACCGTCGCCGGCAAACAAATTGCCGGGCTGATCTTTGTCTCCCAGCAATCGGCCCAGGTGGGCAGTGGTTATATCAGCAGAATTGACCAGACCACCGGGAACATAGAAGTGACGAGTAGCAACTCGCCGCAACCGACCCTCTTGCAGATCAATGACCCCAACGGGCGTTTCGGTCGAGCCCAGAGCCCCGATGCGCGCTTTTCGGTGGATGACGCCAACCCGACCATTCACTCGGCCACGGGTTACCCGATGTGCGTGCCGCGTACCGGTGATGACCCGCTGTGTCCTCAGAAAAACCGGCCGAAAGTGGTCACGCCAACCACGACCAACAACTGCCGCAACTTTGCCCAGGCTGGCGTAGCGTTGCCTGCATCCGGTGAATTGACACCACCGAAGGCTGGCCAGCTGTATTGCAGCCAGTTCGTCATGAAGCGCTTCAGTGACCCGACCCGGACCGCAACCGACCCGGACCCGACGCAACAAGTACCCTTTGAAGTCGGCGACTTCATCACCTACTCCGGCACGCTGTTCAAATCGACCACGGCCGGTGTGCCGGACTTCATTTCCGCCCACACCATCGAGGCCAACCTCGGTATCTATACCCAACCGGGCTCTCAGCCCAGCTATCTGGCCATTGGCGAATTCGGCGTCGGCACTGCAGACCCGGCTGCGGTAGCAGTCAACGGTGCAGCCCAGGAAACCCAGGACCGCATCTTCCTCGAAGCCGAGACCACCGACGTCAAGACCCCGGTGGACATCTACCTGATTGATGTCGACCCAACCACCGGCGTACAGCGCAACCGCTGGATCACGCCGTTTGAAATGACCGGGGAGTGCGACCCTGCCGCCGTTCTGGCGCCCACCTGTGCCGGCGCCTCAGGCGGGATCACCACGCAAAACGTAGGCCCACAACCACAACGCGCACGGTTGCGTGCGTCCAAGGCGCCGACCGGCCTGCTCAGCCAGCCAACCCGTACCCTGCGGGTGGTCGCTCGCTCACTGTGCGTCCCCAGCAACACCCTTGCGCAACCGGGTGTCGATAGCTGCTTGCAGAACGCCAGCCGACTGACCGTCGCCAACGGCCTGACTGCCGGGCAGTACGTGGCGCCCGTGTTCGAGTTCATCTTCCCGGAGAACGTCAAGCCAGGGGACGAGATCGTGCCCAACGACTTCTGGCACCTGCCGTTCCTGCGTAATGGCGAGGGCAGCACTACCCCAACAGGGGTTGGCGCGCTGGAGCCAACGCCTTGGTGAGCTGAACGTAGGCAAGAACGCCAGAAACGAAAAAGCCCCGCAGACGTTAATCTGCGGGGCTTCATCTTGTATGGCGGAGAGATAGGGATTTGAACCCTAGGTACTGTTGCCAGTACAACGGATTTCGAATCCGTCCCGTTCGACCACTCCGGCATCTCTCCAATGCCGCGCATCATACCAGCGTTTTCTTGAAACGCAAATCTTTTTTCCAAAAAAATCGCGTGGTATCAGACGCTTGCGTGAACGTGCGGCTTACAGCGGCACGCCCAGGCGCTTGGCAACTTCTTCGTAGGCCTCGATCACGTCGCCCAGCCCCTGACGGAAGCGGTCCTTGTCCATCTTCTTGCGGGTTTCCTTGTCCCACAGGCGGCAGCCGTCCGGGCTGAACTCGTCGCCCAGGACGATCTGGCCGTGGAATACACCGAATTCCAGCTTGAAATCGACCAGCAGCAGGCCGGCGTCATCGAACAGCTTGCTCAGCACTTCGTTGACTTTCAGCGACAGCTTCTTCATCTCGACCAGCTGCTCGGCGGTGCCCCAGCCGAAAGCGACAACGTGGGATTCGTTGATGAACGGATCACCCTTCTCGTCGTTCTTCAGGAACAGTTCGAAGGTAGACGGCTCCAGCTTGATGCCCTCCTCCACACCCAGGCGCTTGACCAGGCTGCCGGCGGCGTAGTTGCGCACCACGCACTCGACCGGGATCATGTCCAGCTTCTTCACCAGGCACTCGTTGTCGCCCAGCAGTTTGTCGAACTGGGTCGGCACGCCGGCTTCTTCGAGCTTCTGCATGATGAAGGCATTGAACTTGTTGTTCACCATGCCCTTGCGGTCGAGCTGCTCGATGCGCTTGCCATCGAACGCCGAAGTGTCGTTACGGAACAGCAGGATCAAGCGGTCGGCGTCGTCGGTCTTGTAAACCGATTTGGCCTTGCCGCGGTAGAGTTCGTCGCGTTTTTCCATGATTGGGCTCCGCTTGCTGAGGTGTTGGGCTAGGCGATTTCGCGCCAGTCGAGCCCGTGTTCCTGATTCGCCACCTGGAGCCAGTCCGGGTCGCACCCAAGGGTGTCGACGAAGCACTGACGGGCCAAGTGTGGCAGGTTGTTCTTGCTGCTGAGGTGGGCCAGCACCAGGTGCTGCAAGGTGTTCCAGCCCAACTCCTGCACCAGGCGCGCGGCCTGGTGATTGTTCAAATGTCCTTGCATGCCACCTACCCGCTGCTTCAGGAAGGCCGGGTAGTGACCGCGCGCGAGCAGCTCGCGGCAGTGGTTGGCTTCGATCAGCAGTGCGTCCAGGCCCCGGTAGCGCTCGAGCAGCAGCGCATCGTACGACCCCAGGTCGGTGAGCATGCCGAAACGCCGGCGACCGTCGCTGAACACGTACTGCAACGGTTCGTAGGCGTCGTGCTCGACCCGCGCCGGGCTCACTTCCAGCTCACCGATCTGCAGCTGCTGGCCACACGCGAGAAAACCGGCCACCTCAACCGGCTTGCGCATGCCGCGCAATGTGCCTTGGCTGAGGTAGACCGGTACATTGTAGCGCCGCGACAGCAACCCCACCCCATGCACGTGGTCGGCATGTTCATGGGTGACCAGCACAGCGCTCAGTTGCGCCGCCGACACCCCGAGCAGCGCCAGGCGCCGCTCGGTTTCACGCAGGGAAAAGCCGCAATCGACCAGGATGAACGTGTCACCACTGGCGATCAGCGTGCCATTTCCCTGGCTGCCGCTTCCGAGTACCGCGAAGCGCACTTAGCCCAGGTGGTCCTGAATGGCGCTCAGCACGCGGCGGGCGACGTCGGCCGGGGCCACGGTATTGATGTTCTTCTCGACGGTGACCTGCACGCTCTCGCCTACCTTGCTCAGGCGTACCTGATAACGCTCGGCGCGGGCTTCACGCTCTTCCTTGGTCGGAGCACTGCCGAACACACGGCTGAAGAAGCCAGGCTCGTTCTGCTTGTCATCAGGCTTTTCCGACAGGTTGATGTAGTACAGGCCCAGGCTGCGGTTGATGTCCTCGACACGCCACTGGCCACCCTGCTCCAGGGCCCGGCCTACGCCGGACCAGGCACGGTCCAGGTCCGAGCCCAGGAACAGCACCGGGTTGCCGCTGCCGTCTTCGCTCAGGGTGACACGGCTAGGCGCGTCGAAATCACGCGCAGCCAGCAGCGATACCGAACCGCCCTTCTCGGCGCTGCGGCTCATGCTGGCAAGCATTTCGTCGACCAGCAGCGCGTCAGCGCCGGTGTTGGCCGAAGTGGACGGGAACGCAGTGTCGGCAGTGCTGCCGGCCGGGCGCTCGACGCTGACGATGTACACCTCGGAGGTGTTGCGCTGCACGCCGGGCTCGATGCGCACACGCACGCGCACTTCACTGTCGCCACTGCTGGCAGTGCTCGACAGACGCTGACCGAGCGATGCCGACAGTTCGTCGAAACGCTGCCAGGTGGTGCTGAACTCACCGGTCTGCGGGCGCTCTTCAGCGATGCGGAAGCCATTGTCCTCGAAGAACTGGTGCGCCACCGGCCATACTTCGGCCGGCGAATGCTGGGCCAGCACCCAGCGGCTGCTGCCGCTGCGTTGCAGGGTGTAGTCGCTGGCTTCGGCGCCAGCGGTGAGTGGTTGCGGGCGCGGCACTTCGAACTCGCCAGTGGCATGATCGTCGGCGACGTTGCGCGGGATCGGCAGCAACGGATCAAGGCGCTTGACGTTGCCGGCGTCTGGCGGCAACTGCATCGGCGCGGTCGGGTGCGCCTGCAGGTAATCGCTGCCGCGGTCGCGGAAATAGCCATCCTCGCCCCACAGCCAGCCACACCCACTGGTGCTGGAAATGATCAGGGCGAGCGCGGAAAGACCAGCCAGTCGCTTCATGCGGTGTACTTCCTCTTAAACCAGTACGCCGGACTGGCGCAAGGCAGTACGGACTTTTTCGTGGCAACCTTCGCTCAGCCAGGTGAGCGGCAGGCGAATGCCCTTTTGCATCAGGCCCATTTCCACCAGCGCCCACTTCACAGGGATCGGGTTGGCTTCGCAGAACAGGTCTTTGTGCAGCGGCATGAGTTTTTCGTTGATTGCGCGGGCCTTCTCGGCATTGCCCTCAAGGGCGGCCTCGCACAGGTCGGCCATTTCGCGCGGGGCGACGTTGGCAGTGACGGAAATATTGCCCTTGCCGCCCATCAGGATCAGCTCGACGGCGGTCGGGTCATCGCCGGACAGGACGATGAAGTCCTTGTCGACACCCTCGAGGATGGCCTTGGCACGGGCCAGGTCGCCAGTGGCTTCCTTGATGCCGATGATGTTCTTGACCTTCGACAGGCGGATCACGGTCTCGGCCTGCATGTCGCAGGAGGTGCGACCCGGCACGTTATAGAGGATCTGCGCAATGTCGACGGCTTCGGCAATGTGCTTGAAGTGCTGGTACAGGCCTTCCTGGGTCGGCTTGTTGTAGTACGGCACAACCAGCAGGCAGGCATCGGCGCCGGCATTCTTGGCGTTCTGGGTCAGGTGCACGGCTTCGGCAGTGGAGTTGGCACCGGTGCCGGCGATGACCGGGATCGGCTTTTGGCTGCGCTTGACACGCTCGACCACGTGCTTGATGACCAGGATGTGTTCTTCGACATCCAGCGTGGCCGACTCACCGGTGGTGCCGACAGCGACGATCGCGTGGGTGCCGTTTTCCAGGTGGAAGTCTACAAGTTTGTCGAGGCTGCCCCAGTCCACACGCCCTTGTGCATCCATGGGTGTGACCAATGCCACCATACTGCCCGCAATCATGTAACTGCTCCTGCCGGAAAAAGAGAGCGGTAATGGTACTGGGGGCATCGGCCTTGCACAAGCGAAGCAGGCGGGTGGAGCATTCCCCTCGGCGGCTTATTTCGCTACCCTTGATCCTTTGATCGGTGCAGCGCGGCCCGCCGGGCCGTCGACCCTGCTCCCCGGCCAGCGTCCACGTCCTCGCATGCGAGCCCCGGGCCCTGCCGACAGGAGGCTTTCGCTCGTCCTGCACCGACCGCTCATCGCTTTAGGAATGCTGCATGTCCACCCCCACCGTCCGCGAACAATTCCTTGTCATCAGCGCCTTGGGCCCCAACCCCATGGAGCTGGCCAACGTCCTCAGCCGCGCCGCCTTCGAAAACCGCTGCGCGGTGGTCACATCGCGCCTGAGCCGCCACGGCGAGACCAGCGCCCTGGTGCTGCAGGTAGGTGGCAGCTGGGATGCCCTGGCACGCCTCGAAGCCATGCTACCGGGCCTGGGCAAGAAGCACGGCCTGACCCTCGACGTGGTGCGCAGCGCCGATCAGGAAGTGCGCCCACAGGCCCTGCCCTACGTGGCCTACGTCAGCGCCGCCTATCGCCCGGACATCATCAACGAGCTGTGCCAGTTCTTCCTCGACCACCGCGTCGAGCTCGAAGCCATGACCTGCGACACCTACCTGGCGCCGCAGACCGGCAGCAGCATGCTCAACGCCCAGTTCACCGTGATCCTGCCGGCTGGCACGCAGATCAGCTGGCTGCGTGACCAGTTCCTGGACTTCGCCGATGCCCTGAACCTCGATGCGCTGATCGAGCCATGGCGTCCACAGAACCCCATGTAAGGAAACCGACCATGGCAGTAGCTCTCGACCAACCCGTCGCCGACTTCCAGGCCCAGGCCACCAGTGGCCAGACCGTCAGCCTTGCCGAGCTCAAGGGCCGGCAGGTCGTGGTGTACTTCTATCCAAAGGACAGCACCCCGGGCTGCACCACCGAAGGCCAGGGTTTCCGCGACCAGCATGATGCCTTTGCCGCCGCCAACACCGTCGTGTTCGGCGTGTCGCGCGATGGCATCAAGTCGCATGAAAACTTCAAGGCCAAGCAAGGCTTCCCGTTCGAGCTGATCAGCGACAAGGACGAGGCCATGTGCCAACTGTTCGACGTGATCAAGCTGAAGAAGCTGTATGGCAAGGAATACCTGGGCGTCGATCGCAGCACGTTCCTGATCGACAAGGATGGCGTACTGCGTCAGGAATGGCGTGGCGTGAAAGTACCGGGGCATGTGGATGCCGTGCTGGCAGCGGCCCAGGCCTTGAATAAAGCCTGAGAATCGGGGCTGCAAAGCAGCCCCAATGACCTCAGAGCATCGGCGAGACGCTCGGTTCCTGCCGCGGCCAGGCATCCAGCACGGCCTTGATCAAGGTCGCCAGCGGGATCGCAAAGAAGATTCCCCAGAAGCCCCACAGCCCGCCAAACAGCAGCACCGCGCAGATGATCGCCACCGGGTGCAGGCTCACCGCCTCGGAGAACAGCAGCGGCACCAGCACGTTGCCATCCAGCGCCTGGATGATCGCGTACACCGTCATCAGGAAAATGAACTGGTCGCCCCAGCCCCACTGGAACAGCGCGATGAGCGTCACTGGCACGGTCACGACCACCGCGCCCACATAGGGCACCACCACCGACAACCCCACCAGCAGCGCCAGCAACGCGGCGTAATTGAGCCCCAGGCTGATGAAGGCAATATAGGTGGCGATCCCGCAGATCAGGATTTCGATGCCCTTGCCGCGAATGTAATTGGCGATCTGCCGGTTCATCTCGCTACCCACGCGGTTCAGCAGGGTGCGCTGACGTGGCAGGTAACCACTGACCCAGCGCCCGATCAGCTCGCGGTCCTTGAGGAAGAAGAACACCAGGATCGGCACCAGCACCAGGTAGATCATCGCGTTGACCAGCAGCGGCAGGCTCGACAGCGAGAAGGTCAGCGCCCATTGGCCGAACTTGCCGATTTCGCCGCGCACCGACTCGATCGCATGCAACACCTGCTCGTCCGACACCAGGTGCGGATAACGCTCTGGCAGCAGTAGCAGCAGCGACTGCCATTTGCCGAGCATCCCCGGCAATTCGTTGAACAACGTGATCAGTTGATGCCAGAGCAGCGGCACCAGCACCAGCATGAACACCGCCAGCGCCCCCATGAACAGGGCGAACACCAGCATCACCGCGAACCGGGTCGGCACCCGCATGCGCTCCAGGGCATTGACCAGGCCCTGCATCAGGAACGCCAGGACCATACCGGCCAGCACAGGCGCCAGCATGCCGCCGAGGGTGAGCACTGCGGTGAAGGCGAGGAACAGCAGGACCGCCAGCACCACCGCTTCCTCATCGGAAAAGTAGCGCTCTATCCAGTCGCGAAGCACTTTGAACATTGACGATCCTTCGGTTGGCTCAGGCCTTGCGGAGCCAGTAGGTATAGGTACCGGCCTCGGCCGTTTCTTGCAGCAGGGTATGACCGGCAAGCTGGGCGAAAGTGCGGAAGTCGCGCTGCGAACCTGCATCGGTGGCGACGACTTTGAGGACCGCACCGCTGGCCAGGCGATTGAGTTCCATCTTCGCCTTGAGCAGCGGCAGCGGGCAGTTCAGCCCGCTGGCGTCGAGTTCGGCGTCGCAGGTCAGGGGGTCACTCATCGGGTGCGTCTCCAGGGCGAGGCAGAAAGTCTTGGGTAAAGCTCGGTAGCATACCGCCACTGGTCGGCTCCGCGCGACCCGGCTACAGTAAGGCTTTTCATCGACGCGAGCTTCTGCATGAATCTACTGCGCCCTACCCTGCTGGCGCTGGCCTGCCTCATGGCCCTTCCCGGCCACGCCGACGACCTGCCGTCACTGGGCGACGCCAGTTCCGCCATCGTTTCACCCAAGCAGGAGCACGACCTTGGCCGCGCCTGGCTGAGCCTGCTGCGCGGCCAGGTCAACCAGCTCAACGACCCACAGCTCAAGGACTACGTCGAAACCACCGTCTACCGCCTGGCCGAAACCAGCCAGCTGCAGGACCGGCGCCTGGAATTCATCCTCATCGACAGCCGCGAACTCAACGCCTTTGCCGCGCCGGGCGGCATCGTCGGCGTCAACGGCGGCTTGTTCCTCAATGCCCAGACCGAAGGCGAATATGCCTCGGTGCTGGCGCACGAACTCGCGCACTTGTCGCAACGCCACTTCGCCCGCGGCGTCGAGGCCCAGCAGCGCATGCAACTGCCGATGATGGCGGCCATGCTGGCTGGCATCGTGCTGGCGGCGGGCGGCGCCGGTGATGCCGGCATCGGCATGATCGCCGGTACCCAGGCGGCGGCTCTTCAGGAACAACGGCGCTTCTCGCGGCAGAACGAGCAGGAAGCCGACCGCGTGGGCATCCAGAACCTGGAAAGGGCCGGCTACGACCCGCGCAACATGCCCACCATGTTCGAGCGCCTGGCGCGCCAGTACCGCTACGATGCCAAGCCGCCAGAATTCCTGTTGACTCACCCGGTAACCGAATCGCGTATCGCCGACACCCGCAACCGCGCCGAACAGGCGCCCAAAGGCGGCGTCGAGGACAGCCAACGCTACCAGCTGATCCGCGCCCGCGTGGCACTCACTTACGAAGGCACCCCAGGCCTGGCAGCCAAGCGCTTCCGCGCCCAGCTCGACGAAGATCCAAAACTCGATGCCGCCCGCTATGGCCTGGCCCTGGCGCAGATCAAGGGTGGCCAGCTCAACGAAGCGCGAGAAAACCTCAAGCCATTGCTGGCCAAAGCGCCTAACGACATTACCTACAACCTGGCGCAGATCGACCTGGATATCACCAACAACCGCCTGGCCGACGCACAGCAACGTGCCGAGCGCATGCAGGGGCTATACCCGGCCAACTACCCGCTGAAACAGGTACGTGCCGATCTGCTGGTCAAGCAGAACAAGCCCGCCGAGGCCGAGAAGGTGCTGGAAGACCTGCTCAAGAGCCGACCGGATGACCCGGACGTCTGGTACGACATGGCCGAGGTGCGCGGGCTGTCGGGCAATACCATCGGGCTGCATCGGGCGCGCGCCGAATACTTCACGCTAGTGGGGGATTTCGACCAGGCGGTACAGCAGCTGGACTACGCCAAGCGCCGGGCGGGCAGCAACTTCCCGCTGGCTTCGCAGATCGACCAGCGCCAGCGCGAAATCATGGAACAGAAGCGCATGGTTCAGGAAATGATGGGGCGCTGATGGCCTCTTCGCGGGCATGCCCGCTCCCACAGGGGTCGCATTCCCCTGCAGGAGCGGGTTTACCCGCGAAGAAGGCGACGCGGTTCGGCGTCAGGCGTTACCGGAGAGCTTCAGGCGAGCCGCCTGGGTAAAGTCGAGCATGCGGTTCAGCGGCTTGATTGCCTTCGGCACCAGCGCCGGGTCAACGAAGATCTCGTTGCTCCCGTGACGCAGGCAATCCAGCACCCGCTCCAGGGTATTCATCGCCATCCACGGGCAATGCGCGCAGCTGCGGCAGGCCGCGCCGTTGCCGGCCGTGGGCGCTTCGACGAATTCCTTGTCAGGGCACAGCTGCTGCATCTTGTAGAAGATGCCGCGGTCAGTGGCGACGATAAAGGTCTTGTTCGGCAGGGTTTGCGCGGCCTTGATCAGCTGGCTGGTCGAGCCTACCGCGTCGGCAAGCTCGATGACGGCTTCCGGCGACTCCGGGTGAACCAGGATGGCGGCATCCGGGTACAGCGCCTTCATGTCGGCCAGCTGGCGCGACTTGAACTCTTCGTGAACGATGCAGGCACCGTCCCACAGCAGCATGTCGGCACCGGTCTGCTTCTGGATGTAACGGCCCAGGTGCTGGTCCGGGCCCCAGATAATGGTCTCACCGTTATCCATCAGGCTTTCGACGATCTCCAGCGCGCAACTGGAGGTCACCACCCAGTCTGCCCGCGCCTTCACCGCAGCAGAGGTATTCGCATAAACCACCACGGTACGCTCGGGGTGCTGGTCGCAGAAGGCCGAGAACTCTTCGACCGGGCAGCCCAGGTCGAGCGAACAGGTGGCCTCCAGGGTCGGCATCAACACGCGTTTTTCCGGGGTGAGGATCTTGGCGGTTTCGCCCATGAAGCGCACACCCGCGACGATCACCGTCTCGGCAGGGTGATTCTTGCCGAAGCGGGCCATTTCCAACGAGTCGGACACGCAACCGCCCGTCTCTTCAGCCAGCGCCTGGATGACCGGGTCGCAGTAATAGTGGGCTACCAGCACGGCGTTCTGGGCTTTCAGCTCGGCAGCGATGGCCGCACGGTATTCGGCCTCCTGCCCGGCGGTCAGCGGGTTGGGCTGCTTGGCGTCAAGGTGGGCCTGAACCAACAGGCGTTCGGAAATCTGGGTCATGATCGCTGGACCTGCAGGCGCGCGTGCGCGTCAAATCGAGTGTATCACCCGGCCCTGGCAGATCGGCCAAGGGTGCCGGACGGCATGGGCGCCGCCACGGCCCTCTGCGGGCGCGGATTGTTATCGGACGCCGAAGGCTACAGACAATCCAGGGAATTCTAAAGTGGTTTTTGTGGCGCCTGAACCGGCCTGTTCGCGGCCAAGGCCACTCCCACAGGATCACCTCAGGCCTGAGACCTGCACATTACCTGTAGGCGGGGCTTCAGCCGCGAAGAGGCCGGTTCAGGTCAACCCCTCAACCCTGCGGTTGCATGGCGGCAAAATGCGCCGCCAGCAACATGGCGAACGCTTCGACGGTCATCTTCTTGCCGTTGAAATCGACCATGCCATCGGCATAGTGCAGGCTCGACACCACATCGTTGCCCTGCACGGTGGCCAGGCCGCTCTGCAGCGCCATCATGCCGACCATCTCCCCGGCCTGGCCGGACTGCATGGCAATCGCCTGTGCATCGGTCTGCCCGTCCAGCAGCGCCTGCAAGGTCGCCAGGTCGCCGATCATCGGCTTGGACAAGGTCAGCTTGCTCTTCACCTCGGTGATCAGTTGCTTGCTCAGCTGGTCCGGCGGCAGGTCGAACGAAGCCGGGCTGGAAAAGTCCATCGACAGTTCGAAGCGGCTCTCGCCATTGGCCGTGCGCAACGCCAGGTTCTCGATCGCCAGCTTGGGCTTGGAGGCCAGCAACTGTTGCAGATCACCGTGGAACCGGGCTTTCTCCGCCTCATCCATCTGGATTTCCGGCACCGGTTGACCGGCAGCCTGGGCCGCTTCGAATTCCGGCAGGTGGGCCTGGTACCACTTCGACAATGACTGCAAGGCCGGCGCATTGAGCGACTTGATGCTCACGCCCATCTGCACATTGCCGACCGCACGGCCATCCCAGGTGATATCAGCCACCCGATAATCCACACGACCGGCCACGGTGTCGGGGCCATCCAGGGTCTGCTGGACAGTCTGTTGGAGCCCCTTGAGCACCAGCACCTGCTGCTTGTCACCCAAGGTCGCCTTGGCCTGCGCCAAGAGCATGTCGACATCGCCGACGTATACGGCGTCGTGCTTGCTGGCCGTAAGGTTGCCGCCAACCTTCAGGCCCGACAGTTCGAGGGTGGTTGGTGGCTGGTCGTCGCCGACCAGCTTCATCTCGAAGCGATCCGCGCTGCCGTGGAACTTCGACGCCTTGCCTTCCTGATCACCGCTGACCTCCAGGGTCATGCCGGAGAAGTCCAGGCTGCTGCCATTGGCCTCGGTGTGCTTGAGCGGTGCCACGGTGAGGGTGCTGTCGACGTTGCCAGAAAAGCCCAGGCTGGTATGCGCGCGGATCGGCGATTGCTCGCCTGCCGCAGCGAACCACGGCGCAGTCAGGTCATCCTTCTGCAAGCTGCTGTTGCTGGCGGCCAGCACGGGCATCAGTTGCAGCGCCTTGACCCGCGACCACGGGAACGGGCCGTGTTCGATCTGGTCGGTCATGCCCAGGTCGAAGTTGAGCACTTCGCCATGGCCGAGGTTGATGTCCTTGGCCTTGAGCCGATACTGCGCCGTGCTGCCGAACAAATGCTGATCGAGGGATACCAGCTCAACCGTCATGCTGCCGCCATAGTTGACCAGGGCTTTCTTGAGCTGTTCGTTGCTGCGGCTGACAGCGTTTTCCAGCTCCCCCGGCAGTTGCTTGCCGGTGTACCAGGCGCCAGCGGTGGTCACGACGGCGATGGCGATGGCCAGGCCGGAAAGAATGCCTACTGATTTCTTCATGAATAGAACCGATCGATGTCCATATGGGCAGATTCGCAGCCAATCGGCTGCGAGGGGTGCAAAAGGATATCATCGCCGCGCCAGACGAGTGACGGCCCCGGAGCAGAAAGGATGAATTTGGGAAACGTCCGACAATCGTTAATTTTTACGAACATTCGACTCGCTCGAAACCGCAAAAAAACGCGCAAAAATCGAACATTCAGGGTGTTTACCTAATAAATATTTCAATTTCGCAACATCTTGTCATGTTTAACTTGACGCCTCCCTACCAATCGTTTTTTATTTTCACCACCTCGCTCAGCGCCCGATCCACGAAGAAGAAAAAGTCGCGCCGTCATGATGCTCGGATGCCCCTGCCCGCACGCTTCAACCTCCTCGCCAAGGCACTGCAAGCCTGACGTCGGCGCCTAGCCCGCGCCTATCTCTGCTCCAAACAAAAAGGTGAACAACATGGAGCCACACCAGCATGCAGCATGACCACAACGCCACCGGCAACGGCCAATTCCGTAAATCCCTGCGCCTCTGGCACGCGGTCATCATCGGTCTGGCGTACCTCACGCCGATGACCGTGTTCGACACGTTCGGCATCGTGTCCGGCGTTACCAACGGCCACGTTCCCAGTGCCTATCTGCTGGCCCTGGCCGGCGTTCTGTTCACCGCTGTGAGCTACGGCACACTGGTACGCCGGTTCCCGCAGTCCGGCTCCGCCTATACCTACACCCAGCGCGCCATCAACCCGCACGTGGGCTTCCTGGTCGGCTGGTCTTCGCTGCTGGACTACCTGTTGCTGCCCATGGTCAACGCCCTGCTGGCCAAGCTCTACCTGTCGGCGATGTTCCCTGAAGTGCCGGCGTGGATGTGGGTGGCCGGCTTCGTCACCCTGATCAGCCTGATCAACATGCGCAGTATCAATCTGGTCGCGCACTTCAACCTGTTGTTCGTGGTGGTGCAGCTGATGATCATGTCGGTGTTCATCTACCTGTGCATTCGCGGCCTGGGTCAGGGCGAGGGGCTGGGGAGCACCTGGAGCCTGATCCCGTTCGCCGACTCGCAGACGCAACTCAGCGCCCTGGCTGCCGGTGCAACCATCCTGTGCTTCTCGTTCCTGGGCTTCGACGCAGTGACCTGCCTGTCCGAAGAAACCAAGGAGCCAGGCAAGATCATCCCGCGCGCGATCTTCCTCACCGCCCTGATCGGTGGCGTGGTGTTCATCGCCGTGTCGTACTTCATGCAGGCCTACTTCCCGACCAACGCACGCTTCCACGACCCGGAAGCAGCATTGCCGGAAATCGCCTTGTATGTCGGTGGCAAACTGTTCCAGTCGGTTTTCATCGCCTGCACGGTGATCAACACCATCGCCTCGGGCCTGGCTTCGCAGACCAGCGTATCGCGCCTGCTGTATGTGATGGGCCGCGACAATGTGATCCCGAGCGGCGTGTTCGCCCGCCTGCACCCGCGCTACAAGACGCCGATCGTGAACATCGCCGTGGTCGGCGTGATCGCCCTCTCGGCCATCTTCTTCGACCTGGTCACCGCCACCTCGATCATCAACTTCGGCGCCCTGGTCGCGTTCAGCTTCGTCAACCTGTCGGTGATCAGCCACTGCTACCTGCGCGAGGGCAATCGCCAGGGGCTGGCCAACAAGATGAAGTACCTGGTGCTGCCAACCATCGGCTTCTGCATCATCGCCAAGCTCTGGCTCGACCTCAACGAGCATTCGTTGATCTTCGGCGGCCTCTGGGCACTCGCCGGGCTGCTGCACCTGGCCTGGCTGACCAAGGCCTTCCGGGTCTCGCCACCGAACTACGTCGCTGATTGACTCCAGCCACCGACAACGCCCGCGCCTGAACGCGGGCGTTGTTGTTGCCCGATAAGGAAAGTCCTCATGCTGCTGCGTCGCCTGTCCATCCAGTGGAAAATCACCCTGCTCGCCGGCCTCTGCCTGCTGGTCATCGTCGCCTTGCTGGTCGCCAGCTCACTGACCCAGTCGCGGCGCAGCGCAGCGCTGGTCAACCAGGCCAACACCGAAATGCTCGAACACAGTGCGCGCCTGCGCCTGCAGGCCCACGCCGAAACCCAGGCGCTGCGCATTCAGCGCTACTTCATGGACGCCTACCAGTACGCTAACGGCTTCGCTCGCCTGGTCCAGGTGCTCAAGGCCCGCGGTGGCAGCGACCTGCGCACCGAGCTGACCCGCCAGGCCCACGCCAGCCTGGCCGGCAACCCGGACGTGATCGGCCTGTACCTGGTGTTCCAGCCCAACGCGCTGGACCATCAGGATCACCAGTTCATCGGCCAGGAGGCCAGCGGCAGCAACGAAAGCGGACGTTTCTCGCTGTACTGGTCGCAACCCCGCCCTGGCACCCTGGAACTGGAAGCGATGCCCGAGTCCATGCTGGGCGACAACAGCCCCGGCACCAATGGCCTGGCCAAGAACCGCTGGCTGACCTGCCCGCAGGAAACCACCCGGGCCTGCGTGCTTGAACCCTACCTCGACGAGGTCAACGGCCACCAGGTGCTGATGACCAGCATCGCCCTGCCGCTGCTGGAAAACGGCAAGGTGGCGGGCGTGGTCGGCCTGGACATCGGCCTGGACAAGCTCCAGCAACTGAGCCTGGATGGCCGCCAGGAGCTGTTCGATGGCCAGGGCCAGGTCAGCATCGTCAGCGCTGCCGGCCTGCTCGCCGGGCATAGCCGTGACGCCAGCAAGCTGGGCCAGCCGCTGGACAAAGAAGTGGACCAGGGCCTGCTGCGCGTCACCCGGCCATTCGCGCCGATCCCCGACGCCACCCCGTGGCAGGTGCAACTGGAACTGCCTGAAGCCGTGCTGCAAGCGCCGGCCCTGGCCCTCAACCAGCGCCTGGACGCCCATAACCAGAGCGCCAACCTGACCAGCCTGCTGATCGGCCTGGGCGCCGCCATCCTCGGCCTGCTGCTGGTCTGGCTGACGGCGCGGGGCGTGACCCGGCCGATCCTCGCCGTGGCCGCCCGGCTGAAAGACATCGCCAGTGGTGAAGGCGACCTGACCCGTCGCCTGGACTACGGCCGTCAGGACGAACTGGGCCAGCTGACAGGCTGGTTCAACCGCTTCCTCGACAAGCTGCAGCCGGTGATCGCCCAGGTCAAAGGCTCGCTGCTCGAAGCCCGCGGCACCGCCGACCAATCCGCCGCCATCGCCAGCCAGACCAGCAATGGCATGCAGCAACAGCAGCGGGAAATCGAACAGGTCGCCACCGCCGCCAACGAAATGAGCGCCACCGCCCAGGATGTCGCCCACAACGCGGCCCAGGCCGCCCAGGCTGCACGCGGCGCCGATCAGGCCAGCCGTGAAGGCTTGCAGTTGATCGCCAGCACCCGCCAGACCATCGACCAGCTGACCACCGGCATGGACGCCGCCATGGGCGAGGCCCGAGCGCTGGAGCAGCGCAGCGAGCAGATCGGCTCGGTGCTTGAGGTGATCCGCGCCATTGCCGAGCAGACCAACCTGCTGGCCCTCAATGCCGCCATCGAAGCCGCTCGCGCAGGCGAGGCCGGGCGTGGCTTTGCCGTGGTCGCCGATGAAGTGCGCAGCCTGGCCCAGCGCACCCAGGTGTCGGTGGAAGAGATTCGCCAAGTGATCGAAGGGCTACAGCAAGGCACCCAGGACGTGGTGGGCGCCATGCATGAAGGCCAGCGCCAGGCTCAGGCCAGCGCCACGCGCATGGAGCAGGCGCTGCCCGCACTGGAGCGCATCGGCGAGGCCGTGGCGGTGATCAGCGACATGAACCTGCAGATTGCCTCGGCGGCCGAGGAGCAGAGCGCGGTGGCCGAGGAAGTGAACCGCAATGTGGCCGGGATTCGTGACGTGACCGAATCGCTCTCGGGCCAGGCGGATGAATCGGCACGCATCAGCCAGGCGCTCAATCGACTGGCGAATCAACAGCAGGCATTGATGGAACAGTTTCGCGTCTAGCCTGTAAGGGCCTCTTCGCGGGCACGCCCGCTCCCACAGTGATATCGCCAGGAGAGCTGCGCTGTATCTGTGGGAGCGGGTTCACCCGCGCAGAGGCCAGCACAGCCAACATAGAAACATCGCTATCTACCGAGCACACCCCATGCAAACCGCAACCCGTTCTTCCTTCTTCGATATCACCAGCGAACAGGGCCTGTTACGCACCTCGATCGCCGTTACCTTGTTCATCGCCACCATCGGTATCGGCTTCGGCCTGGCCTCCGGCTCTTTCTCGATCGTCTTCGACGGCGTCTATTCGCTGGTCGACGCCAGCATGAGCGGCCTGTCGCTGGTGGTGGTCAAACTGATCACCTCGCACGCCACCAGCCTGCAACTCTCGCGCAAGCTGCGCGAGCGCTTCACCATGGGCTTCTGGCACCTGGAGCCGATGGTCCTGGCACTCAATGGCATCCTGCTCAGCGGCGTCGCCATCTACGCGCTGATCAACGCGGTCAGCAGCCTGCTGCAAGGCGGCCGCCACCTGGAGTTCGGCATCGCCATGGTCTATGCGCTGCTGACCGTGGTCGCCTGCGCGACCATCGCCGTGGTGGAACAACGCGCCAACCGCAAGCTCAAGTCAGACTTCGTGCGCATGGACGTCAAAGGCTGGGTGATGTCGGCCAGCATCACCGCCGCCCTGTTGATTGCCTTCTGCTTCGGTTACGCCGTACAGGGCACGCAATGGGAGTGGGTATCGCCGTACATCGACCCGGCGGTACTGGCACTGGTCTGCCTGGTGATCATTCCGCTGCCGCTGTCGGTGGTGCGTCAGGCACTGTCAGAGATTTTCCTGGTGACACCGGGCGACCTCAAACTGCATGTCGACACCGTCGCCCGACAGTTCGTCGCCAGGCACGGCTTGAAGTCCTACAAGGCCTACGTGGCCAAGGTCGGGCGCTCACGCGAGATCGAACTCTACTTCATCGTGCCGGCGGACATGCCGCCGCGCTCGATCGCCGAGTGGGATGCCTTGCGTGACGAAGTCGGCGAGGCCGTCGGCGGCGAAGGCCCGGATCGCTGGATCACCGTGGTGTTCACCGG
Source organism: Pseudomonas urethralis (assembly GCF_021602465.1). Classification (NCBI taxonomy): domain Bacteria; kingdom Pseudomonadati; phylum Pseudomonadota; class Gammaproteobacteria; order Pseudomonadales; family Pseudomonadaceae; genus Pseudomonas; species Pseudomonas urethralis. Next base: position 573,072 of record NZ_BQIJ01000001.1, read on the forward strand.
CGACCCGGCCTGGGCGGAATAACCCCCTCCGCGTCAGTACTCGCGGCCGTCCAGCTGGCCGAGGTCAGCAGCCAGTTGCAGGCGCGCGGTGTACCAGTCGACCACCGACGCGACCCGCCGCTGCTGCGCGTTGGCCAGATCGTTCTGGGCATTCAGCAGCTCGATGATGCTGCCGACGCCGGCCTTGTACCGCCCCAGCGCCACCCGGTGCGACTGACGGGCACTGGCGACCAGCCGACGGCTGATGACCAGCGCCTGGGTACGCGCCTCCAGGGACTGGCGGCTACGCCAGACACTCAGGGCGATGGCCCGCTGGGCACCGTACAGGTCCTGCTCCCGCGCCGCCGCTTCCGCCTCGGCCGCCCGCGCCCGGCGGCGCGCCAGAAAGCCATCGAAGATCGGCACGCTGACCTGCACGCCCACGGTCCAGGTTTCGATCTGCTGCCGCGAGGCCACCTGTTCGACCGGCGTATCCTCATGCCGGTAGTCGCTGTACAGCGAGATCGTCGGCCGCCCCTGGGCCCGCTCCGCTTCGGCCTTGGCCAGGCTGGAGGCCCATTGGGCGCGAGCGCTGTCCACTGACGGGTGGGTCTGCCGGGCCTGTTCCATCAACGCATCGACACTTTGCATGAAGCGCGCTTCCTGGCCTTGCGGCTCGTCCAGTGCTTCCAGGCGCAGCGGCGCGGAAGGCGACAGGTTCAAGGCGCTGGCCAGCGCACCGTGGGCAATGGCCAAGTCACCTTCGGCCAACACCCGCTCCAGCTGCGCCTGCTCGAAGGTGGTCTGTGCCTGCAAGCGATCAGCGCGCTCCCCTGCCCCGGCCTGGTGCTTGGCGGTGGTCACGCGCAAGCTGTCGGCCGCCAGCGCCTCGATGCTGCGCCGGGCTTCGAGCAAGGCGGTGCTGGCCTGCACCTGGTAGAACGCCTTGCTGGTGCCGAGTACTACCTGCTGGATCTTTTCCACCCGACTGCTGCTGGCCGCATTGAGCAACTGGCGGGCGCTTTCCACCCTGGCGTCGCGCAGGCCGAAGTCGTACAGCACCCAGTTGAGGCTCAGCCCATAGCCGCTGGTCCGGGCGTCGAGGCTGGTGTTGGCTTCGGGAAAACCGTCATAGCGCGTCTTGCGGTTGGCCCGGCCAGTGTTCGCCTGCCCCTGCAAGGTCGGCCAGTAGGCCGAGCGTTCGGCCTCCATGCTGGCCTGGTTGCTCAACTCCGTACGCCAGGCAGCCTGCAGCTCGGGGTCGGCGCACAAGGCCATGGCCACGGCGCGGGACAACGACAGCGGCTGGTCGGCAGGCCATGGCCCGGGGCAGGCTTGCAGGGGCTGCGCGGCCTGGCCCTGAAGGCCGCACAGACAAAGCAGCATGGCCAGCATTGCGCGGCGCTTCATGATGCGCTCGTCAGCCGCCCGTCGAGCAGCGCCACCACCCGCTGGGCCGAGCGGATGGTATCCGGCCGATGGGCGACGATCACACGGGTTATGTGCAGCGCTTCCAGCGCCTGGTTGACTGCCGCCTCGCGCTGGATGTCCAGGTGGCTGGTGGCTTCGTCGAGGAACAGCAGCTTCGGGCGCCGGTACAGTGCGCGGGCCAGCAGGATACGCTGCTTCTGCCCGCCGGAAAGCACTGCGCCCATGTCGCCGACCAGCGTGTTGTAGGCCATCGGCATGCGCGCGATGTCGTCATGCACGGCAGCCAGGCGTGCACATTGTTCGATCCAGGCCGGGTCGGCGTCGGTGGCGAAGAAGCTGATGTTGTCGGCGATCGAGCCAGCGAACAGCACGTCGTCCTGCAGCACCGTGGCGCTGATCCGGCGCAGCCGGCCTATCGAGCGGGCGTCGATGGGCTCGCCATCGAGCAGTACCTGCCCTTCCACCGGCACAAGGATACCCAGCATCACGTTCAACAGGGTACTTTTGCCGCAACCTGAAGGACCGACGATGGCCAGCGACTCACCCGGTTCGATGACCAGCGAAACACCGTCCAACACCCACGGCTCGTAGGCGTTATAGCGGAACCTCAGCTGACGCACTTCCAGGCGCGGCACCGGCCCTGCGTCTGCCTCCGGCAATGGCGGAGACTGCGGTTCGGCGGCCTCCAGCACGATGTCGGACAGGCGCTCACCATGCAGGCGCAGCATCACCACGTCGACCAGCTTGTCGATGAGCCCGGACACGCGGCCGTTGAACTGGTCCTTGTAGGCACTGAAGGCGATCAGCATGCCGGCGCTGAGCGCACCGTCCATCACCTGCCGGGCGCCCAGCCAGATCACCAGCAGGGTCACCAGGCCGAACAGCAAACCGTTGAAGGCGCGGTACAGCAGTTGCAGCTTCTGCGGCCGCAAACCGGCATTGATCTCGTCGATCAGCAGGCCACTCCAGGTCGTCGCGCGCTGCTCCTGATGAGCGAACAGCTTCAGCGTGCGCACGCCGCGCATGGTTTCGAGAAAATGGCTCTGCTGCCTGGCTGCATGCACCAGTTCATCTTCGCTGGCCCGTCGCAGCGGCCCGAACCAGGCCCAGCGCGCCAACCCGTAGAGCACCATGGCAAACACCGCAATGAACGCCAATGGCGGGCTGTAGAGAAACATCAGGGCCAGCGTGACCACGGTCATCAGGCCATCGAGCAGGGCTTCGATGAACGAGGTGGTGAGGGTGCGCTGGATCGCCTTGAGCGAACCGAAGCGAGAAATGATATCGCCCAGATGGCGCCGCTCGAAGAACGCCACCGGCAGGCGTACCAGGTGGTTGAAGACATTGATCTGCCACTGGCTGCCAAGCAGCGTACCCAGGTACATCAAGGCCCACGAACGCCCCAGCGACAGCACCTGCTGGGCCACCAGCATCAGGCCGAAGCCGATGGCCAGCACCGCCAGCAGGTCGCGATCGGCGCTGACCAGGACTTTGTCGATCACCGTTTGCATGAAGAACGGCGCCAGCACCGTGCACAGCTCCAAGGCCAGGCCCAGCGCCAGTACCTGGGCGAATACGCCGCCAAATCCCTCGACCTTGCCCAGCAAGCGCCGCAGGGACAGCCGCGTCTTCGCCACGCCTGGCTGGAAATCGCTGTGAGGCCATAGCTCCAGGGCGACGCCAGTGAAGGCCCTGGAGACCTCTTCGAGGCCAAGCTTGCACACCCCGCGCGCCGGGTCATGGATGACCACGCCCCGCGGGCCGACCTCCTTGAGCACCACGAAGTGATTGAACTCCCAGTGCAGTATGCACGGCAGACGCAATTGCGGCAGGGCCTCCAGCTCCAGGCGCAGCGGTCGCGTGGCCAGCCCCAAGTGGCCGGCCATGGCCATCAGTTGCTTGAGCGTGGCCCCCTTCATGGAAGGCGCGAGCTTCTGGCGCAGGCCCTGCATGTCGTGCACCTGGCCGTGATAGGCGGCAACCATCGCCAGGCAGGCCTGGCCACATTCGGCAGCTTCGACCTGGAGCATCACAGGCAGCTTGCGGCCGATGCCAAAGCTCAGGGAATGGTAAAGGCTCACAAGCGTTTTCCTATGCCGCGCAGGGGCTCGAGCAACCATTCGTAGAGCGGCAACTCCTCCAGCATGATGTCCGCGTCCAGCTGCATGCCGGAGCGCAGGGGTTCTTCACCGCCGCGGGCGAACAGGCTTTGTCGCTCCAGCGTGACCTTGACCCGATACAGCGGCCCTTGTTCGCGCAGCGCCTCCGAGGGCACGCCAACGCTCATGACCTCGTCAGCCGGCATGGCGCTGCGGGAAACCGAGGCGACGGTACCGCGGGCCAGGCCAAAATGCTGGTAGGGGAAGGCCTGGTAGCGCAGCAGCACCGTATTCCCTGGCCGCACGAAGCCGGCCGAGCGGCTGGGCACATGGAGCTCCGCATAAAGACGGCTGTCCTGCGGTACCAGGCTAAGCAGCGGGCGACCGGTATCGGCGCGCGCCCCGTTGACCACGCCTAGCGCCGCCACCTCCCCGGTCACCGGCGCGGTGATCGTCACCTGGCGCTTGACCTCGCTTTCCAGCAGGCTGCTCTGGCTCTCCAGCAACCGGCGCTGCAGCTCCGCCATCTGCTTGGTCTGCTGGTAAGGCAACTCGGCAAGTTCGGCGCGCAACGCGGCGCTTTCGTTGCGCAGTGCCAGCAGCGAGCGGTTCAGTTCTTCGGCGCGCAGGCGCATTTCCAGCACGGCATCCTGACGGGCCTGGAGCAAGTCACGGGAAACGAAGTCCTGACGTTGCAGCTCGGCGTAGCGTTCGGCGATCCCCTGGGCCAGCGCCAGGCGCTGGCGAGTCAGGGCAATCTGCGCGGCGACTTTTCCCTGTTCACCTTCCAGCATGCCGAGGCGACGGGTCTTGCCCTCACGTTCTTGCTGATGAAGCACGCGGGTTTCGTCAATCTCGTCGGCCAGGCTGCTGTTGCGCCGGGCAAGCAGGCGGCTGATGGCATCCTGGTTGGCAGCTGCCTCACCGTTGCGGGTGTCACTGGCCAGGGTCAACAGGACCTGCCCCGCCTTGACGTGCTCGCCATCGCTGATCTGAAGGTCTTGCACCACCCCAATCTGCGGGGCGAAGACCTTGACCACCCCGGCTTCGGGCACCAGCACGCCGCTCACGGCTTCACGCCGCGTGTAGCTGGCAAAGGTGATGAACAGGCTTACGGCGATGCAGAACAGCAGCGCACAGGCGCTGGCGATGCGCAAGGAGGGTGGCGATACCAATATCACGCTGCCCAGGTCGTTGCGTGCCCCTGATTGCAGTGCTTCCTTACGAAATAGCATTCCCTGGCCTACTACTGGCAGTGGCGAAATCGCCCGCAGCAAGTCCGGCTTCGGGCCAGGCCAGACTAATCAAGCCAGTCACAACGGGCACTAGTACAGATGCACTAGTGCGCGACGCAGCGAGAACGGCATCACATTGTGGCACTAGGACACTAGGTCACCCGTGCTATTGCTTCAAGCGGCAGGCCCTTCACATGATTTGCCAGGTCCGGTAAACGCTTTGCCGGTGACGGAACAACACAACTTGAAGAGGACTCATCCGTGAATACCGAACTTGAAAACCTGCGCACACTCGACGATGACGAACTGGAACAGGTCAGTGGTGGCATTTCAGCTTTTGGCTACCACGCCGATGCCAGCGTCGTTAACTATGGCCAAGGCTCGATCTTGCATGTGAGCTGGGGCAGTAACGGCGGCAAGTACAACTTCTTCGAACTGAAGCTGTGCTGATTGGCCAGGCCCGCAGCCTTTGAGGATGTGGGCCTCTGCCGTTCTTCAAGGCCCGGAACGACAAAGCCCGCGACCATTGCTGGTTGCGGGCTTTGTGCTACTGCATATGGTGGGTCGTGTAGGATTCGAACCTACGACCAATTGGTTAAAAGCCAACTGCTCTACCAACTGAGCTAACGACCCGCTGGTTGGCGCGTATAATACTGATTTCTAACGGGAAATCAACACCCGTGCCAACCTTTTGTCAGAAGTAGCGGGTTGGATCTGCTACGCCCGCCGCCTTGAAACCGTCAGCACGCAGGCGGCAGCTGTCGCATTTGCCACAGGCCTGGCCTTCATCATTGGCCTGGTAGCAGGACACCGTCAGGCTGTAGTCCACGCCACGGGCGATACCCGCCTGCACAATCTGCGCCTTGCTCATGTTCTGCAGCGGCGCCTGGATGCGGAAGCCCTGCCCTTCGACACCGGCCTTGGTGGCCAGGTTGGCCATGCGCTCGAACGCCTCGACGAACTCGGGGCGGCAATCCGGGTAGCCGGAGTAGTCCACTGCGTTGACGCCGATAAAGATGTCACGCGCCTCCAGCACTTCCGCCCAACCCAGTGCCAGCGACAGGAACACCGTGTTGCGGGCCGGCACGTAGGTGACGGGAATACCCTCGCCCGGAGTCTCCGGCACATCGATGCTGCTGTCGGTCAGGGCCGAGCCACCGATACCATCGAGGTTAAGGCCAATGACCTTGTGTTCGACCACGCCCAGGTCACGGGCGACGCGGGCGGCGGCGTTCAGTTCGGCGCGATGGCGCTGGCCGTAGTCGAAGCTCATGGTGTAGCAGCTGTAGCCTTCGGCCTTGGCCATGGCCACGACCGTGGCCGAATCGAGGCCCCCAGACAGCAGGATTACTGCGCGCTTATCAGTCATCTGTTTCACTCCTCAATCAACGTCCGGGTTCGTCGTTCCACAGCAGCTTGTGCAGCTGCATCTGGAAACGCACGGGCAGGTTGTCGGCGACGATCCAGTCGGCCAGGTCGGTCGCGCTCACCTGGTGATGGCTGGGCGAGAACAATACCTCGCCCGCACGTTCGCCCAGGTTGTACTGGATCAGCTTGGACACTGCCCAGTCGTAGTCCTCGCGGGAACAGATGACGAACTTGACCTGGTCGTTGCGGGTCAGCTGCTCGATGTTCTCGTAGCGGTTGCGGTGCGACTCTTCCGACCCTGGGGTCTTGAGGTCGACCACGCGGCTGACGCGCACATCGGTGCCCGAGATATCCAGGGCGCCGCTGGTCTCCAGCGACACTTCGTAGCCGGCATCGCACAGGCGCTGCAGCAGCGGCAGGGCGTTCGGCTGGGCCAACGGCTCGCCGCCAGTGACGCAGACGTAACGCGGCTTGAAGCCGGCCACCTGCTCAAGGATCGAATCGAGGGTGCGAATGGTACCGCCAGTGAAGGCGTAGGCACTGTCGCAATACTGGCAGCGCAGGGGGCAACCGGTCAGACGCACGAATACCGTGGGCAGCCCAGCCGTTCGTGTTTCACCCTGCAAAGAGTAAAAGACTTCGGTGATGCGTAATGTGTCTTGCATGCTCGCCACGGGCGTGACAGCTAAACAGGCTGTCCGCCTCCGTCAGGCACTGTCGCGGACTCGACATGGCGTTATCCGCTACAGCGTGTTTATGAAAGGGCAGTGATTCTAACGAAAAAACCCGCGACAGGCGCGGGTTTCTTGCAAAGGTGCAACTTAGAGCTTCTGCAGGTCGCGTTGCGCCAGTTGCGCGGCGGAGGTGCCGGGGTACTGGGTGATGACCTGTTGCAGGATGCCCTTGACCTTGTCGGTGTGGCCCATGCGGCGCTCGACGTCAGCCAGCTTGTACAGCGAATCTGGCACCTTGCTGTGCTTGGGGTACTTCTGGCTGACCTGGGCGAACGCCTGGCTGGCCGCTGGCAGGTCGCCCTTGGCCAGGTTCACCTCACCCAGCCAGTACTGGGCGTTGCCGGCGTACTGGCTGTTCGGGTACTTGCGCAGGAAGGCGTTGAACGCCTGGCTGGCCTTGTCGAAGTCCTTCTGCTTGATCTGGTCGAAAGCGGCGTCGTAATAGAGCTTTTCTTTCGCCGGATCACCGGGCTCGCTGCTGGCGGCCGGTTGTTGTGCAGCAGCGCCAGCGGCGCCTGCTGCGGCACCGGCGGCGGCATTGGATGCACCACCGGTGGAGGAATTGTCGGGGGTCGCGGCAGGCGCGGCACCACTGTTGATGCGGCGATCAAGGTCCTGGTAACGCTCCAGGTTTTCCTGCTTCATGCGCGACACATCGTTCTGCAGCTCTTCGATGATGCCTTGCTGGCGAGAAAGTTGATCCTGCATCTGTTGCAGCTGCATGAACAGCTGGCCCTGTGCCGAAGCAGGGGCCGAAGCCCCTGCGCCGGCATAGGCGCCGCTCGTGCCATAACCGGAAGGTGGGTAAGCACCCCCGTTGTCATCAACTACAGGAACCGCAGCCCACGCCGAGAGCGGAAGGCTGAGTGCGAGGACGGTTACAGCACGACGGCACATACGCATAAGAACTTACTTACGCAGTTCTACGCGACGGTTCTGAGCCCAGGACTGCTCGTCGTTGCCGGTGGCAACTGGACGCTCTTCGCCGTAGGAAACCAGTTCCAGCTGAGCAGGGGAAACACCCTGCAGAACCAGGTAGCGCTGAACGGCTTTCGCACGACGCTCACCCAGAGCCATGTTGTACTCGCGGGTGCCGCGCTCGTCGGTGTTGCCTTCCAGGACAACGCGGTTGCCGTTGGCTTTCAGGTCCTTGGCGTGAACGTCCAGAGCGCGCATGGCTTCTGGCTTCAGGTCCGAGCTGTCGTATTCGAAGTAGAAGGTGGTGATTGCGCGCAGGGCAGCTTCTTCGCTCAGGGAGCCGTCAACTGCGCCAGTGTTGGCACCGTAGCCAGCGTTCGGGTCAACAGCGCCTTCACCAGCGTTGTCACCGCCTTTCGAGGAGCAACCTACAGCTACGGCCATGGCCAGAGCCAGCGCAGCAAATTTACCAAACTTCAGCATTTCCATCGTGAAACTCCTAATGAAACCCCAGTGTGTTAAGCAAAAACGTATTACGCCGCAATCAGTTCAGGTAAGGGGACCAGGACGGTTCTCTGACTTCGCCTTGAGCGGTAGGAAGTGGGAGCCTCACACGGCCGTTAAGCGACACGAGCATCAAGACTCCCCGGCCCTGCTGGCGGGTGGCGTAGATTAGCATGGTGCCGTTAGGCGCAACAGTGGGCGACTCATCAAGACTTGTTTCCGAGAGAATCTTTACACTTCCGCGCTGCAAGTCCTGTGCCGCCACCTTGAAGTTGGTGAAGCCTTGCTGACGATGGATCATCACCAGGGTCTTTTCGTCCGCCGACAGTTTCGGGTTGGCGTTGTAGTTGCCCACGAACGTCACACGCTCGGCACCACCACCGCTGACCGATTGCTTGTATATCTGTGGCTTGCCACCGCGGTCGGAGGTGAAGTACAGGGTGTTGCCGTCCTTACCCCAGAACGGTTCGGTGTTGATGCCTGGGCCGGCGGTCACACGGCTGATCTGGCGCGAGGCCACGTTCATCACGTAGATGTCCGGGTTGCCGTCCTTGGACAGCACGAACGCCAGGCGCGAACCATCAGGCGACCAGGCAGGTGCGCCGTTCAGGCCTTCGAAGTTGGTCACCTGCTCGCGGCGACCGGTATCGATATTCTGCACGAAAATCCGCGGGCGCTTCTGCTCGAACGACACATAGGCGATACGCTTGCCATCCGGCGCGAAGCGTGGCGACAGGATCGGTTCACGCGACTGCAGCAGGGTTACGGCACGGGCGCCGTCGTAGTCCGAACGCTGCAGGGTGTAGCGGGTGTTGTTGGTGGAAAAGCGCTCGGCCGTCACGTACAGCATGCGGGTGGAGAATGCACCCTTGATGCCGGTGAGCTTTTCGAACGACTGGTCGGCAATGTAGTGCGCCATGTCGCGCAGCTGGTCGGTGCTGCCCGCCACGCTACCGGTCAGCACTTGCTGCTCGGTGGCGACGTTGAACAGCGCGTACTGCACCTGCAGGCGACCGCCCGAAGGCACGATGCTGCCAACCATCACGTACTGGGCACCCAGCGCTTTCCAGTCGCGGAAGATGACTTCGCTGGCCTGGGTAGGCTGGCTGATCATGTTCTGACGCGGAATCGGCGAGTAGTAGCCCGAGTTGCGCAGGTCGTTGCCAATGATGTCGGCGATGTCTTCCGGCAGCACACTGCCACCCTGCAGACCGAACGGCACTACCGCGATGGGCGTGGCCCGATCGCTGCCGCTGGTGACCAGGATGTTCTTTTCCTCTGCCATGGCCATGCCGGCCACGCAGCAGAGCATGACCAGCATTCCTCGAAGGAGTTTAATCACAACGCTAGATCCTCAGGTGTAAATGTCATCTTGAACGAACGATAACGATTGAAATCGCTCGGCTTCATACCCTGCATCTCGGTCAAGCGACCGATGTTCTTCACTGCCGCCACCGCCGAACTGTCGAACGGCCCATCGCCGCTGGACTTGATCACGCTGACACCGGTGACGGTGCCGTCCGGCAACATGTTGACCTGCAGGGTCACCGTCATGCCCTTACGCGCGGAAGGCGGACGTGCCCAGCCCTCGGCCGCGCGCATGCGGATCAGGTCGTCGAAATCGCCGGCCACCTGGTCACCCTGCTCGTCAGCCAGGGCCTGCTGCCGCTCGGTGGTGTCGGACAACAGCTCGGCCAGTGCCTGAGCTTTCTTGTCTTCCGCCGACTTGCGGGCCGCTTCCTGTGCTTTCTTCTTCTGTGCATCTGCAGCGGCCTTCTTCTTGGCCTCTTCAGCTGCCTTTTTCTTCGCTTCCTCGGCCGCCGCTTTCTTCTTGGCGTCCTCGGCTGCTTTCTTCTTCGCCTCCTCGGCGGCCTGCTTCTTGGCCTCCTCGGCTGCCTTTTTCTTGGCTTCTTCCTCAGCCTGCTTCTTCGCCTCTTCCTCGGCCTTTTTCTTGGCGATGTCAGCCTGCTGCTTCTCAGCGGCCTTCTTCGCCTCTTCGGCTTTCTTGGACTCGGCGGCTTTCTTGGCTTCGGCAGCCTTTGCAGCCTCCTCGGCCTTCTTGGCTTCGGCGGCCTCGCGTGCTTCTTCAGCCTTTTGAGCGGCGTCGGCTTTCTTTTGTTCCGCGGCCTTGATGGCCTCCTGCTCGACCTTCTTCTGCTCCAGCTGCTCGACTTCGGTCTGGCGCGAAGCGGTTTTCTTCGCCTCCCCGGCAATCTTCTGATTGGTCTGGGTAGTTGCCTGACTCTTGGACTTGAGCTGATACAGGGTAGCCTGAACGATCGGCTTGGAAGGCGGCAGTTCAGGCGTCATGGCAAAGCTGACGAACAGCAGGGCGAACACCAGCACATGCAGGCCGATGGCCCAGACACTGGGCCAGAAGTAGCTTTCCGAGGCGGATGGCTCTCGCTGTTGCATCAGGGCGCCTCGGTAATCAGGCCAACGTTACCGACACCGGCCTTCTGCAACCCGCCCATGGCGCCCATGACGGCGCCGTAGTCGACAGCCTTGTCGCCTCGAATGAAGACCTGGGTCTGCTTGCCCTGATCGCGACCGGCGGCAATGATCTTGGTCACTGCGCTGGTCATGTCCGGCAAGGTCATGGCCTTGTCCATCTGCTTGTCGGTATCGACTTCGCTGCCGAGGTTCCAATAGTAGGTCTTGTCGGCCTTGATGGAGATGGTGAGGATCTGGACGTTGTTGTCCTGCGGCAAGGCTTCGCTGGAAACCTTGGGCAGGTCGACCTTCACGCCCTGGTTGAGCATGGGCGCCGTCACCATGAAGATGACCAGCAGCACCAGCATCACGTCGATGTAGGGCACCACGTTCATCTCGGCGACGGGCTTGCGTTTGTGGCGAACTCGGGCCATGGGCTTCTACCTGATTACTCTTCGCTGGTGTGCACTTTGCGGTGCAGGATCGCCTGGAACTCGTCGGCGAAGGTGTAGTAACGGCCGATCAGCACTTCGCTGCGCGCCGCGAAACGGTTGTAGGCGATCACCGCAGGAATGGCCGCGAACAGGCCGATGGCGGTGGCGACCAGCGCTTCGGCGATACCCGGGGCCACGGTGGCCAGGGTGGCCTGCTGGGCACTGGCCAGGCCGCGGAACGAGTTCATGATGCCCCACACGGTACCGAACAGGCCGATGTACGGGCTGGTCGAACCTACGGTGGCGAGGAACGGCAGGCTCTGCTCGAGTTTTTCTTCTTCACGCGAGATGGCCACGCGCATGGCACGCGCCACGCCTTCCATGACCGCGTCCGGGTCCACGCCCGGCTGCTGGCGCAGGCGCGAGAACTCCTTGAAGCCGGCACGGAAGACCTGCTCCACGCCAGAGTCCGGGTCCGGGTTGCTGCCTGCCTGACGATACAGTTTGGACAGGTCGATACCCGACCAGAAGCGCTCCTCGAAGGCATCCAGCGCACGGCGACCGGCGCGCAGCATGGTGCTGCGCTGGAAGATCATGATCCATGAGGTGACCGAGGCGGCCACCAGGGTCAGCATTACCAGCTGTACCACCACGCTGGCATTGCTGACCAGACTCCACATGGAGGTATGGTCGACGACGTTAGCTTCCACGCTTATTCTCCTGCGTTCGATTGATTACCCAAGCCGTCCGCCACAAAGGCGTCGCGCAGCTCTGGGGGTATGGCTCGGGGTTTGAAAGTGTCGGCGCGCACGGCGGCCACCAGGAACTGCCCTTCGCAGAGCAGCGTTTCATCCTTTTCCCGCCAGACCTGCTGCACGAAGCGCAGGCTGGCGCGATTGAGTTCAAGTACTTGCGCGGTGACCCTCAGCTCGTCATCCAGGCGTGCCGGCGCGTGATAGCGGGCTTCGCTGGAATGAACCACGAACAGCAGGTTGTCCTCGGCCAACTGCGCCTGGGAAAAGCCCAGATGCCGCAGGCGCTCGGTGCGCGCGCGCTCCATGAATTTCAGGTAATTGACGTAATACACCACGCCACCGGCATCGGTATCTTCGTAATAGACGCGACAACGGTGTGCGAACGGTTCCAGGCCATTTTGCGCGCGCATACTCTAGTGCTTACTCCTCAGCTTGCCAATCCGCTGCGGCAACTGTTTTTGTTCATTAATGTCGAATTGCCAGCGCACCATCGGCATGCCAGCGGTAGGACCACGAAAAGCAGGTTTTGATCGGTCATTCATCGCCTGGCTCGGAAAATTCGGATTGCCCGCCGAGGCTGCCAGGCACATTCAAGCCAAAGTGCAGGTAGGCATGCCGGGTTACCACGCGACCGCGCGGGGTGCGCATGATATACCCCTGCTGGATCAGGTAGGGCTCGAGCACATCCTCGATGGTATGCCGCTCCTCGCTGATGGCCGCAGCCAGATTGTCCACACCCACCGGACCACCGTCGAACTTCTCGATCATGGTCAACAGCAGGCGGCGGTCGGAATGGTCGAAACCCCGCTCATCGACGTCCAGCAGGTTCAGCGCCATGTCGGCCACGGCCTTGGTGATCTGGCCCTTGCCGCGCACCTCGGCGTAATCGCGCACCCGGCGCAACAAACGGTTGGCGATACGTGGCGTGCCACGGGCACGCCGGGCGATCTCATAGGCGCCGTGGTCCTCGATGGCCAGGCCAAGGATGTTGGCCGAACGGCTGACGATGGTCGCCAGGTCCTTGTCGCTGTAGAACTCCAGGCGCTGGACGATACCGAAGCGGTCACGCAACGGGTTGGTCAGCATCCCGGCCCGGGTGGTAGCGCCAACCAGGGTAAAGGGCGGCAGGTCGAGCTTGATCGACCGGGCCGCAGGGCCTTCGCCGATCATGATGTCCAGCTGGAAGTCTTCCATCGCCGGGTACAGCACTTCCTCGACCACCGGTGACAGGCGGTGGATTTCATCGATGAACAGCACGTCGTGCGGTTCGAGGTTGGTCAGCATCGCCGCCAGGTCACCCGGCCGCTCGAGGATCGGCCCCGAGGTGCTCTTGACCGATACGCCCATCTCCTGGGCGATGATATTGGCCAGGGTGGTCTTGCCCAGCCCGGGCGGGCCGAAGATCAGGGTATGGTCGAGCGATTCGCCGCGCCCACGGGCCGCCTGGATGAACAGCGCCATCTGCTCGCGCACCACCGGCTGGCCGATGTACTCGTCCAGGCGCAACGGGCGGATCGCACGGTCCTGGACTTCTTCACGGTCGCGGCCACTGGCGGCGATCAGACGGTCGGCTTCGATCACTTGGCAATCATCCCTTTAAGGCTGCGACGAATGAGTTCCTCGCTGCTCAGGCCGGCCTTGTCCTTGATCGCGGCGATGGCCTTGCTCGCTTCCTGCGGTTTGTAGCCCAGAGACACCAGGGCGCTGACCGCATCGGCCTCGGCGGAAGACTCGCTGGCCAGCGGCAGTGGGCCATCGGAGACCAGGGTAAACATGGCCGGTGAGGTTTCCCAGGCCTTGAAGCGGTCCTTCAGTTCGACCAGCAGGCGCTCGGCGGTCTTCTTGCCAACGCCTGGCACGCGCACCAGCACCGCAGCATCCTGAGCCTGTACGCAGCGCACCAGCTCGTCCACTTCCAGGCCGGACATCAGCGCCAGCGCCAGCTTTGGGCCCACACCATTGAGGCGAATCAGCTCACGGAACAGCTCGCGCTCGCGCTTTTCGGCAAAGCCGTACAGCAGGTGGGCGTCTTCACGCACCACCAGGTGGGTATGCACGGTCACCGACTCGCCAACCTTCGGCAGACGGTACAGGGTGGTCATCGGCACTTCCAGCTCGTAGCCTACGCCGTTGACGTCGATAATCAGGTGCGGCGGCTGTTTTTCCGCCAGGGTGCCGCGCAAACGTCCAATCACGTTCCGATCCTTCCTCTCGGGGAGCCGGTCGAAGACCGCTCAACCCTATCAGCAAATGCACCGGGAGAATGGTTCGCCCGGACAAAATGTGTATCAGCGCATGAAGCGCTTACAGACGCAAGCGCCCGCCTCGCCGCCGCGCCGTGGCCAGGCCGTGGGGCACCAGGCTGGAGCGGGTATGGGCATGGCACATCGCGATGGCCAAGGCATCCGAAGCATCGATCTGTGGCTTTTGGGTCAGTTTGAGCAGATGCATGACCATCAACATCACCTGTTCTTTATTGGCCCCGCCGCTGCCAGCGACTGCCTGCTTGACCTGGCTGGCGCTGTATTCGGCGATCTCCAGCCCGGCCTCGATGGCAGCAACGATGGCCGCACCGCGAGCCTGGCCCAGCTTGAGCGCCGAATCGGCGTTGCGTGCCATGAACACCCGTTCGATGCCCATGGTCACCGGGCCGTGCTGGGCGATGATCTCGCTGACGCCGCGAAAGACAATCTGCAACCGCTCAGGCAACTCGCCGCTACCGGTGCGGATGCAGCCCGACGCCACGTACTCGCAACCACGGGCGGTCTGGCGGACCACACCATAGCCGGTGATGCGCGAGCCGGGGTCGATACCAAGAATCAGAGTCATAGGGCCCGTTTTTAAAAGCATGCATGTGTGCAAACTGTACCGGCCCTTTCGCGGGCAAACCCGCTCCTGCAGCTCCTGCACCAACCTCGGATTGAGCGCAGTCGTTGCAGGAGCGGGTTTACCCACGAAAGGGCCGGTACAGACACCGACAAATTCAAAGCGCCGGCACTGATCGCCAGCACACCTTAGCCGAGTTTTTCCATGATCTCGTCAGAGATCTGCGCATTGGAGTAGACGTTCTGCACGTCATCCAGGTCTTCGAGCATGTCGATCAGCTTGAGCACTTTCTCGGCGCCCTCCTGGTCCAGTTCCGCGCTGGTGGTCGGCTGCATGACGATTTCCGCGTCGGCAGCCTTGAAGCCCGCCTCTTCCAGCGCGTTACGCACGGCATAGAAGCTGTTGAACGAGGTGAAAACGTCGAACGATCCGTCGTCGTGGGCCACCACGTCGTCGGCATCGGCCTCCATTGCGGCTTCCATCAGGGCATCTTCGTCGATGCCCGCAGCGAAGCTGATCTGGCCCTTGCGCTCGAACAGGTAGGCGACCGAGCCGTCGGTGCCGAGGTTGCCGCCACACTTGGTGAAGGCATGGCGCACGGCGGCAGCAGTCCGGTTGCGGTTGTCGGTCATGGCCTCGACCATGATCGCCACGCCACCCGGTCCGTACCCTTCGTAGCTGAGCTCTTCGACGTTGTCGCTTTCGTTGGTGCCGGCACCCCGGGCCACGGCGCGATCGATGATGTCGCGGCTCATGTTGGCGCCCAGCGCCTTGTCCAACGCCAGGCGCAACCGCGGGTTGGAGCCTGGGTCGGCACCGCCTTGCTTGGCAGCGACGGTCAGCTCACGGATCCACTTGGTGAAGATCTTGCCTCTCTTGGCATCCTGGCGCTCTTTGCGGTGCTTGATGTTCGCCCACTTGGAATGACCAGCCATAACGACTCCGAATCCTTGAAACAGAAACAGGTTCCGCCCCGAAGGGCGGAACGTGGGAATACTGCGCCGAAGCGCCGGGGCGCACCCGCCGGGATGCGCCCGGGGCCGATTACTCGACCTTGGTCTGCTCGCGCAGACGGATGTGCAGCTCGCGCAGGGCCTTGGCGTCGACCATGCCAGGCGCCTGGGTCATGACGCACGCGGCGCTCTGGGTTTTCGGGAAGGCGATCACTTCACGGATCGACTGGGCGCCGGTCATCAGCATGACCAGACGGTCCAGGCCAAAGGCCAGGCCGCCGTGAGGTGGCGCACCGAACTTCAGGGCGTCGAGCAGGAAGCCGAACTTCTCTTCCTGTTCCGCAGCTTCGATGCCCAGCAGGCGGAACACCGCTTGCTGCATCTCCTTGCGGTGGATACGGATCGAACCGCCACCCAGCTCGGTACCGTTCAGCACCATGTCGTAGGCACGGGACAGCGCGGTGGCCGGGTTGGCCTCGAGTTCTTCCGGAGTGCACTTCGGCGCGGTGAACGGGTGGTGCAGCGCGGTGAAGCTGCCGTCTTCGTTCTCTTCGAACATCGGGAAGTCGACGACCCACATCGGCGCCCACTCGCAGGTCAGCAGCTCGAAGTCGTGACCCAGGCGGATACGCAGCGCGCCCAGGGCTTCGCTGACGACCTTGAACTTGTCGGCACCGAAGAACACGATGTCACCGTCGACGGCGCCAACGCGGTCGAGGATGTTGTTGAGGTTGGCCTCAGGGATGTTCTTGACGATCGGCGACTGCAGGCCTTCGACGCCCTTGGCGCGCTCGTTGACCTTGATGTAGGCCAGGCCCTTGGCACCGTAGATGCCGACGAACTTGGTGTACTCGTCGATCTTGCTGCGCGGCATGCTGGCGCCGCCTGGCAGACGCAGTGCGGTGACGCGGCACTTCGGATCGTTGGCCGGGCCAGCGAAGACCTTGAACTCGACATCCTTCAGCTGGTCGGCGACGTCGACCAGCTCCAGCGGGATACGCAGGTCAGGCTTGTCGGAACCGTAGCGGCGCATGGCCTCTTCGAAGGTCATGTGCGGGAATTCGCCGAACTCCAGATCCAGCACTTCCTTGAACAGCTTGCGGATCATGCTTTCGGTGAGGCCCATGATCTCGGCTTCGTCGAGGAAGCTGGTCTCGATGTCGATCTGGGTGAATTCCGGCTGGCGGTCAGCACGCAGGTCTTCGTCGCGGAAGCATTTGGCGATCTGGTAATAGCGGTCGAAACCGGCAACCATCAGCAGCTGCTTGAACAGCTGAGGCGACTGCGGCAAGGCAAAGAAGCTGCCTGCATGGGTGCGGCTCGGCACCAGGTAGTCACGTGCGCCTTCCGGCGTGGCACGGGTGAGGATCGGGGTTTCGACGTCGAGGAAGCCGTTTTCATCGAGGAACCGACGGATGCTGCTGGTGATGCGCGAACGCAGGCGCAGCTTGTCGGCCATTTCCGGGCGACGCAGGTCGATGAAGCGGTAGCGCAGGCGGGTTTCCTCGCCGACGTCGGAGTATTCGTTCAGCGGGAACGGCGGCGTTTCTGCTTCGTTGAGCACGTTCAGCTGGTAGCCGAGGATCTCGATCGCACCAGACGCCATGTTGGCGTTCACTGCGCCTTCCGGGCGCTTGCGCACCTTGCCGGTGATCTGCACGACGTACTCGCTGCGCACGCGGTCGGCGGCGGCGAAGGTTTCGGCGCGATCCGGGTCGAACACGACCTGGGCCATGCCTTCGCGGTCACGGATGTCGAGGAAGATCACCCCGCCGTGGTCCCGGCGACGATGGACCCAGCCGCAAAGGGTGACTTCCTGGCCGTCCAGGCTCTCGTTCAGTTGGCCGCAATAATGGCTGCGCATCATGATGGTGGTTTCGCTTCTCGTGATTCGTGTATTCGTTGGAGGCCTTGGCCGCCCGGAGGGCTAATACTGCAAGACCCGGCTACTGCAATTCAACTCAGTCGGCCTTGTCGCCGCCTGCCAGGTTCTTTTTTGCCCCGGTCTTGAAGTCGGTTTCGTACCAGCCGTTGCCACTCAGGCGGAAGCCAGGGACCGACAGCAGTTTCTTCAATGCCGGCGCCTGACAGGCCGGGCAGTCGGTCAGCGGCGCGGCGCTGATCTTCTGCAGCACCTCCATCCGGTGATCGCAGGAAGCACATTGATAGTCATAAAGGGGCATGAACGTCTCTCGTCAACCACAACGCTGGCTGCCGGGGCAGCAAAAAGCGGGATTATATATGGTTAACCGACACTGCGCAGCCCGCCGGGCGATCAGCGTGCACTCGGCGGATCACGCAACCAGGCGACACAAATCACCCGGATCAGCCCGCTGAAGTTGCGCACCCCACCCTGACGCAGGTGCACTTCACGGTCGACATAGGACAACACGGCGCTGACCGAGCACTGGTTCGCCGCGGCGATCTGTTCGAGGATACCCCAATACACCGCCTCCAGGCGCAGGCACGTGGAAAAACCGTTCAACCGCACCGAACGCGATACCGGCTGCGTCTGCAACATGTCGAAATCGGCCTTGAACGGGTCGATGCACTGCTTGCCAGGCCAATGCCCCAACTTCACCGCACGCTTGATTGCTTGCATCGCGCCACCTCCTCAGTTTGTCAACTGGGGCTCAATGAAGCGCAGAGCGAGACGCCCAAAGCAGCGGCAAAACCTTCCCGCACAAGCGAAAAAGCCCGGCTGGAATGGACTCAGCCGGGCTTTCTGACAGGTCCTACATAATTTGCCGTTTATTTACCGTCGAGCAGCACCCGCAGCATCCAGGCGGTCTTTTCATGCACCTGCATGCGCTGGGTCAGCAGGTCAGCGGTGGGTTCATCACTGACTTTGTCCACCACCGGGAAGATGCTGCGTGCAGTGCGCACCACAGCCTCTTGTCCCTGCACCAACTGACGGATCATTTCATCGGCAGGCGGCACACCCTCCTCCTCCTTGATCGAGGAGTGCCGTGCGTAGAAGGCGTACGAACCTGGCGCCGGGAAGCCCAGTGCACGGATCCGCTCGGCGATCGAGTCGACCGCCAGCGCCAGTTCGTTGTACTGCTCTTCGAACATCAGGTGCAGGGTGCGGAACGATGGGCCGGTGACGTTCCAGTGGAAGTTATGGGTTTTCAGATACAGCACATAGGTATCCGACAACAGGCGGGAAAGCCCTTCGACGATGGACTTGCGATCTTCTTCACTGATACCGATATCGATTGCCATGAAGTTCCCCTTTCCATAAGGCTTGATGATCAAGCCGGTACTACACACTGTATCAATGCCTGGCGCAAGGCGACCATGACACAGGGCAAACCATCGGTGCTTGCCGGCTGCGGTTTGAGAAGCCCCCGCCTTTGCTGTTAAATAGGCACGGTGCCACCCGTGCGGACTGTCATTGCCGGGTGCATAGGCTGGCCTCCACGTGTTCGCGCTTTACACCTCATGCGCACCGTGCCGCCAGCTCTTCCTGTGATCGGCCTTATCAACTGTGAGCCAACCCATGTTCAAGATCGTCCATCTGGTGACGGGCGTTGCGGCTTTGCTGCTATCGCTCATACCCAGCCTCAAACCCGACGCAATACCCTTCCTGCAGCAACCCGACGCGGTCTATCTGACCCTGCTGGGCCTGCTCAACCTGCTGCTGGCCCCGGTCGTGCCACTGTATTACCGCGGTGCGCGGCAACAGCTGCAATACCTGGCCTGCGCCCTGCTGGTGGTGGCCGTGGTCCTGCAGACCCTGACCCTGCTCGCGCGCCCGGAAATGGGCAACCTGGCGGCGCTGGTCTGCGCCGCGCTGGCTGTCGCCATGCACCTGGTGGCCGGCTTCGCCCGCAGCAGCAAGAAAGCACGCGCCAGCCAAGGTGCGCCACTGGAAGCCGGCAAGCGTGATACCGGCACCGTTAAGTGGTTCAACACGTCCAAAGGCTTCGGGTTCATTTCCCGCGACTCGGGCGACGACATCTTCGTGCACTTCCGCGCGATCCGCGGCGAAGGTCACCGCATCCTGGTCGAAGGCCAGCGCGTGGAGTTCTCGGTGATGCACCGCGACAAAGGCCTGCAGGCCGAAGACGTGGTCGCGGTGAACCGCCGCTGAGCCCGCACCGCCCTGGGGCAAGCCCAGGGCGGCCACTCATCAGTAGTGAGGTGGCGGCGCCTCTTCCCCTTCACTGCCAATCTGCCCGACCATTTCTTCATACCGCTTGATCAGCTCGGCCATCTGCAGTTGCAGACGCTCGATGACCCGCCCCTGCTCGACCACCACATCATTCAGCGCCTGGATCGTGTCGTCCTGGAACGCCTGACGGGTTTCCAACTCGATGATGCGCAACTCCGCCGACATGTCAGACCTCCCGATAATCATGGGTCAGCAGCGCACGCAGACGCTGACGAATGGTGTCCACCTGCTCCGGTGCATACCCAACGGCCGGGACCTTGCCCCACACTGGCGCAGGCCAGGCTGGATCGTCCTGACGGCGAACGATCACATGCATGTGCATCTGGCTGACCACGTTACCCAAGGTGGCAACGTTCATCTTGTCAGCCGCGAACGCATGCTTGAGCGTTTCGGCCAGGTAGGTGGTTTCTTTCCACAGCTGCGCCTGGTCTTCGTGACTGAGATCGAACAACTCGCTCACACCCTCACGCCTGGGCACCAGAATGAACCACGGGTAATTGGCATCTTTGCTCAGCAGCAGGCGGCACAGCGGAAAGTCACCCAGCACCAGGCAATCCTGCTGCAAACGCGAATCCATATCAAACACGATCAATCTCCAAACAATAACCCTGTGCGCCAAGGATACGCTGCTTCGCCCGTCCCAGCATGTTGCCAGACGCGTGAATGCACGCTTTAAGCCCATGAGTCTTCACGAATTGCACAACCGCGGTAACACAGCGCTACTTTTCGCACCAAAATGAGGCCAGCAAAGTGTGCGCCACTACGCTTCTACCCACATCAACCACTCAGGATCAACAGTGGGCGGTAACACATTGACTTTTAAGGCAGCTTTTTCTTTCAACCTGCCGAATGAAACCGGCACACAATCAAACAACGCCCGCCCCGTAATTGCGGCACTTTCCGACCTCTGGCGGTCGGTTTTGTGAAAATTTCATGAACCGTTGTTAATTTTGAGCATGCTTGTTGCATTCTCTCCACGCCAAGTCGGCACGACACCTGCATTGACCAGGTGACGCGACAAATAACAACAGCGAGATTGGGCACACCAGGGAGTTTCCCAGCCAGGAGTCTGTAGTTACAGAATTCTTACGGCAATGGAACAGCGCTGGCGTTGTACGAACCGGTTAAACGGGGCGTGATTTGCGACATGGAAATACCTGAAAGCGACATGGCCATAAAGTTCCCGAAAGGATGGATTTAGCCATATCGCCAAGAACAGTCAGCGTGCTATACATTTCCGCCGACATAACAAGAAAGAGCTGTTCCATATAACTAAAAGACTTGGACGCAGCGGTACTCTTCCTAAAAACCAAAGGAGCAAATCACGATGCGCGTGATGAAGTGGAGCATGATCGCCCTGGCCGTTGCGGCAGGGACCTCACAGATGGCAGTGGCCTCGTCCCAGGACGAGTCCAAGGGTTTCCTCGAAGACAGCAAGCTGAACGTCAAGACTCGCATGCTGTACTTCAGCCGTGACTTCCGTAACAACGAGCGTAACCCTCGTACCGGCTTGCGTCAGAGCCGTGTTGAAGAAACCGGCCTCGGCTTCCTCGGTACTTATGAGTCGGGCTTCACCCAAGGCGTGATCGGCGTGGGCGTCGATGCCATCGGCATGCTCGGCGTGAAACTGGACAGCGGCAAAGGCCGCCACAGCACCGGCCAGTTCCCGACTGATGCCGACGGCCGTGCGCAGGACGAGTTCTCCGAAGGCGGCGGCGCGGTCAAACTGCGCGTCTCCGATACCGTGCTGAAAGTCGGCGACCAGTTCACTGCCCTGCCAGTGCTCGCGACCGATGACAGCCGCCTGTTGCCAGAAGTGGCCCAAGGCGCGCTGATCACCAGCAACGAAATCAAAGGCCTGACCCTCAACGCCGGTCACTTCACCGCGCTGAATGCCCAGTCCCAGACCTTCCACGACAGCCTGCACCTGAAGCAGGCCGACGTTTTCGGTGGCACCTACGCCTTCACCGACAACCTGTCTACCAGCCTGTACTACTCCAAGGTCGAAGACTACTGGCGCAAGTACTACGCCAACCTGAACTGGGCGCTGCCGCTCTCTGACAAACAAGGTCTGGTGTTCGACTTCAACATCTATGACACCAAGAGCGATGGCCGGGGCCTGCAGCGCGCCGAGAAAGATGACGTGACCAAGCTCGACAACCAGGCCTACAGCCTGTCGGGCGCCTACAACATCGGCGCTCATACCTTCACCCTGGCCTACCAGAAGGTCCATGGTGACGGCGACTACGGCTACGGCGTGGACGGTGGCGGTACCATCTTCCTGGCCAACTCCGTTGCCCGTTCCGACTTCAACGCCGAAGACGAGAAATCCTGGCAGGCTCGCTACGACCTGAATTTCGCCGAATACGGCGTTCCAGGCCTGACCTTCATGACCCGTTACGTGCGTGGTAGCGATGCCAACACCGGTTCCACCAGCAACGGCAAGGAATGGGAACGCGACGTAGACGTCAAGTACGTCCTGCAGGAAGGCCCGGCCAAAGACCTGAGCTTCCGCGTTCGTCAGGCCACCTACCGCTCCAGCGATGGCGTCTACTACGGTTCGAGCTCGATCGACGAACTGCGCCTGATCGTCGAGTACCCGCTGAGCATCCTGTAAGCCTGGCTTATAGTGCCCCGCACCTGAAAAAGCCCGGCACACTTGCCGGGCTTTTTCTTGGCTGACAACTGCCACGCCCTGGGGCATTCTGTACGCCTTCGTTTCGCCCCCGTACAATGCGGGGCTATTTCAACGTCTTAGGCAATCGACACGGCTAACCATGCGCACCAGTCAATATTTGCTCGCCACCCAGAAAGAAACCCCTGCCGACGCAGTGGTCATCAGCCATCAGCTCATGCTGCGTGCCGGCATGATCCGCAAACTGGCTTCCGGCCTGTACACCTGGCTGCCGATGGGCCTGCGGGTGATGCGCAAGGTCGAGAACGTTGTGCGCGAGGAAATGAACGCCGCCGGCGCCCTGGAAGTGTTGATGCCCAGCATCCAGCCTGCCGAGCTGTGGCAGGAATCCGGCCGCTGGGAACAGTACGGTCCTGAGCTGCTGCGCCTGAAGGACCGCCATCAGCGCGAGTTCTGCGTCGGCCCGACCCACGAAGAAGTGATTACCGACCTGGCCCGCAACGAGCTGTCCAGCTATAAACAGCTGCCGCTCAACATGTACCAGATCCAGACCAAGTTCCGTGACGAGATTCGCCCACGCTTCGGCCTGATGCGCGGCCGCGAATTCATCATGAAGGATGCCTACTCCTTCCATGCCGACCAGGCTTCCCTGCAGGAAACCTACGACCGCATGCACCAGGCGTACACCAACGTCTTCGCCCGCCTGGGCCTGGACTTCCGCCCGGTGCAGGCCGACACCGGCTCCATCGGTGGCAGCTACTCCCACGAATTCCACGTCCTGGCCGAGTCGGGCGAGGACGACGTGATCTTCAGCGACAGCTCCGATTACGCCGCCAACATCGAGAAGGCCGAGGCCATCCCGCGTGAAACCGTGCGCCCTGCGCCTGCCGAGGAGCTGCGCCTGGTCGATACCCCGGATGCCAAGACCATTGCCCAGCTGGTGGAAAACCACGGCCTGCCGATCGAAAAGACCGTCAAGACCCTGATCGTGCGCGGCGCCGAGGAAGGCAAGCTGGTCGCCCTGATCGTCCGCGGCGACCACGAGCTCAACGAAATCAAGGCCGCCAAGCTGGAACAGGTTGCCGACCCGCTGGTCATGGCCACCGACGCCGAACTGCGCGAGGCCATCGGTGCCGGCGCCGGTTCGCTCGGCCCGTTGAACCTGCCGCTGGAAATCGTGATCGACCGCTCGGTCGCCCTGATGAGCGACTTTGCCATCGGCGCCAACATCGACGACAAGCACTACTTCGGCGTGAACTGGGAGCGTGACCTGCCGGTTCCACAAGTCGCCGACCTGCGCAATGTCGTCGAAGGCGACCCAAGCCCGGACGGCCAGGGCACCCTGGTCATCAAGCGCGGCATCGAAGTCGGCCATATCTTCCAGCTCGGCACCAAGTACAGCGAGGCGCTCAAGTGCCAGGTCCTGGGTGAAAACGGCAAGCCGGTGACCCTGTCCATGGGCTGCTACGGCATTGGCGTGTCCCGCGTGGTCGCCGCCGCCATCGAGCAGAGCTACGACGACAAAGGCATCATCTGGAACGACGCCCTGGCACCGTTCCAGATCGCCCTGGTACCCCTGCGTTACGAAACCGAGGTAGTCCGCGAGGCAACCGACAAGCTGTACGCCGAACTGACTGCAGCCGGCTACGAGGTGCTGCTGGACGACCGCGACAAGAAGACCAGCCCCGGCATCAAGTTCGCCGACATGGAGCTGATCGGCATTCCACACCGCATCGTCGTCAGCGATCGCGGCCTGGCCGACGGCAACCTGGAGTACAAGCACCGCACCGAGTCGGAGGCCCAACAGCTGCCGCTCAATGAAGTGCTGACCTTCCTGCAGGCCCGCGTTCGCCGCTGATAACCAATGCACGAGTAATCATGTCCAAGCGAAGTACCTTTACCCTGGGGGGCGCCGCATTGTGCGGCGCCTTGCTCGCCAGCGGTTGCGCCAACCAGATGTCCCAGCGCAGCGATCATGAGGAGCGTGTCGAGCGCAAGCTGCTCGAACACACCTTGCAGATCGATGTCGGCGAGCCGAAGGTGATGGAGCTTCCGCAACGGCGTGTGCGCATCCACGAGCAGAAGCGTTTCGAGGTCACCGAATACGAGGTCACCCGCCGCTACGACCGCTACACCCCATACCAACCGTGGCGGGAGATCTACGAGATCCCGCTGGGCGCGGTAGCCGTGGTGGCCGGTATAGGGGCTAACGTGGTCAACGTGTTCACCCTTGGCAACCTGCCGCAGAGCATCACCCACGACTGGCTCAGCTATGGCGTGGATGGCCTCAATCCGTTCATGAACACGCCGTCCAATGGCCGTGCTCAGCAGAACCTGGCGGGCATCAGCGAAGTGCAGAAGGACAAGCGCGAGGAGTTCACCAGCGTGCCCTGGAGCGAGCGGCTGGTTGAAGTCAAGGCAGGCAAGATGACCCACGAACTGACTACCGACAGGAACGGCGTCTTGCGCCTGAACCTGCTGGACAGCCCGTTCTCGGAACAGCACCTGAATCACGTCGGCACCTTGCACCTGCAAGCGGTCGACGAGGACAACGCGGTGCGTGGCGATGCCAGCCTGCTGGTCAGCGCCACCTTGCGCAACAAGCTGCGAGAGGCCCATGAGCTGATCTTCGATGACCTCGAGGATGACGATGTGGGCCAGTGGGTACACCGGGTCAAGCGCTTGTCCGAGCTGGGCCTGGAAGAGGAAGCCAGCGAGATGGAGCAGAGCCTGATCGAGCTGACACGCAACGATCCGGAGCTGCAACAGGAATTCCTGTCGGCACTGACCAAAGCCACCGGCCGGTTGGTCGCTGATCCCGGCCTGTAGGAGCGAGCGTGGTAGCGAAGGGCCGCAAAGCGGCCCTCACTACTCAGAAGTAAACAGCTCCAGCTGTTCATGCGCCCCGCGCAGGTCCCTCAGCCTCACCCCCACCCCCAGCAAGCGCACCGGCTTGCCACCCCGGGCGAATGCCTGGCGTAGCAGCTGTCGGTAGCTTTCCAGGTCCCTGCCCGCCCCTGCCTGCTCCATCGTCGTCTGGCTGAAGTCATGGAACTTGACCTTGACGAACGGCTTGTCCGGGCGGTAACTGCTATCCATCCGGGCAATCCGCTGATTGAGGCTTTCGAGCAGCTCCGGCAACCGTTCAAGGCAACTGGCCAAGTCTGGCAGGTCGTTGTCATAGGTGTTTTCCACACTGACCGACTGCCGGCGGCTATCGTTGTGAACCGCACGCTCGTCAATCCCTCGCGCCAACCCCCAGAGCCGCTCGCCAAAACTGCCGAATTCACGCGCCAACGCCAGCCGCGACCATTCACGCAAGTCAAGACAGGTGTCGATCCCCAGGCGGTTCAACTTGTCGGCGGTCACTTTGCCCACGCCATGCAACTTGGCCACCGGTAATGCAGCCACAAAGGCCTCGACCTGCTCCGGGGTAATCACGAAGATGCCGTTGGGCTTACGCCAATCGCTGGCGATCTTGGCCAGAAACTTGTTCGGCGCCACCCCCGCAGATACCGTGATATGCAAAGTGCGGGCAACCCGCCGGCGAATGTCCTCGGCGATTCGCGTAGCGCTTCCGGCATACCACTGGCTGTCACTGACATCCAGATACGCCTCATCCAGCGACAACGGCTCGATCAGCTCGGTGTAGTCACGGAAGATGGCGTGAATCTCACGCGAAGCCTCCCGGTAAGCGTCGAAGCGCGGCTTGACGATTTCCAGGTCCGGGCACAGCTTGAGGGCATGCCGGGACGACATGGCCGAACGCACGCCATAGGCGCGTGCTTCATAATTGCAGGTGGCGATCACCCCGCGACGGTCAGGAGAACCCCCCACGGCCATGGGGCGACCGGCCAGGCGCGGGTCGTCACGCATCTCGATGGCGGCGTAGAAACAATCGCAGTCGATATGGATGATCTTGCGCAAAGACATTGATGACGGCCACCACTGTAAATTCATACAGATAGTAGCGCATGCCGCTGACGGTGAGACAGCCTGCCTCGATAATCGGCTTGCAAGGCCCGTCGCGCCTGACCCGCCGCCAGGCATAAACGCTAAGAGGTTGAACGAAAAAGGGTTTTCGATAATGTTGCTTGACACGGGCGAAGAAACCCGTAGAATTCGATCTCACAGGCGCGGGATGGAGCAGCCTGGTAGCTCGTCGGGCTCATAACCCGAAGGTCGTCGGTTCAAATCCGGCTCCCGCAACCAGATTCGAGAAAAGGCCACTGTTAACGCAGTGGCCTTTTTCTTTTGCCTCGATTTTCTTCGGCGAAGGAAAAATCAAGATAAATCAATAAGTAGCGCTTGACATCAAGTGCTTACGCTGTAGAATTCGATCCCACAGGCGCGGGATGGAGCAGCCTGGTAGCTCGTCGGGCTCATAACCCGAAGGTCGTCGGTTCAAATCCGGCTCCCGCAACCAGATTCAAGAGAAGGCCACTGTTAACGCAGTGGCCTTTTTCTTTGCCTCAGAAATTGACACTTGACTTAAGCGTCCAACGCTATAGAATGCGCCCCTCTGACGCGGGATGGAGCAGCCTGGTAGCTCGTCGGGCTCATAACCCGAAGGTCGTCGGTTCAAATCCGGCTCCCGCAACCATATTCGTCAGAACAAACCCCGCCTGTGTAAAAGCAGCGCGGGGTTTGTTGCATTTCGTCGCCTGTTAAATCCTTGGAACTCACCCTAACCCGCCCGTTTGAGGTGTCGACATGAGGATGAACTATCTTTAACGCTGCCGGACGACTGAAAGTAACGTTGCCCGGAGTAATATCTGGATACGTTTACCAAAGGGACTTTCACTTGGCCGCTGCACATCCCCTCCTCGCGCACCTCGCTCGAGGCATTTCATGACATCGCACACTCCCGAACCCCAGGTGCCACTTGCCTCGGCACTGCCGACTGCTGCCCAGCGCCTGCCTTGGCTTGAGCGTATGAGCCGTTACCGCCAGCCGATTGGCCTGGGCGTGACCTTGCTGCTGTTTGCCATGGCGCTGATCGCCTGTCGGCATCTGTTGAGCGAACTGGACATCTACGCCCTGCACGATGCCATGCTCGACGTGCCGGCAAAGTCGTTGATCGGCGCCGTGCTGGCGACGGTGGCAGGTTTCGTGATCCTGCTCGGCTACGAGTGGTCGGCCAGCCGTTACGCGGCCGTCAAGCTGCCTGCGCGTTCCTTGGTAATGGGTGGTTTCAGCGCCTTCGCCATTGGCAACGCGATCGGCCTGTCGATGCTCTCGGGTGGCTCGGTGCGTTACCGCCTGTATGCACGTCAGGGCCTGGGCGCCGCCGAAGTCGCACGCATGACTGTGTTCGCCAGCCTGTCCCTGGGGTGCGCACTGCCACCGCTGGCGGCGCTGGCCACCTTGAGCAACCTGCCGGCAGCGGCTACCGCCCTGCGCTTGCCTTCGACAGTATTGGCCGGCATCGCCATCGCGGTACTGGCGCTCACCGCCGTGCTGGTGATCGGGCTTTATCGCCGCCGCCTGCCAGAACAGCCGCTGGCTGATAGCCTGCTGGTCCAGTTGGGCCGCCGCACCCTGCGCCTGCCGGGTGGCCGCCTGGCAGCCCTGCAATTGCTGATTACCGCGCTGGACGTGGCTGCTGCCGCCACAGTGCTTTACTTGCTGCTGCCGCAAGCCCCACCCTTCGGTGCCTTCGTGCTGGTTTACCTGCTGGCCCTGGCGGCTGGCGTGCTCAGCCATGTGCCGGGTGGCGTCGGGGTGTTCGAAGCCATCCTGCTCGCCGCCTTTGCCGACCAGCTTGGCGCTGCACCTCTGGCTGCCGCCCTGCTCCTGTACCGACTGATCTACGTGGTGCTGCCACTGCTGCTGGCCTGTGTCCTGCTGCTGGCCAACGAAGCGCGCCGCCTGCTGTTTGCCCAGCAAGCGATCAAGGCGGCCTCGGGCCTCGGCGCACCGATCCTGGCAATTCTGGTGTTCCTGTCAGGCGTGGTGCTGCTGTTCTCCGGCGCCACGCCGGAAATCGACACACGCCTGGAGCACATGGGCTTCCTCGTGCCTCACCGGCTGATCGACGCCTCGCACTTCGGCGCCAGCCTGATTGGCGTGCTGTGCCTGCTGCTGGCCCAGGGCCTGCGCCGGCGCCTGTCGGCCGCCTGGCTGCTGACTACCGTTTTGCTGCTGGTGGGCGCACTGCTGTCGATCCTCAAAGGCTTCGACTGGGAAGAAGCCAGCCTGCTGACCCTGACCGCCGCACTGCTGGCCGTTTTCCGTCGTTCGTTCTACCGACCGAGCCGGCTGCTCGAACTGCCGTTCTCACCGGTGTACCTGGTGGCCAGCGCCTGTGTGGTCGGTGCATCGGTGTGGCTGCTGCTGTTTGCCTACCAGGATGTCCCCTATACCCACAAGCTGTGGTGGCAGTTCACCCTTGACGCCGACGCCCCACGTGGCCTGCGTGCCGCCCTGGGCAGTGCGGTGTTGCTGGTGATCGTCGCCCTGACCTGGCTGCTGCGCACCGCTCGTCCGGTCATTCATTTGCCTGACGAGGCCGAGCTACAGCGCGCCAACCGCATCCTGCTGGCTTCCGACCAGCCCGACGGTGGCCTGGCATTGACCGGCGACAAGGCCCTGCTGTTCCACCCCAACGACACTGCCTTCCTGATGTATGCCCGTCGCGGTCGCAGCCTGGTGGCGCTGTACGACCCGATCGGCCCCGCCCAGGAACGCGCCGAGATGATCTGGCAGTTCCGAGACCTGTGCGACCTGCACCACGCCCGCCCGGTGTTCTACCAGGTGCGCGCGGAAAACCTGCCGTTCTACATGGACATCGGCCTGACTGCCCTGAAGCTGGGCGAGGAAGCGCGGGTTGATCTGCGCCGCTTCGACCTCGAAGCCAAGGGCAAGGAAATGAAAGACCTGCGCTACACCTGGAACCGTGGCGGCCGGGATGGCCTGAGCCTGGAGATCCACGAACCTGGCCAGGCACCGCTGGCCGAACTCAAGGAAATCTCCGACGCCTGGCTCGGCGGCAAGAACGTTCGCGAGAAGGGCTTCTCGCTGGGGCGCTTCAGCCCCGAGTACCTGCAGCACTTCCGTATCGCCCTGATTCGTTTCCAGGGCCGGCCGGTGGCCTTCGCCAACCTGCTGGAAACCCACAGCAACGAATTGGCCAGCCTCGACCTGATGCGCGCTCACCCCGAAGCGCCGAAGCTGACCATGGAATTCATGATGATCGGCTTGATCCTGCATTACAAAAGCCATGACTACGGCCGCTTCAGCCTGGGCATGGTCCCGCTTTCCGGCCTGCAGCCACGCCGCGGTGCACCCTTGACCCAACGCCTGGGCTCGATGGTGTTCCGCCGTGGCGAACAGCTCTACAACTTCCAGGGCCTGCGGCGCTTCAAGGACAAGTTCCAGCCGGACTGGGAACCTCGTTACATGGCCGTACCAGCCGGGCTCGACCCGCTGGTAGCACTGGCCGATACTGCCGCCCTGATTGCCGGCGGCCTGACTGGATTGGTGAAACGCTGATGATCCGACGCTATTGGCTGTACGTACTGATTCCCCTGTTGCTGGCCGCCCTGGCTGGCGCTGCGGGCTTCTGGCTGTGGGCCCGCCCTGCCCCCGAGGCACGGCTGGAGCAGCTGACCTTGAATGACACCAGCATCATCCGCGTCACCCCGGGCGTGCATGCCAAGGCCCGAGTCGCCATCGGCGTGCCCCAGGACCAAGCCCTGAGCGACAAGCAGTTGCTGGACCTGAGCCAGGCTGGCGAGGCGCAGCTGGTTCAGGTGATCCTGCCGCCGAACGACTGCACCAAGCAGCAACAGGCCATGGACCAGGCGCTGACCCAGCTGTCCGACAAACCGACCCTGGTCGCCGGCATCGGCCCAGGGGCGGCCCAGGCATGGCGCTGGCTGGCCACCCAGAATGACGACAAGGCACGGGCCATCTCGGTCGACTTCACCCTGGAACAGCCAGGCTGCAAGGTCGAGCTGCCGAAGTCGGCCGCCCACGGCCACTGGAACGTCGCCTGGAACGACAACCCGGACGATGCCAGTGCCGCCTTCGTGCGCGACCAGGCCAACGCTGAGACCAGCATCAGTGACTATGACATTCACCTGCCACAGGTACTCAAGGCCCAGCTGACCCAGGCCCTGGTTGGCCGCGACGGCAACGCCCTGGCCATCCCGGTGGTGGAGGTCCCGGCCGGGCAAACCACCGACACCGTCACCCTGTTCCTGTCCGGTGACGGCGGCTGGCGCGACCTGGACCGCGACGTGGCCGGCGAGATGGCCAAGCTGGGCTACCCGGTGGTCGGTATCGACACCTTGCGCTACTACTGGCAACACAAGACTCCGGAGCAAAGCGCCGCCGACCTGTCGGAACTGATGCAGCACTACCGCCAGAAGTGGGGCACCAAGCGTTTCGTGCTGACCGGTTACTCGTTCGGTGCGGACGTGCTGCCGGCCATCTACAACCGACTGCCAGCCGAAGACCAGCAGCGTATCGACGCAGTCGTGCTGCTGGCGTTCGCCCGCAGTGGCAGTTTCGAGATCGAAGTCGAAGGCTGGTTGGGCAAGGAAGGTCAGGAAGCGCCTACCGGGCCGGAAATGGCCAAACTGCCGGCGTCCAAGGTGGTGTGCGTGTACGGCGTGGAAGAGACCGACGAAAGCGGTTGCACCGACAAGACCGCGGTAGGCGAGCGCATGAAGCTGCCAGGCGGGCACCACTTCGACGAGAACTACCCGGCGCTGGCCAAACGCCTGATCGACGAGATCGAGACGCGTCAGGGCAAATCCAGCGTCGCGGCACAGAACTGATAACGCTCGATGGCCGTTCGCGGGTGAACCCACTCCCACAGGTTGTGCATGTACCCTGTGGGAGCGGGTTCACCCGCGAATCGGTAGCAACTCAGATCTCGACCTGAGTTCCCAGCTCGATAACCCGGTTCAGCGGCAAGTTGAAGAAGCGCAAGTTGCCATTGGCATTCTTCAGCAGGAACGCAAACAGGTTGCCCCGCCAGCGCGACATCCCCTCCAGACGCGACGCAATGACCGTTTCCCGGCTGAGGAAGTAGGTGGTGCGCATCGGGCTGAAGTCCAATTCGTCCAGGTGACACAGCTTCAAGGCCGCCGGCACGTCTGGCTCGTCCATGAAGCCAAAGTGCAGCAGCACGCGGAAGAAGCCATCACCATAGGCCTCGACCTCGAAACGCTCGTGTTCCGGCACCCGCGGACGGTCCTCACTGACCACGGTCAGCAGCACCACCTGGCTGTGCAGCACCTGGTTGTGCAGCATGTTGTGCAGCAGCGCATGAGGCACCGCGTCTGCCCGTGCCGTCAGGAACACCGCCGTGCCTTCGACCCGATGTGGCGGCTGCACACGGATACTGCTGATGAACACCGGCAGCGGCAGCCCGCCTTCATCGATGCGCTCCACCAGGATCTGCTTGCCGCGCTTCCAGGTGCTCATCAACAGGTACAGCACGCAGCCTGCCAGCACCGGGAAGGCACCGCCCTGGACGATCTTCGGCACATTGGCGGCGAAGAACAGGCCATCGACCAAGAGGAAGCCGACCAGGATCGGTACCGCCAGCACCGGTGGCCACTTCCACAACAGCAGCATCACCGCCGACACCAGGATAGTGGTCATCAGCATGGTTCCGGTGACGGCCACACCGTAAGCGGCCGCCAGGGCGCCGGAGGACTCGAAACCGATCACCAGCAGCACCACACCGACCATCAAGGTCCAGTTCACCGCACCGATGTAGATCTGCCCCTGCTCGTCGCTGGACGTGTGCTGGATCTGCATGCGCGGGATATATCCCAGCTGGATAGCCTGGCGGGTCAGGGAGAAGGCCCCGGAAATCACCGCCTGCGAGGCAATCACCGTGGCCATCGTCGCCAAGCCGACCATTGGCAGCAGCGCCCAGCCTGGCGCCAGCAGATAGAACGGGTTGCGGGCAGCGTCAGGGTTCTGCAGCAATATTGCGCCCTGGCCGAAGTAATTGAGCACCAGCGCTGGCAGCACCAGGGCAAACCAGGCGCGAGCGATCGGCTTGCGCCCGAAGTGGCCCATGTCGGCATAGAGTGCCTCGGCACCGGTCAGCGCCAGCACCACCGCGCCGAGAATGGCTACGCCCATGCCGGGGTGGACGATGAAGAAATTGACCGCCCAGCCAGGGTTGAACGCCTTGAGCACTTCCGGGCTCTGGGAGATGCCATGTGCGCCCAGCACGGCCAGTGCCAGGAACCATACCACCATGATCGGGCCGAACAGCTTGCCGATCTTGTCGGTACCGTGCTTCTGCACCAGGAACAAGGCCACCAGTACCACCAGCGAAATGGGCACTACCCAGTGATCGATACCCTCGAAGGCCAGGCCCATGCCCTCGACGGCGGACAGCACCGACACCGCGGGGGTGATCATGCTGTCGCCATAGAACAGCGAGGCGCCGATCAGGCCACAGATGACCATCAGCGACCGCAGCCGCGGATAAGCCGCCGTGGCCCGCCGCGCCAGGGCGGTCAAGGCCATGGTGCCGCCCTCGCCCTGGTTGTCTGCGCGCAGAATGAACATCACGTACTTGAAGGACACCACCCACAGCAGCGACCAGAGGATCAACGAGAGGATCCCCAGCACACCATCATGGTTGACCGGCACCCCATAGCCGCCAGTAAAGACCTCTTTCAGGGTATACAACGGGCTGGTACCGATATCGCCATACACCACCCCGACCGCTGCCACCAGCAGCCCCAGTGACCGTGTCGCGCCTTGCTTCCCCGCGTGCCCGCCTTCGGCGTGACTGCTTGCCTGAACCATCGAACACTCCCGCAGATGGCCTTGAAGGCCGGTAGAATTCACTCCTGCGTCAGGGACATGCAGTGCCCCGGCGCAATGGCGCGAAGCATAGCGCAGCGTTCGTCGCTTTTCTGCTGGTCACGGCCCCGGTTCAGGCAAACATAGCCGGTAAGCGCTACAGATCCAAAGACTGCACCGGAATGCCCAACACAGCCGCAATCTTCTCGCGAGTGGCCTTGCGCGGCCGTTCAGCAGCCTCCTGTTGAGCATAGGCTGACTGGGAGATGCCCAGCCGCTGGGCAACTTCAGCCTGGGTCAGGTCCAGATGCCTGCGCCAGGCGGCGATAGCGGTCATGCCTTCCTTTACCATATAGCCAACGACTTCGTTGGGCACCAGGTCGTGCTGAGGGCGGTTGGCAATGTAGTCAGCATACGGCAACACCACGAAGGCGGGACGGCCATCAGCGCCGTGGATGATCTGTACATTAGTAGGTGTGTTCATCGCGTTTTCTGACCTCCTCGATATTGACGATTCTCACGCTGCCATCCCAGTCGAAAAGGATGCGGTAATTGCCGACCCTCAGCCGGTAGCCATGAGGGTGGTTGACCAATGTCTTGACACCTTGAACGTCTGGCATTCGGGCCAGAGCCTGGACGGCATCGTAAATCTTCGGCTGATCGGGCTTGTTGATTTTCCTGAGTTGCTTCACAGCTTTGCGTGCCCAATTGATCGTATTCATTTTCCACGCCGTTCTTATAAGAAAACTATAAGCCTTGAATAAGCTAAAGAGAAGGATTTAAAGGCGAGGGAGAGAGTGACGAGTGGTGACCCTGCATTCAAGGGGCGTCATTGCCGGGCTGTGTTTCCGGGTTTTGCCATGCACAGGCAGCCGCGACCACCGGCGTGGCGCAGCGTTCGTCGCTTTTCTGCTGGTCAAGCGACCGTGCGCTCGCTAGAATTGCGCACTTTTTGATCAGAGGCGCCAAAAGCGCCCGTCAAGATCGCCCCCCTCTGCTGCGGGCGAACTGCATTCAATACCGAGGTTAGTCATGTCCACCACTCCCGCCACCCCCAAGGTTGGTTTCGTCAGCCTGGGTTGCCCCAAGGCCCTGGTCGATTCCGAGCGCATCCTGACCCAGCTGCGCATGGAAGGCTATGAAGTCGTGCCCACCTACGAGGATGCCGATGTAGTGGTGGTCAACACCTGCGGCTTCATCGACAGCGCCAAGGCCGAGTCGCTTGAGGTGATCGGTGAAGCGATCAAGGAAAACGGCAAGGTCATCGTCACCGGCTGCATGGGTGTCGACGAAGGCAATATCCGTGACGTGCACCCAAGCGTGCTGTCGGTAACCGGCCCGCAGCAGTACGAGCAGGTGGTCAACGCCGTGCACGAAGTGGTGCCTCCCCGCCAGGACCACAACCCGCTGATTGACCTGGTGCCGCCGCAGGGCGTCAAGCTGACCCCGCGCCACTACGCCTACCTGAAGATTTCCGAAGGCTGCAACCACAGCTGCAGCTTCTGCATCATCCCGTCGATGCGCGGCAAGCTGGTCAGCCGCCCGGTCGGTGAGGTGCTGAGCGAGGCCGAGCGCCTGGTCAAGGCCGGAGTCAAGGAAATCCTGGTGATCTCCCAGGACACCAGCGCCTACGGCGTCGATGTCAAATACAAGACCGACTTCTGGAACGGTCGCCCGGTCAAGACCCGCATGCTCGAACTGTGCGAAGCGCTGAGCAGCCTGGGTGCCTGGGTGCGCCTGCACTACGTCTACCCGTACCCGAATGTCGACGACGTGATCCCGTTGATGGCCGCAGGCAAGATCCTGCCGTACCTGGACATCCCGTTCCAGCACGCCAGCCCGAAAGTACTCAAGTCGATGAAGCGCCCAGCCTTCGAAGACCGGACCCTGGCCCGCATCAAGAACTGGCGCGAGCAATGCCCCGAGCTGGTGATCCGCTCGACCTTCATCGTCGGCTTCCCTGGCGAAACAGAGGAAGACTTCCAGTACCTGCTGGACTGGCTCACCGAAGCCCAGCTCGACCGCGTCGGCTGCTTCCAGTACTCGCCAGTCGAAGGCGCCCCGGCCAACGACCTGGGCCTGGAAGAAGTGCCGGATGACATCAAGCAGGACCGTTGGGACCGCTTCATGGCGCACCAGCAGGCCATCAGCGCCGCTCGCCTGCAGCTGCGCATCGGCAAGGAAATCGAAGTGCTGATCGACGAAGTCGAGGAACAGGGTTCGGTTGGCCGCAGCTTCTTCGATGCTCCGGAAATCGACGGCAGCGTGTTCATCGACGGTAACCATGGCTTCAAGCCGGGCGATAAAGTCCGGTGCCGCGTGGTGGATGCCGACGAATACGACATGTGGGCCGAGCCCGTTTAAAGCAGCCGGCCCATGAAAAAGCCCCTGCCGGGTATTCCGCATGCGGAACTGCCCGGCAGGGGCTTTTTTGTCAGAACGTGTGGAAAACCATCATTCCAGCTTCAGCATCAGGGCTGGCATCGGAAAAACCCTTGACCGCATACAGCTGCACTTTCCATTCCCGGTTGAGCTTGTGGGTCAGGAACAGTGTCAGTTCCTGAATTTCCGACCCCGTCGAGACGACTTTTTGCCGCCAGTCGTACGAGGCGCCCGCCGACGTACCTTTCCCCACGGGAATGGCAAAGCCCAGGCTGGTGAATATCGGATCTTTGAAATCGCTGCCAGGCGGGTCACCGAACTTCTTCCAGCCGAGGGTCGCGAAGCCGGTGACCGGGCCGAATGCCTGGGCGATATCGACCTGGCCGGTGTAATCGTACTCCCCTGTACCCAGGCACTGCTTTTCATCGGCAGTGGGAAATTTGACCTTGCCGATGAGGTCCAGCATCAGGCCACCGTCACGGCCATCGAGCAGTGCATAAGCCGCACTGGCTACCGTGTCACCCAGCCCACTCTCCACCGCATGGCATCCACCGGGCAAGGGGTCACCATTGGGCCCCACTTCCGGGTTGGTGATGCGTAGCCAGGGCACGGTGACTTTGTAAGTCATGGGGCCGGTTTCATACTTGCCGACCACAGGGACATACCAGATTTCCGAAGTGGTACCCGTGCCATAGTCGCCACTCGAATAGTCCATGCCAATCGAGGCGCTGAAGGTATCGGCCAGGGCCGAGGCACTGCTACAGGACAACAAACAGGCGAAAAGAGGGAGCGCGGGTCTCATTTGCACCTCGGTATTGCGTCGGGAAGTGTGAACGGACTAACCCAGCCTAGTTGCCTAATGCCCGGACCGCTCCGGATGCTCGACTTTTTCAACCTTCTCTGCCGTCTCAGGTCTTTCGACCTTTTCGACTTTTTCTACCGTTTCAGGCTTTTCGACCCGTTCGACCTTTTCTACCTTTTCTACCTTATCCACTTTCTCGACTTTTTCAGGCTTCTCGACCTTATCTACTTTTTCAGGACGTTCGACTTTTTCCACTTTCTCGACTTTCTCGGGCTTTTCGACCTTCTCTATTTTCTCGACCTTTTCCACCTTCTCCACTCTTTCCAGCTTCTCCACGCGATCGGAACTACCACTGTTGCTGGTCTCGCGTTGCTCCACGGTATCGACCCGTACCGACTTGCCGGACCTGTCCTCAACGTCCACGCTGTCATGATCATTGGCGCCGCTACCGGCACTGCGCCCATCGTGGTCATCACCGCTTTCGCTGCGAATGCTGGAGCTGCTGCGCTCACCTTGGCTGCTGTTTCCCGAAGTGCCCGAGCCGCTTGTAACGTGCTCGCTGTTACCCCCTGAATGCCCTGCGCCCGAATGCTCTGCGCGCTCGTCATCGAGCTCGACGCGGGATGCCCGCAGCTCGTGGGTAGCACTGAATACGCCGATTACCCGCACCCGTTGGTCGAGCGCGATGGACGCGGGCTGCTTGCCGACGACCACGGTATCCTGCCCCAAAGCCACGTTGATGCCGCCGACCACCAGCTGACGCGCTTGCGTGCGCTGCACCAGCCCTTCGATCACCATCGTCTGCCCTCGCCCGGCAAACGCCAGGCTCGGGTCAGGGCGCGTTTGCGCCACTTCCAGCTGGCTGCCGGTCCAATGGCCGCGCACCAGCATTTCCCGCGCCGGTGCCACAGGAGTACCTAATTTGAGCCCCTGAAGGCTGCCGCGGTGATCGATTGCGCCAATGGCACTGGCCTCCCTGAGCCCTGGTGCCCGCTCGATACGGCTGGCGACCACTTCACCTGCAGCATCGCGCAGGCCGCTGACCCTGACCGGTTCGCCCGGTCGCAGCCCTTCTGCCACCCGCGCCCCGGCTGCCAGGCGCACGGGCTGGCCCATGACCCGCAGCGGCCCCGAAGCATTCGGCAATGCCGTCAGCGGCCCCTCGTAAACGTTGAGGATCGCGATGCGCCCGGCTTGCAAGCCGCGCTGTGTGCCATACGCCTCCACCGCGACCACCTGGCCGATCGCCAGATGAGCGCTGCTGGCAGGGGCACCATTTTCACTGACAGGTACATCCTTGGCGTAGTGCACCTCCTGGCCACTGACGCAGATCGATGCGAACCCGGTGATGGTGCCGACGATACCAGTACCACCAGTGCCGCCCGGGCGCTCGATCGGCGTGCCGGTCCCCCCCGTGCCACCGGGGTGCTGCTGAAGCGGCGCACCCGTGCCCCCCACTCCACCGGTTCTGGCGCCGGTGCCGCCAACGCCCCCCGGCAACTGCAGGCTCGCAGCACCCGCCATGCCCACTTCATCACGGCTGACGCACACTGGCGCTGCTACCACCTTGGCAGGCGCCACCAGGTTCAGCCCGAAACCAAGGACCAGTGCAACGAGACTGAGGCAGCGCACGAAGGGCGTCATGAGTCGGCGGCCTTCGACGAATCGGGGTCAGTGGCTTCAGAATAGAAATAGAGCCCGACGGTGATGCGCTGGCGCTGCCCGTGGCTTGGCTCGTCGGTGTTTTCCAACTCGGCTGCCAGCCGGCTGAAGGCCAGCAGGGTTTGCATGCCATCCTGGCTGACGGCTTCGCGCAGCGTGTCGACGCTGCCAGGGGTCAGGGCGTCGTAGTGCACGCTGCGTTCGAAAAACGGCAGACCTTCGCCACTGAGGTTGTGCACCGCCGCGCAGGCGTGATCATGCAGGTTATGGCCAAAATAAGCGGCTTTCTCATCGAAGCCCTTCTGCGGTACGAATGCCTGGGCCTCGAGGTGGACGCGGTCCTGATCATCGAGGCGGACGACGCCCAGGCGCAACCATTCATCCAGCACTACCCGCCCACGGATGTCCGTGCTGACCTTCGCCACCAAGGCGTCGAAAGAACACTCGCCGCCAACGCTGGCCAGCCTTGGCAGGGCCAACGCCTGGCCGGCCTCCGAGCAGAAGGGCGGGCTACGGGTCCATACATTCACCAATTGCGCACCTAAGGTGATGTTTTCCGGCAGCGCCGCGCTAGACGCGTCACTTTCACTTCGCAGCCGCCGCACATCCTTGCGATGCACCCCGGTCAGCAGGCTGATGCGACTGTCGGTCGGCACCTTGTCGTCCAGGCGAAACTCGCGATGAGCCACATCTACGAAGACTTCCTTGAGCACGTCGGTGAACATCGTATAGGTCACCCCTTTGCGCAGCATCAGGCGCACCAGAGGGCGCATGATCCTGCGCAATGCACTCAGCATGGACGGAGGGATAGAGGGCGATTGCATGGAGCGCATTCCTTGAACTGTGAACCCAGTATGCGGGAAAACATCCCACACAACTGTAACCACTTCCCATCGAGAATGAGAAAAAGCTGTCAGCGCTCACCTGCAAACGCCTGATAGGACTGGGCCTGGGGCCGCCCATACAAAACCCGTCCGTTGGGTCTTGTATGGGCTGTTCACTGCCAATCAGCTCCTGTCATCCCCGACTTCACCACCGGCATGAGCACCGCGGTCATCACCCTGTTCGCGACCCACATGGCTGCCGTTATCGTCACCAGGTTCACCACCAACGTGATTGCCATGATCGTCGCCAGGTTCACCGCCGACATGATTGCCATGATCGTCACCGGGCTCACCGCCGACATGATTGCCATGATCGTCACCGGGCTCACCGCCAACGTGGTTGCCATGATCATCACCCGCTTCAGCATGGTTGCTGCTGCGACCGGAATTCGAGTTGCCATCGTGACCCTGGCCTGCGTCACCATGGCCGCTGCCACTGTTGCCGCCATGGCCGCCGCTGCCAGTACCACCACCGTGGCCGCCACCACCGCTGCCGCCGCCGTGACCACCGCCGCCACCGCTACCGCCACCGCTACCGCCGCCGCCACCGCCGTGACCGCCGCCACCGCCGCCACTACCGCCGCCGCCGCCGTGACCACCGCCGCCGCCACCACTACC